>NZMG01000006.1 GCA_002694465.1 Flavobacteriaceae bacterium | reverse complement strand
AAGGACCTATGGGCAATATCCCATTCTCGGCATCTAACATCGTACCGTGGTAGGTCACTACCAAATCAGGATCACCACCCGTTAAATCATCATCAGCCAGACTTAAATCAAACTCCATAAACCCATCATTGTCGTCGTCGCATAAAATTAAGGGAGCGGGGTTGGGGTTTGGCAAAGGCACTTCATGTACTATAATATCAACGGTAGTTGTATTGTAGCACGTATAAGCAGGACTATAACGTATATTTTCTAAACGTATATAAATAGTTTGACCTGGAACAGGAACAAAGTAAGGAGTTGGCAAGGGATTTATATCCGCATCCGCATCAGCTTGACTTGTGTGGTAAGTAATATCATAGAATGTCGCTGTTTCACCATTTAAAACAAAGCTATCAAATTCAAAGGATAAATCTATGGGTTCATCTCCTGTTTGGTCTTGATCACAAACTTCAAAAGAAGGAACGCTCCCTGGCATAGCCATTGGGAAACGCAACTCGAATTGAGTTAGATCGTAACAAATTCCTAACTGACCTTCAATTCTAGCATAAATAATCTGGGGGGCAGGAGGAATCATGACATAATTTGCAGGGTTGGCAATAGGATTTGCTCCCGAATCACTATCTAAAAAAGTCTCATGATACGTTATGCTAAATATTGTAGGGTCTTGAGCCCCCATGATATTTGGGTCGTTAAGCGTTAAATCAAAAATCCCTGGATTAGTACCATCATTACATTGGTAAAGATTTTCGGGTTCATTGGCAACAGGTTGAGGGTTAAAATTTACATTAACATCATCTACAATGTGACAAATTCCTTCCACTCCATCTACGCTGTAATTAGCACTCGTGGTTACTGATAAGGTTGGGCCATTTTGACCTGGAATTAAAATTCCATTTCGATACCAAGTCCACGTAAAATCTGGATTTGCAATTCCCGTATCTAGTACAACAACCATCCCCACACAACTTTCTATATCTGGACCAAATAAATCTACGGCTTCAGAAAGGTCTATTTGCACTGAAAATTCATTATTGCTTTCATTTGTTTCGGCCACTATCCCTGTACCATTACCAATATCATCTACAACTGCTGTTAGGGTAAATACAGCGGGTGTTCCCACAGGAATACTAATTATAAGTGAGCCACTTTCAGAACCATCTATGGGAATATCATTTACCGTTTGTGTTTGTCCCGCCAACACCCCGTTAGCATAAAAGGCGATAGGTGTATTTGCTGGCAATATATCAGTGCTATTTACATTATAGACTGTAAAATCCACATTCATGTTATTTAAATCTTCGCACACCACGCCTGTACCGTCAATCTCAATGGTAGCATCTGGTAACTCCGAATTTACACTAGTAATAACATTATTAATCATTACAAAGTCCTGCTGGGATGTTATATCTATATTTATGGTTGTAGCACCAGGAATTACAATACCCACCAAGGAATAAACATCCAAATCCATGTTGTAGAGGGTATTAGAATTGGTATAGGTATTGGTTCCATTAAAAGCATTATTCCCAGGATTTAAAGGGGGATTGTCTATTAATACACCTTCAATAATAAGTGATTCTCCATTGGCAATCGCTGCATCACCTTCCCATGCCAAAAATCCTATTCTTGAGAGAATATCCGAACTTACATCAATATCCGTTAATTGTATATTGAGAGTTGTATTGTTTGCAGAAATGTATTCAAGTCCATCATACAAATTAATTTGATTTTGCAATAGTGCAGGGTCTTCATAAATTACATAAATAGCCCATCCTGCAAAATCTGTCCCATTACCGCAAGCTCCAGTTGCAGCCAAATTGATGTTTAAATCACTAAAGGTATAAGTACCGTTTCCATTTGCCGCGACAATACTGGTTACATCAGCATATGCTGCAAAATAATTAATGCCTGTTCCTGCAGTCAAGTGAAAATCTCTAGACGCTGTTACAGCTGTACCATTTAGCGTAACATTATAATCACCACCTATAGCATTTTCCCATGGTCCAGACCAATATAAATGTGCAGACAAAAAGGTTTCGGTTGGTCCCAAATTTAAATCGGCAGACGAGCTTGGCTGTATAAAACAGGGGTTAGGCGATGCATTCAATGTATTTCCGAATGCTGTAAAGTCATAGGTTCCATTAAACTGTTGAAATAACTGTACATTTTGTGAAAATAAAGAAAATGGTAATATAAAAACCAGCGCAAGTAATGCTTTTTTCATAGTAAGTTGGTTATAAGTTTCTAAAAGTATTAAAAAATATGAAAAACAAGCACATATTTACCTAAAATGACCTTGGAATTTTTCTTAGCTATCGTCTTATGCGTATCTTTGCATTTCATACTTTTTAAGTAGCCAATAAAAAAATCTATGGATTTAGAAAAGCAATTAAAAGAAATTGAAGCTTTAGGGAATGATCATGTTGGAAGTTCATCAGACACTCCGCTACGAGCTGATGCATTTGAAATGAGTGATATTGAAAAAATAACAGCCATTAAAAAGGATGTGGAGCATATTTTAGAAACATTAGGAATGGATCTAAGTGATGATAGTCTGAGGGGGACACCAAATCGCGTTGCAAAGATGTTCGTTCAGGAAATTTTTGGGGGATTACATCCAGATAAAAAACCAAAGGCGTCAACATTTTTAAATAAATACAAGTATGGGGAAATGCTGGTAGAAAAAAACATCACGCTATACTCTACTTGCGAACACCATTTACTACCTATTGTAGGAAAGGCACATATCGCTTACATCTCTAACGGAACTGTGGTAGGACTTTCAAAAATGAATCGCGTGGTGGATTATTATGCCAAACGCCCACAAGTTCAAGAGCGTTTAACCATGCAAATTGTAAAAGAATTGCAGGAAATATTAGGCACAGAAGATGTTGCTTGTGTCATAGATGCAAAGCATTTATGTGTAAATTCTAGAGGAATTCGTGATATTGACAGTAGCACTGTTACAAGTGAATTTGGCGGTAAATTTAAAGACCCCCAAGTACGTCGTGAATTTCTTGATTATATTAAGTTTGAAACCGAATTTTAACCTTCATCTTAACCCTTTCTAATGCATCTATACAAACATCAAGAACTTACTGTTTATAATTCTCTGTCGAAACAAAAAGAAAAATTTGAACCCATTATCGAAGGCGCTGTTGGCATGTATGTTTGTGGACCTACGGTTTATAGTAATGTTCATTTAGGGAATTGTCGTACGTTTTTGTCGTTCGATTTGGTATTTAGATATCTTAAGCATTTAGGGTACAAAGTGAGGTATGTCCGTAATATTACCGATGTTGGTCATCTTGAAAATGATGGAGAAAGCGGCGAAGATCCTATATTAAAAAAAGCACGAATTGACCAAATAGAACCTATGGAAGTGGTTCAACTATATTCGGTAGATTTTCATCAAGTTATGAATGCCTTTAACGCATTACCTCCCAGTATCGAGCCAACCGCTACAGGACATATTATTGAGCAAATTCAACTCATTGAAAAAATAATCAAAGAAGGCTATGCGTACTTAATAAACGGCTCGGTCTATTTTGACGTTGTAAAATTTAACGAAGACCATGCATACGGTAAATTAAGCGGAAGAAATCTTGAAGATATGATTTCTAATACACGCGAATTAGCCGCACAAAGTGAAAAGAAAAATCCGCAGGATTTTGCCCTTTGGAAAAAGGCAGAACCCCAACACATCATGCGCTGGCCTTCTCCTTGGAGCGACGGTTTTCCTGGCTGGCATCTTGAATGTACCGCCATGAGCACCAAATATCTTGGAAACAATTTTGATATTCATGGAGGCGGTATGGATTTAAAATTTCCACATCACGAGTGTGAAATTGCCCAAGCCGAGGCTTGTAATCATGAGAGCCCTGTAAATTATTGGTTACACACCAATATGCTTACCCTTAACGGTAAAAAAATGGCAAAATCTACGGGAAATAACATTTTACCTAACGAACTTTTTAGCGGTAAAAACGACATCCTAAGTAAACCCTTTGCCCCTACGGTTGCAAAGTTTTTTATGTTTCAAGCACATTATCGAAGTATTTTAGACTTTTCGAATGATGCTTTGGAAGCTTCCGAAAAAGGCTTTTTTAGATTGATGGATGCCTACCGTAGTATTTCGGAAATCACACCTTCAAACAAAAGTGATTTCAATATTACAGACTGGCGTCAATCCTGCTATGATGCTATGAACGACGACTTTAATAGTCCCATTCTTATTGCTCAATTATTTGAAGCAACAAAATTTATAAATTCTTTGAAAGAAGGAAAAGCCGAAATTACCGCTTCAGATCTAGAACTACTTCAAAAAACAATGCATGATTTTCTTTTTGAAGTGATGGGATTGGTAGATATTTCTGAAACTAGCTCGAATGATGGCAATAAACTTTCAGAAGCGGTAGAACTGTTAATTGAACTGAGAAATCAAGCCAGAGCAAACAAAGATTTTGCTACCAGCGACCAGATTAGAGACCAATTGCAAGAAGTGGGAATTCAGCTAAAAGACGGAAAAGAAGGAACCACTTTTTCATTAAATTAAAAATCACGTGAAAAAAGTATTGATATACCCTTTTTTGTTTTTGATTAAGGTGTATCAAAAAATTATTTCCCCTATTTTCCCATCGACTTGTCGGTATTCACCAACATGCTCTCATTACGCAAAAGAGGCGTTGGAGGTTCACGGACTTTTTAAAGGAAGTTGGTTGGCGATAAAGAGGATAAGCAGTTGTCACCCGTGGGGCGGTAGTGGTTACGACCCTGTCCCAAAAAAAGAAAGGGAATAAGTATCAATTAATTTTTAGGGTTTTCTATCTTTACCCTTCATTCTACATTACTATGCACTACTTAAGTTTTACTTGGAATCCTTCAGAAGGTTTAGACCTTGGATTTTACACGCTTCATTATTACAGCCTTATGTTTGTAATATCCTTTGTTTTGGGCTGGTTTATTATGAAAGCCATTTACAAACGTGAAGGAATTCCCTTAGAAAAATTGGATAGTTTATTTATCTATATGGTCCTTGCCATATTAATAGGCGCACGTTTAGGGCACGTCATTTTTTATCAATCAGAACTATTTTTAGAAGATCCACTTTCGGTTTTTCTACCCTTTGAAACCGTTCCAGAATTTAAATTTACAGGATTTAGAGGCTTGGCAAGCCATGGAGCCGCCATTGGTGTCATAATAGCCATGTTTATGTACAATAAAAAAGTACTTAAAAAGCCTATTCTATGGATTTTCGACCGAATAATCATTCCCGTTGCAGCAGGTGCTATTTTTGTTCGATTTGGTAATTTTTTAAATTCTGAAATTATTGGCCATCCCACTGGAACCGATTATGGTGTTGTGTTTGAAAAACTAGGAGAAGACTTCCCTCGTCACCCTGCCCAATTGTACGAAGCATTTGGATATATTATTGTATTTATTATTCTTTGGTATGTGTATTGGAAAACTGAAAAAAGAAAGCAATTAGGCTATATTTTTGGATTGTTTTTAATTTTACTTTGGACAGTCCGATTCATTGCAGAGTTCTTTAAAACAAGTCAAGGTGGTTTTGAAGATTCTCTTGGAAATATACTTTCCACTGGGCAATGGTTAAGTATTCCTTTTATTATTGCTGGAGTATATTTAATGATGACCTCATCAAAAAAAATGACCGCTTAATATGAAAAGAAGAATTATTAGTGTACTCGTTTTAGCTTCGTTATTACAAGCCTATAGTTGTAAGGATACTTCAGAAAATAAAGTACTCACAAAAGAAATTACATTTAAAAAGGAAGGTGAATTAACTCTGAAAAAGGCAGAAAATGATTCCGTTTTGGCAACTCTTGAAATTGAAATTTCTGAAACCGAATACGAGACTCAAACAGGTTTAATGTACCGTAAAAGCATGGAACAAAACAGAGGAATGCTTTTTATTTTTGCAAGAGAAGCCCGAAAATCTTTTTATATGAAAAATACGGAGTTTCCATTGGATATCATTTATGTAAATTCAGATTTGAAAGTGGTGAACATTCAAAAAAACACCAAACCTTTTGACGAATCCTCAATTCCTTCGCAAGCACCCGCGAAATATGCTCTTGAAGTGAATGCTGGACTAAGTGACCAATGGGGATTGGAGGTTGGAGACATTATCTCATTTCATAGAGATTAAACACAATATCAATTCATATAAAAACCCGCTAAAAAGCGGGTTTTTTATTTTATAGTTAAGCTGGTTTACTTTTCAGTTTCAGCTTCCTCCTTTTTATCACTTAGATCAATTCCTCTTTTTCTCACTGTATCGTAGAAAATGGGTGTAGCAATAAACAATGATGAATAGGTACCAACAATAATACCCACCATAATGGCAAATAACAATCCTCTAATAGATTCAGCACCAAAAATAAACATACACAACAACACCAATAGTGTAGTCAACGAGGTATTTAAAGTACGGCTTAAAGTACTATTTAATGCCCCATTAATTAATTTAGGCATTTTCCATGTGGTGTGCTCGTTAAAAAATTCTCTAATACGGTCAAATACAACCACAGTATCGTTAAGTGAGTAACCAATTACCGTCAATATCGCAGCAATAAAAGATTGGTCAATTTCCATACTAAAAGGCATAAATTTATAGGTAAGCGAGAATACTCCTAATACAATAAGTACATCGTGGAACACCGCCGCAACAGCACCTAAACTAAACTGCCATCTTCTAAAACGCAATAGAATATAAAGGAATACTACAACTAGAGATCCTAATACTGCCCAGAAAGATGACTTTTTAATATCATCTGCAATGGTTGGACTTACTTTATAATATTCCATTCGACCAGCTGTTTTTGCATCGTCGTCTGCTATAAATGCTTCGTAAGTCATTCCTGCTGGAAGGTTTGGCTGTAATGCCTCGTGAAGCATTCTTTCAACTTCGACATCTACATCACTTCCTGTTTGGTCAACTTTATACTTGGTAGAAATCTTTAATTGGTTATTTCCACCATAAGTTTTTGCTTCAGCACTACCAAAGGCAGCGATTAAATCGTTTTGAATTTCAAGAGCATTTACATCTTTATCGAAACGAACCGTGTACGTTCTTCCTCCAACAAAATCAATTCCTTGATTTAAACCATTCGTAAATAATGAACCTAAACTTATTGCAATTAAAATACCCGAAATGATAAACGCCATTTTACGTTTTCCTAGGAAATTAATATTTACATTCTTGAATAAGTTTTTAGTTAACCCTGTTGAACAAGTTAATGGCTTGCCATTTTTAGTATAACTATCTATAAACAATCTTGTAATAAAGATGGCAGTAAATAAGGATGTACATATACCGATTAATAATGTTGTAGCAAATCCTTGAATAGGTCCTGTTCCAAAAATAAGCAGGATTAAACCTGTAAGACCCGTAGTAATGTTAGCATCTAAAATAGAAGAAAGTGCATTGCTGAAACCATCATTAATAGAATCACGTTGCGACTTTCCTTTATCTAACTCTTCTCGAATCCTTTCAAAAATAAGTACGTTCGCATCTACAGACATACCAATAGTTAAAACAATACCGGCAATACCAGGAAGTGTTAAAACCGCACCTAATCCTGCTAATATTCCGAAGATAAAAAGGATGTTTACGGCTAAGGCAACATCGGCAAAAGCTCCTGCTTTTCCGTAATAGAAAATCATCCAAAGCAATACAATTACCAAGGCAATCATAAATGAAAGAACACCACTATTAATAGCTTCTTGACCCAAAGTAGGACCAACAACTTCCGCTTGAATTATATCCGCAGAAGCAGGCAGCTTACCAGCACGAAGAACGTTTGCTAAATCCTGGGCTTCGGCAATAGTATAATCCCCCGTAATTTCACTTCGTCCTCCAGAGATTTTACCGCTACTCACCCCAGGCGCAGAATACACAATATTATCAAGTACTACTGCAATTTGAGTTCCATTTTGGTATGCGTATTCTGTCATATCCTCCCAAATCTTCGCTCCAGTTCCATTCATTTGCATGGTCACAGAAACTCGACCGGCTTGGTTATAAGATTGTTGTGCATCTACAATAACACCACCACTTAATTGTGGGGTCATTTCTTTATTTCCTTTAATAGCATATAAGCTTGTAATTTCTTCTCCAAGAGCATCACTAAACTCTGGAATACTCCATAAAAATTGAGTGTTTCTTAAATCATTACTAAGCAAAGAACGTACTTCTGGCATACGCAAATAGCTATTGATAACGGCAGTATCTTTAATGAAAAAACTAGCTATTCCTGGGTTACTAGCTCTTACTGGGAGTACTCTAGAAAGAATTGGGTTGGTATCTTCAGCAGTAGCAGTTTCGTCCACCTCTTCACCTCCTAGTAATTCTTCAATATCATCTCCTTCTTGGGTTTTGGTAGAATCAGCAACTACAGAAGTAGTGTCTTTTTTACCGGCTAAAAGATCTTTTAATTTGGTATCTGCTTCCACAATAAAAGAGCTAATCTCTTCTTCTTTTACTACTTCCCAGAATTCTAATTGAGCAGTACTTTGTAATAACTTCTTAACACGTTCTACATCCTTTGCCCCTGGTAACTCTACCAAAATTCTTCCAGAACTACCTAAACGTTGAAGGTTAGGCTGTGTAACACCAAATTTATCAATACGCTTACGTAGTACTTCAAAAGCAGAAGCTATAGACTCGTCAATTTTTCTTGCAATAACCGGTTTTACTTGGTCATTGGTCATATTACTTTCAATTTGTCCTTCAAGACTTTTGTTGAAGAAAATATCTGCCGAAGCCAATCTGTTCTCACCAGGAAGCGCCTCAAATGCCTCAAAGAAAGATTCCAAATAGGTGCTTTGTGAATTTTTCTGAAGTTCAGTGGCATCTGCTAATGCTTGGTTAAATGCAGGGTCTTTGGTATTATTTGCTAATCCAGCCAAGATATCTTTTACAGAAACTTGAAGAATTACGTTAATACCTCCTTTAAGGTCAAGACCTTTGTTTAGCTCTTTTTCCTTAGCTGTTTTATAATCAATTCCTAAAAATTGAGTTTGTGTCGCTACAGAATCTAAATATTGTGCCTCGGCCGCAGCACGTTCTGCTGGTTGCGAAGCATCAAATTTACTGGTAGCAAATTCTTTTGCATTGTCTTCTACTTTATTTGCAATAAATGTGAAGGATAATTGGTATAAACTCACCAATCCGAAAAGAATCGCAAATACGGTAACTAGTCCTTTATTTTGCATGTGTATATTTTTTTTGGTCAAATTTTTTAAACGGGCAAATATATTACTTACCGTTATATCTGACAATTATTATGAATGATTAAAATGAATTTGAAACGACTCTTACATTTGATTTTTAAAAGTCGTATTTGAAAGTGAAGAATAATCTTGTAATCCACTCACTTTTAAATTATTGAAATTTGGAAAGATATCCCTTATGTAAGTGGTCCTGCCCTTACCTCTGGAATTTTATAAGAAGCATTGTCTTTAATAATTGTACTATCGAAGTACAAATTCTTATTTAATGCTTCATTGTATTTTTTTAAAGTGAAATCCTTTTCAGAAGTACCAAAATACGCAATTGGATTTACATATTGGTCGCGCACAAATTTAACTTCAACAAGAACTCCGTTAAACCCTAAATCACGATTAGAATTATCTGGAATTTCGTTTACGTTTAACTGAATATAATTATCATTTTCTGAAGACGGGAGACTAGATGAAGAATCTGGCTTCTCTTGGTGACCTGCATAAGCTAAGTAAAGATTTTCTTGATTCTTGAAAAGTACTTTTACAAACGAAACATCTATTGTACTATAGTATGTAATCTTAATAGAACCATCTTGAATTGTAACAACTTGGACCTCATTAACTCCAATGGACTGTAATTGCTTTTTTACAGTTTCAATGGCTGCTTCTGTTTCAGAAGTTTTTACAAAATCTTCATTAAACTGAACTAAAATCTCTTGATTAGGCGCATTCTTTTGCTCCAAGCTTATTCCTAAAAAAGCAAGGGCAATTACCAAAATACTCAAATACCATTTCGAGTTCATGCGCCAAATATAAAAAAATAAAGACTGTATTACTACAGTCTTTACTATTTATCACCTTATATAAGGTTAATTTAAAATTCTAATAGGTTGTTCGTTTTACTCACACCCTCAGCACTTTCCTTCATATGTGCTTTTTCAGAGTCAGTTAGTTCGATTTCTACTATTTTTTCTATTCCGTTTTTTCCTAAAATAACTGGCACTCCGATACAAATGTCACTCATTCCATATTCACCATTGAGCATAGTAGAACATGGGAACATTTTCTTTTGGTCACATGCAATGGCTTGCACTAAGGCCGAAACCGCTGCTCCAGGAGCATACCAAGCTGAAGTTCCAAGTAACTTGGTGAGCGTTGCACCTCCTACTTTGGTATCTTCCATTACTTGTTGTAATCTTTCTCCTGAAATAAATTTTGAAACAGGCACACTATTTCTAGTGGCTAAGCGTGTTAATGGAATCATTCCTGTATCACTATGGCCACCAATTACCATTCCGTCCACATCACTTAAAGGAGCCCCTAAAGCTTCAGCTAAACGATATTTAAAACGTGCGCTGTCTAAAGCCCCTCCCATTCCTATAATTCTATTTTTTGGCAATCCCGTTACCTTATGAGCCAAGTAGGTCATAGTATCCATAGGATTACTCACCACAATTAAAATGGTATCTGGAGAATGCTTTACCAAACTTGTTGCTACTGTTTTTACAATTCCGGCATTAATTCCAATTAATTCTTCACGAGTCATCCCAGGTTTTCTCGGAATTCCTGAAGTGATAACACAAATTTGACTTCCTGCTGTTTTTGAATAATCATTGGTTGAACCCGTAATTTTGGTATCAAATCCATTTAAAGGAGCCGTTTGCATAAGGTCCATTGCCTTTCCTTCGGCATAGCCTTCTTTAATGTCTAACAATACTACTTCGCTTGCAAAATCTTTAATAGCAATGTACTCGGCACAACTAGCACCCACAGCACCTGCTCCTACAACAGTAACTTTCATTATCTCTTTAATTTTAAGTTGAATATTTCTTTTAAAATCTGAATTTTCAGACGCTGCAAAAGTATCAATTTCTAAACAGTCATCCTACTAAAAACCAGAACAAAAATGGTTTTCAAATAAAATAAACTACTCAGTTACATGAGGTTAACGAACACTTACGGCAATCCCAGCTGAAATATTACTATACTCCTGAAGTGTGTACGATGCAAATATTTTAAAGACACTTAAATTAATTCGTGTTCCCAAGCCTAATCTAACACTATTTACATCGGCTTTAAAATTTAAGGGGTTTGAAATGGTTTCCTGAACCGTTCCAATATTATTTCCCTCACTATCTTCTAGTTGATAAGTAAGCGTGTAATCTCCATTTAAAGCTAGTTTACTGCCACCTCTCCCAAAACCTATGGAACCAAAAAAATCAACAATCTTTAAATCTACAGATCCAATTGCTTGAATAGACAAGGTATTCAATTTAAACTCGGCTTCTCCATTTTCAACCGTCACATCATCTAGTGCCTCTTCATCGTCAATAGCATAAGTCACTTTTGTATGTCCATAAGCCACCAGTGCGCTTAAGCTAAAAGGAGATTCGTCCATTGTAGGAATATATTGTGAAATATTATGTTGCAATCCTAACCCAATAACAAAATTCTTTACTTTATCATCAATCCCTAGATTTGGCACAAAACGAAGTTTAAAATCTGTGCTCTTTGGCAATCCAAATCCAACTTGTACAATAGGAGCAGGCACCCCTTTTAATGGAAAATCTTCACCAATACCTCCGGGCATTTCAAATTCGGCTACCTTCACCGTGCCATCACCTACTGGTATTCTCACATCAAAAAATGTACTGTTGGTGTCATCTCCCAATACAGTTGAGACATTTTGCTGACTTCCTACTTGCGAAGTCACAAAATTATAGTCTGAAGATCGAAAAAGAAATTCTTTATCATCGTCTGGAACCAAAGCCAAATTTGCGCCTATGGTAATATCGAACCCAAAAAGTTCATGGGTTTTTCCGGTTGTATACCAACCATCATTCATACTGTAAACGATACCTTTTAATGCTGGATTAATATAAGCTTGAGTTAAACTTTCTGCATCATCTGCCGCTAAAAGGATACTTTCAAGTTCTTGGGAAAAAGAAATATTCTGAAATAACAATACACAAAATGCAACTTTAATAATTTTCATACTTCGAAGTTTTGGTTAGTTATTGAATAAAGATAGCAACTTCAAAACAAAAAAATACCCCAGTAAGGGGTATTTTTAAAACATTGCTTTTTAAAAAAGTAGCTATGCATCAATATTTGCATAAACCGCATTCTTTTCTATAAATTCTCTTCGAGGTGGCACTTCATCACCCATTAGCATAGAGAAAATTCTATCGGCCTCTGTACCATTATCTATTGTTACTTGGCGTAATGTTCTAAAATCTGGATTCATAGTTGTATCCCAAAGCTGTTCAGCATTCATTTCCCCTAAACCTTTGTAACGTTGGATACTGGCACTTCCTCCAAACTGTTCGTTTAGGGCATCGCGTTCTTTATCGCTCCATGCATATTCTTTTTTCTGCCCCTTTTTCACCAAATATAAAGGTGGAGTGGCAATATAAACATACCCAGCTTCCACCAATTCTCTCATATAACGGAAGAAAAACGTTAAAATTAATGTAGAAATGTGACTACCGTCCACGTCGGCATCACACATAATCACTACTTTATGATAGCGAAGTTTCTCAAGATTCAGCGCCTTGCTATCATCTTCTGTTCCAATAGTAACCCCTAGTGCTGTGTATATATTTCGAATTTCTTCATTTTCAAAAACCTTGTGCTGCATGGCTTTTTCAACATTCAAAATCTTTCCTCGAAGCGGTAAAATAGCTTGGAAGTTACGATCTCGACCCTGTTTTGCTGTTCCCCCTGCAGAATCTCCCTCCACTAGGAATACTTCACACTTTGAAGGATCTTGTTCAGAACAATCGGAAAGTTTTCCTGGCAAACCAGCACCACCCATGACCGTTTTACGTTGCACCATTTCACGCGCTTTGCGTGCAGCGTGACGAGCCGTTGCGGCTAAAATTACTTTTTGAACAATAGTTCGTGCATCATTTGGGTTTTCTTCCAAATAATTTTCAAGCATCTCGGACACCGCCTGACTTACCGCAGAAGTAACTTCACGGTTCCCTAATTTTGTTTTTGTTTGTCCTTCAAATTGAGGTTCAGCAACTTTTACCGAAATAATGGCGGTTAATCCTTCCCGAAAGTCATCACCCGATATTTCAAATTTTAATTTATCTAACATGCCTGAAGCATCCGCATATTTCTTTAAAGTACGTGTTAATCCAGCACGAAAACCACTTAAATGAGTACCACCTTCGTGCGTATTAATATTGTTTACATAACTATGTAAGTTTTCATTATAGGAAGTGTTATACACCATGGCCACTTCTACTGGAATATCGTTTTTTTCACCTTCCATGGAAATCACTTCAGCAATTAAAGGCTCGCGATTTCCATCTAAAAAACGGATAAATTCTTTTAATCCTTCATCACTATGAAAAGTTTCAGAGATAAATTCTCCCTTTTCATCGGTTTCGCGCCTATCTGTTAAAGTAATGGTAATCCCCTTATTTAAAAAGGAAAGCTCTCGCATTCTACTTGCAAGAGTATCGTAATTGTATTCTAAAGATTGTTTAAAAATCTGCTCATCAGGCTTAAATGTAACCACAGTACCACGTTCGGTAGTTTCGCCTACCGCTTTTACGGGATACATGGTTTTTCCTCGCTCATACTCTTGTTCCCAAATTTTTCCATCACGATAAACAGTGGCCTTTAAATGTTCTGAAAGAGCATTTACTACCGAAACACCTACCCCGTGTAATCCTCCTGAAACTTTATAAGAATCCTTATCAAACTTTCCTCCAGCTCCAATTTTGGTCATAACTACTTCCAGTGCCGAAACACCTTCTTTTTTGTGCATATCCACAGGAATACCACGACCATTATCTTTTACCGAAATAGAATTATCTTCATTAATAATTACACCAATTGCATCACAATGTCCGCCCATGGCTTCATCAATGGAGTTATCCACTACTTCGTAAACCAAATGATGGAGCCCTCGTACACCTACATCCCCTATATACATGGAGGGACGCATGCGCACATGTTCCATTCCTTCTAACGCCTGAATACTATCGGCTCCGTAACTACCTTTTTTTTGTTCTTCGCTCATATAAAATTAGGTTGTTTACTACATATTTTTCACAACAAACAAATATAACCATATCCCTAATAAAATCAGTGGTTTTCGCTATTTTAAAGCAGGTAAGTTATTAACAAATATTGTGGAAAAAATTAAGCCTTATCTATCTTCAAAAAATCCTCGATTTGGTTAGAAAGTCAAAAGTCTGTAAAACACGATTTTAGATTTAATGATTTTAAAAACTTTCACACAATTTTAGAGTTTTTCAATTCAAAAAAATATAATTTTAATCAAAATTTAAAACCATGAAAAAATATTCAATTATCACAGCATTATTGTTTTTTATAGCAATGTCTTTTACAACTGAGTCTATGGCTCAAAAATTCAGCAATCTTGATGTTAGTCCTATGGATGCGGCTTCATATCCAAGCGACTACAAAATTTCTTTAAAAGAAGTTAAAGTGGTTTATAGTAGACCTCAATTAAAAGGAAGATCATTAAGTGAACTTGCCCCTAATGGGAAGGTTTGGAGAACTGGCGCTAATGAAGCTACAGAAATTACATTCTACAAGGACATGTTTCTTGGAGAAACTCCTATTAAAGCAGGAACCTATACACTTTTCACCATTCCAGGAGAAAAGACATGGACTATCATAATTAATAAAGATATAAACGTATGGGGATCTTATTTTTACAATGAAAAGAACGATGTTGCAAGAATTAAAGTTCCTGTAACAGTTAAAAAGGATTCGCTTGAAGCCTTCTCTATTGCTTTTGAAGGCAGCAAAGGAGGAGTTGACATGCACTTAGGATGGGATAACGTTCGAGTTATAGTCCCCTTTAAAGATAGATTCGCAAAATAAATCTTAAAAAGCCAAAACAATTGTTTTGGCTTTTTTTATGGAATATTTAAATACTTATGGGTTTGTAAAGACACCACCCACTTGGGGTTTTGCATCACATATGCGACTATTTCAGGAATCATCTTTTCTCTTTTGCTCCATTCGGGTTGCAAGTAAAGTTTGCATCTTGTATCTACTTTTGCAGCTTGTTCTTCAGCAAATTTAAAATCATCTTTATTGTAAATAATAATTTTAAGCTCATCTGCCTTTTGATAAATTTCTTTGGTAGGAAGTTTTAATTTTTTGGGTGAAAGACAAATCCAATCCCAAGTACCTGACAAGGGGTATGCCCCCGAGGTTTCAATATGGGTGTTTAATCCTTTTTCTTTAAGTAAAGAAGTAAGAGGTCCCATATCCCAAGTAAGGGGCTCTCCTCCCGTAACTACAATTGTTTTGGAAAATTTTGAAGCATTTACAGCAATTTTTTTAATTTCTGTAGGGGGATGAATGGCAGGATTCCAACTTTCTTTTACATCGCACCAATGGCATCCCACATCGCACCCTCCTACTCTAATAAAGTAAGCCGCTGCACCTTTATGATAGCCCTCACCTTGGATGGTGTAAAACTCTTCCATTAAGGGTAGCATGATTCCTTTTTCAACCAAATCTTGTACTTGTGCTTCCATGAGGGCAAATTTACAGTAATTTGCTCTTAGCAACTACCTGTTATTCGAATTTTTACCCGCGATTTAATTCTGAAGAATCCTATTTTACAGCAACAACCTCTATCTCTATCTTTGCTCCTTTTACCAGTGCCTTTGCAGCAAACGTAGTTCTGGCTGGTTTTTGAGGAAAATAGGTTTCATATATTTTATTAAACACCAGAAAGTCTTCCATATTTTCGAGTATTACGGTTACTTTAACGACATCAGTTAAGCGCACCTTGTGAACCCATAAAACATCCCGTATGTTTTCTATTGTTTGTAGTGTTTCGGCTTCAAATCCACCTGTTACTAATTCACGAGTGTCATGATTCATGCCAATCTGTCCCGACAGATAAAATGTATTTCCTATTTGAACAGCATCACTAAATGGAACATCCTGCTTATTGGGCTCATGAGATTTATGAAAAATAGGAGCCTCAAATGAATTTGTATTCTTGCTGCTTTTTATTTCATTTTTAGATTCCGAACAGCTAAAGAGAAAAGAAAAAATACCAATACCTAAAATTACTCGAATGAATTTCATGATTATATATTAAAAGTTTCAATTAAAATACTGAATATTTTTAGTAGCTACCATACAATTGCTATTTTTACCTAAAATTTTGAAGATGGCAGACAAACAAGCTTTTTTTGACCACATAACCGAAGGTTATACCACTAAAGGAGATTCGATTACATTGGGAGCAGCAATGCTGGATGGAGAAACCCTAACCAATGCTTACGTAAAAGTTCCTTTAAAAACCTTAAACCGACACGGACTTATCGCTGGGGCCACTGGAACAGGAAAAACAAAAACCCTGCAAGTCTTGGCTGAAAATCTATCCGACAAAGGAATTCCTGTCTTATTAATGGATATGAAAGGTGACTTAAGTGGTATTGCCCAACCAAGCCCAGGACACCCAAAAATTGATGAGCGTCATGCCCAAATTGGCCTTCCCTTTGAAGCCAAAGGATTTCCTGTGGAAATTTTAACGCTTTCTGAACAAAACGGAGTGCGTTTAAGAGCCACGGTAAGTGAGTTTGGCCCTGTCCTAATTTCAAGAATATTAGACCTGTCTGAAGCCCAATCGGGAGTCATGTCCATTCTGTTTAAGTATTGTGACGACAATAAACTACCCCTTTTAGACCTTAAAGATTTAAAGAAAATTCTTCAATATGCCTCAGACGAAGGAAAGGATGAAATTGAAAAAGCCTATGGAAGAATATCCCCAGCCACCTCGGGAGCCATTCTTCGCAAAATTGTAGAATTAGAACAACAAGGCGGTGATCTTTTCTTTGGTGAAAAATCTTTTGACACAGACGATTTACTTCGGATTGATGAAAACGGAAGAGGCTATATAAACATTGTTCGGTTAACCGATATCCAAGATCGGCCAAAATTATTCTCAACCTTTATGTTGTGTTTGTTAGCCGAAATTTATGCTACCTTCCCAGAGCAAGGAGACAGCGGCAGACCCGAACTAGTTATTTTTATTGATGAGGCGCATCTTATTTTTAAAGAAGCCAGTGATGCCTTACTTGACCAAATTGAAAGTATTGTAAAATTAATTCGATCTAAAGGAGTTGGACTTTATTTTGTCACTCAAAATCCAACCGACGTGCCCGACGCAGTACTAAGTCAGTTAGGTTTAAAAATACAGCATGCATTACGTGCTTTTACTGCGAAAGATAGAAAAGCCATTAAACTCACTGCAGAAAATTATCCTTTATCCGATTACTACAAAACCGATGAGGTTTTAACTTCGTTAGGAATTGGTGAAGCCTTAGTTTCTGCATTAAATGAAAAGGGAATTCCAACTCCCCTGGCGGCTACTATGCTACGAGCACCAATGAGTAGGATGGATATATTGGAAGATGAAGAATTGAAAGATTTATTAGAAGGTTCAAAATTAATAAAAGAGTACAACGAAGAAATAGACCGTGATAGTGCTTATGAAATGCTGAATAAAAAAATTGAAACAGCAAATCTAAAAGAAGCAAAAGAAAAAGCAGAAAAAGAAAAAGCAGAAGCCCAACGATCCACAACACGAAGAACTACTTCCCGAAGAAGAGGCAAAAGCACTCTCGAAAAAGTAATCACAAGCCCCACAGTAATACGAAGTGTACTGGGAATATTAAGTAAAATGTTAAAATAAATAACCCCACAAAAACTATGAAAAAGACCCTATTAATTGTTGCCATTGCTGGAATATTATGTACCCAATGTGGAAAAGGAGAAGACCCCTTTGCTATTGGAGAAGGTATCGTAGGTAAAGTGACACAAGATGTCCAAATGAGACAGATAGACTCTATTTTTGCTAACGATTCTATTGTAAAATTAAATCCAATTAAAGATGCTTTGGGAACCCAAGGCGAAGTAGAAATTTATGAAAAAGGAGGGAAGAAATTACTTTTAATTTCGCCAGAAGACGAAAGTGACCCAAACTCAATCATTAGTAATATACAGGTATTTGATGCAAGATATAAAACGGAAAAAGGCTTAAATTCTGCTAGCACTTTTGCCGATGTTAAAGCTAACTATGAAATAGCAGGAATTGAAAATGCAATAAATGCTGTAGTGGTGTTTTTAAAGAACAGTGATATTTATCTTACCGTAGATAAAAAACAACTTCCTGAAAACATTAGGTACGATTACAGTGCAAGAATTGAGGCTTCACAAATTCCCGATACGGCTACATTTAAATATTTTATGATTGGTTGGGATACGGAAAAGGAATAACATAGATTATTCATCTACAATTAAAAACCTTCAATATTTGAAGGTTTTTTTATTTCCCTAAATGCAGTATCTTACTCATAAATACATTATTAAACACTAAAACTGAAGAAAAAATAGAAAACCTATATTTATAGCGTTAAAACAATTTACATGCTATCACCTTTAGATAAAAGTCTTCTTCGTAGTGACCTGTTTCGGCATTTGGACGGAATTGTTTGTGCGCCCGTAATATATTCACTAACAGAAAAAGGGGTTCTTGACTATTTGCTAACAAAAACGATTTTTTCAATTTCAGAGATTTCAGAAAAATTTGAAGCCAATGAAGGATACCTAAATGTTGCCTTACGAATGTTGGGTTCGCAAGGTTGGGTAAATTATCAAGTAGATGCTGAAACAAACCAAGTTACCATTTCAATAAACGATAAAAGTGAGAAGGCGTTTCAATTTTCTGAAAGGTATCACGAAGTGGTTCAATATTTAAAAATTTCGGAAGGTTTTCATCCACGTAATTTCGATTTGGAACAGTTTACATCACTCAACAGAATTTTTACAAAATACAAGCAAGGAGACTTTAATCCAATATCCAAAAACGAGCAAGATCGTGAAATTGAATTGCAAATCCAGAAACATATTGAAGGTGTTTTGGTGGGACCCATTACTGTATATTTGGGAATGGACGGAATGTTTCATAAATATTTTATGGAAGCCTCCTTTAGTGCCGATGAATTTCACGAAGACCCCGTAAGTTTTAGCAAAATATTAGATTTCTTTACTTTTTTAGGTTGGTTTAATAAAAAAAATGAACACTATCGATTTACCGATAAAGGCTTGTTTTTTGCTCGTAGGTCGTCAGCGTATGGTGTTACCGTTTCCTATTTACCTACCTTTAGAAGGGTAGATGAGTTGCTATTTGGTAATGCCAGCATTTTCAAAAGCAACGACCCTAGTGCCACCGAAATGCACGTGGATAGAGAAATGAATGTTTGGGGAAGTGGAGGCGCACATTCTGCTTATTTTAAAAAGATTGACGAAATTGTCATTGCGCTTTTCAACAAACCTATTGAAGAACAACCCAAAGGAATTTTGGATATGGGCTGTGGTAATGGAGCTTTTCTTATCCATCTTTTTGAAGTGATTGAACAACGCACCAAACGAGGCACCATGCTCGAAGAATACCCTCTATTTTTGGTAGGTGTGGATTATAATCGTGCCGCATTAAAAGTTACACGAGCCAATCTGGTAAAAGCCGATATTTGGGCCAAGGTCATTTGGGGTGATATTGCCAATCCCTCCCAATTGGAGAATGATATTCAAGAAAGTTATGATATTGAATTGAGCGATTTGCTCAACGTGCGAACCTTTCTCGACCATAACCGCCCTTGGAAATTCCCCAATACTATTGAAACCAATAGAAAGAGCGATTCTAAGGGAGCATTTGCCTCTTGCGGTGATAGATTACCCAATGCACTCGTAGAACAAAATTTAAAAGAACATCTCGAAAATTGGTTGCCTTACATTAAAAAGTTTGGTCTGTTAATGATAGAATTACACACCATAAACCCTTCCATAGCAGCACAAAACATTGGAAAAACGGCATGCACTGCTTATGATGCTACCCATGGTTTTAGCGATCAGTATATTTTAGAATTAGATGTGTTTCTTAAGGTAATTGATGAATTAAACTTAAAGAGTGACCCAAAACATTTTTCAAAATTTCCAAATAACGAACTTGCAACCGTAAGTATAAACTATTTAAAACTCGCCTAAGGATGTCACAAAATCTACGACCATTTCATTTAGCCATTCCTGTAAATAATATTGAAATAAATCGAACCTTTTATAGAGACGTTTTGGGATGTAAAGAAGGACGAAGCAGCAACCATTGGGTCGATTTCGATTTTTTTGGACATCAATTGGTCATTCATTTAAAGGACGAAACGAATGAATCCGTTTCAAACCCAGTAGACGGGAAAGAGGTCCCCATTCCGCATTTTGGAGTGGTTTTGGATATGCAAAATTTTGAAACATTTGCTGAAGATTTAAAAAAGAAAGGCATTCAATTTATTATTGAGCCCTACACTCGATTTAAAGGTGAAGTGGGTGAACAAGCCACTATGTTTTTTAAAGACCCTTCGGGTAATGCTTTGGAATTTAAAGCCTTCAGGAATTTGGATCAGCTTTTTGCGAAATAGCCTTTTTTCTGGTGAAATGAAAAGGCAAATAAATTAGGAAGAAATAAGGAAATAAGATTAATTCTGCCACTAAAATATAATACGGCCAATCCCCTAAATAGTCTAACAATGATCCGTGAGGTGGTTTTTCTGAAATAAAGAAATAATTAGAGCCTAAGATTTTATTCACCAATAGCATGGCAACAAAGTACACTTGCAATGCTAAAAAGGATTTAAATATGCTTTTTACGGTGGGGCGCATTTTGTAAATAATAATGGCGTAAAGAATAAAAACAACCAAGCCACAATGCACTACAAAATATTTGAGATAATCGTAATGTGGGAAGCCATGGGCTAAATCGGGAGTAATAATAGCTTGTGAGGTACCTGCCAAAATCCAAAAAAGCAACACTTCATACATCCACTTTTTACGCGTTATAGCAAAAATAGGAAGTAATAAAGAAATGATATTACAGAGGTGTAACGGAAGATGTTCGGTAGGGTCAAACCCTTGAATGTATATCCTAGAAATAGTCCAAATAACCAAACTTGCACAAAGAAAAATAGAAAATCCAACTCCTAATTGGTGCTGACTTTTTTCA
This sequence comes from Flavobacteriaceae bacterium, assembly GCA_002694465.1. Classification (GTDB taxonomy): domain Bacteria; phylum Bacteroidota; class Bacteroidia; order Flavobacteriales; family Flavobacteriaceae; genus Halomarinibacterium. Next base: position 119,127 of record NZMG01000006.1, on the reverse strand, counting down.
GATAATTTCTTTGCCGAAACAATAAACGCATATCCAAACAATGCAAAAAAAAGAATTGCTATAATATGCTGAAAGCCAAACATGGTAAAGGCATTATTATCCCTAAAAAATACAGACTCGGTCACGTCTTTTTTCAAAAATTAAAAAGGAAAGGTAGTAAAAGATTTTAATTTGAATCTTTTCTTAAAAGCATTGAGGGTTTATTGAAAACATGTAATTTTAAACAACAATTGTAAATTCATGAAAACTATTCCACAGCCTATCATTCGTCAAATATTTATTTTACTCATTATTATTATTATTGGCGGACTTATTTTCTGGGAATTACTCCCCTATCTTTCTGGTGTTTTGGGAGCCATCACTATTTATGTACTTATGCGGGGATGGATGGTAAAACTAGTACGAAGAGGATGGAATAGAAATCTTGCCGCAGCTACACTTTGTATTCTCTCGTTCATTACCATTTTGCTTCCAGTTTCTGGCGTTTTGTTATTACTGGGAAATAAAATTGGCCATGCTGTTCAAAATTCTGAAAGAGTTGCGAGTGCCTTTAAAGAACAAATTGGCGTTTGGGAAAGTAGGTTAGGTTTCGATCTTGCTTCTCAAATAGATGTAGGAGCTATCTCTAATTGGCTTTCCAAAAATTTACAAAATATAGCTGGAAGCACTTTTGATGTGTTTATTGCAATTGGGTTAATGTACTTTATTTTATTCTATTTATTTACCGATCGTTCTTTGGCAAAGGACTCTGTAGGTAGCTATATCCCCGTTAATAAAACCAATTTAAACGTAATAGGAAATCAAGTTAAAGGTATGGTGCGTTCCAATGCATTAGGAATACCTTTGGTAGCTGTAGCGCAAGGAATTGTCGCGTTAATTGGGTTTTTAATTTTTGGGGTTCAGGATCCTTTCTTTTGGTTTGTTATTGTCACCATTGGCTCTATGATTCCGTTTGTAGGGACATTATTAGGAATTATCCCCGTATTTATTCTTGAATTATCTACTGGAAACACTTTTACCGCTTGGGGAATTCTTATCTATGGATTGGTGGTTGTAGGCTCCACAGATAATATTATAAGACTTTATGTTTTAAAGAAACTAGATAATGTACATCCTTTAATAACTCTAGTGGGAGTAATTGTAGGGGTACCCCTTTTTGGATTTATCGGGTTAATTTTTGGCCCTTTACTTATCAGTTTATTTCTAGTACTACTTAGTATTTACAGAAAGGAATATCCTGAAAAACAATCCTCTTAAAGGCTTTTTCTTTGCTCTCTAGCCAATAAGGTGTTTTTTAATAACATGGCAATGGTCATAGGTCCTACGCCCCCAGGTACAGGTGTTATAAATGAGGCTTTTTTACTTACATTTTCAAAATCAACATCGCCTTTTATTACATAACCCTTAGGATGGTTTTTATCCTCTACACGAGTGATTCCTACATCAATAATCACCACATCGTCTTTCACCATTTCGGCTTTTAGGAAATCGGGTACGCCTAATGCCGAAATAATAATATCTGCTTGGGTAGTAATTTGAGAAATATTTTTGGTACTACTGTGTGTAAGTGTTACAGTACTATTCCCTGGCCATCCTTTTCGGCTCATTAAAATACTCATGGGACGCCCCACAATATGGCTACGTCCAATAACTACAGTATGCTTCCCTTTGGTGTCTACTTTATAGCGTTCTAATAGTTCTAATATACCGAAGGGTGTTGCAGGAATGAAGGTGCTCATATCCAATGCCATTTTTCCAAAGTTTTCTGGGTGGAAACCATCTACATCCTTACTTGGATCCACGGCCATTAATACTTTTTGCTCATCGATTTGTGGAGGCAATGGCAATTGAATGATAAATCCATCAATGTCATCGTTGTTGTTTAACTCTTCAATTTTTTTAAGTAATTCTAATTCACTTGTAGTGTTGGGCATTTTTACCAACGTACTTTCAAAACCTATACGCTCACATGCTTTTACTTTACTCCCTACATAGGTTAAACTAGCACCATCGTCACCAACTAAAACTGCTGCTAAATGAGGAACTTTCTCTCCCTTTGCCTTCATCTTGGCAACTTCTGCAGCAATTTCGTCTTTAATTTCGTTGCTTACTTTTCTTCCGTCTAATAATGTCATATCCTAGAGTAGGGATTTTAATTAAAATATTAACGCATCTTATTCATTGCCTGCATCATTTTTCGGCCGCCCCCTCCTTGCATCATCTTCATCATTTTGCTCATTTGGTCGAACTGCTTCAATAATTGATTTACTTGCTGAACTTCGGTTCCACTGCCTTTGGCAATACGTTTCTTTCTACTTCCGTTTATAATGCTTGGGGTACTCCTTTCCGCAGGAGTCATCGAATGAATAATCGCTTCAATTCCTTTAAATGCATCGTCATCAATATCAACATTTTTCAAAGCCTTTCCTGCGCCTGGTATCATTCCAACCAAATCCTTCATGCTACCCATTTTCTTAACTTGCTGAATCTGTTTCAGAAAGTCATCAAATCCGAATTGGTTTTTTGCAATTTTTTTCTGAAGTTTTCTAGCCTCCTCTTCATCAAACTGTTCTTGCGCTCTTTCAACAAGGGAAACCACGTCCCCCATCCCTAGAATACGATCTGCCATACGTGAAGGGTGGAATACATCAATAGCATCCATCTTCTCTCCTGTTCCAATAAACTTGATAGGTTTATCGACTACGCTTTTAATAGATATCGCCGCTCCACCTCGTGTATCACCATCAAGTTTTGTAAGAATAACTCCCTCAAAATTAAGCCTATCATTAAAAGCTTTTGCTGTGTTTACTGCATCTTGACCCGTCATGGCATCCACGACAAACAATGTTTCTTGTGGATTAATGGCTTTATGAACATTGGCAATTTCGGTCATCATTTCTTCATCCACCGCCAAACGACCCGCCGTATCCACAATTACCACATTATGTCCATTTTTCTTAGCATGAGCAATGGCGTTTTGAGCAATCTCCACGGGATTCATATTTCCCTCTTCGCTATACACCTCAACACCTACTTGGTCTCCCACCACGTGCAGCTGATTAATGGCCGCAGGACGATAGACATCACAAGCTACCAATAATGGTTTTTTGGTTTTTTTAGTCTTCAGGTAATTTGCCAATTTCCCTGAAAAAGTCGTTTTACCACTCCCCTGTAAACCAGACATTAAAATAACACTTGGGTTTCCACTAAGATTCATACCCGCGGTTTCTCCTCCCATCAATTGGGTAAGTTCATCCTTTACCAATTTCACCATTAATTGGCCAGGTTGTAAAGTGGTAAGAACGTTTTGACCTAATGCCTTTTCTTTAACTGTATTTGTAAAGTCTTTGGCTATTTTAAAGTTCACATCGGCATCTAGTAACGCGCGTCGAACTTCTTTTAAAGTTTCGGCAACATTTACTTCTGTAATACTTCCATGTCCCTTTAAGACGTGAAGTGCTTTATCTAGTTTATCACTTAAATTATCGAACATAATACTACTTGCATTTTAAGAATGCCAAAGATACAAATTGAAGTGTGAGTGACAAAGTTACCTACAATGAAAGATGGTCCTAATAAATGTCTTGTAAATAAGGTGACACCTTTTTGTAATTCACTATTATTTAAATAATTATATAATTGAAAGTGTTAATTCAGTTAAAGAAGTGGAAACTTAACTATAAATGTTGTGCCCTTCCCTATGCTACTTTCAACTATAATAACGCCTTGATGTTTTTTAACAAAATCCGTTGCTAATTGTAATCCCAATCCAGTTCCCATCTCACCTTTTGTTCCCAATGTACTTGTTATACTATCCAGTTTAAAAAGAGAATCTACTTGTTTTTGAGACATTCCAATTCCTTGGTCTCTAATCATTAAAACTAACTCGGATTTCTCCTCTAATAATATTACCTCAACAATACCTCCTTCATTAGAATATTTTATTGCATTTGAAACTAAGTTTCTAACCACAGTTTGTATCATATCGCCATCACAGTAAAATATTATATTTTCAACTAAAGAATCCTTTATAATTATTTGCTTTAAATCTGCTTGAAATTTTAATATTTTGAGAGATTCTTTTATTAATTGAGTGACATTTAAATTTGTAGGATTAAAGTTAATTTCTCCTGTTTGAGACAGAGCCCATCGCAATAAATTGTTGAGTAAATTTACTGTATTACCAGTAGCCTGATTAAGACTAACCAATATTTCTTTTAAATCTGGATCTTGTATTTCAGATTCTTCAAGCAAATGTAACAGACCTTCAATGGCATTCAAGGGTTGCTTTATATCGTGACCAATAATGGAGAAAAATTTGTTTTTGGTATTATTTAGTTGAACCAGTTCTTTGTTTTGCAAATCTATTTGAACCTGCCTCTCTTTAAGTAAATTGTTTGTAAAAGCAAGTTTATGATTTAATCGCTTATAGCGATCCACTTGAAATGTAATTATTAATCCTAATAAAATAAATGCAACATAACTTATCCAAAGAATTATATAAAACTTATTCGAAGAATTTGAATTTTCCTTATACGCTGTACCCAAGGTCATCGTATATCCAAAATAAGTCTTCTCTGTTAATAGAAAACTATCTATTCCCAAATTGAAATTTTTATAATATTCTTTATCCTTGTGTGTATTATACACCTTTGCCCCATCATAAACTTGTTGCCTATCGAAATCTTGACCTTCTTCGTTTCGAAATAAAAATATAAACTCATTAGAAGTTTCATCATCATATACTGGTTGAATAATTGACTTAAAGTCTATTATGGGTGCAACATATCCTAATACTTTACCATCTCTAAATACTCTAAAATTTAATGGGAATCCGGGCCAACCCTCTACTAAATTGATTGGAGGGAACAGGTGCAAACCATCCTTGGCCAAAAGTCTATCTAGATTCTCAATTTCTTTATCATTTCTTAAGGAAGCTACCTTTTTCCCACCCAAATTAGCTGGATCCATTTGATTGGGAGTAAAACTAAACTTAAAAACATGGGAAGTATCAATAAACGAAACAACAATTGAATCTTGACGGTTTATATCTCTAAACTGAATCCGAACAAAATCTTGAAATTGCTCTGCCGATGGTAATTCCTTCGATAAATTCATAAAAGTATTCATCCCAGAAACTAGACCCGCAAAATTATCTACCGAAGAAGAAAATTGATTAATCATGCGCTCATGAACAGATTCTAAACGCTCAGCCCTAGCTAGCTTTTCATTTTCTTTGAATTTGTTATTTAAAAAGAAAATAAAAAAGAATACACCCAAAGTAACTATGCAAAACTTTATCCAATGCGAATACTTTTTCACTATAAATGTCTAAGTTTAAAAATATAAGAAAATGCAAAGTAGGAAAATCTAACTTAATGGAAGGTGAGTAAAATCATTAAATTATAATTCATCCCAAATAATCATAAGCTTCTCTAATAAATAAAGCCCAAACAATGTTTGGGCTTTATTAAGGGACAAAAAAAGGGTCGTTTAGTTCTTTTCAAAAGTGAGGTAATCGGTACCACCATTACCTCCGCTTATATCTATTAATTCAATTTTGGAACTTGATACAGAGATAAAATCCCAATCATCATTTAAGTCTTCAAATTTGCTGTCTTCAGAAACCGCAAAGAAAATGTTGAAATCATCATCGTCCGTTGAGTTTCCGTCATCATCGCTAGACGAATTACTACTATCGTCTGAAACAGACCAAGAGCCCGTAATAGTTTCATTCCCTTTAGTGGCTAACAACAAACCATCTGCATTAAAGCTAAACGAATAGCCTGTAAAATCACTTGTTTCGTCTTGACCAGAGTCTATAAAACTTGTGATTCTCCAGGTTCCACTTTCTGCAACTTGTGTGGTCTGATCTGCACTCGTTTCGTTGGGAGTAGAAGAGGCATTTGAGCTATCATCCTTACTACAGCTTGTGAAAGTAAGAACCATAGAGAATACAAGGGCTAATTTTAAAATTTTCTTTTTCATATTATTTTCTATCAATTTATTTTAGGTTTATAATTTTTGAAGTATTAGGGTATCGGTTCCACCATTACCCCCACTCACGTCTTCCAGGTTAATCGTAGTTTCGGTATAGGAAAGCACATCCCAGTCATCATTAAATTCATCAAATGGAATTTGAGTGCCAAAATCTAAATTTAAGTCTAAGGTTGAAGTGCCTGTCACACTCCAAGTTCCATTAAAGGTATTTGTGCCATTATCAGCAACCACAGTTCCACCGCTATTGAAAGTTAGGTTATACCCGTAGTAATCGTAAGTTTCATCAACACCATCATCGAGATAGGTAGCAACATACCAAGGACCATTTAAAAGGGTGTCTATAAGACCTTGGCCTCCACCTCCACCACCGCAACCTGTGTGAGGGTTTCTTCCGAAGTTAAGGTAGTCTGTACCACCATTTCCACCACTCACATCCATAAGTTGGATTAATTGAGTATCATAACCTGTTACATCCCAATCGTCGTTTAAATCTTCAAACGGATCGTCTTGACCAACAATGTCAAAGTTTAATACCAAATCTAGTCCGCTACCACTGTCTGTTACCATCCAGAAACCATTTTTAGTATTTGATGGACTTGTTGCAGTTACCGAACCGTTGATGTTGTAAACAAATTCATAGTCTACATAATCGCATGTTTCATCATTTCCATCATCATCGAGTAAATTTACGTACCAAGAACCGTTTACTAGATTATCGATAAAGTCATTCGTATTTCCACCACCACCACTATAAGGTGTTCTTTCATAGGTTAAGAAATCTATACTTCCATCTCCTCCACTTATATGCTTTAAACGTATAATATCGTTAGTTGCCTCAAGTACTTCCCAGTCTTCGTCTATTTCGTCAAGTGGGCTTGCAGTACCAAAGAATAAATCTACTTTATCGACACCACTGTCTACATAAAAATCCCAAGTACCTGCTGTACTTCCACTTGTATTGGTTGCTTCGGCAGTGCCATCTACAGCAAAGCTAAATTCGTAATCAGCAAAGTCACTGGTTTCATCGTAGTCATCAAAGAAGTAAGTTACATACCATACTCCTGTGGTTAAATAATTTTCAAAATCTGTTGGATCTGTATTTCCACCTCCATCATTACTACAATCTGCTTGAGAAATAGCATCAATTAATTCTTGATTTGAATTTACACTCATCGTTTGACCATTAACAATAACCGACATAGGATAATCTATTGCAATGTATACCCCTTCTTGTAAATAAAGGAGATAGTCTAGCCATTCGTGTGCATTATTTAATGTGATACTTCCTGTTTGTTCATTATTATTATTGTAGATAAAACAATCTATAGGATATACAAAATCTACACAGGCATACGTATCTACAATACTGTTGGTACAGTCTGAAATAAGCGAAGCAAATTCATTTTCATTAGCTACGTCTATAATAGTGAAATCCTCAGCAACCAATTGTATTGGGAACACTATATCCAATACATCTGTATCACTTGGAAATTGATCAAATATTTCTTGAACCAATCTCAAATCATTAATTGATTCTAACGTTAGTTTTTGACCATTGGCAAATACTTCAATGGGAAACACTACCGAAAAACAATCACTCCCATCTATAATATTATCCATGGTCCCATTATTTTGAGAGGCACTTCGCAATAAATTGGTAATGGTTGAATTTGCAGTAAAGGTTTCTTCGTTATTGGTTTCGTCGATAAATTCTTTATCTTCTTTTTGGCAGGAGCCTAAGAATAGCACTAATCCTAAAAGAAGTAAAAACTGTAGGTTAATTAATTTTTTCATAGAAATTTTTTGTTTGTTTATTGGTAAAACAGATAAAATAAACTTTACCCTACCCATCATTAACTTTTTTTATAAATTTGATGAAAACCATTCTAACTTCATATGGCAGATAACGTTTGTTCCGAGAAGGTATACAACCAAATTTACTATAATTGGGGCAAACCTATATTCCATTTTATATTTTTTAAATGTGGGGACGAAGCCCAAGCAAACGATTTAGTTCAGGAAGCTTTTATAAAACTATGGCAAAACTGTGAGAAAGTTCCAGAAGAAAAAGCAAAATCCTTTTTATATACTGTAGCCAATAATATGTTTTTAAATGAAGTAGCTCATAAAAAAGTGGTGTTAAAACATGCGCAGCTTCAGCCCGACAAAGTGAACAAACAATCTCCAGAGTACTTAATGGAGGAAAAGCAGTTTGAAGAAAAATTACAAAATGCTATTGCCAACTTAACCGAAGCACAGCGAACCGCGTTTCTTTTAAATAGAATTGAAGGTAAAAAATATGCCGAGATTGCGGAAATATTGGAAATTTCGGTGAAAGCAGTAGAAAAAAGAATGAGCCAAGCACTGGCCTCACTAAGAAAAGAAATTGATGAATTTTAAAATATTGAGGTAGGGTAAAATAATCGACAACTGTTTCAGTATTGATATTGGAAATGAAGGATATGGATAAAAACTACATATTACACAAATACCTTAATGGCGAAGCCACTATAGAAGAAATTGAATTATTAAAAAATGATTCAAAATATACTTCTTATGTAAAAATTGCTGAAGCCACCCAAGGTTTTGAAACTCCAGCTTTTAAAGCGGAGGAAACTTTTACTGCTATCAAATCCAAAAATGATTTAAAAAAGGGGAAAGTAAGATCGTTATTTTCTTCGAAGTATATAGTAAGAATTGCAGCTGTGTTGGCATTAATTGTAACTAGTTATTTATTCTTAGAAAATAGAGATACTTCCATTACTACAGACATTGCGCAAAAAGAAAATTTCTTGTTGCCAGACGAATCTGAAGTAACCCTAAACGCTATGTCCCAGCTAGCTTATAATAAAAAAGGATGGGACAAAGAACGAAAATTATCCTTGGAAGGGGAGGCTTATTTTAAGGTAAAGAAAGGATCAACTTTTAGTGTTGAGACACCTCAAGGCACGGTAACAGTTTTGGGAACTCAATTCAATGTTTTTTCAAGGAAAAATCAATTTAATATCACCTGTTATGAAGGGCTCGTAAGTGTCGCTTTTAGTGATACACTTGTAAAAATTCCAGCAGGAAACTACATTACAATTGAAAATAATAAAATAGTAAACAACGAATCTTTAGCGCTTAATGCTCCCACTTGGGTGAATAACGAAAGTTCTTTTGAAAATGTATTGGTTACCGATGTTTTAGCAGAATTTAAAAGGCAATATCCCGTTACTATACATACAGAATTAAATTTAAATAAACGATTTACAGGAAGCTTTACACATACCAATTTAACAGTAGCATTACGCTCCATTTGCGATCCATTACAGCTAGATTTTACTATCGCAAATAACGAAGTGACGCTTTATGCAAAGAACAGTAACTAAACAACAATCAACTTTCCTTTGCCTCTTTTTATTCTTTTTCCAAACCATTATGGTTGCTCAAGAAATGCTTCCATTATTGGAAATCATAACGGATTTAGAACAAAAACACGAGGTACGATTTTCTTATGTGGAAGCAGAAATTACCGATATACAAGTAGTTTCTCCTAGCTCTACTTCTTCATTAGCAGAAAGCATTGAGCATCTCAACTCAAATACTCCATTTCAGTTTAATAAAATTAATGCTAGGTATTATTCTGTAACCAAAAGAGAAGTGGTTTCTTCTAATTATTGCGGAAAAATTATTGATGGAAGTACAGGCCTACCCTTAGAAAATGCCTCCGTTTTAGTAGGAGTTAATAAATACACCACGGTTTCAAACAGCCAAGGCGTGTTTTATATTCCTAATAGTTATATTTCTGAAACTATTTCCATAAGCTATATTGGGTTCGAAACATTAAATCTCTACAGCTCCTCTATTTCTCTCAATTGTCCGGAAATTGTACTATTCCCCTCCATTTCAAGATTAAATGAAGTACTTATAAGCAATGTTTTGGTTCGTGGTATTAGCCGAAACGTGAATGGGTCTACTAGTTTACGTACTCAAAACTTCGGACTACTTCCAGGCCAAACCGAAAATGATGTGTTGCAAATGGTGCAGGCACTTCCTGGGATAGAAAGCAGTAATGAGACTATTTCGACCATAAATATTCGCGGGGGTGCCAATGATGAAAATTTAATACTTTGGGAGGGCATCAGGATGTACCAAACCGGGCACTTTTTTGGCCTTATTTCTGCTTTTAATCCAAGCCTTACTAAAGAAGTATCGGTTTATAAAAACGGAACCCCTGCAACCTTCGGGGAAAGTGTTTCGGGAGTAATTGATATGACTTCCAATAATAACATTGCTAGAAAATTTAATGGTGGCATTGGAACCAACCTCATTAACGCGAATGCTTTTTTAGAAATTCCAATTTCCAATTCCCTAGGATTTCAAATTTCAGGAAGATCTTCTATTAATGAAATCTTTGAAACCCCTGCTTATAATAGTTTTTCAGACAGGATATTTCAGGAAACATTAATTACAAATTTGAATAACCCAGAGTTGGTTTCCAATCTACAAACCAATGAGTTTTTTCATTTTTTTGATGTAGGAGGAAAAATCCTTTGGGACCCAACCGAAAACGATAAAATCCGTCTTAATTTCCTAGCGCTTGAAAACCATTTTGAATACACCGAAAGGCTTTTTACAGATGAAGAAACTAGTACTTTAAAACAAAAAAGTGAAGCCTTAGGCCTTTCTTGGGAACGAAAATGGAGTAATACTTTTATCACCGAAGCATCCACGAATGTTTCCCACTATCTCTTATTTTCAAAAAAACAGGATATTTTAACCACTCAGGAAATTAATCAAGAAAATGAAGTTTTAGAGCTTTCAGCAAAGCTTGACACTCGCTTAAAATTGTCAGATAGGATACAACTTAACTCTGGGTATCATTTTTCGGAAATAGGAATTGCCAATACACAAGATGTTAATTTGCCACGTTTTCGAGATTACGAAAAAAACGTGCTCCGCTCTCACATTACTTATGCAGAACTACAATACGCTTCTTCTAATAAAAAAACAAGGATTAACGGGGGCTTACGAGGTAACTATTTTGAAAAACTTGATGAAATTATAATAGAACCCCGTTTTAATTTATATCAAGAAATCACAAATGGGTTTGCCTTTGAATTGGCCGGAGAATTTAAAAGCCAGACTGTGACCCAACGAATCGATTTGCAAAGTGATTTTCTAGGGGTTGAAAAAAGAAGATGGGTGTTGGCAGATAATGAAGAAGTACCTATTAAAAAAAGCAAACAAGGATCTGTGGGTTTATTATATAATTATGAGGGTTGGTTTATTAATGCAGAAGGGTATTATAAAAATGTGGCGGGTATTACAAGTAAAAGTCAAGGGTTTCAAAATCAGTTTCAGTTTTCCAATGAAATCGGAAACTATTCAGTAAAGGGGGTCGAAGTAATTCTCAACAAAAAGTGGAGAAACTTTAGTGGATGGGCAAGCTATGGATACAGCAAAAATGATTACGATTTTGATAATTTATCCCCAAGTCAATTTCCCAATAATATTGATATTACCCATACCGTAACCGTGGCGAGTACTTACCAATTAAAAAATTTAAAATTGGCAGCGGGACTTAATTGGCGTACGGGAAAACCGTACACTTTACCCAGTGAAGAACCACTCATTTTTGAGGATGGTATACTTACCATTCCTTACAATAACCCAAATGAAGAACGTTTGCCAGACTACTTAAGATTAGATCTTTCTGCCGAATACCATTGGGATATTTCGGAAAATGTTGATGCTAAATTTAACTTGGCATTGCTCAATGTAACCAGCCAAGAAAGTTTGCTCAACCGAAGATTTGCATTAGAAGATGATACTGCTTTTGATTCAGAAATAAATAGAATTGAAGAACGGTCTTTAGGTTTTACCCCCAATTTTTCAGTACAATTCTTGTTTTAATAAAGATATATCTATGAATTCATAGAGTCTTTTATGGTTACATAGGGTTATCTTAGCAACACATTGTATTTCTATTATTATCTTAAAAAAATCATATCTTTTGCCAATGAATTTCTTTAAAAACATAGGATATTCTTTGGTTTTTATTGCCTTTCTTTTTATTCCACAGCTACTTAGCTCCCAAGTGGATGTAAAAAAACAGATAGATAGTGTCCTTTCAGTGATAAAAGGTAACTCATATGAAGAAAAAAAGGAGGCCTATTCCCATTTAAATACCATAATAGCCAAAACCCAAAGTGAAGCGCAATCACTTTTTGAATATGCCCTTTCTAAAGATAGTACCGACTTAGGAAAAATGATTCTTTACAAACGGTATAGCCAAAAATTATCTCAACAGGGTTTAACCGATGATGCTCTAAAATATAAGCTTTTAGGCTTAGAACTTGCCAAAAAGTTAAAAGACGAAAGAGCCATAACCGAGTATAATCTTTCTGTTGGCAATACCTATTTATACCAAAACAAAGTTGACAAAGCCTTGTATCATTTTAACGTTGCTGAAGCTCTTGCCGAAAAACCAGATTACCACGACTTTCTGTGGAATGTCTATTACCACAAAGGATTATTACAAGGTGTCTTAGGGGATCTTGAGGGACATACCGAATTTTATAGAAAAATGTGGGATGCTATTGAAGAATACGAAAACACTCCTCAAAAACGATTCGCTTTATACATAATCGTTGAGCATTTTTCACAATTAGACAAGCCTATTGAACTAGCCAAATACACCGAAATACTTTCTGAATTGTATGAAGATGCACATCCCAACACCCCTGCGGGACATATGCCCATTAAAAATATTTTTGAAAAACGGGAAGACCCTTCTAACATTCCACAACTTAAAGAATCTATAAGAATTAGTGATAGTTTAAACAGTATCAATTCGCAAAGTTATTCTACCATTGCGCTGGCCAATACGTACTCAAAAATGAATTCACCAGAAAAGGCCATTCCCTATTTGGAGAAAGCCTTGGCAAAGCTAGAGACAGTGAAAAAACCACAGGTAAAACTCGATGTTTTACTGAAAATGACCACGATACAATTTGAAGCAAAAAACTACAAAGACGCATATACCTATAAAACCAAGGAAACCACACTACGAGACAGTGTGAATTCTGAAAGGATGCAAAGAAATATTGCAGAACTCGAAGTAAAATTTGATACCGAAAAAAAGGAACGAAAAATCTTAGAACAAAATCTCACCATTGAAAAAGAAACTCGAGAAAAGAATCAAATTCTATATCTACTTATTGGTCTAGGTATATTGCTTCTATTATCCTTTTTCTTTTTTCAAAAAAGATTAAAAGATCAAAAAACTATTGCAACACAAAAACAAGCATTAAAAGACCAAGAAATAAAAGAACTTCAACAAAAAAATAAACTCTTAGCACTTAACAGTATGATTGAAGGACAAGAAGCGGAACGGTTGCGAATTGCAAAAGATCTCCATGACAGTCTTGGAGGCTTATTAAGTACCGTTAAAGCACATTTTACAACCATTCAAAAAGAAATTGAGCAACTGGAAGAATTAAACATCACGGCAAAAACAAATAGTCTTATTGATGAAGCATGCATAGAGGTACGGAGAATTTCCCACAATATGATGCCTCACGCCTTAAGTATCTCCGGACTTCAAGGCGCTGTGGAAGACATAGCTGAAAATTTAAGGGATGAGGGTTACGAAGCAACTCTGGAAGTGAATCATTTACCCGAAAAAATTGAAGCCACTAAAGAAGTGATGATTTATAGATTGGTGCAAGAAATTATATCGAATATTCGTAAACATGCCGAAGCCAAGTCTGTTTTAATTCAAATATTAGGATATAAAAAAGAACTCAATCTCATTATTGAAGATGACGGAAAAGGGTTTATTTATGATGAAGCGATGGAAAAAGGAGGACTAGGCCTTAAAAGTATTAATAGTCGAGTGCAATTTCTCGACGGAACCATTTCGTGGGACAGTCAACCAAACAAAGGAACCTCAGTAACCATAAACATCCCCATACTATGATAAAAGTACTCATTGTAGACGATCATAAAATGGTAATCGACGGGATGACACTTCTACTTGAAAACCATCCCGAAATCGAAGTTATTGGTACCGCCTTAGACGGTGAAGAGGGTATTGAAAAATTAAATATACTTAATCCAGATGTTGTTTTACTCGATATCAATATGCCAGGCATTAATGGTATTGATACTTGTAAAGAGATGATTAAAATTTCACCAGAAATTAAAATCGTAGCTATTTCTATGCATAAAGAGAGTAGTCTAATTAAATTGATGCTTAAAAACGGTGCAAAAGGTTATGTTTTAAAAAATGCTGGGCAAGATGAAATTATTGAAGCCATTCAAGACGTTTATAACGGAAAAACCTATCTGGATGAAACAGTTAACGAAATTATTGTAAATAGTGTTACTAAAAGCTCGCAACAAATTGCTCAAAGTCCTTTCCCGAGTTTATCAAGACGGGAAAAAGAAATTTTAGAACTCATTCTTGAAGAATGTACCACGCAAGAAATTGCCGAAAAACTCTTTATTAGTTTTGGTACAGTAGAAACTCACCGTAGAAATATGCTGATAAAAACAGGAGCTCGAAACACAGCAGGGTTGGTACGCATTGCTTTAGAATACGAGCTTCACAAATAAGTTACATTCGTTCTGGAACTCCAATTCCTAACAATCCAAAAGCCGATTTAATAACCTCTCCCACCGCTTTGGAAAGAGCTACACGGAAATTCTTTTCAGCTTCCGTATTTGCTCCAAAGATGGAAATATTTTGAAAAAACGAATTGTACAGTTTCACTAAATCATAGGTATAATTAGCAATTAATGCTGGACTATAATTGGAAGCCGCCTCTTGCACTTTTTCAGGAAATAACTGAAGTTGTTTCAGCAACTCTTTCTCTTTATCTTCAAGCTTTAGATTAGAATCAGTAAACGAAGCCGAAGTGCCCGCTTTTCTTAAAATCGATTGAATTCGCGCATAAGTATACTGAATAAAAGGCCCCGTATTTCCTTGAAAATCGACACTTTCTTTGGGATCGAAGAGAATTCGTTTTTTGGGATCTACTTTTAGGATATAATACTTTAACGCCCCTAACCCAATAATTTTGTACAACTCTGCTTTTTCTTCTGTTGAAAGATCATCAATCTTTCCTAATTCTTCTGAAATTGCTCTTGCGGTATCTACCATTTCATCCACCAAATCATCGGCATCTACTACTGTTCCTTCTCTACTTTTCATCTTTCCAGAAGGTAAATCGACCATCCCGTAACTTAAGTGGTATAAATTTTCTGCCCAGCTATAGCCTAGTTTTTTCAGGATAAGAAACAATACTTTAAAATGGTAATCCTGTTCGTTTCCAACGGTGTAAATCATTCCGTTTACATCGGGATGATCCTTTACTCGCTGTATGGCTGTACCAATATCCTGAGTCATATACACTGCGGTACCATCGCTTCGCAACACAATTTTTTCATCAAGACCGTCTGCCGTTAAATCGCACCAAACAGAGCCATCTTCTTTTCTATAAAAAACTCCTTTTTTAAGTCCTTCTTCAATATTATCTTTTCCTAATAGGTAGGTGTCACTTTCGTAATAATAACTGTCAAAATCAACCCCTATTTTTTTGTAAGTTTCTTCAAAGCCTTCATAGACCCAACCATTCATTTTTTTCCATAATCGAACTGTCTCAGGATCACCTAATTCCCATTTTAGAAGCATTTCTTGAGCATCTCTTAAAATTGGAATGTTTTTTTCAAAATGAGTTTCAATAAAAGATTTTACACGTTCTTTTACTTTTTCAGAAAGATATTTTTTTCTTTTCTCCTTGTCAATTTCAAAAAGTATTCCATCATTTATCCAATCTAAATAGTTTACTAAAAACTCATCTCTATAATTAAGTATTTCATTGTCTTCAACATTATTTAATAAATTAAAAATATTATCAGAAAATATCAATTCGTAATTTCCTGAATTTGAGGAAATCAACTTCAGAGATGGATTTTTATAATTTATGTAATCTACTAAAGCACTTTTTAAACATTCAAAATATATATAACTATCAGTATCTATTGTATTTAACAATTCATTCAAATTACTTTCATTACCATGAATCTTATAATTTAAAGCTTGTTTATAGGCTATAATACTATTTATTAAAGCTACTTTAAGTTGATTTTTAAACTCTTCGTTGAATCTCACATAATATTTACCAACTAAATGATCTCCTTTTCTGCCATATGTACTTGGTTTCTCCCCTTTACCAAATTTTTTCCAAGCCAACATACTTTTACAAATATGTATCCCTCGGTCGTTTATAATTTGGGTTTTGTAGACTTTTTTTCCTGAAGCTTTTAAAATTTCAGCAACCGAATACCCCAACAACACATTTCGAATATGACCTAAATGAAGGGGTTTGTTAGTATTGGGAGAGGAATACTCCACCATCATGGCTTCGGTACCTTGAGGAAGGATTCCAAAGGTTGAAAAGTCGGAAACAGTTTTGAAGAAATCTAAATAATAAGCATCACTTAATACAATATTCAAAAATCCTTGAACCACATTAAATTTGGAAACTTCAGGAACATTTTCAATTAAGTAGTTCCCAATAGCCTCCCCTATTTGCACAGGATTTCCTTTTACAATGCGAAGCATGGGGAAAACAACCACTGTGATATCCCCTTCAAAATCTTTACGCGTCGCTTGAAATTCAATAGTCTCTAAACTAGCACTATATAAATTTTGAACAGCCGTTTTAATTTTCTCAGAAAGTGTTTCCTGTAAAGTCATATTCCCATTTTTGAAGGGGCAAAGATACAAGAATTTTCAAGGATTAGTGCTCCTTAGGACTCGTGTTACTTTCTATTTTTCAAAAAAGCACCTGCAATTAATGCCACAACACCAAGGCCTATCATAGCAAGAGATTGATTACTCAATCCTTCTTTTGCACTCACCTCGAGGGGTCCCACATCCAAAACTTCCTGCGGAACAAATGCATTATACAATCCGAAGGCAATTAATACAATACCAACAACTAGGAGCGCAGTTTTTAAAATTTTCATAATAGGTGTTTTTTGAGTTTTACTAAAGGTACAAAATTAACCTCTAGGTAAAAACACCTCGGCCATCATACAGCGTGCACTACCGCCTCCGCAAGTTTCAATGGTTTCTAATTCACTACTTAAAATGGAACAATGCTTTTCAATGGCTACTACTTGATCGGGGGTTAAACTTTTATGGGCAGCTGCACTCATAACAAGGTAACGCTTATCATTTGCGCCCAAAACCTGAAGCATATTTCCCGCAAATTGATACATCTGCGCTTCGGTAATTTTGATAATTTCCTTATTACTTTCTCGAAGTTGTTTCACTACTTCTTTTCGCTCCTTGGGATCGTCGATGGTGTCTAAGCAAATCACACAAAAATTTTCTGCCAAGCACATCATGACATTGGTATGATAAATAGGCAAACGTTCCCCATTGACCGTTTGATAGGCATTAAAAATAACGGGGTCGTATTCAAAATCTTCACAAAATTCTATAAATAAATCTTCATCGGCACGTGGTGATAGTGCACAATAGGCTTTTCCGTTAACTCTATCCATTAAAATACTGCCAGTCCCTTCTAAGAATATTCCTTCGTCTTCGGCAGTAGTATAATCCATAAATCCTTCAATAAGGAACCCCTCAGCTTCTAATCTATCCATGACCTCTTCTCTTCGTTCGCGACGTCTATTTTCCGCAAACATAGGATATAATGCTACTATTCCATTTTCATGAAAACTTACCCAGTTATTCGGAAAAATGGAGTCTGGTGTATCCATTAACAAGTCGTCATTTTCAACGATCACATTTACCCCAACGGCCCTTAATTTTTCTACAAATGCATCAAATTCTGCTTGAGCTTTTGCATTAATTTCAGCATTTTTAATGTCGATATCTTCTTGAAAATAGTTGTTTACCGCTGTTTCTTCATTCATTCTAAAAGCCACAGGGCGAATCATTAAAAGGGTGTTGGTAATTTGACTCATTAAAATTCGTTTTACAGACTGTAAAAATAGCTGTTTTTGCAATTGAATTTACCAATTCTTATAGGTAACTTAGTATTTAATTCACAATAATAGTATGACCGAAAAACAAAAAATGCTTGCTGGCGAAATGTACGACCCCTTGGACAATGTACTATTTAATGAACGTGAGCAAGCCAAACTACTTTTTCAAGAAATTAATAACCTAAACGAAACCCAAAAAGAGAAACGAAGTAAATTAATTTATAAACTTTTTGGGAAGGCAGGTAAAAATCTGTGGGTGGAGCCTCCATTTTATTGTGATTATGGATATAATATCTCTGTGGGGAATCATGTTTTTTTTAATTATAACTGTTGTATTTTGGACGTGATGCCTGTGACCATAGGCCATAACGTAATGATAGCTCCCAATGTGCAAATCTATACAGCTACACATCCTTTAGAAGCCAAGGCAAGAAATTCAGGGAAAGAATTTGCAAAACCTATCTCCATTGGCAATGACGTTTGGATTGGAGGTAGTGCTATTATTTGCCCTGGAGTGACTATTGGAAATAGAGTAGTGATTGCCGCAGGTGCTGTGGTTACAAAAAATATTCCTGATGATGTTCTAGTAGGTGGAAACCCTGCAAAAGTGCTTAAAGCGATTGAAAACTAAAACCCTTTATTAATCATTTTTAAAATTATAAACGATTCCTATCCCATACGCTGGCCCTTGAAATACGTTGCGTCCTGAGAGCACATAGGATAGAGAAACATAGGCTCCTATATTATTTGAAAAAGGCTTATAGACAGTCCCCCCAACTTTATGGTAATCAACACCAAATGCTCTAAAATTTTGAGGACTTGGTGTCCCTAAATAATCAATTCCACCAAATGAGTGCTGAAAATCATAGTAAATATCATAATACCATTTGGACGAAGCACGACCGGCTTTTATAACAAATGGGAAACTATTGGGTACTTCTTCAAGTTTAAAGGAATAGCCACTTTGTAAACTTGTAAACCAACCTGAATGGCATTGATAATGAAATACACCCCTCGTTTCAAAAATTGTGGCTTGTTGTCCAATATCATTTAATCCTCCAATACTATAATCACTTAATGGCGTTGAAAACCCTCCTGCAAGACTAATTTCAAACTTTCCTTTTTCAAATTCTTTCTGAAAAACTTTATGCTTTAAGAAAATTGAAATATCCTGAAAATCACTATTGTCATCACTCACAAGATATGGTATAGATACAGAGACATCAAGGGTGTTTGTAATTCCATAGACTCCATATAAATTTCCATAAAAAAGACTTCTTGACAAGTCTATTTTTTCTCTTCCAGCAAAATAAGATTTCGTGTCTTCAAAGCCAAACCCCAAAACTGCAGACGCATTACCTTTCCCTTTATAAAAACCATCTATAACGCCCTGTGAGAACACTTGGAAGGTGACAAAGAATATTAAAAATGTAAATATCAACTTTCTCATAAGATGTAATTTATGAGATAAGTCGGATGTTTTTAAAAAAATTACATCAATCTCTTATTAGGGGCATGGTAGAGCAACGCAATAACCCTTCTTGTTTGGCAATTTCGGCATAGGGAACTTCCTCAACTGTAAAGCCTTCTTTTCGAAGCCACGTGTTTAAACGTATGAAGTTTTTTTCTGAAATAACCACTTCAGGAGAAATGGAAAAAATATTGCTATTCATATGGTACATTTCATCTTTGGTGATATGAAAACAGTTTTCTTTTCCGAAGAAATTCACCAACCATTCATATTCTTCCTCAATTAAAAAACCTTCTTTATGAATAATTGCCTTTCCCCTTCCAAGAGGTTGAAAACAACAGTCTAGATGCAATGCATTTTCCCGAGGGTCGAAATTAGATTTTTTTAAGGAAAACGATACCACTTTTTTATGCGGAAATATTTCTTGAAGATAAACTACGGCCTCCATATTTGTCCTAGCAGTAATATATTTTCGATAATCTTTATCCTTAAAAGTACCCACAAAAATATAGTCTCCCCAAGGCATCACATCACCTCCTTCAATATGGGCATCTTCTGGAAACTCTATAATTTTTGAATCATCTATCTGGTCAATAACGTAATCTAAAGCGTCTATTTCCTTAGAACGATCTTCCAAAATGTTCCCATAAATAAATTTATCTTCAATCACAAAAGCAATGTCTCGTGCAAAGATTTGATTGTAATCTTTTATAACGTCTGGACGATACACCGTAACACCATATTTTTTAAAAACCGCAGCCACGGATTCCATTTCCTTCACCATATCTGCTTCTACAGGATAGGTTCCTGCTTTAATATGCTCTGCCGATTTTGGGTCATAGGCATCTTGTAGCTTAGGCGTAGGACCATTACTTACAGCAGTTCCTAAAACAACAGCCCGAAGCCTTGATATTTCGTCATTTATATTCAATTTAATCATACCCTAAATATAAAAAAAGCATCCGTTTTTGCGGATGCTTAATATCTTTTAGTAATTACCTATCTATAATCAATATCTTTAAAAGCCCTTAATGTTTCTCCAATATAAATTTGTCTTGGACGACCAATAGGCTCCTTACGCAAACGCATTTCTCTCCATTGTGCAATCCATCCTGGAAGTCTTCCCAAAGCAAACATAGGTGTAAACATTTCAACAGGGATCCCCATAGCTCTGTAAATAATCCCCGAATAAAAATCGACATTTGGATATAGTTTTCTATCCACAAAATACTTGTCTTCCAAAGCTTCTTTTTCCAATCCTTTTGCAATATCTAATACAGGGTCTTCAACTCCTAAATCATCCAATAAAGAATCTGCAGCCTTTTTAATGATCTTTGCGCGAGGGTCAAAATTTTTATACACTCTGTGTCCAAAGCCCATTAAACGGAAAGGGTCTTCTTTATCTTTGGCTTTTGCCATATATTTTTTGGTGTCGCCATCATCTGCCTTAATAGCTTCCAGCATTTCTATAACTGCTTGGTTAGCTCCTCCATGAAGTGGCCCCCACAGCGCATTAATACCTGCTGAAAGTGAAGCAAACAATCCTGCATGTGAAGATCCAACTATTCGCACTGTAGAAGTAGAACAGTTTTGCTCGTGATCTGCGTGTAAAATTAAAAGTTTATCTAAGGCGTCTACCACTATTTTATTTTGAGCATATTCTCCATGAGGTTTTTTGAACATCATTTTTAGGAAATTTTCTACATACCCCAAAGAATCATCTCCATAATCTAAGGGCAATCCTGCTCTTTTTCTATATGCCCAAGCGGTTAACACTGGGAATTTTGCCATAATTTTTACGATGGCACGGTACATATCTTCTTCACTATCTACATTTACCGAAGAAGGATTAAATGCTATTAATGCATTGGTAAGGGATGATAAAACTCCCATTGGGTGTGCAGATGATGGAAAACCGTCTAAGATTTTCTTCATATCCTCTGCTACAATAGATTGCTCCCTAATATCTTTATGAAACTTTTCAAGTTGTTCTCTCGATGGTAATTCTCCAAAAATAAGTAGGTAGGCTACTTCGAGGAAATCTGCTTTTTCGGCTAGTTCTTCGATAGCATATCCTCGATATCTTAGAATTCCTTTTTCACCATCCAAAAAAGTAATGGCACTTTCGCAAGCACCCGTATTTTTATATCCAGGATCATAGGTTATAACCCCTCCCGTATTACTACGGAAACTGCTTATATCCACAGCTACTTCATTTTCTGTACCTTCTGTAATAGGGAATTCATACTTTTTCCCATCAATTTCAAGCGTTGCAATCCTTGACATAAATATATTTTGATTTATTAGGGTTATACTAGAAATGCTAAATTACGAAATATTACACGATTTTTTAACATCTAACGCCACTAGAAGTGGTTAAATAAAACTTAAATTAATGAGGAAGCAATTAAAATTAAAAAACCTGCATAAGCGCAGGTTTTTTAATTTTCGAGAATTTTCAAATTTTATATTTTGAAGGCATTATTCTGGGGGTAATAGGCAACATCACATAACTCTTCTTCAATACGTAGCAATTGATTGTATTTTGCCATTCGATCACTTCGTGAAGCTGATCCAGTTTTAATTTGTCCTGTATTTAAACCTACTGCAAGATCCGCAATAGTATTATCCTCAGTCTCTCCACTTCTATGCGACATCACACAGGTATAACCAGCATTTTGTGCCATATTTACTGCTGCAATGGTTTCACTTAGGGTTCCTATTTGATTTACCTTAATCAAAATGGAATTGGCAATGCCTTCGTTTATTCCTTTGGATAATCTTTCAACATTCGTTACAAACAAATCATCTCCCACCAATTGCACTTTACCTCCTACTTTTTCAGTTAAATATTTCCAACCTTCCCAATCGTTTTCATCCATTCCGTCTTCAATAGAAATAATGGGATACTTTTCAGTTAATTCAGCTAAATAATCTGCTTGTTCTTTTGAGGAGCGCACTTTTCCTTTATCACCTTCAAATTTTGTATAATCATATTTCCCATTTACATAAAACTCAGCCGAAGCACAATCCAAAGCAATCATTACTTCATCTCCCAATTTATACCCTGCATTTTTAGTTGCAAGTGCGATAGTTTCCAAAGCATCTTCTGTCCCATCAAGTGTAGGAGCAAAACCACCTTCGTCACCTACAGCCGTACTTAGGTTTCTATTGTGAAGTACCTTTTTTAAGTTGTGAAAAATTTCAGACCCCATTTGCATCGCATGAGTAAAACTCTTTGCTTTTACGGGCATCACCATAAATTCCTGAAAGGCAATAGGAGCATCACTATGCGATCCACCGTTTATAATATTCATCATAGGTACTGGAAGTGTTTTAGCACTCACTCCTCCCACATAACGATACAAAGGCATTCCCAGTTCATTGGCAGCAGCTTTGGCAGTAGCTAGGGAAACCCCTAAAATGGCATTAGCACCTAGTTTCGATTTGTTTTTAGTACCGTCCAATTCAATCATGATTTGGTCGATTGCTTCTTGCTCAAATACAGAAATTCCCAACAACGTCCCAGCAATTTTTCCATTTACATTTTCCACAGCTTTTAAAACACCTTTCCCCATATAGGGTTTACCTCCATCGCGTAATTCTACGGCTTCATGTTCTCCTGTTGAGGCACCCGAAGGAACAGCAGCTCTACCCATATATCCGTTTTCGGTAATAACATCTACCTCAATGGTAGGATTCCCTCTGGAGTCAAAAATTTGTCTTGCGTGAATTTCTATAATTATGCTCATGATTGGTTTATTTTAATTTGATTTGTGAAGATACAAAAGTTGATTGATAATGGTTATTGAAAAGGTCAACAAACATAGGCTTTTACATACTATAACGTTTTCGTTACAACCTACAAAAAAGCCCTCTTAAAGGGCTTCTTGTAATTTGTGTTTTTTTATATTATCGATAAATTCATCGAATAAATAGGCTGCATCGTGTGGTCCAGGACTCGCTTCAGGATGATACTGAACTGAAAATACAGGTTTGTCTTTTAATCTTATTCCTGCTACCGTATGATCGTTTAAATGAACATGGGTAATTTCCACATTTTTATGCGCTTCGGTTTCTTCTCTATTAATAGCAAATCCGTGATTTTGAGAAGTTATTTCTCCCTTCCCAGTTAAAAGGTTTTTAATTGGGTGATTAATTCCGCGGTGTCCGTGGTGCATTTTATAGGTAGAAATACCATTGGCAAGGGCCAAAACTTGATGCCCTAAACAGATTCCAAAAAGTGGTTTGTCTGTTTTTAAAATTTCTTTGGTGGTAGCAATTGCTTCTTTTAATGGCTCAGGGTCTCCAGGGCCATTGCTTAAGAAATATCCATCAGGTTCAAACGCTTGTAATTCTGAAAAAGAGGCGTTGTATGGAAACACTTTTATATAACAATCTCGGCTGGCTAGGTTACGTAAAATGTTTTTCTTGATTCCAATGTCTAGTGCCGAAATTTTATAGGGAGCATTTTCATCGCCAAAAAAATAAGGTTCTTTTGTAGAAACTTTTGAAGCCAATTCCAATCCTTTCATATTGGGAAACTCGTCTAATTTAATCTTTAAATTTTCAAGGTTATCTACTTCTGTCGTAATCACTGCATTCATGGCACCATGATCGCGAATGTAGCTTACCAATGCTCTTGTATCTACATCACTAATAGCCAACAGATTGTTTTTATCTAGAAATTCTTCCAAAGAACTATCTGCATCGGGTCTTGAATAATGGTAACTAAAATTACGACAAATTAAACCGGCAATTTTAATTCCCTCAGACTCTACTTCTTCTTTTTTGGTTCCATAATTTCCAATATGCGCATTGGTGGTAACCATCAATTGCCCAAAATAAGAGGGGTCTGTAAAAATTTCTTGATAGCCCGTCATCCCTGTATTAAAACATACTTCTCCAAAGGCAGATCCTTCTTTACCTCCTACTGCTTTTCCGTAGAAAATAGTTCCATCGGCTAATAAAATAAGTGCTTTTTTTCGTGTTTGGTATTTCATATTCGATTTAGAATTTTACAAAAATAACATAAAAAAAGGGACTAACTTTAATGGTTAGTCCCTTACTTATTTACAAATGGTTGTTCATTTTATTCTTCTTCTTTTTTAGCTTCTGTTTTTACAGCAGGTGCTGCAGCTACAGCTGCTGAACTTCCTCCTCTACGACTTCTACGTGTAGATTTCTTTTTAGTTGCTTTACCAGCGTTGTAGATTTCATTATAATCTACTAACTCGATCATTGCCATATCTGCATTATCACCTAAACGATTACCCAATTTAATAATACGGGTATATCCTCCTGGACGATCTCCCACTTTTACAGCTACTTCTCTAAAAAGTTCGGTAACAGCATCTTTTTGACGCAATCTAGACATTACAATACGACGATTGTGCGTTGTATCTTCTTTAGATTTTGTCACTAAAGGCTCAACAAACTGCTTTAAAGCTTTAGCTTTTGCAACTGTAGTGTTAATTCTTTTGTGCTCAATTAGGGAACAAGCCATATTAGCCAACATAGACCTTCTATGTGCTGTTTTTCTACCTAAGTGATTGAATTTTTTTCCGTGTCTCATGACGTTTTGTTTTAATCATCATCTTGCTACAACTCTTTTTGAGGAGCAAAATATGATGGATTAGTCTTTATCTAATTTGTATTTTGAAAGATCCATTCCAAAATTAAGGCCTTTTACATTTACCAACTCTTCAAGTTCAGTTAATGATTTTTTACCAAAATTTCTGAATTTCATCAAATCGTTTTTGTTGAAAGAAACCAAGTCTCCAAGCGTATCTACCTCGGCTGCTTTTAAACAGTTTAATGCTCTTACCGAAAGATCCATGTCTATTAACTTGGTCTTTAGTAATTGACGCATATGAAGTGACTCTTCATCATAAGTTTCCGTTTGTGCAATTTCGTCTGCTTCTAAAGTGATACGCTCATCACTAAATAACATAAAGTGGTGAATTAACGTCTTAGCAGCTTCGGTAAGTGCATCTTTTGGATGAATAGAACCATCTGTAATGATTTCAAAAACTAATTTTTCGTAATCAGTTTTTTGTTCAACACGATAGTTTTCTATACTATACTTTACATTTTTAATAGGAGTATAGATAGAATCTGTAAAGATGATACCAAGAGGCGCATTTGCTTTCTTGTTCTCTTCAGCAGGAACATATCCTCTACCTTTTTCGATAGTAATTTCGAAATTAAGATTCACTTTAGGATCCATATTACAAATTACCAATTCTGGGTTTAGCACTTGGAAACCTGAGATGAATTTTTGAAAATCACCTGCAGTTAACTGCTCTGAACCAGAAACTGAAATTGTAACTGTTTCGTTATCTATTTCATCAATTTGTCTTTTAAGACGAACCTGTTTTAGATTTAATACTATTTCGGTTACATCCTCAACAACACCAGCAATCGTAGAAAATTCGTGATCTACTCCTTCGATGCGTACGGAAGTAATTGCAAAACCTTCCAATGAGGAAAGTAGCACTCGTCTTAATGCGTTACCTACAGTCAATCCGTAACCAGGTTCCAAAGGGCGAAATTCAAATTTCCCTTCGAAATCGGTTGAATTGATCATAATAACTTTATCAGGCTTCTGAAAACTAAATACTGCCATAATTTTTCTTCGTTTTAATTGTTATTTAGTTGCGCGGTTTATTAGTTTGAAGAATACTACAAACCCTTTGGCTAAATACCAATATCATTAATTTATTATTTAGAATATAATTCAACGATAAATTGCTCGTTGATGTTTTCTGGAATTTGGATTCTTTGAGGAATAGAAACATACGTTCCTTCTTTCTTTTCAGAATTCCAAGTAATCCATTCGTACACATGGCTAGCATTAGCCAATGAATTTTGAACAGCTTCCAAAGATTTTGATTTCTCTCTCACAGCTACAACATCACCAGGCTTTAATTGATAAGAAGGAATATTTACCTTCTCACCATTTACAGTAATGTGGCGGTGTGATACTAATTGTCTTGCAGCACTACGACTTGGCGCAATACCCATTCTATAAACCACGTTATCCAAACGAGACTCACATAGTTGAAGTAATACCTCACCAGTAATTCCTTGTGCAGCAGTTGCTTTTTTGAATAAATTACGGAATTGACGCTCCAATATACCATAGGTATATTTTGCTTTTTGCTTTTCAGCTAATTGAATAGCGTACTCAGATTTTTTTCCTCTTCTACGGTTTTGCCCGTGTTGTCCTGGAGGGTAATTTCTTTTTTCGAAAGATTTGTCTTCTCCGAAAATAGCTTCGCCAAATTTACGTGCTATTTTAGTTTTGGGACCAGTATATCTTGCCATTTTTAAAATTGAATTTTGAAGGGAAAACTAAATTAAGGTCATCCTCTAGTTTTCGTTTTCCTTCAGGGTTTATACTAAATTATTAATTATACTCTTCTTCGTTTTGGAGGACGACATCCGTTATGTGGCATTGGTGTAACGTCGATAATTTCGGTTACTTCAATTCCAGCATTGTGGATAGAACGAATAGCAGATTCTCTACCATTTCCTGGTCCTTTAACGTAAACTTTTACTTTTCGTAAACCAGCTTCGTGAGCAACTTTTGCACAATCCTCTGATGCTAATTGAGCTGCATAAGGAGTGTTTTTCTTAGATCCTCTAAAACCCATTTTACCGGCTGAAGACCAAGAAATAACATCGCCATTCTTGTTGGTTAATGAAATAATAATATTGTTGAAGGAAGCAGTAATGTGTGCTTCGCCCGTAGACTCAACAATAACTTTACGCTTCTTTGTACTTTTTGAACTAGACTTTGCCATATCTCTAAGGGTTATTTAGTTGCTTTTTTCTTGTTAGCAACTGTTTTACGTTTTCCTTTTCTTGTTCTTGAGTTATTCTTGGTACGTTGTCCTCTTAAAGGAAGACCAACTCTGTGTCGAATACCTCTGTAACAACCAATATCCATTAAGCGTTTAATGCTTAATTGAATTTCGCTACGTAATTCACCTTCAATCTTGAAAGACCCAACAGCGTCACGAATAGCACCAATTTCATCATCGGTCCAATCGTTTACTTTTTTGTCTTCGCTAACTCCGGCTTTTTCTAGGATATCTTGGGCACGGCTTCTACCAATACCAAAGATATACGTTAACGCGATTACACCCCTTTTATTCTTAGGGATATCTACACCTGCGATTCTTGCCATAATTTATCCTTGTCTTTGTTTAAACCTTGGGTTCTTTTTGTTAATAACATACAAGCGGCCGTTTCTGCGAACTATCTTACAGTCGGCGCTTCTTTTTTTAATGGATGCTCTTACTTTCATCTCAACTAGTATCTATAGGTTATGCGAGCTTTACTTAAATCGTATGGGCTCATTTCTAATTTAACTTTATCTCCAGGTAATAATTTAATATAGTGCATACGCATTTTCCCGGAAATATGCGCTGTAACAATGTGACCATTTTCCAATTCTACTCGAAACATAGCATTAGATAATGCTTCTACTATGGTTCCGTCTTGTTCTATTGCCGCTTGTTTTGCCATAATTATGCTACTGCTTTTCTATTTTTTCCACTCTTCATTAAACCATCGTAATGACGATTTAACAAGTATGAATTAATTTGTTGCATGGTGTCAATAGCTACCCCTACCATAATTAGTAGTGAAGTACCACCATAAAATAATGCCCACCCTTGTTGGATACCCATAATCTTAACAACAATAGCTGGGAAAATTGCTATAAGTGCTAAAAATATAGAGCCTGGGAAGGTAATTTGAGACATAATTCTATCTAAAAACTCAGCTGTATCGGTACCTGGTTTAATTCCAGGAATAAATCCTCCGCTTCGTTTTAAATCATCTGCCATTTTATTAGTAGGAACAGTGATAGCCGTATAGAAATATGTAAATATGATAATAAGTATTGCAAAAACTACATTATACCATAATCCAAATATATCACTAAATGTAGCTCTAATAGATTGCGCTAATTCACTTTCAGATAAACTAGCTACAGCCGATGGAACAAACATTATTGCTTGCGCAAAGATAATTGGCATTACCCCAGAAGCATTCAACTTTAATGGGATAAACTGTCTCGCTCCAAAAATATTCTTCTCGTACCCTCCACTTGCAGTTCTTCTAGCATACTGAACAGGAATCTTTCTAACCGCCATAACCAGCATGATGGATAATAGAATAATGACAAACCAAATTACTAATTCGATAAGAATCATAATTAAACCTCCATTAGATTCAAATACTCTAGAAGCAAATTCTTGAGCAAATGATTGCGGTAATGTTGCAATAATACCTACCATAATAAGTATAGAGATACCATTTCCAACTCCTTTATCTGTAATCTTTTCTCCTAGCCACATTGCAAAAATACACCCTGTAACTAAAATTACTATGGAAGAAACATAGAATAAAGCAGATTGTCCCATTACAAAAGCCTCTGGAGGAACACCTAGTGCTGGTAATCCTGCTAAGTAACTTGGTGCTTGCACCAAACAAATACCAATAGTTAACCAACGTGTTATCTGGGTAATCTTCTTCCTTCCACTTTCACCTTCTTTTTGAAGTTTCTGTAAATAAGGAATAGCAATTTGCATTAATTGAACCACAATAGAAGCAGAGATATAAGGCATAATACCAAGTGCAAAAACCGATGCATTGGCAAAAGCCCCACCTGTAAATGCATTCAGTAATCCTCCTATTCCGCCAGCATCAAAATTACCAGCAAACTCGCTTAATTTAGCGGCATCAATACCTGGTAAAACTACTTGTGCTCCAAAACGGTACACTAATAAAAGACCTAACGTAAGCATGATTCTGTTACGAAGCTCTTCTATCTTATAAATATTTTTTATGGTTTCAATAAATTTCATCCTATCAAATAAATTATAATGTTACAGCTTCTCCACCAGCTCCTTCAATAGCAGCTTTTGCAGATGCGGTAAATTTATGAGCAGATACTTTTAGCTTAGATTTTAATTCTCCTCTTCCTAAAATCTTTACCATTTCATTTTTACCTGCAAGTCCTAAACCAACAAGTGTATCAAAATCTACTGTATCCTTTATTTTTTTATTGTCTACCAAATCCTGAAGGGTATCAAGGTTGATACCTTGGTACTCTTTACGGTTCACATTGGTGAAGCCAAACTTAGGAACACGACGTTGTAATGGCATCTGTCCACCTTCAAATCCTAATTTCTTAGAATATCCTGAACGTGACTTTGCTCCTTTATGTCCACGAGTAGCAGTTCCGCCTTTCCCTGAGCCTTGCCCACGTCCTACACGTTTTGCTTCTTTCTTTACTGAACCTTCAGCTGGTTTTAAATTACTTAAATCCATTTCTGTATATCTTATTTAGTTTCAACTGAAACTAGGTGACTAACTTTTTTTACCATACCAAGAATAGTTGGCGTATCTTCATGTTCTACTGTCTGACCCATTTTTCTCAAGCCTAATGATGCTAGAGTTCTTTTTTGGGTAGCCGTACGATTAATATCACTTCGTACTTTCGTTATTTTAATTTTTGCCATGTCTTTTGGTATTTTATCCTTTAAACAATTTCTCTAATGAAATTCCTCTTTGCTTAGCAACAGTTTCTGCACTACGTAATTGTAATAATGCATCAAAAGTAGCTTTTACAACGTTGTGAGGATTTGATGATCCTTGAGACTTTGATAATACATCGTGTACTCCAACGGCTTCTAGAACAGCACGTACAGCACCACCAGCAATAACTCCTGTACCAGGTGCAGCAGGTAACAAAGTTACTCTAGCCCCTCCGTACTTTCCTTTTTGTTCGTGTGGAAGGGTAGCTTTATTTAATGGAATACGCACCAAGTTTTTCTTCGCATCTTCAATAGCTTTTGCAATTGCACT
Organism: Flavobacteriaceae bacterium; assembly: GCA_002694465.1. Classification (GTDB taxonomy): domain Bacteria; phylum Bacteroidota; class Bacteroidia; order Flavobacteriales; family Flavobacteriaceae; genus Halomarinibacterium. Next base: position 88,760 of record NZMG01000006.1, on the reverse strand, counting down.
AGCTACATCTTTAGACTTTCCAAGCCCTTGACCTACTACTCCTTTTTCATCACCTACAACAACAATAGCAGAAAATCCAAATGCTCTACCTCCTTTGGTAACTTTAGTAACACGTTGTACTCCTACCAAACGATCTTTTAATTCAAGACCTCCAGGTTTTACAATCTCTACGTTTTTATAATCTTGATACATATCTTAAAATTTTAATCCGCCCTCACGAGCTCCTTCTGCTAATGATTTAACTCTTCCGTGATATAGGTAACCTCCTCTATCAAAAGTAACTGCTTCAACACCTGCTTTTACAGCTTTTTCAGCAATTGCTTTACCTACCATTTTAGCAGCTTCGCTCTTATTTACTTTTGAAACATCGATACCTTTATCTCTTGATGATGCCGCTGTAATTGTCTTACCACTTACATCATCAATAAGTTGCGCATAAATTTCTTTATTGCTTCTGAAAACAGCCAAACGCGGACGTTGCTCTGTTCCCGAAACGGTTTTTCTAATTCTGAAGCGAATTCTTTCTCTTCTTTCTTGTTTAGATAATGCCATAACTTATATGCTTATGCAGATTTACCTGCTTTTCTTCTTAATATTTCTCCAACAAACTTGATTCCTTTTCCTTTGTAAGGCTCTGGCTTACGGAAGGCTCTTATTTTAGCAGCAACTTGTCCTACTAATTGTTTATCGTGAGAGGTTAATTTTACAATAGGATTCTTACCTTTTTCGGTTACAGTTTCTACTTTCACCTCTGGAGCAACGTCCAACACTATATTGTGTGAAAATCCAACAGCTAAATCCAATTTTTGACCTTGGTTAGAAGCACGGTAACCCACACCTACTAATTCAAGTTCTTTGGTCCAACCAGTGGAAACACCTTTTATCATGTTATTCACTAACGATCTATATAAACCGTGTTTTGCTCTATGATCTTTTGCATCAGAAGGACGTTCTACATAAACATTTCCTTCTTCTACTTTTACGCTAACCGCTTCAAATTCTTGGGTTAACTCGCCTAATTTTCCTTTAACTGTGATTGTACTGTCTTTTACTTCAACAGTTACACCACTTGGAATCGCTACGGGGTTATTACCTATTCTTGACATTTCTTGGTTATTTTAGTAAACGTAACACAATACTTCACCACCTACATTTTGAGCCTTGGCTTGCTTACCTGTCATCACTCCAGCTGAAGTTGAAACAACGGCAATACCTAAACCATTCAAAACTCTTGGCATCTCATCAGCACCTGCATACTTACGTAAACCTGGTTTACTTATTCTTTGAATCTTTTTGATCACAGGGTCTTTAGTAAGCTTATCATACTTTAAAGCTATTTTAATAGTCCCCTGAGGATTTTTTCCTTCCTCAAATTTGTAACTTAAAATATACCCTTGTTCAAAAAGAATCTTAGTGATTTCCTTTTTTAAATTGGAAGCAGGCACCTCTACAACCCGGTGACCAGCTTTTACTGCATTTCTAACTCTAGTTAGAAAATCTGAAATTGGATCTGTGTTCATTTATATAAATTAGCGGATGTGGTTTTCCAGTTTATTCTGAAACCTTCACCCCATTAAACTCTTTTTTTTACCAGCTAGCTTTTCTTACTCCTGGAATAAGTCCTTGATTGGCCATCTCACGAAACATTACACGTGAAATCCCAAAAGTTCTCATATAGCCTTTAGGTCTTCCTGTAAGTTTGCAACGATTGTGCATACGAATAGGAGAAGCATTTTTTGGTAACTTTTGTAATGCTTCATAATCACCAGCTTCTTTTAAAGCTTTGCGTTTTTCAGCATATTTTGCTACGGTTTTTGCTCTTTTTACCTCACGGGCTTTCATTGATTCTTTAGCCATCTCTTAGTTCTTTTTAAAGGGTAANCCNANTTCNNNTAATAATGATTTNGCTTCTTNNTCNGTNNTNGCNGAAGTNANAAANGTNATNTTCATNCCTTCAATTTTCTTTACTTTATCGATATCGATTTCAGGAAAGATAATCTGCTCAGTAATACCTAATGAATAATTACCTCTACCATCGAAGCCTGTAGCTTTAATTCCACCAAAATCACGTACTCGAGGTAAAGCTGATGTAATAAGTCTATCTAAAAACTCATACATTCTTTCTCCACGTAGCGTTACACGAGTCCCAATTGGCATTCCTTTACGTAACTTAAATGTTGCTACGTCCTTTTTGGAAAGTGTTGGAACCGCTTTTTGCCCCGTTATTTTGGTTAATTCTTCTACAGAATATTCAATTAACTTTTTATCGGCTACCGCACTTCCAACTCCTTGAGACACAACAATGCGTTCTAGTTTTGGAACTTGCATTACATTTTTGTAGCCAAATTCGTCTGTAAGAGCATTAATTACTCTGCTCTTATATTCTTCCTTAAGTCTTGGTGTATATGCCATAACTATAATACTTGATTCGATTTTTTAGNAAATCGTACTTTTTTANCANNNTCCATTTTNTANCCTACNCGNGTGGCTTNNCCAGATTTNGGATCTNNNANNGAAAGGTTTGAAATATGTATAGGAGCTTCTTTTTCGGAAATTCCACCTTGAGGACTCGCCGCACTTGGCTTCTCATGTTTCTTAACCAGATTAACTCCTTCAACTATTGCTTTGTTCTTCTCGCGGATGATACGCATTACTTTACCTTCTGAACCTTTATGGTCTCCAGAAGTAACAAGTACAGTATCTCCGGTTTTAATTTTAAGCTTTCCCATCGTTTGTTTTCGTATTAAAGCACTTCTGGTGCTAATGATACTATTTTCATAAATTGCTTATCACGAAGTTCACGTGCTACGGGTCCAAATACACGAGTTCCTCTCATCTCACCTTGTGGGTTAAGAAGTACACAAGCATTGTCATCGAAACGTATGTAAGAACCATCTGGTCTTCTTACTTCTTTAACAGTACGTACCACAACTGCAGTTGAAACGCTTCCCTTCTTAATGTTTCCATTAGGAGTCGCTTCTTTAACAGTCACAACAATTTTGTCTCCAATTGAAGCATACCTTCTTTTGGTACCTCCCAGAACACGGATACAAAGTACTTCTTTGGCTCCTGTGTTATCTGCTACTTTAAGTCTTGATTCTTGTTGTATCATGATTACTTCGCTCTTTCAATTATTTCTACTAATCGCCAGCACTTGGTTTTACTTAAAGGTCTAGTTTCCATGATCTTTACAGTATCGCCTTCGTTACAGTCGTTCTTTTCGTCGTGCGCAACGTATTTTTTCGTTTTTAACACGAACTTTCCGTACATAGGGTGTTTTACTTTCTTTACTTCACTAACTACAATGGATTTTTCCATTTTGTTGCTAGTTACAATCCCAATACGTTCTTTTCTTAAATTTCTTTTAGTTTCTTCCATCTTTCAGCTGTACAATTATTGCACTTCTCTTTTAGTTAGTTCTGTCGCAATTCTAGCTATGGCTCTTCTTTGAGTTTTTAACTGAATTGGATTTTCCAACGGTGATATAGCGTGAGCAATTTTAAGATCTGTATTAGCTTTTTTAATTTCGGCTAATTTTTCCTGTAGCTCTACTGTTGATGCCTCTTTTATTTCTGATTGTTTCATAGTGACAATTTCAAAAAATTAAGCTTGATAATCTCTAGACATGATAAACTTGGTCTTTACTGGTAGCTTTTGAGCCGCCAATCGTAATGCTTCTTTAGCAGTCTCTAATGTAACACCAGATACTTCAAACAATACTCTTCCAGGTTTAACGACAGCTACCCAATATTCTACAGCTCCTTTACCTTTACCCATACGTACCTCAAGAGGTTTCTTAGTGATTGGTTTATCTGGAAAAATCATTATCCAGAGAGACCCTTCTCTTTTCATATAACGGGTAGCAGCAATACGAGCAGCTTCTATTTGACGTGCTGTCAAGAAATTTTGATCTAAAGATTTGATACCAAAGGTTCCGTAAGATAGCTGGTTTCCTCTTCCAGCAACACCTTTCATACGGCCTTTTTGGGTTTTACGGTATTTTGTTCTTTTAGGTTGTAACATTTTTTCTTTTCTTTAAAAAATTACTTTCTGTTACGACGTGATTTGTTACCACCTCGACCAGCATTTCCTTTTCCAGATTTCTTGTTGGACATTCCAACTAATGGTGAAAGTTCTCTTTTACCATAAACTTCGCCTTTCATAATCCATACTTTCACACCCAATCTACCATAGGTAGTGTGAGCTTCTGCTAAAGCATAGTCTATATCGGCTCTAAAGGTTGATAAAGGGATACGTCCTTCCTTGTAGCCTTCCGAACGAGCCATTTCTGCCCCATTCAAACGGCCTGAGATTTGCACCTTAATACCTTCGGCATTCATACGCATGGTAGCAGCAATAGCCATTTTTATAGCACGACGATATGAGATACGATTCTCAATTTGTCTTGCGATGCTTGCAGCTACTAGAAATGCATCTAGCTCAGGTCTTTTAATCTCATGGATGTTTATTTGTACATCTTTACCTGTAATTTTCTTAAGCTCTTCTTTTAACTTGTCTACCTCTTGCCCACCTTTTCCGATAATGATACCTGGTCTAGCAGTAGTGATAGTAACGGTTACAAGTTTAAGCGTACGCTCAATAATTACCCTTGACACACTAGCTTTACTTAAACGAGCGTGAACATATTTTCTAATCTTGTCGTCTTCGGCTAGTTTATCGCCGTAGTCGTTGCCTCCATACCAGTTGGATTCCCATCCTCTAATGATACCTAAGCGATTCCCGATTGGATTTGTCTTCTGTCCCATTTAATTACTTGCTTTGTGTGTTATCGTTAGCTCCTAAAACCAGTGTTACGTGGTTGGAACGTTTTCTAATTCTATGTGCGCGTCCTTGTGGAGCAGTACGAAGTCTTTTTAACATGGTACCTCCATCAACACGAATTTCTTTAACAAAAAGATCGGCATCTTCTACAGAAGCATCTTCATTCTTAGATTGCCAATTAGCAATGGCAGAAAGAAGNAAAGTTTNTCCAAACGNCNNGANGNTTCTTTTTNNCTAAACNTTAANATANTNAGNGCTTTATNTACNTTTTCNCCACGNATTANNTCTGCNATTANACGCATNTTTCTTGGTGATGTANGGCAATTNTTCAANTTAGCNAANTACTGTGTNTTCTTNGCTTCCTTGATNTGTTCTGCTCTTTCTCTTTTACGAACTCCCATGGCTTATTATTTTTTTCCTTTGTTTTTAGCACCTGCGTGACCACGGAATGATCTTGTAGGTGAAAATTCTCCTAATTTATGTCCAACCATGTTTTCGGTTACATATACAGGAACAAATTGTTTCCCATTGTGTACCGCTATGGTTTGCCCAACAAAGTCTGGTGTAATCATAGAAGCACGTGACCAAGTTTTGATAACGGTTTTCTTGTTAGACTCAACATTTTGTTGAACTTTTTGGTCTAATTTGTAGTGAACGTAAGGTCCCTTTTTTAATGATCTTGCCATAACTTATTTCTTTCTACGTTCTATAATGTATTTGTTACTAGCTTTAGTTTTAGAACGGGTTCTATATCCTTTTGCAGGAATACCGTTTCTAGAACGTGGATGTCCACCTGAAGATTTTCCTTCACCACCTCCCATTGGGTGATCAACAGGGTTCATTACCACAGGTCTTGTACGAGGACGTCTACCTAACCATCTAGATCTACCGGCCTTACCAGAAACCATTAATTGATGATCACTGTTTGAAACAGCACCAATAGTTGCCATACAAGTTGAAAGAATCATTCTTGTCTCACCAGAAGGAAGTTTCACTGTTGCATATTTTCCATCACGAGCCATTAACTGTGCAAATGCACCAGCACTACGCGCCATAACAGCACCTTGACCAGGATGAAGTTCTATACAAGAGATAATTGTACCTAATGGAATATTCTCTAGGACCATACTGTTTCCAATTTCCGGAGCTACGCTCTCACCTGAAACAATATTTTGACCTACTTGAAGACCATTTTGAGCAATGATATAGCGTTTTTCGCCATCTTGATAATTTACCAAGGCTATAAACGCCGTACGATTTGGATCGTATTCTATAGAAGCGACGGTTGCGGGAATACCGTGCTTATCACGTTTAAAATCTATGATTCTATAACGTTTTTTATGACCACCACCTACGTAGCGCATGGTCATTTTTCCTTGACTATTTCTACCACCAGAACGTTTTTTCGGAGCGAGCAAGCTCTTCTCCGGCTTATCAGTTGTTATGGCGTCAAAACCATTTACAACTCTAAAACGCTGTCCCGGGGTGATAGGTTTTAATTTTCTTACTGACATTGTTGTCTTTCTTTAAATCTAAAAATTAGATATTAGCGTAAAAATCTATTGTATCACCTTCCGCCACCTGTACAACTGCTTTTTTATAAGCGGTTGTTTTACCAGTTTGGACACCCGTTTTCGTATAACGAACACGTCTGTCTGGGCGGACATTCATTGTGCGAACTGAAGTAACAGAAACTCCATATGCAGCTTCCACTGCATTTTTGATTTCAATCTTGTTCGCCTTAGGGTTTACTACAAACGTAAAACGGTTATTTTCTTCCGCTCCTCTTGTAGCTTTTTCTGTAATAATAGGTTTAATTAAGATATTCATCTTGCTTCTATTTACTTAAGTTTTGTTCAATTTCTTCCAAAGAACCTTCAAATAACACGAGGCTATTTGCATTCATAATTTTGTAAGTACTTAATTCTGAGTTAGTTACAACTTCAGTTCCTTTCAAATTACGAGACGACAAATATACATTATTATTTGAGTCTCCCAACACAAACAAAGATTTTTTGTTTNCAAGTCCTAACGACTTTAAAACTGAAGTAAATTCTTTGGTCTTAGGAGTGTCTATTGTAAAATCCTCTAGTACCACGATAGCATTGTCATTTGCCTTCATTGTTAAGGCCGAACGACGTGCTAAACGCTTTAAGTTTTTATTCAATTTGAATGAATAATTCCTAGGTCTTGGACCAAACATACGTCCACCACCTTTAAAAACTCCAGATTTGATACTTCCCGCACGGGCAGTACCAGTTCCTTTTTGTTTTTTAATCTTTCTAGTTGAACCAGCAATCTCTGCACGCTCTTTTGCTTTATGCGTTCCTTGTCTTTGATTGGCAAGAAATTGCTTTACATCAAGATATACTGCGTGATTGTTTGGCTCTATACCGAATACGTCTTTAGAAAGGTCTACCTTTCTTCCCGTATCTTTTCCGTTTTTATCTAAAACTGCTACCTTCATTACTTTGTAATCGTTACGTAAGCGTTTTTGTGTCCAGGAACGCATCCTTTAACAACAAGTAAATTCTTTTCAGAAACTACTTTTAACACTCTTAGGTTTTCAACTTTTACTGTTTCNTTTCCCATTTGCCCAGCCATACGCATTCCTTTAAATACTCTTGCAGGATACGATGCAGCTCCAATGGAACCTGGCGCTCTTAAACGGTTATGCTGACCGTGCGTAGCTTGACCTACACCACCGAAACCATGACGCTTAACAACTCCTTGAAATCCTTTACCTTTAGAAATACCCGCGATATCCACGAATTCTCCTTCGATAAAATGCTCTACGGTGATAGTATCACCTAATTTGTACTCTTCTTCGAAATCTTGGAATTCAACGACTTTACGTTTTGCAACGGTTCCTGCTTTTTTCGCGTGGCCTTCGGCAGCTTTATTGGCAGTCTTTTTGTCATCGAAACCAAGTTGAAGAGCTTCATACCCGTCAACCTCTTTGGTTCTGACTTGGGTAACAACACAGGGCCCACACTCGATAACGGTACAAGGAATATTCTTCCCTTTCTCGTCAAAGATGCTGGTCATCCCTATCTTTTTTCCAATTAACCCAGACATAGTTATTATTTATTTGTTAGTAATTATTTACTTATTTAAATTAAAACAGGGCCAAAATAAATTCAGCCCTGAATTTTATTTTGTTTCCGTTTTTCCTTCGCTCGCAGCTTAGGACATGTACACACTTTTTAAGTGCTTAGCAACTACACTTTAATCTCTACTTCCACTCCACTTGGCAACTCTAATTTCATGAGTGCATCAATGGTTTTGGAGGAAGAACTGTAGATATCCAATAATCTCTTATAAGAACTTAATTGGAATTGCTCTCTACTTTTCTTGTTTACGTGAGGCGAACGCAACACGGTAAAGATTTTTTTGTGAGTTGGTAACGGGATGGGTCCTGTTACTACGGCACCTGTACTTTTTACTGTCTTAACGATTTTTTCAGCAGATTTGTCCACTAAATTATGATCGTAAGATTTTAATTTAATTCTAATTTTTTGACTCATTGCTGAAATATTATACGTTAGCGGTTCCTCTTGCTGCAGCTATTACCTCTTCAGAAATATTTGAAGGAGTTTCTGCATAATGTGAAAATTCCATTGTTGAAGTTGCACGACCTGATGATAATGTTCTTAATGTGGTAACATATCCAAACATTTCAGAAAGTGGCACTTCAGCTTTTATAACTTTTGCTCCGGCGCGATCACTCATGTTATTAACCTGACCACGACGACGGTTAAGATCTCCTACAATATCTCCCATATTCTCTTCTGGAGTCAATACTTCCAGCTTCATAATAGGCTCTAAGATTACCGCTCCAGCAGCTTTTGCAGAAGCTTTAAATCCTAGTTTTGCAGCTAACTCAAAAGACAACTGATCAGAATCCACCGCGTGGAATGAACCATCCTTTAAAGTAACTTTCATACTATCTACTTCGAAACCTGCAAGCGGTCCATTTTGCATTGCTTGCTTGAAACCTTTTTCTACTGAAGGAATAAATTCTTTAGGAATGTTACCTCCTTTAATTTCGTTTACAAATTGTAATCCTTCCACTTTATCATCATCTGCTGGTCCTATGGTAAATACAATATCAGCAAACTTACCACGACCACCTGATTGCTTCTTATAAACTTCTCTATGATCTGCACTACGAGTAATAGCCTCTTTGTACTCAACTTGTGGTTTTCCTTGATTTACTTCCACCTTAAACTCACGTCTTAATCGGTCTACAATAATATCAAGGTGAAGCTCACCCATACCAGAAATTACAGTTTGCCCTGAAGCTTCATCGGTACGTACTTGGAAAGTTGGATCTTCTTCAGCAAGTTTTGCCAAAGCCATACCTAACTTATCTACATCTGCCTTGGTTTTAGGCTCAACAGCAATACCAATAACTGGATCTGGGAAATTCATACTTTCCAATACAATTGGGTGCTTTTCAGCAGTAAGTGTATCTCCAGTTTTAATATCCTTAAATCCTACAGCAGCCCCAATATCTCCAGCTTCGATATAATCGATAGCATTTTGCTTGTTAGCGTGCATTTGGTAAATACGTGAGATACGCTCTTTATTTCCGGAACGGTTGTTCAACACATAAGAACCTGCATCTAAACGACCTGAATATGCACGGAAGAAAGCCAAACGTCCTACGAATGGATCCGTAGCAATCTTAAATGCCAAAGCAGCGAAAGGCTCTTTTACATCTGGTCTTCTTATTTCTTCTTTTTCTGTATCTGGGTTTATTCCTTTAATACCTTCCTTATCTACTGGAGAAGGCAAGTAACGGCAAACTGCATCAAGAAGGAATTGAACTCCTTTGTTTTTGAATGCAGAACCACAAATCATTGGGATGATGGACATGTCCATTACCGCAGCACGCAACGCAGCGTGAACTTCATCTTCGGTAATAGACTCTTCATCTTCCATATATTTTTCCAAAAGATTTTCGTCATAAGCCGCTACCTCTTCAATTAACTTTCCGCGGTATAAACGTGCCTCTTCTTTTAAATCTTCAGGAATATCAATAACATCGAAAGTAGAGCCCATGGATTCTTCGTGCCAAACAATAGCCCGGTTCTTCACTAAGTCTACAACTCCTTTAAAGTCAATTTCGTCACCAATAGGAAGTACAATTGGCACAGCATTAGACCCTAACATATCCTTAACTTGCTGACAAACCATCATGAAGTTAGATCCTTGACGGTCCATTTTATTTACAAATCCCATACGCGGAACTTTGTAATTATCTGCCAATCTCCAGTTAGTTTCAGATTGAGGCTCAACACCATCAACCGCGCTAAAAAGGAATACTAGTCCATCCAACACACGTAGTGATCTATTTACCTCGACGGTAAAGTCAACGTGACCAGGAGTGTCAATAATATTAAAGTGATATGGTTTAGTATCTTCAACAGGCTGTCCATTTTTTAATGGGAAATTCCAGGTACAAGTGGTTGCAGCAGAAGTAATGGTAATACCTCTTTCTTGCTCTTGTTCCATCCAGTCCATCGTAGCAGCACCATCGTGAACTTCTCCAATTTTATGACTTACACCTGTATAATAAAGTATACGCTCTGTAGTGGTGGTTTTACCGGCATCAATATGCGCAGCAATCCCTATATTTCTTGTAAATTTTAAATCTCTTTGTGCCATTTTCTTAGAATCTAAAGTGTGAGAATGCTTTGTTTGCTTCAGCCATTTTATGGGTATCCATACGTTTTTTAACTGCAGCACCTTCTTCTTTAGCAGCTGCTAAAATTTCGGCAGCTAATTTTTGCGGCATAGACTTTTCATTACGCTTTCTTGAGTAGCTAATAAGCCACTTCATAGCAGTAGAAATCTTACGATCTGGTCTAATTTGCATTGGGATTTGGAAGGTAGCCCCTCCAACTCTTCGGCTACGCACTTCTACGTGGGGCATAACATTGGAAAGTGCATCTTTCCAAATCTCTAAAGCCGTTTTTTCTTCGTTTTGTTTTTTTGATTCTACAATATCAATCGCATCATAGAATACTTTGAAAGCAGTCGACTTTTTTCCGTCCCACATTAAGTTATTTACAAAACGTGTTACCAACTGGTCGTTAAACCTTGGATCTGGTAAAAGTGGTCTTTTTTTCGCTTGTCTTTTTCTCATTACTTCTCTTTAAAAGTTGTTTGAATTACTTTTTAGGGCGCTTTGCACCGTACTTAGACCTACGTTGTAATCTTCCTTGAACACCTGCGGTATCCAAAGCTCCTCTTACAATGTGGTAACGTACCCCTGGCAAATCTTTAACCCTTCCACCTCTAACCAATACTATCGAGTGCTCCTGAAGATTGTGTCCTTCGCCACCGATGTACGCGTTTACTTCCTTTCCATTTGTTAACCTTACCCTTGCTACTTTACGCATTGCAGAGTTTGGTTTTTTAGGAGTGGTAGTATATACACGAGTACACACACCGCGGCGTTGCGGGCACGAATCTAGGGCAGCCGATTTACTCTTCTTGGTTATTTTGGCTCTTCCTTTTCGTACTAATTGTGAAATAGTTGGCATATAAAATCCTTGTTATACTTAATTAAATGATATAATTATCCCTTTAAAGGGGCGCAAATGTAGAAATAAAAATGCATTAATCCAACACAGTTTTATTAATTTTTGTTGGATTTACTTTTATTTATGCACGAGATATGAAAAACCCTTCAATAACGTTAGATTTACAATATAAACTTTCAAGCTTTTGAGGCAGTTTTTTTTCTTTTTTTTATACCTATATATATATACAAATTTTTTGGGGCAGGTTGCCGCTCAAAATATTACGCTTAAAATTGAAGCAGAAAAGGAAGTGACTTCATCATTTTTAGACTCCCTAGATATTACTTTAAAATTTGAAGATTATTTAAGTTTAAAATCTGAAGCTGATTCTCTTTCTCAAAAATTTCAAAAAAGCGGATTTATTGATTCTAGGCTAATATCACTAGAAAAACAAAATGATTCAATTTTTGTGGCCGATTACTATTTAGGTAATAGATGGCGTGATATTGAGATTCATTATTCGGAAAAAGACTTTACATATTCAGAACTAAAAAAAATTAGCAATGAAGTTTCTGATTCTATTTTTAAAATTCCAATTCAACTCGCGGAGGTTGCTCTTTTAAAACTTACAAGAATAAAAGCTGAAAAAGGTGATCCCTTTTCAAGAATACAGCTTTCAGAAATTGAAAGAAAAGACAATAGCACCTTAAAAGCCAATCTTAATTTTACATCTACTAGCCAAAGAAAAATTGATGGAATTGTAGTAAAAGGATATGAAAAGTTTCCAAAGTCCTTTATAAAGTATTATGCCGGAATTAAAAAGGGAAAGGTTTTTAACCAGAAAAAAATAATTGAACAAAATAACACTTTAAACAATTTAGGTTTTATAACTTCAATTAAATCTCCAGAAGCATTATTCAAAAAAGATTCTACAATAGTTTATTTATATTTTCAGAAAACAAACAACAACCTCTTTGATGGTATTTTAGGTTTTGCCACAAATGAAGACACCCAAAAACTAGAATTTAATGGGTATTTAAATCTAGAACTTAATAATAATCTGAATTACGGCGAGCAATTGGTTATAAATTATAAAGCCGATGGCCGTGAGCAACAAAACCTGAGAGTGTTTACAAAGCTTCCTTATTTATTTAAAACCCCTTTAGGTGTAAGCTTGGAATTAGAAATATTTAAAAGAGACAGTACTTTTTCTACAACCCATCAGCAAGCAAGGCTCTACTATCAGGCTTCCCCTAAAATCGATTTTTATGTAGGGTATAAATCCTATGAATCTAACAACCTGCTTGATGGAGTAAACGCTTCGGCGTTTGTTGAAGATTACGACTCCAAGTTTTTTTTAACCGGGGTTCACTTTTCAAAATTTCAGAATGAAAAACTATTCCCAATAAAAACTTTCGTGGGACTAGAAACAGAAATTGGAAAAAGAACCACCTCATCAAATGAAGCAGATCAAGTAAGAGTCTCTGGTATTTTTTCGCATATATTTAATCTTAATGAAACCAATTCTTTTTACATCAAAAACTCGACAAGCTTTTTAAGCAGCCCAAATTATTTAACCAATGAACTCTTTAGGTTTGGCGGCATCAATAGTATAAGAGGGTTTAGAGAAAATAGCATTGACGCCTCACTCTTTTCCGTGTTGAATACTGAATATCGTTATTTGCTTGATAGAAACACCTATGTACATTCTATAATAGATATTGCCTATTTTGAAAATAAAATAATTACTATTCAAGAAGAGCTTTTTGGTTTTGGGGTTGGTTTGGCTTTAAACACCAAGGCGGGCCTTTTTAAGTTTAACATTGCAAATGGTATTTCTAAAAATCAGAATATTGAATTCGCAAATACAAAGATTCATATACTATTTATTACTAGATTTTAAAAATTCAATAGGCATTTTTAAATACCATTTTTATATAACAGGATAACCTTCAGAGAAAAAATTTCGCATTACGATTATTTATTCAGAATTTTGCTGGAAAAGATTGTAGACACAATAATTAAATAGATTATCATAAGGACAACAATACTTTAACGTTGTCTTTAAAAAAAAAGAAAATTTAAGTTTAAAAAGTTGTGTATTTAACTTTTTATTGTGATTTTTGGCATTGGCTAATTCAAATAAATTATAAAATGAGAACAAAGTTTAGTGGAATTTTAACGCTATTGCTAGCGTTTGTAGTGCAACTCACGTTCGCACAAGAAAAAACAATCTCAGGAACTATAACTGACGAAAGCAGTTTACCGCTCCCAGGGGTTAATGTTATTGTAAAAGGGACATCTAATGGAACCCAAACAGATTTTGATGGTAATTATTCAATTACTGCAAATGTTGGGCAAACTTTAGTGTACAGTTATTTAAGCTACAAAACTCAAGAAAAGACCATTGGCGCAGCTACCTCTAGCATATCTTTTGCTATGGAGCCTGATGCTTCTGTACTTAATGAGGTTGTGGTAACTGGTTTTGCAGTAAAAAAGGAAAAGAAGGCCTTAGGTTATTCGGTTTCTTCAATTCAGCAAGAGTCAATAAAGGAGAGCCCTCAAACTGACTTAACGCGTGTTTTGAGTGGAAAGGCTGCGGGTATTAATATTACTACCCAGAATGGTCTTTCTGGTTCTGCGAACAAAGTAATTATTAGAGGTATGACATCATTCTCTGGCGATAACAACGCGCTATATGTAATTGATGGTGTGCCTATTAGTAATGATACTAACGAAGCAGGTGCCTTTACCGACGGTAATATGGGATCTAGCCGTTCTTTTGATATTGACCCGAACAACATTGAGCGTGTGGATATTCTAAAAGGATTAGCTGCAACTACTTTATATGGTACTGAGGGTAGAAACGGGGTAATACTTATTACAACGAAAGCTGGAAGTTCAAGCCAACAAAATGCAAAACAAGAAATTGAAGTTTCTTCATCTGTATTTGTAAATGAGGTTTCTATTCTTCCTGATTACCAAAACTCTTATGGTGGTGGTTTTGACCAAGCTTTTGGTTGGTTCTACAGTAACTGGGGACCAGGTTTCTATAAAGATGGCTTAGGAGGCTGGGCTAATGATGCTGCCTTTGATGCAGACGGAACTGTGGAACACCCATATTCATCTTCAGCTTATCTGGCAACAAATTATCCGAATTTTCAAGAGCAATACGCCGGACAGAGATATGACTGGAAACCAAGATCTAGTGTGAAAGACTTTTTCCAAAAAGGTCTTGCTCAAAACCTTTCTGTTAGTGCGCGAGGAAGAAGCGAAAACGGAAAGTTTGGTTATGGTACTATTTTTAGTCACTTAGATGAGGATGGATTTACTCCTGGTAATAACGTAAAAAGAAATAACTTAACAATTTCTGGAGATGCAAAATTAACCAACAAAGTAAACATTAGAGGGTCTATGACTTATACAAAGACAGACTTAAAGACACCTCCAGTTTCAACTAGTTTTGGTAGTAGTACTCCTTATGCAGGATCATCTATCTTTGGAGATTTATTCTATACTCCTAGAAGTATTGATTTCTTCGAGCTTCCTTATCAATTACCTGATGGAAGTAGCATTTACTATCGTGATGATAACGCTATCCAACACCCATTATGGACTGTGAACAATGCGAGATTCTCTCAGTTAGTAAATCGTGTTAATGGTTTTGCTGCAATTGATTATAATATTACAGATAATTTTAACATACTTTATCAAGGTAGTGTTGATACATACTCAGAAGATAGTGTTAACAGACAAAACAAAGGTGGTGTAAATGACGATGTTAATGTACAAAGAGGTTTCTATGAAACTGTAAATACATCTAACACCATTTATGATCACAGGATTGTACTTTCTGGAAACAACTTTAGTTTCTTTAATGATAATGTGAATCTTGGTTTCTCACTTGGAGCAACATCAAAGAGTGTAGATTACAATAGATATGGTATTAGAAGTACAGATCAGCAAGTATTTGGTTTCTTTGATCATTCAGGGTTTGTGGAGCGTAATCAAATAGAATTCCGTCAAAAAAGAAACATTATTGGAGTATTTGGACAGGTTCTGTTAGACTACAGCAACTTTGTTTTCCTTAACTTATCTGGAAGAAATGACTGGGTATCAAACTCAATAAACAACTCATTGTTCTATCCATCAGCAAGTATTTCTTTTGTGCCAACAAGTGCATTTAAAGGTATCCAATCTGACAATGGACTTAACTTCTTAAAGTTAAGAGCTGGTTATGGTACTTCTGCAAACTTCTCTACTGGATATCCAACAGTTACTTTGGTAAATCTAGATACTCAAGCTTGGCAATCAGATGGTCAATTAATTACTTCTAACACAACAGATAGTAGTATTGGTAACCCTGCAATTAAGCCTGAATTATTTGAGGAATTAGAATTTGGAGCTGAAGGTAAAATCTTTAACAGACTTACTTTTGACTTCTCTTACTTCACAAGAACAACCAATGACTTAATTGTTCAAGATCAACCAATTCCAGCTAGTACTGGTGCAACTTTTATCGATAACAACATTGGTAAAATTGAATCTTGGGGTATTGAAGCAGACCTTGGTCTTAATATCTTTAAGAGTAACACAGGTGGATTCGATTGGAAAGTAAATGTTAACTATACTTCTTTCGAAAGTGAAGTGGTTGACTTAGGTCAAGATACAGATCAAGTTGTATATGCAGGATTTACCAACTTAGGAAACTTTGCAACTGTAGGAGATCCTCTTGGAGCTCTTTATGGTGCAAGAATCGCTAGAGATGAAAATGGTAATCTTTTAGTTGATGCAGCGGGTAACTATATTGCCGAAAGTGTTACTGAAGATGGCTTGGTTCCAAAAATTGGTGATGCTAACCCAGACTTTATAATGAACTATATCAGTACAATGTCTTGGAGAGGTTTATCTCTTAATGTAGCCGTTAACCACGTTTCTGGTGGAGATATCTACTCTACTTATATAGCAACATTACTTGGACGTGGATTAACAACAGATACTGAAGATCGTCTTGGAACTTATATTCTTGATGGTGTAGGTCCTGATGGAAATCCAAACCAAGTTCAAATAAACAATTCACAGTTTTATTTTGACAATGGATTTGCGAGTGCAGCTGATGAGCTTAATGTATATGATGCTTCTGTACTTCGTTTACAAGAAGTTACTCTTGGTTATTCATTACCATCTAAGTTCTTAGATAGAACTCCTTTTGGAAGCGTTACTTTTAAAGTAAGTGGATTTAACCTTTGGTATGATGCTTATAACACACCTGATGGTATAAACTTTGATCCAAACACCACTGGTTTAGGTGCAGGAAATGGTCAAGGATTTGAATTCTTAACAGGACCAAGTAGCAAAAGATATGGTTTCACTGTAAATGCTACATTCTAATAAATAAAAAAATTAAGAGATGAAAAAAATACAAAAAATATCAATATTTGTTTTTCTACTTCTAGGTCTTGCTTTTACCTCTTGTGAGACTACAGAACTAGACTTACTAGATGATCCTAATGATGTAACTTTAGACAAAGCTAATTTAGATAGATTTTTAAATGAAATTCAGCTAAATTTTGCAAGCTTTATGCGTCAAATTGGAAACAATGATGCACAATTAGTGCGCGTTAACTATATGTTTGGAAGAACATATAGAGATAATTTTGAGCCAGCTGTACTAGACGGCGAATGGGCATTAGCCTATCAGGGAATGTTTTCCGATATGGCTGCTGCCGAGCCACTTGCTGTAGATGCTGGAGCTAATAAGC
The DNA here is from genome assembly GCA_002694465.1 of Flavobacteriaceae bacterium. Lineage (GTDB taxonomy): Bacteria > Bacteroidota > Bacteroidia > Flavobacteriales > Flavobacteriaceae > Halomarinibacterium. The sequence continues at coordinate 71,683 of NZMG01000006.1, read as the reverse complement.
ATTTAGGTGTTATGAAAATCCTAAAAGCTTATACATTAATAACGCTTGTAGATAATTTTGGAGATGTTCCATTTAGTCAAGCGACTAATCCAACTGAGTTCCCTGCTCCAGTAGCAGATCCAGGAGCTTCAGTATATGCAGGTGCTTTAGCTATGCTTGATGAAGGTTTGGTACTCTTAAGCTCTGAAGGTGGTAACTTAGAAAATGATTTCTACTATGATAATGACTTCACTAAGTGGAGAAAACTAGCAAATAGCGTAAAAATGTTAGCTTACTTAAACACAGGTGACTTAGCTAGCTTTAATTCTGTTTCTAGTTCTGCAATCACTAGTTCTTCAGACGATTTCCAATTCCAATATGGAAGTAACGAAACCAACCCAGATACTAGACACCCATCGTATAGTACGGATTACACTACAAGTGGTGCTGGTTCTTATGAATCTAACTGGTTAATGGAAACTATGAATGATTCTAATGACCCAAGAATTAGATATTATTTCTATAGACAATTTGTTTGTACACCAAATTCTACAGGTGCTGATGGCGTTCCATGTGGACCAGATACAGTTCGATTAACTTGTTCTGGCGCCCCTAGACCAAATCATTACACTGCATCCATGACTTATTGTTCTGTTGATAATGGATACTGGGGTCGTGATCACGGAAACAACGAAGGTATACCACCAGATGGTTTAAGAAGAACCGTAAATGGTGTATATCCTGCTGGAGGTAAATTTGATGGTGACGAATTATCTCCTGTAGTAGTTGGAGATGGCGGTGGTGGAGCTGGAATATTACCTATTATGTTAGCGTCTTATACAGATTTTATGCGAGCAGAGGCTGCATTGGCTTCTAATAATACTGGTGGAGCAGCTTCAGCGTTAAATTCTGCATTGACAAAAAGTATCGCTAAAGTTCAAAGTTTTATCTCTGTAGACCCAAGTGCTGATTCATCATTTGAACCTACTTCTGGTGAAGTTAGTAGTTTCATTTCTGGTGTTATCAATAGCTTTAATAGTGGAAATGCTAATGCAAAATGGGAAATATTAGCTACGCAACAATTTATTGGTAATTTTGGAAGTGGTATTGGAGCTTACAATCTATACAGAAGAACTGGATATCCTAAATTAATTCAATTCAATATTGATCCAAACCCAGGTCCATTTGTAAGATCATTCTTTTACCCATCAAACGAAGCCAACGTAAATAGCAATATTACACAAAAGCCAAATGTTGATGTTCAAGTATTTTGGGATACGAACCCAGCTTCACCAGGATTCCCATCTGCTAACTAATTAAAAAAGATAATTATGAAAAACATATTTAAATTATTAATGATAACTCTTCTTGTTGGAACAGCTATTTCTTGTTCAGACTCAGAAGCGGTTATAAATCAAGTATTAGATAATGTGGATTCAGAAAGTGGTGCTGTCATTAGAACTGTTGTGGCTCCACCAGAATTGGTATCACTTACTAATGAAACTAACAATGTATTAAACTATACTTTAGAGGTTCAACAAGGTAATGGTACTTTTGTTCCAGACTTTAAAGAAGTAAGAACATACATGGCTATTTTCCAAGATCAAGATTTATTAGAACCAATAGTTGATGGCTCTGGAAATCCTATTGGAGAAGTTCTTTTTGTTACAAATGCTGCGTCAGAATTCGCTATTGGACCTAATGGTTTACCTAGAATATCATCTGTTACTCCAACTCAAGCAATTTTAGATGCTTTTCCTGGAGATGCCGTTTTAACAACACCGTCTTTTATTTCTATGAGACTTGAACTTGAAATGACCGATGGTACTGTTTTTACCAATACTAATCTAGGAGCTAGTGTTTCTGGAGGACCTTATTTTGGAGCGTCATTCTTATATAAAATTATATTCTTACCAATATAATGTTTAGAAGGTTTAAGGCAGAAATTAACCTCTGCCTTAAACTTTATTAAAAATTTTCTTTTTTTTGTTAAAAAGAATTTTATTATTTAAAAATTTGTATATTTGAAATTATTAAACTTTAAATTTATTATTATGAAAAAAAATTATTTCTTAGTTGCTTTATTAGCACTTGCATTTACTAGTGTTAATGCACAGTTTACAGACGATATGGAAAGCTACACTGCTGGTCAACCTATTTACCAAGATTGGTGGACAGATTGGGGTTGTGGTGGTACTTGTGCTATCCTATCTAGTGCTGATCAAGCTTATGATGGTGGTCTTTCAGGATATGTTCCAGATGATGGATCAACAGATGGTGTACTAGACCTAGGAAACAAAATATTTGGCGAATGGGGTCTTGAATTCTATATGTATGTTCCTTCAGGTAAAGAAGCATACTGGAATTTACAAGGCACTGTGCCAATTGGATCTGGAGAATGGATTGTTGGAAATATTTTCTTTAATCAAGATACAACCAATCCAGGAGTAGGACTTATTGATGATGCAGTTGGTGCTCCTGTAAATTTCAATTTCCCTCACGATGCTTGGTTCAGAATTGCCATGAATGTTGACATTACTGGTGGTATTGGAGCGTCAACTTGGGGATTATCTGTTGATAATACAGAGGTTATTCCTATGGGAACTCCATTTACTGATGCTAGTGGAACATACCCAACTAGCTTAGGAGGTATTGATTTCTTCTCAATTTCTGCTAACAATATGTATTGGATTGATGCCTTTGACTACAGAGATTCATTCCACATTTTGGTATTATCAACTAATGAATTTGCACAAAAAGGTTTTTCTGCATATCCTAACCCTGTAAGTGATAAATTAAACATTCAAGCTAAAGAGAGAATTAACTCTGTTGTAATCTACAATGTTTTAGGACAGCAAGTTTACAATGCTAAAGTTGATGCTTTATCTTCTACTATCGATATGTCTAGAATGGCAAGTGGTGCTTACTTTGTAAATGTAAACATCAATGGTACTGAAGGTACTGTAAAAGTTATCAAGTAATTATATTACTATAATATTTTTAAGAGGCTGTCTAATTAGACAGCCTCTTTTTTAATATATAATATCTAAGAATGAACAAAGAAACTATCATATTTGGAATCTACCCCGTATTAGAGGCAATTAAATCTAATAAATACATAGACAAACTATTTATTCAAAAAGGAATAGAAAGCCAAAAGATTGAAGAAATTATCTCCCTTTCCCAACCCAATGGGGTTTCAATAAACTTTGTTCCTATTGAAAAGCTAGATCAATTATCTCGTGCCAACCACCAAGGGATTGTAGCAATCATTTCCCCTATTGGATTCAGTGATTTTGAAAATATGGTGGAAGAAACTTTATCCAAAGATAAAAGTGCCCTATTTCTTGTTTTAGACCAAATAAGTGATGTACGGAATTTTGGCGCTATAATTCGAACCGCTGAATGTACAGGTGTAGATGCAATAATTATTCAGAAAAAAGGAGGCGCCCCCGTGAGTGGAGATACCGTTAAAACATCTGCAGGAGCTATTTTTAAGGTACCTATTTGCAAAGTAGACCATATTAAAGATGCTATCTTTTATTTAAAGGGATCTGGAGTTAATGTTATAGGTGCTACAGAAAAAGCTTCAAAAAGTTTATATGAGGTGGATTTTAAAGCTCCAACTGCCATTGTATTAGGTTCTGAAGGAAAAGGAATCACAAAATCTCTATTTAATCTATTAGATGAACAAGCTGCCTTGCCTATGTTAGGTGAAATCAATTCATTAAATGTTTCAGTTGCTTGTGGTGCTTTTTTATATGAAGTTATAAGACAAAGAAGATAAACCTTACTCCCCTTCTTTTTCTTTTCTTTTAAATCTATAAATAATCTTAATATCCTGCTTCATTTCATTCTGCTCAGGTTGCTTCTCGATTTCTTCTGGGATATTTTCAATAAAATTTCCGTGTTCATCAAACTGTCTTAAAAAAGGATCATCCTCTGGGTTAAAATCATCCTTTTGCCAGTCGTATTTTTTTTCCTCAATGGGATTTTTCCTAAACACTAGAGACAGAGCAACTCCTACTATAAAACCAGATAAGTGACCCTCCCAAGATATTTCTGGATCTATGGGAAAAAGATACCACAATAAGCTTCCATAGAGAAAAACAACCATAAGCGCCAAGGCAGTTAATTGATATTGCTTGGAAAAGATTCCTTTAAAAAAAAGAAACGCAGCCAACATATAAATAATGCCACTCGCCCCTATATGCCAAGCCGGTCGTCCTATAAACCACGTCAACAACCCTGTTAAAAGTAATCCCCACAAAAGAACCTTCCACCTTATCCTCCTATAAAAATAAAATAGTGAAATACTAAGTACCAACAGTGGAATTGAGTTATTAAATAAATGTTTTAAACTACTATGAATAAATGGAGAAAAAAGAATTCCTTTTAATCCTTCAATTTTTTGAGGAAATACCCCCCATTTTGTAAAACGCACACCGTAACTTATTTCTAACCAAAAAACTATCCAAATGGCTAAAACAAAAATTACCGGGTATAATAATACATCGAAGGAAAACTGTAGTTCTTTATTAGAATTCATAAATGTATTTATTGCAAAAAATAATCCTAACTATAAATTTATGCTATTTTGACAGTAAACACCGTTTTTTTAAATTGTAAATTTACCACTGTATGAATACACCATTAGCTGAAAGAATTCGCCCAAAATCACTTAGTGAATACCTAAGCCAGCAACACTTGGTAGGTTCTAGTGGTGCATTATTACCCCAAATGAAAACTGGAATGATTTCTTCCATGATATTTTGGGGACCTCCTGGCACAGGAAAAACAACTTTAGCTACTATTATTGCTGAAGAATCCAATCGTCCTTTTTACACTCTTAGTGCCATTGATAGTGGCGTTGCAGCAGTGCGAGAGGTTATTGAAAAAGCTAAAAAAGGCGAAGGACTGTTTACCACCAAAAACCCAATACTTTTTATAGACGAAATTCACCGTTTTAGTAAATCGCAACAAGATTCACTTTTGGGTGCTGTAGAAAAAGGATGGATCACTTTAATTGGTGCCACTACCGAAAATCCAAGTTTTGAAGTCATCCCCGCTTTATTATCTCGTTGTCAGGTGTATGTCTTAAAGGCATTCAGTAAGACAGATTTAGAAGATTTATTAAAAAGAGCTATTAAAAAGGACGACCTTCTTCAGAAAAAGAAAATTGAATTAAAGGAAACTGAAGCTATTATAAGGTTATCTGGAGGTGACGCTAGGAAACTACTAAACATACTTGAACTCATAGTACTTTCAGAAAAAGAAGAATCTGTTACCATTACTAATGAGATGGTGCTTCAGAAAGTACAGAAGAATACGGTACTATATGATAAAACTGGGGAGCAGCATTACGATATTATTTCGGCATTTATAAAATCGATACGCGGAAGCGACCCAAATGCCGCGGTGTATTGGTTGGCAAGGATGATTGAAGGCGGTGAAGATGTAAAATTTATTGCAAGACGTTTGCTCATTTCTGCTTCGGAAGATATTGGATTAGCAAACCCTACAGCTTTGGTACTTGCAAATGCCACTTTTCAGGCGGTAAATACCATAGGATATCCCGAAGCACGTATTATTTTAAGTGAATGTACTGTGTATTTGGCCACATCCCCTAAGAGTAACGCAACTTATAAAGCCATTAAAGACGCTCAACAGCTCGTAAAGCAAACTGGAGACCTATCTGTCCCTTTGTCTATAAGAAATGCGCCTACAAAGCTTATGAAGGAGTTGGGGTATGGACAAGATTATCAATATGCCCACGACTTTGAAGGAAATTTTGTTCCACACGAGTTTTTACCCGAAGAAATAAAAGGGACTACTTTATATAACCCAGGGAATAATGCTAGGGAAAGCTCTCTAAAAAGTTATTTAAAGCAACTTTGGAAAGATAAATACGATTTTTAGTTATTTTTAGAATAGGTAACTTTTCCGACTTCTTTATCCACCGTTAAATTTCCAGAAGTATCAAAATTGGCAATATATCGCTGCTCCTTTTCATCTTCAAAAAACACCACACCTTCAACAATAAATATTTTTCCGGTATATTTTAGTCCATCCCTAGCCTCTGCCGTTTCCTCATATAGGCTAAAGCCTTCACTTGTTTTTCGTAACAAAAAGGATTTGCCGCCATTTGAATAGTTTGCATATTTTGAAACTGGGAGATGGAGTGGATTATCCTTTTGGGAAACTACTTCTGCTTCAACTTTCTTTTCTTCTTTTCTTTCTGAAGAATCCTCAAAATCTTTTAATACCCGCACTTCTTTTTGCTGCACAAATAAGGCCTCAATACTCTCAAATGCTCTTCTCATAGCCTGATTATAAGTTTTACTATACTCCTTTAGCTTACTTTTTCCTTCTTCACTAGTGTAAATCACATTTCCTTCACAATCTTTGATAAAAATAGTCACTCTTGTCCAAACAAAATTTGGATCTCCAGTAACTTCGGCTCGTAATCCATCGCAACGTCTTACATCGGGCAACTCGTCATCAAAATACGCATGAAATCCATGTTTATTAAAAAGAAACTTTAATAGGGAATTAAGCTGATATTGATCATCACTAAACTGAAAATCAAATTTCTTGGGAACCACTATAAAACTGTAATTACTTAATTTTTCTTTTTGTGAATACCCACTAAACACAAAAGCTAAAGAAAACACGAATGCAATTATAAGTTTATTCATTGGTCATAAATTTTTATGTTGAAACCTAATTGCAAAGATATACTTTTTGATTTTGCAAGGTTCCCATATTGAAGCATATTATCTGCTGCAAGGTAAAAATTAAACTTACCAAAATCTCCAACAATACCAGCTCCTACATTTGAATAGGAATATGAATCCACTGTATATGTAACTTTTGCCGCTAGAAAATTAAAAAGCTTTCGATAATAAAAAAGCGTTCCTGCCATTTGAGGCCCTTTGGGACGCATAATACTGTAGTATTGTACTCCTAGGGCTTGCTCCCGCTCAACGCCTCCCCCTTTATTTAGACAATCGCATACATCACCCCCTCCTGTAATTTTTCCAAAACTATATTGCAAACTGGCATTCATTTTTAAAGGTCTTAGTTGCGAATATTTGTCATAGAGAGTGTCAATAGGGATTTCTCTTTCAATTTCATCTTCTAAATCATCGTAATATGGAAAGGTTTCTTCTCCTTCGCTTAAAGGAGGAAAAATTAATTCAATTCCATTTAACACATAATCGCCACTGGCTCGATAACTCTCTACATCTTTAGAATGAAAAATAACACCTATGTCCAATAGGCTTGCACTAGCCGTCCAATGACTATTTATAGTATACGTAGCACCTACATCCACACCAACTCCTAAATTACCCCCTAAAAGTGCTTTTCCTAGTAACGTTCCTCCTGTTGCATCTCCATCTAAAGATGCAATACCCGAAGTTTCTACCATCACATTGGCATCTTCAACGATATGTTCATAAATATTAGGAGCATCAGCTTCGGCCAAACGCGTTACAAAAGTTCCGCGGTTATTGGTACTTCTAAAACTCATAATGCTAGAATATACTTTTGCTCTTGCTCCTACAGTAAGTTTACTTGAAATGGCTTTATTAGCACCAAAGTGATACACGGTAAGTAAATCTCCTGTGGTACTTAGTTCACCTAAATCGAAAGGATAGTCTAGATAGTTTGCATTACCTTCCCAAGCTAGAATAGCCAAATCTCTTGGGAAATAACTTATAAAATCGAATTCTTCGTAAATACCACCAGAAAAATAAATGTCTTTCTTTGAGCGCCACCCAAAACTAATAAGTTCCAATTGCTGCGTGGCCGTGAAAAAGTCGGTGTTTTTCATTTCAAAGATTTTACGCTCAATCTTTGCATTAATATCCTCTCCAGTATCCCCAAAAATATCAAACACACTCACCCCAGACGAGCCTCCATTAATATGAAACTGTGAGAAAAAAGGAATACCAAAGTGCTTTTTTTGCGGTACTGTGGTTCCAGGATTTAACAATAAACTTTGCGGCGCCTCATTAAAGCCATAAAGTACTTGCTTGTTTTGGGCAATACCCATCGTGAGCCCGAAGGCTAAGAAAAAAACTAGTATAACTCTCATAGTATTAGTCTCTCTCCTTAATCTCTAGATAATATGTGGTTTTGGACTTGAGGTTAAGCTCCCCCTCCAAGGTAGCATCTGAGGATGGAATGGTCACAGAAACCACCACTTTATCAGATTGGGTAAGTTGTAAAATCTCCTCTCCTTCAACGGATTCGGTAAATTCGGTAATTACAGGATTTGAGGGAGTTCCCATTTCTACAAACGTGGAAGTGAAATATTTTTCAACATTTAGGGAATCTAAAAACTGAAAATCGGCTTGAAAACTTCGTGGTATGCTATTATTAAATATGAAAAGAAAATCGGCTTTCAGCAAGCTTTCTTGAGTATCTGTTTCATCCAAAAAACGAATATCTGTAGTATCTCTAACCGTTAAGCGTGGTGTGCTTGTTACTTCATCAAAAAAATCGTTTGCTACTAAATTGAAATAAATTAAATCTAACTCAACTATAGGTGTTATTGTAACATCTTGTGCTTGATTAAAATCGGTATCCTTAACACAGGAAAAAAATAATAAAGTAAAAAGCACACCCAAAACTGGGAATTGCAGGTTCTTTTTCATGTTGGGGGTTTTAAAGGTTAACGTAGTTTTGTACGCAAATAGTATAGTTATAGATGTTTCTTGATTTCCAAAATACTGTCAATCACTCTATATTGCGATGGAATTGTCTCTTTACGATAGTTGTAAAATAGGGTTTCCATTCCTACAGCTTCGGCCCCTAAAATATCTGCTTCAAAAGTATCTCCTACCATAAGGCTCACTTTAGGAACTGTTACTGCTTTTGCGAGTGCTTTTTCAAATATAACAGGATTGGGCTTCTTTAACCCTACCTCTTCGGAAGTGGTTACGGTTTTAAAAAAGGGAGAAATGCCACTATTTTTTAGTTTTAAGTGCTGTACTTCCTCAAAACCATTGGTAATTATATGCAGTAAATATTTTTCAGAAAGGTATTGCAAAACATCTATGACACCTTCAAAAAGATAATTGTTTTTAGGAAGTTCGTCTATGTAAGAAGTGGCTAATTCATCTAAATCTGTATCACTATAATGAATTCCAAAAGGTTGAAAGGCTTCAAAAAAACGCCCTCGTCTTAGTTCTTGTTTGGTGACTCTTTCTTCTCGATAACGCTTCCAATATTCAAAATTAATGGGTTCATAGATTTTCATAAACTCATCCAAATCGACAGAAATGGAGTGAATCTGAAACAATTGCTCAAACGCCATCCTAGAATTTCTATCAAAATCCCAAAGGGTATGATCTAAGTCGAAAAATATATGTTGAATACGGTCACGCATTAGGGTTCAATTTTTCTGAAAATAAATAACGCCACGTTTTGTTTTCACGTCTTCGTTCAAAATCTCTATTTGAAAAGAAAAATATAAAAGTTCCGTTTACTTGTTTCACCCAATTGTACACTTGCATAATGGTTCCTTCGGTATCTTTTTCTTTTCCTAGGGTAAGCGCCAAAGATTTCCCAATTACGGGTTGTAATACTAACGGAGTTTTTACTTCGTAATCTAGATCATAAAACAAAAAAGGCGTGCACGTTCCTGCTCTAAAGCCTATTTCGTTGTAATAAAACATGGTAAAATCATTTTTTATTTCAAGTTCTACCAAGTTTCTATACACCAATGGTAAATTAACAAGTTGTCTATCGTTAGTAGAACTTTGAAGCGTTCTATGAGTAATGTCCTCCATTTGAAATCGTTCAACTTTTAATTTTTCGTACTCTTCTACCGAGTAAAACGAAAACATAAGGCCTACTTCGCAATAATCTGCAACATATTTCACCAAGCTTTTAAAAGTTTGTCTTTTGGTGTTAAAATCCTCTCGATAGGAAAAAGCTTCCCCCAATAAAAAGAAAATGGTAAGCTTGGAGGCACTATTGCGAACATTATTTAACATCCATGAAAAAGTATCATACGGGTCTTTTCTGAGGTGTAACAAAACACGTATTCTTAAAAAGAAACGACCTAATTTAAGTTTCCAAAGATCACCTCCAAAGCCTAATATATTGCGCAACACACCGCGTTGTAAAAACTCGAAAGGGCGCTTGGCTTCAATAACATTATGAATCGTTAATTGTTTGTGGGGAAACTCCATTTGTGGAAAAGTTTCCAAAAGAATTTCTTTAAATTGATGTGCCCATACATCTACCACAGGTTGTTTTAAGAACCCTTCCTTATAGGCCAGACTTTCGGTAGCAGGGAATCTACCTAATTCATCTTTTACGTGTGGTAAATATTCTTCATATCGACTTAGTAAATAAAACGCGGCAGCAAAAATATCGTAGGGTATCGAACTTTTTTCAGTAGCGTGAAAAAAGCCAACTGTTTCGCCCCAAGGACGAACTGAAATCTCGACATCCTCAAATCCTTGTTGAGTTAATAACCCATGAGCATAGATAAAAACTTCATTTCCTAAGGGTTGTTTTCCATAGGATATTTTAGGCCCTTGGTAGGCTATAAATTCTTCAATAGTGGTTGTAAAGTCGACAGGAATCTTTAAAATTCTAGTACAAATATGCTTAAAGCTATAATCGATTCGGGGAGTAACTTTTTGAGTGTAAATAAGAAGCATATAGGACTACAGCATTTGTTCGTCGGCAAAGCTAAAATACGCTTTTTCGGTTACAATAAGATGGTCCAAAACTTTAATATCAAGGCTTTCTCCTGCCGTTTTTAATTTTTTGGTTAACTGAATATCTGCTTGACTGGGTTTTAATGTCCCGGAAGGATGATTGTGTGCCAAAATAACGGCAACGGCTCCTAATTGAATAGCATTTTTAAATGCCAATCGTATATCTACCACTGTACCGGTGATACCTCCTTTACTAAGCTGTGACGTTTGTAATACCTTATTCGAATTGTTTAAATAGACAATCCAAAACTCTTCGTGAGCCAAATCGCCAATGATAGGCTGCATCAATTCAAAGACTGATTGACTTGAGGTAATTTTCTTTTTCTGAAGTGCTTCTTCTCCCCTTCTTCTTCGACCCAATTCTAAAGCGGCTGCTATGGTAATGGCCTTTGCTTCTCCTATCCCTTTAAACTGCATTAAATCCTGAATGGAAAGTTTTCCAAGTTCACTTAAATTGTTATTGGCTGAAGCTAAAATCCGCTGACTTAGACTCACGGCGCTTTCAGCACGACTCCCAGAACCAATTAAAATAGCAACCAGCTCTGCATCGCTTAAAGCAGCCCGTCCTTTGAGTAGTAACTTTTCACGCGGACGGTCGTCCTCGTTCCAACTTTTAATGGAAAAAGATGTTGTATTGCTCCCCACAATATTACTTTTCAATAAAGATAATAATGTATCTTTAAACTGAAAAATCATGCTAAAATTAATACCATGAAAAATCTTTTTGAAGAATCTGTATATAAGGAAATACGAGAAAGACTTAACAACCTCAACGAAAATAGTGAACGCCAATGGGGCAAGATGACTCATGGACAAATGATGCATCATTGTCAAGGCCCATTTAATATTATGTTAGGTAAAAATGACTACGGAATGAAACCCAATTGGCTCGCTAAAGTGTTCTTTAAAAAATCACTGTACAATGATAAACTTTGGCGTAAAAATTTGCCAACAGCATCATTTTTAAGAGAAACCGAACCGCGTGATTTCCATGTAGAAAAAAAGAATCTTGAAGGGTTATTAGATGAGTTCAACTCACAAAGAGATCGAGATGATTGGCCAGAGCATCCTGGATTTGGACATTTTACTAAAGAACAATATGGGCAAATGCAGTACAAGCATTTAGACCATCATTTAAGACAATTTGGTGTTTAATTATGTATCCTCCCCCACATCATCAGTCTAACGACATTCAAAAAATGATTGCTGTTATAAAACAGTTTCCACTTGGGATTCTGGTTTCGGCAAAAGATGGACAACCCTTTATTACGCATATTCCAATAATCTATAATGAGGCTTCGGGGAGACTCGTAGCACACATTGATAGGCAAAATCCGCAGGTGGAGACTTTGACCCATGGTGCAGAAGTCACTGTAATTTTTAGAGGACCCGACACCTATATTTCTCCTTCGATATATAGTACCGAACAATTGCCCACTTGGAATTATATTTATGTGCATATCACTGGAAACATTACGCTAATCCACGAGGCTGAAGCTGTGAAACAAACTATGATCGATATGACTAATTTTCTAGAAGGAACTCCTCAAAAATTTGAATTGCAAAAAGACGACCCACGAATGAACCGTCTTTTACCCTATATTCAAGCTTTTACTATTGAAATTACTAACTGGGAAGGAAAATTTAAACTCTCTCAAGACAAAAACCCAACAGATTTTGATTTGGCTAAAGCCGAATTAATTAAAAATGCTAAGCCAAGTGATAAAGCGTTTATTGAAGGAATTTATAAAAACTAAATTTTAATCTTCAATAATTGAAAATGATTTTAAACTAATTTTATACAGTGGGATAGGATTAGTTACTCCTGATAACGTAGTGTAGACTAGCCCATTTTCCGGAGCATAATTAATGACATCTCTACTATCTGCCAATTCTCCGTCTGGAAATAGAGCATATCTATCGTTTTGAAACGTTTCAAAATTACCTGCGGGCGTTGAAATAAATTCTGGTTCTTCCTTTAAAACTCCGTACACACTACCCCACTGCGCCGAGTTCACCAAATAATCTTCCAAATTTTCACTTGAGAAGAGATACTTTCCAGTATCATTAATAAGGTAACCTAAGGAATCCCGTTTTAATTCATTATTGCCCAAACAATCTATACAAGGTTGACAAGTATCTGTGCCTGTAGAAGTAGTTTGAAACCTAAAATAGGTATTGTTATTAACTACTTGACTTTCGGTAATTTCCACCTTTAAAAGCATATCAAGTAATTCATACTCTTTAGAAATAGAATTATACTTAGAAACCTCATATTCCCAAGTATTGCCCACAGTGAGTGCATAAAAATTTTCTTCCTCAATATTTTGAGTTGAAGCATCGTCTTTTTTACAGGAAGTAAAAAACAGAAAGCTTAGCGAAAAACAAAAAAACAATCTAAACATAATTACAAAATTTGAAGTTAGTAAGTAAATGTTTAGTATAAAGTAATTGGTTTCGTTAGTTTTTTAAAAACGAAATAATTTTCCCTTTATTATTTAATCAATGTTTTCACCTCATTAAAATCCAACCCTCCATAATTTCCGCTACTCATTAATAGCAAAGAAGAATCTTCAAAATTTTGAGAAAATAAATAGTCTTTAAAACCTTTGGGATCTGTATAGATAATTAAATCTTCACGTTTAAAAGCATCCTCAATTTGTTCATGCGAAATAGCTTCCAATTTTTTAATTTCAACTGCATGGGGAGAGTAAAATACTACGGCTTCATCAGCTGCATCCAAGGCTCCTTGATATTCGGTTAAAAATTCTGGGTTTAAACTACTGTAGGTGTGCAATTCTAAACAAGCAATGAGTTTTCGTTGGGGATACTGATTTTTTAAGGCCTCCGTTGTAGCCTTTACTTTACTAGGAGAATGCGCGAAATCTTTGTAAGCAATGCTTGTAGGGGTTTCTGCAATTTTTTCCAATCGTTTACTCGCTCCTTTGAAACTAGCGATTGCTTCGTAAAAATCCTCTACATCTACGCCCATTAATTGGCAAATCCATCGAGCCCCTTCTAAGTTGTTTAAATTATGCTTTCCAAAGACTTCTATAGGCATGGGGCCTTCGGGAGTTTCCAACAGTGTTTCTCCATCCACTACTTCATAGTCGGGCGTTCTATAAGGATATTTTTTAATGGTATTTGTGGAGGCTTCCACTACCTTTTTAACCTCAACATCTTCTTCGTTGTAAATAATGGCACCGCCTTCGGTAATTTCATTCAGAAAAATAGAGAACTGTTCTACATAATTTTCGAACGTTGGAAACACATTAATATGATCCCAAGCAATTCCGCTAAGCAATGCAATATTAGGCTTGTATAAGTGAAATTTTGGGCGTCTATCGATGGGGGAAGAAAGGTATTCATCTCCCTCCAACACTATAAAATCATTGGTTTCGGTAAGATGTACCATGGTATCAAAGCCTTCCAATTGGGCTCCCACCATATAATCTACTTCTTTGTTGTGATAGTGCATGACATGCAAAATCATGGAGGTGATGGTGGTTTTTCCGTGAGAACCTCCAATGACTACGCGGGTTTTAGTTTTGGATTGTTCGTATAGAAATTCGGGATAACTATAAATAGTGATGCCCAATTCTTTTGCTTTTAATAATTCGGGATTATCTGGTTTTGCGTGCATTCCTAAAATAACGGCATCCAATGCTGAAGTAACTTTTTCAGGAAACCAACCATATTCTTGAGGCAATAAACCTTTGGCTGCTAATCGTCCTTTGGAAGGTTCAAAAATCTCATCATCACTTCCTGTAACTTGATACCCTTTATTATGGAGAGCCAAAGCCAAGTTGTGCATTGCACTACCTCCAATGGCTATAAAATGTACTTTCATAAATGTATTTGAAATAGAAATGTAAAGATAGGAAGTAGCTTATAAAGCTTCTATCAATTTCTTTTCTTTTTGAGCTTCTTCAAAACTAGGCCTTACAGAAATTGCCTTATCTATCCATTGAAGCGCCGTGTTTTTTTGACCTAAATTCTTATAAATTTGAGCCAAACGATAATACGCCCAATCTTTAGGCACCCCATCCTTTGCCGAATGATTTTTAATATACGCATGTAGACAATTAATCCCTAATTCTGCATCCAAATTATACTGCGCTGCAATTTTACCAATTTGATAATTTAATTGATTACGCTGATGGATCCTAAGTGATTTTGAAGCCGTCTCAATCGCTTCCTTTGGTTGATTGTTACTTTCGTAAAGATTGGTCAATTTTTCATAGGTATGAGGCGACCCTCCTACTTCAATCGCTTTTTTATAGAATTTTTCAGCATCTTCTGGCCTATCGGAATATTCTGCAATATACCCATTGGCCAAATAACCATCAACAGGTGAAATCTTACTTAATTCGTTGGCATAAGTAATGGCCTTTTTTTCACTTCCACCAATAATCCCTGGTAATTGAATGTAGTACTCAACCAATGCCCAGCGTACCTCTATATGATTGGGGTCCAGTTTAGCAGCACTTTCAAAATGTTCTCTTATATCTCCCACATATCCAAGTGCTCGAATCTTACTAATTTCCAACGCCTTCATCCCCAGAGCGCCACCATATTTAAAATGATACTTTGCATTGTTGTCATCACTTTCCAAAAGGGTTTCGTAGTACTCCATAGCCGTATCCCAGTCCTTTGCGTAACCAGCGATATCTCCTAAGTATTCAATAGTTTTTAAATCGTTAGGGTTTACCTTTAAATGCTGAATAAACAAAGGTTTTGCTTTACTGAATTCTTCTTTCTTAAAATAGGATTCAGCCCGCTCAAAGGTGTTTTGAGCAAATAGTCCTAGCGGAAACAAAAGAAAGATAAAAAACTTATTCATAGTATAGATTCGGGATTCAAATTTAGTAAACTTTCATTTGAGATCGTTATTTTGAAGCGGGCGGATATTTTTTTAGAATTTTTTGAATTATGGCTTCATAATATCGCTCTTTTTGCAAAGGGGTTGATTTTTCTTTGTATCGACCATCCAAAACGCCTTGCCAAATCAATGCATCATTATTAGCATCTATTAAATCTAACGTAAATTGCTGTTCAATTTCTCTTCCACCAATAGGGATTCCACCGCTTACTCCAATGCCTACATTACCACCTCCACCTCCAATTCCTATTCCCAAGGTATTACGGGAACTTGTGAGGATTTCCTTAACAAAAAAGTTCACTAAAAGCTGTGGATTTTCTGACTTTTGAAATCCTTTTTGAGCCATTAAACTATCAATAGCAAACATAATTCGTTTATCATCCAGATCGTTTAGCCCAGATTCAATCGTAGGATAAAAATTATAGCTCGAAAATGAGGTAAAATTGGTTTGATCATCGAAATCAACGGCAACAGTACTGCCACACGAAACGAGTATGGGTATTAGCAAAAAGAATAGATACTTCATACTTGCAATGTTACTAATATATACTGAAAAACGTGTCCTTTGGATTTTGCTTTGACTAATTTTTAACAACTTTCTTACTTAAAGTTCCTTGATTTGTAGCTACTTCAACTAAGTATACCCCAGATGCGAAATCTGAAAAATCGACTACGCTTTGATTGGTTTTAGATAGCTTTTGACCTAACATACTATAGATGGTAACCGAATGCAGTACTAATTCATGTGTAAAATGTAATTGAAGCGTTTCTGAAACGGGATTGGGGTACATAAAAACGGCGTTTGAAATTGAAAAATCTTCATTTCCCAACAGACATTCCTTTTGGATTTCTTCAACAGAACTACACCCCACTGCGTTATCATTTATAAATTTGGTAATAGAACCATCATTAACCACAGCGCATATAAAATCTGTTGCACAAGCCGAAAGACTGGAATTATATGCTAAAACAACCTCAGCAACCTCACTAGTTGACACATTATTTAATGCATCAATATTGCTTAAAACTGGATTTGTAAGCATTTGTAGTGTTTGGTCAATCTGTTGCAAATTTTCAAGACCCGAAAGGGATTGTAAATTGATATTTTCATAGATATCCAAATTACCAGCATATAGTAGATTAGAAAATATGGATAAATCGGTTAATTGATCCATTAATCCAATTCGTAATGTACCTCCTACAATTTGTATGTTTTCAAGTCCATAAAGATTTGATAAATTTGGACAACCTAGTAGGTATAAATCTTGCAAAATATTAATCTCACTAAAGACAGATATATCCTGGACGAAGGAATTATTAAGAATATAAAGTGAGCCATTTATATCCTCTAAACCATCTAACTCATTGAAATCTTCCAACTGTAAATTTGAAAGCACCAAGTCCCCATCGATGGTATGTAAATTTTCTAAACCCGAAAGAGATATTAATTCATTTCCACCACCCAAATTTAAATCTGTAAGTGATGTGATAAAACTAAAAGCAGACAGATCGCTTAAATTATTATTATAAAATATACTAAGATTCTCAATAAAATTGAGATTAGCCATTCCCGAAACATCTGTAATGCCATTGTTAATAAATAATTCAAGAAATGCTATAGATTGGGCAGCAGACAATCCTTCTAAGTTTTGAATATTGTGATTCCCCCAAATGGAAAGATGCGCAGCAGTTTCTAAATTATGTAACCCTGTAAAATCTGTAATTTCAGTATTATGAATATAAATATCATTGGCATAAATAATTCCAGACAACCCATTTAAATTGGTTATTGAATTATTTACTCCATTTATTCGTAGTTCCTCAGTTAGGACTGAACAATTAGGGTAATTGGAAGCAAAATTGTCAATCTCTTCCTGTGTTTCAATTAAAATAGGTGTTGTAGGACACTGCGCTAGACTGTTAAATACAATTAAAATACTAGCAATAAAACATAGTTTTGTCTTCATAGCAATTAGTTTTGCTACAAGATAAAAAATAAAACAAGTGAAATTACGTAACCTGCTGAATATTATATAAATGAAGAGATATTATTGCTCCTGTTTTTCAAAATTCAACATCTCCCAAAGCTTGTCTTTTAATTCGACTAAACCTTGTTGAGCCACAGACGAAATGAACAAATACGGAATGCCTTTAAATTCTTTATCCAACTCTTGCTTCATTTCTACTTTTAGTTCCGCATCCAGCATATCACTTTTTGAAATAGCAACAAGTCGGTCCTTATCAAGCAATTCTGGATTGTATCGACGCAATTCGTCCAGTAATATATCATACTGTTCACGAATATCTTTAGCATCGGCGGGAATTAAAAATAGCAGTGTAGAATTACGTTCAATATGCCGTAAGAAGTAGTGTCCTAACCCTTTTCCTTCGGCTGCACCTTCAATAATACCAGGGATATCTGCCATCACAAAGGTTTGAAAATCTCGATGGGTTACAATCCCTAAATTAGGTTTTAGCGTAGTAAATTCATAATCGGCTATTTTGGGTTTTGCGGCTGAAACGACAGAAAGTAAGGTAGATTTTCCGGCATTGGGAAATCCAACCAAACCAACATCTGCCAACACTTTCATCTCAAGTGTAATGTTGTATTCTTCCCCTTCTAACCCAGGTTGTGCATATCGCGGGGTTTGATTTGTAGACGTTTTGAAATGAGCATTCCCCATACCCCCTTTTCCACCTTGAGCGATAATTAATTCTTCACCATCTTCGGTAAGTTCTTTATAGGTTTCGCCCGTATCTGTATTTTTAATAACCGTACCTAAGGGTACTTCAATATACACATCGGCACCATCGGCACCGGTACTCGTTTGTTTTCCTCCAGCACCACCTCCTTCGGCTTTAAAATGTCGCTTAAATTTTAAATGGTATAAGGTCCAAAGGTTTTTGTTGGCTTTCACAATAATATGACCTCCACGACCTCCATCACCACCATCGGGCCCCCCTTTAGGGATGTATTTTTCCCTTCTAAGGTGTCTACTCCCTTGCCCGCCCTTTCCAGAGGACACGTGAATTTTTACATAATCAACAAAATTTCCTTCGGTCATATTTATTGCCCCGCTTGGCGGGGTAACTTTTATTTTTAATTAGTAACCTTTATCTCCACTTCGACAGACACAAAACATCGCCTTGAAAGGGGAAATTATACTGCTTATAATTTATCTATTACCTTACTTAATCGCTCGGTAATTTCTTCAATACTTCCCACGCCATTTACCCCAAAATATTTATCTTGTTTTTGGTAATAGCCTTTCAGAATATCTGTTTTTCGGTAGTACTCCGCAATACGCTCTCGTATTACTTCCTCGTTGGCATCATCGGCACGACCGCTTACTTTTCCACGTTCCAAAAGACGCCCCACCAAAACTTCATCATCTACTTCCAATGCCACCATGGCATTTATCTGACTGTCCTTTTCTTCCATTAATTTTGACAATGCTTCTGCCTGAGCTTCAGTCCTCGGAAAGCCATCAAAAATAAATCCGTTGGCCTTTGCATTTTTTTCCACTTCGGCTTTTAGCATATTAATGGTTACTTCATCGGGCACCAAATGTCCTTTGTCCATATACGATTTTGCCAACGTCCCTAATTCGGTATTGTTTTTAATGTTATATCGAAACACATCCCCTGTAGAAATGTGAACTAATTGGTATTTTTCTTTTAAAAACTCGGCTTGTGTGCCTTTTCCTGCCCCTGGAGGGCCAAATAAAACGATGTTTTTCATCTGTTTGAGATTCTTACTAAATAATATTTTAAAAAATTTCCACATATTGCGGGTGCAAAGATACCCAATTCAAAGAAGATTGTACCTTTGTGGCATGGTAAATTATTTTTCTTCTGATTTCACCCTCGGAATTTTAGGCGGCGGCCAATTAGGAAAAATGCTGCTCTACGAAACTCGTAAATTTGATATTAAAACCCGTGTCCTTGATCCCAGTGCCGAAGCGCCTTGCCGCATAGCCTGCGATGTCTTTCAGCAAGGTGATTTAATGGATTTTGACACCGTGTACAATTTCGGAAAAAAAGTAGATTTGCTCACGTTTGAAATTGAAGGCGTGAATGTGGATGCGCTAGAAAAGTTAGAAGCTGAAGGAAAAAAAGTATATCCTTCTGCAAAAACGCTTCGAAATATTCAAGATAAAGGCGTGCAGAAGCAGTTTTACAAAAACCATCAAATCCCTACCTCCCCATTCAAAATATTTGAAAGTAAAGACGAGCTAAATGAAGCCATCGTCCGTAAAGAATTGCACTTCCCTTTTGTTTGGAAAAGCTGTACGGGTGGTTACGACGGAAAAGGTGTTTCCATTATTAGAACAGCCGAAGATGTCATTCCACTGTCTGTAGGCGCTTGCATTGCCGAAAAATTAATCCCGTTTAAAAATGAATTAGCAGTTATTGTGGCGAGAACCCCATTGGGCAATGTTACCACCTATCCTGTGGTGGAAATGGAATTTCATCCTGAAGCCAATCAAGTAGAATATGTAATATGCCCAGCCAGAATTAATGATAGTGTGGCCGAAAAAGCACGTGCTGTCGCTGCAAAAGTTTCCAAAGCTTTTGGACATGTGGGATTATTGGCTGTGGAAATGTTTCAGACCGAAGATGATGAAATTCTCGTGAATGAAGTAGCACCAAGACCTCACAATAGTGGACATTATAGCATTGAAGCAAGTTTTACCAACCAATTTGAACAACATGTACGAGCTATTTTGGATTTACCTTTAGGGAATACCGATAGTAAGGTTGGCGGAATTATGGTAAATTTGGTAGGCGCCGAAGGACACACTGGTGACGTGGTGTATAAAAATATTGAAAAAATATTGGCGATGGAAGGTGTCACCCCTCATATTTACGGAAAGAAAGAAACACGACCCTTCCGAAAAATGGGGCATGTGACCATTGTTAATAAAGACATTTCGGAAGCTAGAAAAATAGCCGAAGAAGTAAAAAATACGATTCAAGTAATAAGCAAATAATTATGAGTAAAGTAGGAATCATTATGGGAAGCACAAGCGACCTGCCCGTTATGCAGGAAGCTATCGATATTTTAAAGGGTTTTGATATTGAAGTGGAAGTCGATATTGTTTCGGCTCATCGTACTCCAGACAAGCTTTTTGACTACGGAAAGAATGCTCACACGCGAGGTTTATCTGTGATTATTGCTGGGGCTGGGGGTGCAGCGCATCTTCCTGGGATGGTGGCTTCGCTTTCTCCATTACCTGTGATTGGAGTTCCTGTAAAATCAAGTAATTCTATCGATGGGTGGGATAGCGTTTTAAGCATCTTACAGATGCCCGGTGGCGTCCCTGTAGCCACCGTAGCGCTTAATGGCGCTAAAAACGCAGGCATTCTTGCTGCTCAGATTATTGGCTCTAATGACAAGTGCGTTCTCGACAAAATTGTAGCCTATAAAGAGGGCTTAAAATTAAAAGTAGAAGAAGGCGCAAAAAATTTAAAAAAATAATGAACAACCCCTTATTAGTATCCTTTGATACCGCCCCCTTTTCAAATATTAAAAATGACCATTTTCTTCCTGCTATTAAAGCATTAATTGCCAAAAACAAAGAAGAAATTAATACAATAACTTCCAATGCTGAAAGACCTACGTTTCAAAATACAGTAGAGGCGTTAGAAAGAACTGGAGTACAACTGGACCGAGTGACCAGTATTTTTTTCAATTTGAATAGCGCCGAAACGAATGATGAAATTCAGAAAATAGCACAAGAGGTTTCGCCTTTACTTTCAGAATTTAAAAATGATTTATTACTGAACGAAGCCCTTTTTAAAAGAGTAAAAGCAGTATTCGACACAAAAGAGAGCCTTTCCTTGAATCCTGAACAGGACATGCTCTTGGAAAAGCAGTATAAAGGATTCGCTAGAAATGGCGCTAATCTTTCCGAAGAGAAAAAAGCAACCCTTCGGAAAATTGACACCGAATTATCAAAGCTCTCGCTCACATTTGGCGAAAATGTATTGGCCGAAACAAATGCTTTCGAAATGCACCTCACCAAGGAAGAGGATCTAGCAGGATTACCAGAAGGTGCTATTGAGGCAGCTGCTCAAACGGCTTCAGAAAAAGGAAAAGACGGCTGGGTAATAACCCTTGACTATCCTAGTTATATTCCGTTTATGAAATATGCTGAAAATAGGGAGCTTCGTAAAAAATTATCCTTGGCATTTGGCGCAAGAGCCTTTCAGAAAAATAAATTTAATAACGAATTAAACGTGCTCGAAATTGTCAATCTTCGTCATCAAAGAGCGCAGTTATTGGGGTATGATTCGCACGCACATTTTGTGCTTGAAGAGCGTATGGCGGAAACACCAGGAAAAGTAATTTCATTTTTAAACGAATTACTTGAAAAAGCAAAACCCGCTGCTCAAAAGGAATTTGACGAATTGGTAGCCTATGCAAAAAAACTAGACAAGATTGACCGTCTGGAAAAATGGGATAGCGCCTATTACGCCGAAAAATTAAAACAAGAACGATTTAATCTTGATGACGAAAAACTAAAACCCTATTTCCCATTACAACAAGTGATTGATGGGGTTTTTACAGTTGCAAAAAAATTATTCGGACTTCAATTTAAAGAAGTTGAAACCATTGATAAATACCATCCAGATGTAAAAACTTATAAAGTGTTGGACGCAGAAGGCGAATTGGTTTCTATTTTTTATGCCGATTTCCACCCACGTCCCGGTAAGCGTGGTGGGGCTTGGATGACTAGTTTTAAACCGCAACAAATAAAAGATGGTAAAAACGACCGCCCTCATGTTTCCATTGTATGTAATTTTACAAAACCTACTTCAAAAAAACCCTCTTTACTTACGTTTAATGAAGTGACTACCCTATTCCACGAATTTGGTCACGCGCTTCACGGAATGCTTGCCAATACAACCTATGCAGGCCTTTCGGGAACCAATGTGTATTGGGATTTTGTAGAATTGCCGAGTCAGGTGTTGGAAAATTGGTGCTACGAAAAAGAAACACTAGAGCTCTTTGCCAAGCATTTTGAAACCCATGAGGTAATCCCAATGGAGTTGGTTGAAAAGATTAAAGAATCGGCTACGTTTCACGAAGGCATGCAAACCCTTAGACAAATAAGTTTTGGATTATTGGATATGGCATGGCACGGAGGAAATCCTTCAAAAATTGCTTCCGTAAAAGAATTCGAAGAAAAGGCTTTTGAAAATACAAAGCTATACCCCGACACAACACAAACCTGTATGAGTACTTCATTCTCACATATCTTTCAAGGGGGATATTCGGCAGGATATTACAGTTATAAATGGGCAGAAGTACTGGATGCCGATGCTTTTGAATATTTTAAGCAAGAAGGAATTTTCAATAAAAAAGTGGCTACCAAGTTTAAGGAGTTTGTGCTTTCACAAGGCGGGACGCAAGACCCTATGGAATTATACGTAAAATTCCGTGGACAAAAACCCAATCCAGAGGCATTGTTAAAAAGAGCGGGGTTGATTAAATAAGGGACTTGTAAATACTATGACAAACTTTCCTATTTTTACATGGCTATGAGTAAGGTGATGTTACATCCAGAAACATGGGTAGATCGATATTCGGACTACCTCTATAATTACACTATTGTAAGGGTGAATGACCATGAGGTGGCTCAGGATATTATTTCAGACACTTTTTTGGCTGGATTAAAGTCGAAAGATAATTTTAAAGGAGAGGCCACCGAAAGAACCTGGTTAATCTCTATTCTTAAAAGGAAAATTATAGATCATTACCGAAAAATTAATAGCAATAAAGGAAAAGCCGAGGTTCGTATAAACTACAACGACACTGATAACGAGGGTGATTGGCTTGAAGAACAAGTGGAGGATTTTTCAGAAATGAATGCACAAGAATCGATGGAAAATGAAGAATTAGGGTTGGCCATTTTAGGATGTCTAGAATCAATCAACGAAAAGCAAGCTGAGATTTTTAAATTAAAAACTATAGATGGGGTTGATACGGAAACCATCTGTAATGAATATAATATCACACCGTCTAACCTTTGGGTTATCATTCACCGTGCAAGAAAAGCATTGGCAGATTGCCTAGAATCTAATTGGTTTAAGTAATGAAGTTTAAAAACCCTTGTGAAAAAGCAAATCATATTTGTGATAAATCACAATACAACGAAGCTTCCTTTTGGGAAAAAGTAAGGCTGAATTTACACCTTATTTATTGTAAGTTTTGTAGAGAATATTCTGCTAATAACCAGAAACTTACAAAATCGATTAAAGACTCCAAAATAAAAACACTTTGCAATGAAGACAAAGGTGCTATTAAAGAGAAACTCTATCAAGAAATGAAAAAGTAATTCTTCAGAATCATCAAAAAACAAGCCCAATAAATAGGAATTCCCTCCACCCAAAATGAAGTATATATAGCAGGTTGATTTTTTCTAGATAACTTCACAAAAATTCCAGTTATCATTAACATCACAGTTAAACTAAATAAGAATTCGCTACTAATATCGTCTTTAAATCCTTCTAGTAGTAATATAAGGGCAAGTAAAAAATATCCTAATTTTTTTGATTTTTGAATCCCGAACTTTTGGGGCAAAGTGCCTAAGGAAACACTATCATATTGCAAATCGCGTATTTCAAATGGGATAATGAGCACCAAGACCCATAAAAACCGTTGTAAAAAGGAAATCCAAATATCTGCACTAAAGGTAGGCTCAAAATGTACCCAAGGCAGTAAAACAGTTACACCCGCCCAAACAAGCGCTACAATAAATACTTTAAGTCCATACAAGTTTCGTAAATTCTTTTGATTATAAAAAGGAACCACATACAAGAGTGTTAGAACTCCCAGAATGGTACTTGTAACAATCACAGGTTTTGATACTTGAAAAAGGTAAAAAAGAAAAAAACCAAAACTCAATAAGGAAAATAATTGAATGAGTTTTAAATTTTTTGCTAAGCTTCTGTGGTGCAAGCCTGCAATTCCCGCATATTTAACAAAATTATAACCCGTAATTGTAGCAAAAAAAATAAAGCCTAAAAGTGATTTTTCAAGAGCAAAATTAAATTCATACAAAGTGGCTAAAGTAAATGCTAAAACTGCCAATGAAACATGAATACTACTATCCAAATAAAAATTAAAAATGCTTTTTACAGGCTTCATAAAACAAAAATAGCCAAAGTGTTAGTAAGTCTCCATTTTGGTTGAAAAATAATGTGTTTTCAAAAAGTTAAAAGCTATTTAAAATAGTTTAAAATCGTAATTTTGACAAAATTTTAATTCAGATTAAATGAACACCGATTCTTTTGCCTTAAGACACATTGGACCCAGAAGAAATGACCTTCCAGAAATGCTCAAAACTATTGGAGCTTCAAGTATGGAACAACTTGTTAATGAAACTATTCCAAGCGATATTCGTTTAAAGGAAGATTTGTCTTTGGCTCCTGCCCTAAGTGAACAGGAATTTTTGGAGCACATTAATGATTTGGCAGCAAAGAATCTTGTTTTTAAAACATACATAGGCCTAGGATATCACCAAGCCAATATTCCAGCGGTAATTCAAAGAAATATTTTAGAAAATCCAGGTTGGTACACAGCATATACTCCATATCAAGCCGAAATTGCACAAGGAAGACTTGAAGCGTTGCTTAATTACCAAACAATGGTCACCGACCTTACGGGTATGGAATTAGCCAATGCTTCCTTACTGGATGAAGCAACCGCTGCAGCCGAGGCGATGGCACTTTTATTTGCCACACGAGATAGAGATCAAAAGAAAAATGAAGTGGTCAAGTTTTTTGTTTCTGAAGAAATTCTCCCACAAAACCTAGCACTTCTTCAAACCAGATCAACTCCACTTGGAATAGAAATTGTGGTTGGGAACCATGAAGCTTTTGATTTTTCTTCAGACTTTTTTGGTGTATTACTTCAATATCCGGGAAAAAGCGGAACCGTTTACAACTTTAAAGGTTTTGTTAACCAAGCGAAAGAGTCAAACATAAAAGTAGCATTTGCAGCCGATATTTTAAGCTTGGTCATGTTAGAATCGCCTGGGAATTTTGGAGCCGATGTCGTTGTGGGAACGACCCAACGTTTTGGTATTCCTTTGGGTTATGGAGGCCCTCACGCGGCTTTTTTTGCCACCAAAGAAGAGTACAAAAGATTTATTCCTGGACGAATTATTGGAGTTACCAAAGACACCAATGGTAATCGCGCTTTACGCATGGCATTACAAACCCGAGAACAACACATTAAGCGGGATAAAGCCACCTCCAATATTTGTACAGCCCAAGTTTTACTGGCTGTAATGGCAGGGATGTATGCAGTTTATCATGGCCCTGAAGGGCTAAAGCATATAGCCAAAAAAGTACATCATGCAGCAGTGGCACTTTCTGAAGGTTTAAAAGCGCTTGGTTATGAACTCACTAACGATATGTTTTTTGACACTGTTGCTGTAAAAGCTGATATGACGAAGGTAAAAGCCATTTCAGAACAAAAAAATATCAACTTCTACTATCCTGAAGAGAAATTGGTGTCGATTTCTTTAAATGAAACCATTAATGTAAAAGACTTAAATAATATACTTTCGGTATTTAGTGAGTTGAAAGGGTTAGACCCCATTGTACTTTCCGAAATCAAAGAGGGCAATGCAATACCAAAAGATGTTGCTCGTAAAACCGAATTTCTTCAGCAAGAAGTATTTAATCGCTATCACAGCGAAACCGAATTAATGCGGTACATTAAAAAGCTAGAACGTAAGGATTTGGCATTAAACCATTCCATGATCTCCTTAGGATCTTGTACTATGAAGCTTAACGCTGCCGCAGAAATGCTACCGTTGAGCGATCCTAACTGGGGAAATATACATCCTTTTGCACCATTGTATCAAGCCGAAGGATACCAAATCATGCTCCGAAATCTAGAAAATCAGCTGACAGAAATAACTGGATTTGCAGGCACTTCCTTACAACCCAATTCTGGTGCTCAAGGTGAGTATGCTGGCCTCATGGTCATTAGAGCATATCACGAATCGCGAGGCGACCACAATCGCACCATTTGTTTAATTCCTTCTTCAGCACATGGAACCAACCCGGCCAGTGCCGTTATGGCGGGAATGCAGGTAGTTGTGACAAAAGCTACCGAGGACGGTAACATCGATGTGGACGATCTTCGCCAAAAAGCAGAGGAACACAAGGAGAACCTTTCTTGTTTAATGGTAACCTATCCATCTACCCATGGTGTTTATGAAAGTGCCATTAAAGAAATAACTAGTATCATACACGAAAATGGTGGGCAAGTATATATGGATGGAGCCAATATGAACGCCCAAGTCGCCTTAACAAATCCAGGCGCCATTGGAGCCGATGTTTGTCACTTAAACCTACATAAGACCTTTGCCATCCCACATGGAGGAGGAGGCCCAGGCGTGGGTCCTATTTGTGTTGCGAAGCAATTGGTTCCGTTCCTACCAACCAACCCAATCATCAAAACAGGAGGAGACAAAGCCATTTCAGCCATTTCGGCAGCCCCATGGGGAAGTGCATTGGCCTGTCTTATATCGTACGGATACATTTGTATGCTTGGTGAAAATGGATTGAAAAAATCGACACAATACGCCATTTTAAATGCCAATTATATAAAAGAAAGACTTCACGGATATTACGAAACCCTTTACACCGGTGAAAAAGGTCGTGCCGCCCACGAAATGATTTTGGACTGCCGTCCGTTTAAAGAACATGGTATCGAGGTAACCGATATTGCTAAACGCTTAATGGATTATGGTTTTCACGCACCAACGGTATCTTTTCCAGTTGCCGGAACCATTATGGTGGAGCCAACCGAAAGCGAAAGCAAAGAAGAGTTAGATCGCTTTTGTGATGCCATGATTTCAATACGAAAAGAAATAGATTTGGCAGACAAAGACATTCCAAACAACCCTTTAAAAAATGCTCCACATACGCAAGCGATGCTTACTGCAGACGATTGGGATTTTCCTTATTCGAGACAACAAGCTGCTTTTCCGTTGGAGTATGTTTCAGAAAATAAATTTTGGCCGTCTGTACGAAGGGTAGATGATGCCTATGGAGATCGAAACCTTATTTGTACTTGCACCCCCATCGAGGAGTTTATGGAGGCGTAAGCTAATTTTTTTTGAAAAATATTGCTGTTTTATTAATGAAGAGGCGTTATCTATGTGAATTTTTTCAGTTTTGAATCATTATTTTATGAATCCTGCAAAAGAATTGGGTTTCAATTTAAAAACTTCGGTAAGTTTATACGTTTTACCTACCTTTATTTAAAATTTTAATGTCATATGAAGTGTGTTATAACAGGAACAGGAAGCTACATCCCCAGCAAAGTAGCAACCAACGAAGGATTTGAACAACATAGTTTTTATAATGAAGACGGGTCTCCATTATCTCACGAAAATACAGTCATAATTGAAAAGTTTAAAGCCATAACGGGCATTTCAGAAAGACGGTATATTGACAATAAGTTGGTGACTTCAGAAATTGCCGCCTTTGCTTCAGAAAAAGCAATTAAGGATGCAAATCTTGATCGAGAAACGCTAGATTACATTATTGTAGCGCATAATTATGGTGATGTGAAGCATGGAACCCATCAAAGTGATACGGTACCTAGTTTGGGATCTCGAGTAAAGCATTTGCTTAAGATTAAAAATCCAAATTGCGTTGCATACGATGTGCTTTTTGGATGTCCTGGATGGGTGGAAGGCGTTATACAGGCGTATGCTTTTATGAATGCTGGAATGGCAAAAAAATGTCTCATTATTGGAGCCGAAGCACTATCCAGAGTAGTGGATCAACACGACAGAGACTCTATGATTTATAGTGACGGTGCTGGGGCAGTAATTCTTGAATCTATTGAAGATTCTAATAGTGGGATTATTGCTCATCAATCCGCCACTTTTGCTTATGATGAAGCGCATTTTATTTATTTTGGAGAGTCCTATAATCAAGAGCTTAGTGATGCTCGCAAGTACATTAAAATGTACGGCAGAAAAATCTACGAGTTTGCCATTACCAACGTCCCAAGTGCTATGAAAGAATGTCTTGAAAAGGCACAAGTTCCTATTGAAGAAGTAAAGAAAATTTTCATACATCAAGCCAACGAAAAAATGGATGAAGCCATTATAAAACGCTTGTACAAACTTTACGGTAAAGAAGCCCCTCACGATGTTATGCCTATGACTATTGATAAATTGGGAAATTCTAGTGTAGCTACCGTTCCCACCGTGTATGATTTGGTGCTTAATGGGCATCTAGAAGGACACCATGTTAGCAAAGGAAATATTGTTCTATTTGCAAGTGTTGGCGCAGGAATGAACATCAACGCAATTGTTTATCGAGTATAGAATATGTACGAAGGAAAGTATCCCAAGAAGCGTTACAAACACACCTTAAAATTTTTAAAAAACTGCATCTCAACCGAAGCTAAAATTTTGGATTTGGGAGTAGAAAATCCTTTTTCTGAAATTTTAAAAAAGGAAGGATTTCAAGTTACCAATACCAGAGGTGAGGATTTGGACATACAAACCGAAGCCGTAAAAACATCAGAATATGATGTAGTAACAGCCTTTGAAATTTTTGAACATCTGGTTTCTCCCTTTAATGTAATTCAGGATATAAAAGCAAAAAAGTTAGTAGCTTCTGTACCGCTAAAGCTATGGTTTGCTTCTGCCTATCGAAGTAAAACCGACGAGCGAGACAGACATTACCATGAGTTTGAAGATTGGCAATTTGATTGGTTACTTGAAAAAGCGGGTTGGAAAATTAAAAAACGTGAAAAATTTACCAATCCTGTGAAAAAAGTAGGCATACGCCCCATTTTAAGAAGGTTTACCCCACGCTATTATTTAGTTTATGCAGAGAGAAAATAATGAATTTTTACATTATTATACCCGCACATAATGAGGAAGCCTTTTTGGCCCAAACCCTTCAATCCCTTACTACTCAAACATTATTACCAAAACAAATTGTTGTTGTTAATGATCATTCCACCGATGGAACACAGCTTATAATTGACAGCTTTTCTGCAAAATTTCCTTTCATTACTTCAATTACAATTTCTTCTGAAGAAAAACATCAACCAGGTTCAAAAGTCGTTAAAGCCTTTTACAAAGGTCTTGATTTAATTGATGAAAATTATGATATCCTTTGTAAGTTTGATGCAGACCTCATTTTCCCAAATAACTACCTCGAAAGAATTTCTGAAATTTTTCAAAACAATACTTCATGTGGATTGGCTGGTGGATTTTGTTACATCGAAAAAGATGGGGAATGGGTTTTAGAAAATTTAACAAATAAAGACCATATCCGTGGAGCTTTAAAGGCCTATCGAAAACAATGCTTCCAAGACATGGGTGGTCTTAAAGAATCCATGGGCTGGGATACTGTGGATGAACTTTTAGCCCAATATCACGGTTGGGAAATTAAAACCGATGAATCCCTACACGTAAAACATTTAAAGCCTACAGGTGCAACCTACTCTAAAGCTTCAAAATACAAACAAGGAGAGGCTTTTAAAAAAATGCGATATGGCTTCCTTCTTGCCCTAATAGCCACTGCAAAACTGGCTGTTAAAAAACGAAGTTTAACTTTCTTTTTTAATACAATAACAGGCTTCATAAAAGCAAAAAATGAATTCATTGTTACGAAAGAAGAAGGAAAATTCATTAGAAAGTTACGGTGGAGAAATATTAAGAAAAAGTTATTTTAATAACTTCTTTCTTTTTAAAAATTGTGAATGCTTATTTTTGCATTTCAAACCTATTTATGAAAATGAAACCCCACTATTTAGTTATTCTTTGCTTGTTATTTACTTCCATTTCTATTGACTTAATCGCTCAAACGCCGAATCAGTCCAAAAAAGTGAAAAACATCATTTTTGTGGAAGGTGATGGTACGGGTTTAAGTCAAGTTTCGGCAGCTCAATATTTTAAAGATGGTCCCTCCAATTATGATCGATTTCCCGTCATTGGCCTTATTAAAACATCTGCATCTAGTGATTTAGTAACCGACTCCGCTGCATCTGCCACTGCTTTTGCTTCAGGTAAAAAAACCTATAACGGTGCTATAGGCGTAACACCAGATTCTATTCCTATTCCTACCCTTATAGAAATTGTCTCAAAAAAAGGATGGCAAACGGGAATTGTGGTAACCTCAACCATTACGCACGCTACTCCTGCTTGTTTTTATGCCCATGTGGATGATAGAAATAAACACGAAGAAATTGCCAATTTTTTACCCACTTCTGATGTCGATTTTTTTGCAGGAGCCGGACTTAAATATTTTAATATGAGAAAAGACGGAAAAAATCTGCTCAAAACATTTGAAGAAAATGGATTCATCATCGAAACAGAGTCATTAAGGGATTTTGAAAGTGCAGAAAAACTTGGGTTTTTACTTGCTCCAACAAGCATGCCAACCATGTTGGAAGGGCGTGGAAATTTTCTACAAGAAGCGTCAAAATTGGCACTAAAAAGATTAACCAATACCAATGGTTTTTTCTTAATGGTTGAAGGCTCTCAAGTAGATTGGGGAGGGCATGATAATGATGCAGACTATTTAATAGCCGAGTTGATTGATTTAGATAATACCTTAGGAGACATATTGGATTTTTCCGAGGCTGATGGCGAAACCTTGGTTGTTGTTACTGGAGATCACGAAACGGGAGGATTTACACTCGCGGCGAAAGATGGGGACTACAATACCATTGTACCTACTTTTTCCACCAAAAATCATTCTGCAACGATGGTTCCTGTTTTTGCTTTTGGTCCAGGTGCCGAAAATTTTGGTGGTATTTATGAAAATACCGAGATTTTTCATAAAATTATGGCGTTACTTTCAGAATAAGGCGACGTTCTTTCCAAACAGTGCGCTAATTTTTTTACTTTAGCTATTCGTTGTTCAGCTTAAAAACAAACAAAAAGATTACATGAAATACCTTGCCGATATTGGTTCTTATTTTATAATGCTAAAGCAGGTATTTAGTCGCCCAACAAAGGGTTCTGTTCTTAAAGAGCTTATTTTAAAAGAAATAGACGAGCTAGTTATTGACTCTTTAGGCATCGTTATTTTTATCTCTTTCTTTGTAGGTGGTGTTGTTGCCATACAAACGGCATTAAATATTAGCAACCCACTTATTCCTGATTACTTGGTTGGATTTGCCACTAGACAGTCCATTATTTTAGAATTTGCGCCAACATTTATGTCTATAATTATGGCAGGAAAAATGGGGTCTTTTATAACTTCTAGCATAGGGTCTATGCGCGTGACAGAGCAAATTGATGCGCTAGAAGTAATGGGAATAAATCCATTGAACTATTTAGTTTTTCCAAAAATTATTGCCTTATTATTATATCCATTCGTCATCGCCATTTCTATGTTTTTAGGAATTCTAGGAGGTTGGGTTGCAGGTGTCTATGGGGGTTTTAGCACCTCTGATGCATTTATACGCGGATTACAGGAAGATTTTATCTCCTTTCACATTGTCTATGCATTTATAAAAACTTTTGCCTTTGCCTTTATTTTAGCTACAGTGCCTTCATGGCAGGGGTTTTTTATGAAAGGTGGCGCCCTTGAAGTAGGAAAGGCCAGTACTAATTCGTTTGTGTGGACAAGTGTCCTTATTATCCTAACCAATTATATAATAACTTCTTTACTTCTAAGCTAATGATTCGAGTAGAAAATTTACATAAAAGTTTTGGAGATGAAGAAATTTTAAAAGGAATTACCACCACTTTTGAAAAAGGGAAAACCAATTTAATTATTGGTCAAAGCGGAAGTGGTAAAACGGTCTTTTTAAAATGCTTGTTAGGGCTTTTTGACGCTGAAAAAGGAGAAATTTATTATGGCGAAAAGGCTATAAATGATATGGATGACGATGAAAAGAAAGAATTGAGAGAACATATGGGAATGGTTTTTCAAGGAGGTGCATTGTTTGATTCCATGACAGTGGAGGAAAATGTCATGTTTCCGTTGCGTATGTTTACAAAAAAGAAAAAGGATGAAATGCTTCATCGAGTTAATGAGGTTCTGGATAGAGTGAACTTAGTTAATGCTAATAAAAAATTTCCTTCAGAAATTTCTGGAGGAATGCAAAAAAGGGTTGCTATTGCTCGTGCCATAGTAAACTACCCTAGATTTCTTTTTTGTGACGAACCTAACTCTGGCCTAGATCCTAAAACAGCAATCCTTATCGATAATTTAATTCAGGAAATAACTAAAGAATACGACATTACTACCGTGGTAAATACCCATGATATGAATAGTGTGATGGAGATAGGGGAAAAAATAATTTTTCTTCAAAAAGGAACCCTAGCATGGCAAGGAGATAATAGCCAAATATTCAAAACCGATAACAAAGATGTTACCGATTTTGTATACTCGTCTGATTTATTCAAAAAAATAAGAGATATTCAGAATTTAGAAGGCTAGGTTATTTTACTACCAAAGTATCTAAACTAAGCTTGTATTTTAACCAGTTATAAAGCTTCTTTTTCTCATTTTCTATTGTTGCTTTATTAGCCGATTCTTTCCATTCGGCTTGAAAAGTTCTCAAAGTATCTATCTTTTCAAAATTTGAATACAATGTTGAGGAGTAACTTAAGGCTTTCAAATTATCATAATTAATTTTTGCTTCGTCACAAATATTTTTAAACGGTATTTGCTCCTTTTCAAGCTTGCTTAATTTTGCCACTTCTTTTTCTAAAAATTCAATTTTTTTCGTTTTTGATGTAATATCTATGGAGTCACGCGAGCGAAGTTCGGCCAAATAACGCATTTCATTTTCAAGATCATTTTCACCCGCATCTTGATTGAGCAGCAAATCTGTATTGTTTAAAGCCGAATAATCTTTCATTCTACTTCGTAACACATCCATGGTAGTGGACTCTATCTGTTGATTCCCAAAGGATGTAATCTCTATAGTAGATTTGTCATCTGGATTATAATGATACGTTGCATACTTTTTTATGTAGGAAGCATTTGGTAGCGCGCTTAATTCATTTTCAATAAATTTACTTGCATCATTCTTAAAACTAGTTTCCTTTAGGACTTGGTAAAAAGTCCAAGCTGGGAAAATCATTACAATTAAAGCAACTACCGAAGCAAATCTTGCAATACGTTTTCTTCGCATGGAATTGGCGTACTTTAGCATTGGAAATCTCAATACTTTTAAGGTAATAAAAGTAGCCAAAGCTATAAATATAGTATTGATAATAAATAAATAAAATGCACCTCCAGCAAAGCCAAAACCTCTAGAATTTCCTATAGCAGCCTCTGCTAAACCGTACCCAACTGTACATAATGGTGGCATAAGTGCTGTTGCTATGGCAACTCCAAAAATGACACTGGCAATAGTCCCTTTTTTTGTTCTAGCAATAATCAATGCCAAACCACCAAAAAAAGCAATAAGCACATCACGTATATCCGGCTGTGTACGCGCTAATAACTCTGAAGATTCTTCACGAAGTGGAAACGTCCAAAAAAACAAAAATGCTGTAAAAACACTTAATACAATCATAACCCCGAAATTGATAAGTGATTTTTTAAGGGTATCTATATCGTTGATTGCAATTGAAAGCCCAATACCTAATATGGGGCCCATTAGAGGAGAAATAAGCATCGCTCCAATAACTACAGCCGTAGAGTTAGCATTTAATCCGACAGAAGCCACAAAAATAGAACAGATAAGAATCCAAGCTGTGGCTCCTTTAAAAGGGATATCCTTTATAATAGCTTCAATAGTACTTTCTCTATCCGTATCACCTCGAAAATCAAGTAAATCCAAAAGAAACTTTTTTAACCTACTTAGTAAACCTTTTGCTTCCTGCTGTATGGCTTTCTTACTATTTTCTATCTCTTTCTCGTTATTCTGTGTATTTTCCATTTAGGTAAATTTTTCGCCAAATGTATGCGATATTTTCGTTAATAAATTCTTAATATTTTGCTCCTCCTTTTTGGGATAAATTAAGAGCACATTCTCTTTGTCTACTACTATAAAATCTGACAATCCTTCAATCACTACTAGTTTTTCTGAAGTAGAAAATATCATATTGTCATTGGCATTAGAAAGATACGTTTTCACTCCTACCGTGGCATTATTTTTTGGGTCTTTCTTTAATTTATCATGCAAAGCTCCCCAAGTGCCTAAATCATTCCAATCGAAACTCGCTTTTTTCACAAAGACGTTATTTGCCTTTTCCATAATTCCATAATCAATGGAAATATTATCAGCATTTGAATAATTTTTATCAATGAAATCTTTCTCTGAAGTTGTATTCAACCTCCCTATACCATCTGCAAAAAGTGCATACATTGCAGGCAAATGTTCCTGAAATGCCTTAACTATACTTTTTACACTCCATAAGAAAATACCTGCATTCCAAAGAAAATTTCCTTCAGCAATAAAATGTCTTGCAGTTTCATAATCTGGTTTTTCACGGAATTGTTTCACAGGTTTTATCACCTCCTTTGTTTCTTTATCGCTTTCAATATAACCATATCCTGTGTTTGGAAATGTGGGTTGAATCCCCAATGTCATTAATAGGTCTTTTTCAGCACAGGCCTTAAAGCACAATTCCACATCATTTTTAAAAGCCCCTTCATCTTCAATCCAGTGGTCACTTGGTGCCACGAGCATGAGTGCTTCAGGGTTTTCTTTATAAATTTTTAAAGCCGAAAGTAAAATACAAGGAGCCGTATTACGCATGGCTGGTTCTAAAACCACTTGCTCCTTTGCAATTTGTGGCAATTGTTCCAAACATAAGTCCAAATACCGTTCATTTGTTAAAACCTGAATATTTTCTGAAGGCACTATCTTTTGTAGCCTACTAAACGTTTTTTGAAGCAAACTTTGCCCAGTCCCTAACATATCGTGAAATTGTTTAGGGAACTGTGTGGTGCTCACAGGCCAAAAACGGGAGCCTATACCCCCTGCCATAATTACTGCGTAATAATTGTTCTTCATTTATTTTAAATATTCTACCTCGGCATTAGGGTTAAAAAGATATAATCTTCCTGTTGCAACCTCGAGACATTCGAATCGTTTCACTCTTTTATTACCTCGTTTAAAAATTTTTCCATTATATAACCTAAATGTCCCACCGTAGGGTATTTCAAAGATATAGTTTTTATCATTGTCAGGGTCAAACTGCTTTAATGCTAGAGAAAGTCTAGCGTCGGTATCACTGCTAGCCTTCGGATTTTTAAAATGAAGTGCAATTAAGGGCAATAAGGTACTAGGAAAAATTTCGGGACGAATGAATGGCAGCATCAATTGCTGAAAGGAAAGTTTCCATTCCTTTCCATGAGGCTTAATAAACCTTCCGTATTTGGTAAAAGCCATAAGATGGGCTATTTCATGGACTAGGGTAATTAAAAACTTGTACTTGTTTAGATTGGCATTTACCGTAATTTGATGGGTACCGTCTGGCATTTTCCGATAATCTCCATGTCTCGTCACACGTTCATTTACAATTTTTAAATGCACTCCATGAGCTTTTATCATTTCAAAAACTGAGGGGATTGCTGCTTCAGGAATATATTTTGAAAGTGTTTCTTGCACTAGCTATCTTTTATTGTGAATTGAAATTCCCGAAATGCCACAATACTCCTGAAGGATCGTGCATAAAAAACTCTCTCCCCCAACTTTCATTTTTTATTTCCGTTATTCGAACATATTTATATTTTGAAGGCAGTTCTTTTTTAAGAATCCAATCGTAAAATTCATCCAAATTTTCAACTTCCAAAAAAAGCATAGAATTGTTGACCCAATCTCTTACGTAATAGTCCTGTAAATAGAAGGACAATGCCTCTTTTATCCTTACAAAGCACATTTTTGAATCTATATCTTCTATATGAAAACCCAATTCAGTATAAAATTGTTTTGAAAGCTTATAGTTTTTTGCTCCAATAAAGCTTCGAATAGAACGCACATTTGCATCATTGATATGATTCATAGTTAAGGGATTGTTTTTGAAACCTGAAGGATCTTTCCGTTATAAAATTGATTACCCTCCAAAGCAAAATCCATAATGTACTTTCCCATTTCTTTAGCGGTAAGCGGTGCTTTATACCCTGGGAACGCTTCTTCAAGCATTTCGGTTTGTACCGCGCCTAAGGCAAGCACATTAAAAGCTGGACCTGTCTCTTTGTATTCTTCGGCAAGAACCTCGGTTAGGGTTATTAATGCCCCTTTACTGCTACTATAGGCAGCCAGCCCAGGGAATTTTACACTTCCTTGAACTCCTCCCATACTGCTAATACTGACCACATGGCTGTCCTTTTTCATAAAAGGGAGTACGGTTTGAGTCATCGCAACAGCCCCAAACACATTAACATCATAGGCTTCCTGAAAATCTTCTCGTTTCAATTTTGCAAAAGGTTTATTTACTAAATACCCCGAATTATTAATGAGCACATCCACACGTTTCCAATCATTTTTCAGAAAATATGATACTTTTTTAAGGTCGTCATCATTGGTAATATCACAAGGCATACATTGACAATTGGAAATATTTAATCCTGAAATGGGCACCTCATTTCTCGAAAGCGCCAAAACATTATGACCAGCATTCGTAAAAAGCGCCACTAATTCGTAGCCTATACCACGGCTTGTTCCAGTAATAACGATGTTTTTAATCATAGCTTAAATATACACAAATCCCGTTATTTTCAGAATTGAGAATAACGGGATTCTATTTCATTGCTTTTTATATAAATAGTATTTTTCGACCACTCCACCCTTCGGGCACCTCTCCTAACTTAGGAGAGGAAAGCTGTTACACAAACATGGTAACAGGATTCTCAATATAGTTTCGTAAGGTTTGCAGGAACTGCGCTCCTGTAGCACCATCCACTGTTCTATGGTCACAAGCTAATGTCACTGTCATGGTATTTCCAATAGCAATCGCTCCATTCTTAACCACCGGTTTTTGAACAATAGCACCCACAGAAAGTATTGCAGAATTAGGCTGATTGATAATAGAGGTAAACTCTTTAATACCGAACATGCCTAAGTTGGAAACCGTAAAGGTACTTCCCTGCATTTCGTCTGGTGCTAGCTTTTTATTTCGAGCTTTACCAGCCAATTCTTTTACAGCTGCGCCTATTTGAGAAAATGTCATTTGGTCTGTAAATTTAAGCACAGGTACCACCAATCCTTCATCTACCGCTACCGCTACTCCAACATGAATGTGTTTTGCAATTTTAGTTACGTCTCCTGCCCATTGGCTGTTTACTTTTGGGTGTTTGCGTAATGCCATCGCACAGGCTTTAACAATCATATCATTAAACGAGATTTTTACCTCAGGATCGCTATTAATAGCTGTTCTTGATGCAATAGCATTATCCATATCAAGCTCCACCGTTAGGTAATAATGCGGAGCAGTGAATTTGGATTCTCCCAAACGTTTTGCAATGGTTTTGCGCATTTGAGAATTGGTAACTTCTTCAAAACTTTCGGTCCCTACAGGAATATATGCCTGAGCACCACCAGTAGAAGGTTGATAATTTTCAATATCGCGTTTTACAATGCGTCCATTTTCCCCAGATCCTTTTACTCGTGAAAGTTGGATTCCTTTCTCTTCGGCTAATTTCTTAGCCAATGGTGACACAAATATTCTTCCTCCTGCTGCATTGGTCGAAGTAGGTTGCGACTTTTCTGAAGGAACAGGTTTTGATTCTGTTTTCGTTTCCTTTGGTGTTTCGGCAGGTTTTGAAGTCGCTTCCTTTTTTGGAGAAGGAGCCGCAGATAAAGAAATTCCTGAAACATCGGTGCCTTTGGGTCCAATAATTGCTAAAAGCGCATCTACTTTGGCAGATTCACCTTCTTTTATTCCTATTTTTAGGAGTGTACCACTGTAGAAAGATTCAAATTCCATGGTGGCCTTATCGGTTTCGATTTCGGCAAGAATATCGCCTTCTTCTACTTTATCGCCTTCTTTTTTTAACCAAGTTGCTACAGTACCTTCTTCCATAGTATCACTTAGCCGAGGCATCGTGATAATTTCAACGCCATCAGGAACTTCAGCATTTGTTTCTTCTTGAGAAACTGCTTCGCTTATAGGAGCTTCCTTTTCTTCTTTTTTATCTGAAGCTTCAGAAGTTTTTCCGTTGAGTAATCCTGAAATATCTTCCCCTTCTTTTCCTATAATGGCTAAAAGGGCATCTACTTTGGCAGTTTCACCTTCGTATATTCCAATATGCAACAAGGTTCCTTCATAAAAGGACTCGAATTCCATAGTTGCCTTATCGGTTTCGATTTCGGCTAAAATATCTCCTTCTTTCACCTTATCACCCACTTTTTTGAGCCAATTGGCCACGGTACCTTCTTCCATGGTATCACTCAAACGGGGCATGGTAATTACTTCTGCCATAGTTTATAATTTATGAGGTAAAAATGGGTAATCTTCTTGTTCGTAAACGGTATCGTACATCACATTCTTTTCTGGATACGGAGAGTCTTCAGCAAATTGTTCACACTCGGAAACCATTACCTTTACTTTATTATCCATGGCTTCAATCTCTTTTTCAGTAGCCCATTTGTTTTCATAGATATTGTGTAACACATATGAAATGGGATCTTGTTCTTGCATTTTAGCCACTTCTTCTTTTGTACGATAATGTTGTGCATCACTCATAGAGTGCCCTCGATAACGATAGGTTCTAATTTCTAAGAAGGTTGGTCCTTCTCCTTTTCGCGCTCTCGAAATGGCTTCATCCATTTCTTTGGCAACTACCTCTGGCTTCATTCCGTCAACCGGTCGACAAGGCATTTCGTATCCTAATCCTAACTTCCAAATTTCGGTATGGTTTGCTGTACGAGCTACCGAAGTACCCATAGCATAACCGTTATTTTCAACGCAAAACACGACAGGAAGTTTCCACAGCATTGCCAAGTTAAAAGTCTCGTGTAAAGATCCTTGGCGCGTAGCACCATCCCCCATAAAGGTTAAGGTTACGGCATCGTTCCCTTTGTATTTATCTGCAAAAGCCAGACCTGCACCTAAAGGAATTTGTCCTCCTACAATCCCGTGACCTCCATAAAACCGATGTTCTTTTGAAAAAATATGCATAGAACCACCTAACCCTTGCGAGGTTCCAGTCCCTTTTCCGTACAATTCTGCCATCACTCTTTTAGGGTCAACGCCCATTCCAATAGGCTGTGGGTGATTACGATAGGCGGTAATCATTTTATCCTTAGTAAGATCCATAGCGTGCAAAGAACCTGCTAACACAGCCTCTTGTCCATTGTACAAATGAAGGAATCCTCTAACTTTTTGATTGATATATACCTGTGCGAGTTTATCTTCAAACTTGCGCCAAAACAGCATATCCTCGTACCACTTAAGGTAGGTTTGTTTGGTAATTTTTTTCATCTACGCGTTCTATTTTGATAAAGCGGAAGATGGAATGCCAATTTCACACTTTCCATTACTTTTATTAAATTTTACTATTGTCATTTCATTGAATTGAATTGCTAATACTTCTGAATAACAAATAGTCTAAAACAAAAATACATTATTTGAAACTTCTATAAAACCTGAATTTTATAAAAAAGAAACGAAATCGTTATCGGATGACTTTTTTCTGAAAAATTATAGGTACGAACTATCAAAAATTAAAGGTAATAACGATTTAACAGAAGTTGCTTTTACCACTTTTCCTTGCTCCCCCATAAAATAAACTTCAATAGGTGATTTTTGATTCACTTCATATTCGGCTAAAGATTGCCTACAAGCTCCGCAAGGAGGGATGGGAGTTTCGTTTACATTTTTTGTAGAACCCGCCGTAATGGCTAATGCTTTAAATGCCATTTTTGGAAACTTTGACCCTGCATAAAATGCTGCCACGCGCTCGGCGCAAAGTCCCGATGGAAATGCAGCATTTTCTTGATTATTTCCTTCAATAATTTCACCATTGTCCAGCAAAATAGCTGCCCCCACATTAAAATGCGAATAAGGCGCATACGCTTTTTTACGAGCTTCATGCGCCTTATTGATTACTTTTTGAATTGCTACTGGAAGTTCTGAAACAGAATCATATACTTCCAGTGTCGTTTCAATTTTAATGTTTTTCACAAATTTCTAATATTCGTCGTACTCGTCTCCAAAGTTAAAGGTAAGTCCAAAACGAAGGGTGCCTTCTAGCGGACTTCTCACTTTCGAAGTAGAGAATAAATATGAAATATCGATGTTAATTGCGGTGTATTTAAATCCAGCTCCTAAAGAAAGAAACTTTCTAGAACCTTTATCATCACTTTCGTTAAAATACCCTGTACGGAAAGCAAACACATCTTGATACCAATACTCTGCTCCAAGCGCCCAAGTAAACTCTTTTAACTCTTCGCTAAAGCCGTCTGGTGCATCCCCAAAGGATTTGAAAATACCTGAAACGAAGCTAATACTTTCATATTCTTGATCATCTTCTGCATCAATGTCACCATCACCATCAAAATCCTGAGGTGTTGGAACTAATAATTTATTGAATTGTGTATTTACACCCACTTTGTTGTACTCGTCTAAAATAAAATCGAATCCAACTCCAGCGGCAAGATTTGTTGGCAAGTTATTCTCCTGTCCAGACTCGTCATATTTTAATTTTGGACCGATGTTAGAAATATTGAAACCTGCTCTCCAACGACCGTCAAAATCGTTATAGGCAATTTCTTCACTTTGATAATATCCAGATACATCTACAGCAAATGTACTCGCAGCGTTAGCGATATCCCCTCCTGCGGTTGGGATTTTCAGATTAGAACGAATATAACGCCCTGTAACTCCCATAGCCATTCTATCACTTAAGCGAAGTGAATAAGAAACATCAAATAGCATTTCGTTAGGCTTTACAACCAGCGGAACTTGGTCTGCGGTTTCTCTTAATTCGATTTCCCCAACATTAAAATATCTAAGACTTGCTCCTACAGCACTTCTTTCATTAATTCTATTATAATATGTAAGGTTTCCTAAAAAAATATCATTCACCAAATTACTTAAATAAGGTGTATAGGTAACCCCAACCCCTTGCTTTGAAATTGCAAATGCATATTTAGCAGAATTCCATTGTTGAGAAAATGCATCTGCAGAACTTACCACTCCTATATCTCCCATACCAGCCGATCTTGGATCGCCCGCTATTAATACAAAAGGCACCGCAGTTGTTATAACACGCTGCCCTGCTGTTGGGTCATTCCCTCCTTGAGCGTGAAGATTTAAAACGGGTAAGCAAAATAAAATAAAAACAAAAATTTTCTTCATGAGGTCTAAATTTTAACAAATATAATTTTAATTTTTAAAGGATTACTAGTTTTTCAAATTTTTCGACTCTATTACCAGTAAGTGTAGATTTAACCGTAAGCTTGTACACATAAACCCCTTTTCCAATACGATCTCCAAAATCATCTTTTCCATCCCAAATAATTTCACGAGATAAAAACCCATCAGTATTTACAATTTGGTTTTGTGTCCAAACCACTTTTCCTGTGACAGTGAATACTTGGACTTGAACTTCAAGCGGTTCAAACGGTCTATTATGGTTAAACCAAAATTCGGTATAGTTTACAAATGGATTTGGATAGTTTAATACTCTTTCTATTTTCAACTTGTCATCTCCAGCTACCACAAATTGAATTTCGGCAGTTGACGAATTATTATATACATCCCAAGCTTTCACAGTGAGTGTATGCAAACCTTCTTCTAGGTCTCTGAATTTATAATTGGATTGTCCCTTTGTATAATCATCTACATCTGCTAGATAATATTCATTCATCACAAATGGATTTTCTTCATCGCCATCCAAAATAGCAATAAGGTCATGCCCTATTCCACTTGCTGTATTAATACCATTTTCATCTTCCAATTTTGCGATAAGAATGGGTGAGTCGTTTGTAATTCCACCTGAAACAAAAGATTCGTCATTCATAAACAAGTTTATATAGGGTCCCTGAGTATCTGAAGGAGCATTTTCATTTATTCCACCCACTAAAATATCCAAGTTAAATCCTGTTTGGTCTTCCCTAACTCCATTTCTATCTGCATACAAACTAACTTTTCCATTACCCACAGGAATTTGAACATCTCTTGGGACTACAAATTCGAATTCAAATTTTCCGTTTTCAACAGTAGCTTGACCATTAAAAAGTATTTCGCCCAAGGTTTTAAAATTCAAGATCAAAAGTTCGTTTGTATCTTCATCTCTAATTCCATCGTTTCCTAACGTTTGTCGTTGCAAATCTTTATCAAAAACTTTTGCTTGCAGCACTCCATTGTAATTACTTATTAAATTACCTCCTGGGTCTAACACTTCTCCTCCAAACTTCACTTTGCTCAATGCTTTTAAAGTATCTGCCGCTTGATTAATAGGTTGATCATTAAGTGTTGTAATTCGAACTCTTTGCTTCGGAAAGGCTAACGGCATCGCAGGATCTCCTAGATAAAAGATAACTCTTTTATTATTACTTGAAAGTTCATTTTTTGAGAGCCTAACTGCTTCAGCTGGGGAAACTGGAACTTCTAATCCGAATCCAAATAAATCTTGAGCTAAGACCACGTTAAAATCCACCCCTAAGGAAACAGATATAGATCTAGTGGTTGTAATCATAGATACAGATCCTCCTTCTCTATTCCACAAAACAAGCTCCCCAGCAGTAATTCTTTGGGGGTTATCGAATTTTGTAAATTCACAGGTAACAGTTACAAAACAAGTGTATCTATCCTTATTACGTAAGTTTTGAGCTGTTTGCTGGGTAAAAATAAATTCCTTCGCCAATCCATCTTCACCACCGTGCCCAAAATAATTAACTATAAGAGCCCCAACTTCAATTCCATTGACAAA
Organism: Flavobacteriaceae bacterium; assembly: GCA_002694465.1. GTDB lineage: Bacteria > Bacteroidota > Bacteroidia > Flavobacteriales > Flavobacteriaceae > Halomarinibacterium. Next base: position 28,228 of record NZMG01000006.1, on the reverse strand, counting down.
AGCTTCATTTACTTCGGGATATCTATTTCCTCCGGCGGATGTTTCTTGTTGAAAAGCATCTGCATGAATTTTACGGACATTGATATAGGGTTTCTCTGCTGTAATTTGATCTCCGATGGCATCTAGAGTTACCTCTAAGGCCTCATATTCATATTCTTCGTCTACATCGTCAGAAACCAATACAAAATTATTTCTCCAATTGCCATAGGAGTCTTTGGATGTATAATTAATAATTTTATCAACCAAGGAATTTGCTAAGGAGACTTCATCTGCCAAGATCCTTCCCACAGCTATATCCAATCCATGTCCTCCTCCTTGAAAATCATCCAAAACACCTTCATTAGGATCCATCATTCCGAAGAAATCATCAGACATGAAAGAGGAAAAAGTACTCACACTTGATTTAGTATGAAATGTGGGGATCATATTATTATTGCCCGGTAAACGATTTTTCATATCTACAGATGTATCTCCAAATAGACATAAATATTTTACTCGTTTTTCTTCGGAAGAAGCATTTTCGTAAACATATCGTACAAAATTTCTTATGGCAGAAATATCTTGTATTCCAGAACCAAACTCGTTATAAATTTTATCAGTGGTAACAACTTTTGTATTTAGACCGGTTGTGCTTTTATGATGATTTGCTAATCGAAGGGCAGGTTGAATTAACATTGGAGGTACAATAATTAAATAATCTATATCCTTAAAGTTTCCTGAATTATCCTTAAAAATTGATCCTTTTATATTCTGATTAGCAACTTGTGAAACAACTCCTTTGGTTGGAGTAAAATAATCGTTAGGATTGATTGCAACATATTCCCTTACTTCACCTAAGATTGATTTAAAAGTAAAGGTAGACGCATTTCCTTCATTTTGTTTTGAAGAAATAATTTGAGGATTAGTTACGTCCCAGACTTGTGAAAACTCATTAGCATTTGTAATTTGATATTCACCAACTCCTGAAAGATTAACAACTTCGTCATTTCTAAAAGTTAACTGCCCTCCTAGGCCTTTTAAATTTCTAATTGCATTTATGGTAATATAGTCCAAATAACCAATGCTTGCTGGATTTCCAGAATTGTTATAAGCTAAATCCACAGTAACAATTTCTCCAGATTCATTTACTGTAGTACTAAGCTGATTTACAGTAAGAAGTAAAGGATCATTAATAGGACCAAAAGCTAATGGGTTTAAACTAGTGTTGTTCACAGAAACTGCCATGCTTGTAGGCACTTCCGAAGCTGCCGCTGCTCTTACTTTAATACTCATCTCGGACCCAGATACTATATTTGGAAAGACAAATTCAAAGGTTTGTTCATTTTCAATATCAAAACGATTTCCAAACCATTGTCTTCCAACTTTCGCAGGGCTAAAGTCATCTTCTTCAAAATACTGTAGGTCATTAAAAGTAGTTAAAGAGTTAGTAACAGAACCTGTAGGCTCTATCATATCTTGAACTCTCAATCCAGGTGTTTCACCAACAGTAACGAAATAATATGTTTCATCACTGTAGGGATTTAGGTTGGTGTCATTTTCTTCATCATAGCCAAAATTACCAATACCATAGAATAAAATATAATCCCCTCCATCAAAACTACCATCTTCTTCTCCTATTACTTGTATGGCATTTTCTGGTAAATCGAAAATGGTATTTTGGTCGTTTTGAAGCGGAAGTGGCTTGCCCCCATGTCCGTATATTTTTAAATTTTGAGGATTTACTCCATCTGTATTCATTCCAAGGCTATTCAGGAAGTTTTTATCAACCTTATATACTCCGGTTTTATCAATTTTAAAACGATACCAGTTGCCTGTCGCCAAAACAGAATTGGTTATAACCATTCTCGAATTAGACTGTGGAGCTCTTCCATAACTATAATTTACTGTAAACGAAAGGAGCTTTTTTAATTGACCATTAAGGTTTACAATTGGTGAAATTGCAATATTGGTATAGATAAGTTCTCTCGCTTTAGAACTCTCCAATGTAAATTGCAAACTTGTTGGTATTTTATCCCTATTTATTTTATTTAATTCGTCTGAAGAAGGATTGCCCCATTTTATATTTGAGATTTTCGCAGAGGTACTATTCGCAAATCCTTTATCTAACCACTTTTTCTGAAAAAGAATGGTGTTGCCATCCAGTTCAAGATTAATTGAAGACAGTAATCGATCTCTCTTTATGGCATCAGTCTCTTTAATGACATTCGTTTTATTAGGGGGATTCCAATAAATAACGACATCTTTGGATTGCCCAAAAAAAGAATAAGTAATCAATAATAAAGTAAGGAGAAGAATCGTTCTTTTCATCATACCAATAACGAGGCAAAGATACACTTAGTATGTTCTTTTTACATTTGTTTTTATTAAAAATGAATGTAAAAATAATATTTCAAGTAACAATGCGTTATTCCATTGGTCAATGCGGAGCCATAGGCTTTACAATGTAAAAAAATAAAATATTATTGTGCTTTAACCGTTAATTAGTATATTGCGAACCCAATTTTTTCATTTTTTGAAACTATGAACGTTAAGAAAAACCTATTATTAAAGCTATTTGTTGTTATAGCTTCTACCTCTTTGTTAGTAAGCTGTAGCAAATCTAGAGACTACAAAAACAGTTCCCGTGCAACAGGTTGGAAAATGAACGCTAAAGAAGGCGGTTTCCAGTATAACCCTAAAGCAAAAGAGCAAGAAACAGGTCCAGGACTTGTTTTTGTTGAGGGTGGAACATTCACAATGGGAAGAGTTCAGGACGATCCTATGCACGATTGGAATAATAGCCCCAATCAGCAGCACGTTCAATCTTTCTATATGGATGAAACTGAGGTTACAAATTTAATGTACCTAGAGTATCTAGATTGGATCAAGAATGTTTTCCCACCATCTGACGAAAATTATCGCAATATATATAACGGGGCTGTTCCAGATACTTTGGTTTGGAGAAACCGTTTAGGTTATAACGAAGTTATGACAAATAATTATCTTCGTCATCCTGCCTATGCAAATTACCCTGTTGTAGGTGTTAGCTGGGTACAGGCTGTAGAGTTTAGCAAATGGAGAACAGACCGTGTTAATGAACTTATTCTTGAAGAAGAAGGAATTACTAGCCGTAATGCAAGATATGAAATTGAGCCTGGCGAATCATTCAGCACAGAAACCTACTTAAACGCTCCAACACAAGCTTATGGAGGAAATGACTCTATTACAAGAGGAGGTAAGCGTTCTCAATCACTGGCTAAAAGAAGTAAAGACAGTACTAACTTATATGTACAACGTAAAGATGGTCTTTTATTACCAGGATATAGACTACCTACCGAAGCCGAATGGGAATATGCCGCACTTGGTCTTGTAGGATTAAGAAATTATAACGTTTACCGAGGGAAAAAGAAATACCCTTGGGATGGACAATACACACGTTCAAGCAAAAGAAGAAGTCGAGGTGATCAATTGGCAAACTTTAAACAAGGCGATGGAGATTATGGCGGAATTGCAGGATGGAGTGATGACGGAGCAGATATTACTGCCGAAGTAAAATCTTACGAACCTAATGACTTTGGTCTTTATGATATGGCCGGAAATGTGGCAGAATGGGTATCAGATGTGTACCGCCCAATTGTAGATGATGAGTTTAATGACTTTAATTACTACCGTGGTAATGTCTATACCAAAAACGCTATTGATAAAGATGGTAAAGTAAAAATTGTTACTGCAGACTCTATTCAATATGATACATTAAGTAATGGTAAAATTGTAGCAAGAGCACTTCCTGGAGAAATTGCTCAGGTTCCAGTTGACGAAAACGAAACCTATTTAAGAACAAACTTCTCTGATAGTGACAACCGCGACTATCGTGATGGTGATCGAAAGTCAACAAGATACTATCAGGCTTTTGGTGCAGAGGAAGATGGAAATATTGATGATGCAAAACGCATGTACAATTCTCCAAAACATCAAGTATATGCAGATAGTATTGGCGAATTAGAAAGAGAATATGATAGATCTTCAAAAAGAACATCATTAATTAATAACGAGGTTCGTGTTTACAAAGGTGGATCTTGGAGAGATCGTGATTACTGGTTAGATCCTGCACAAAGACGTTATTTCCCACAGGATATGGCAACAGATTACATAGGATTTAGATGTGCTATGTCTCGTGTTGGTTCTAAATCCCAAAAAGGAAAACGCCCAAGACATAAATAACCAAGTATATAATAAAATTGAAACCCTCCCATCGCAGATTAGGAGGGTTTTTTATTATCTTTATTTTTGAAAAATAAAAGGTTTCAATATTGGATATTGCATCGCTTCACCAACTATTTTTAAAAGGGAATACCGTTTGTACAGACACACGAGAACTAACACCTAATTGTATTTTTTTTGCATTAAAAGGAGAAAACTTCAACGGCAATACCTTTGCCAAAGATGCACTCCAAAAAGGAGCACTAATTGCTGTAATTGATGAAGAAAAATATCAACAAAAATCTACTTGGCTCTGTAAAGATGTATTGCAAGCACTTCAGGAATTAGCAAATTACCATCGTAATTACTTAAAAGTTCCAATCATTTCATTAACTGGAAGTAATGGAAAAACAACCACAAAGGAATTAATTCACGCAGTTCTTTCAGAAAAATATAATTGTGTAGCTACAAAGGGAAATCTCAACAACCACATTGGAGTTCCACTCACACTTCTTTCAATGAATTCTGAAACTGAAATTGGAATCGTAGAAATGGGTGCTAATCATATAGGTGAAATTGAAATCTTATCAAATATTGCTGCTCCAGACTATGGCTACATTACTAATTTTGGTAAAGCGCATCTTGAAGGTTTTGGGAGTTTGGAAGGTGTTATAAAGGGCAAAACTGAATTATTTCGCTATCTAGAAAAAACCAACAAACAAGTCTTTATTAACGGCGAGGACAAAAAACAGTTAGAGTTATCCGAAAAAATAGACCGCATTGTTTTTAACGGTGGTGCTTCCTCCTACCAAATAAAATTATTAGAGGCTTCACAAAAGCTGAAAGTGAGCTTTCAGGGAATGGAAATTCAAACTCAAGTAATCGGCGCCTATAATTTTTCAAATATAGCCGCATCCATTGCCATTGGACATTATTTTAACGTCCCAAAAGAAAGTATCAAAAAAGCTCTGGAGGCCTATACTCCCCAAATGAATCGATCTCAAATTATTGAGAAAAACGGACATCAAGTCATTTTGGACGCCTATAATGCCAATCCCACCAGCATGATGGCTGCCATAAATAACTTCAAAAACTCTGAAGGAATAAATAAAGTGCTCATCTTAGGAGACATGTTCGAATTAGGAGCTGAAGCACCTACAGAACATCAAAATATTGTTACCTATTTAGAATCAAATGGTATTGGTAAAATAAGTCTAGTAGGTAAGAATTTTTATAAAACAAAGGTTACTTCTAACCAAATTCAACAATTTGAATCTTTTGAAGATTTCAAAGAAAACCTTTTACACAATCCATTAAAAAGTGCCTTCATTTTAATAAAAGGATCTCGTGGGATGGCTCTTGAAAGAGTCGTTGATTTATTGTAATAACACCAACTAAAAATTAAATATTTTAACATTTCCACACTATTTTAACATAATTTATATGTAATTATACGCTCTAGTAGTTAAATATGGTTAATATCTTCACTATATCAAAGCAAATCTTGTAAGTTGATATTAGAAAATTGAGTACTAACTATTAAAACTACACTACTATGTTACGTTGGACCATCACATTTATTATCATTGCAATCATCGCTGGAATCTTCGGATTTGGAGGTATCGCAGCAGGAGCCGCAGGAATTGCTAAAATTCTCTTTTACATATTTCTTGTATTATTTGTACTATCATTATTAAGAGGAATAGTAACCACAAAATAAACTATTATGAAAAAGCTCATTTTTGCATTCTTACTATTAACATTTACCGCAACAGCCTTTACAAGCTGTAGAGAAAAAACCACAGGAGAAAAAATTGAAGACGCTGTGGATGATGTAGGAGATGAAATTGAAGATGCAGTTGATTAATAAAATTAATACTTAAAGAAAAAGCCGCTTTAATGCGGCTTTTTTGTGGGTCATACTGGATTACTTTGTGATCCAGAGAAAACTCGCTCCTGTAAATACAATCCCTGCAGCTGCGCGGCAGTATGTTTTTTATTTTATGGAAGTTGTATATAAACATTCCTTCCTAAAATAAAAAATCCCAATGCTAACGCATTGGGATTGTACTTAATGTGGGTCATACTGGATTCGAACCAGTGACTTCCACGTTGTCGACGTGACACTCTGAACCAACTGAGTTAATGACCCAATTTTTGAACTTCCAAAGTACAAAAAAACAAAACCCAAAATCAAGTTCCATAAAAAAAGGTTTCCAAATTTGGAAACCTTTTGTGGGCGCTGAGGGATTCGAACCCCCGACCCCCTCGGTGTAAACGAGGTGCTCTGAACCAACTGAGCTAAGCGCCCTAACAGTTGCGGGTGCAAATATAAGTTAGTTTTTATTTCTCACAAACAATTATTTCAAAAAAAACTATAAAACTTCTGCCACAACAAACGTACTTCCTCCCACATAGACAACATCCTCTTTTTCAGCATTTTTTAGAGCACTTTGATAGGCACTTTTAACACTTAAAAAAGGTTCGCCAAGTAAATTGTATTCTTCTGCTTCTCTTTGAAGTTGCACTACAGACATGGCTCTTGGGATTTTAGGTTCACAAAAATAATAAGTCGCATTTTTTGGAAACAACGGCAATACCTTACCTAAATCTTTATCGCTCACCACTCCTAACACAATGTGTAACTTTTTATAGTCCTCAACAGCTAATTGCTTCATTGTTAATACCAGACCTTCTCTATTATGAGCTGTGTCACAAATTACTTTGGGTGCTTTTTTTAGAATTTGCCATCGTCCTAAAAGGCCTGTATTCTCAACAATCTGCTTTAATCCCTTTTTGATATCCTTTTCTGAAATTAACCATCCTTTCTGTTTCAACATCTTTAAGGTAGTTAAAACTGTTTTCTGATTCATTTTTTGATAGCTCCCTATTAGATCTGAAGGATAGAAATTAAAACTTTCATTTTCAGCAAACACTATTTCAACAGTATTCTTTAAAGCAATTTCTTCAAACACCGGCTTTGTTTCAGGTAGCGTTTCCCCAACAACAACTGGAATATTTGGTTTAATAATTCCCGCTTTTTCAGCGGCAATTTTTGCTAAAGTATCACCTAAAAATTGGGTATGATCCCAGCCAATATTAGTAATTACGGAAACTTCTGGGGTAATAATATTGGTACTATCCAGCCTTCCTCCCATTCCAACCTCCACAACGGCTATATCCACTTTTTCTTTTCTAAAATAATCAAAAGCCAATCCTACCGTCATTTCAAAAAAAGACAATTGATGTTCTTCAAAAAAAGGTTTGTGTTTTCTAATAAAGGAAGTAACCGCCCGTTTGGGGATCATCTCTCCATTTACTTTTATTCGCTCCCTAAAATCTTTTAAATGCGGAGATGTGTATAATCCCACTTTATATCCCGCTTCCTGTAACACCGAAGCCAACATATGGCTCGTAGACCCTTTGCCGTTGGTTCCTGCCACGTGGATGCTCTTAAAAGCCCTTTCAGGGTGGTGCAAGTAATCTGAAAGAAGTAAGGTATTATCTAAATTGGCTTTGTATGCAGCCTGCCCCACACGTTGGTACATGGGTAATTGCACAAAAAGCCATTCCAGTGTTTCTTGATAGTTCATAACGAACTATGTTATTTAACTATAAGTTTCTTAGTAATCTTCCTATTTTCAGAAGTAATAGTAACAAAATAGAGCCCTGAGGGTAAATTGGACAAAGTAAGTGTTCTTTTTGTTCCTGAAATTGTTTCAGAAAGCACTTCTGCACCTAATTGGTTATAAATAGTCACTACCCCATCTATACTGAATTGTGATTGAATCGTTACATATTGTATAGCAGGGTTAGGGAATAGCGATACATTATTTTCTGAAAAATCTTCAATTCCAGCTTCTCCCACAAAAGATTTATAAATAGATCGACCATAAGTGCCAGCATATAAATAATAACCAGATTTTTGGTTTCCATATTCAAAGCTAATATCTGTAACTGGAACAGAAGGCAAATCATCACCCCACTGAAACCAATCACTTCCTGGAAATGAAGAAAAATAAACCCCAATATCTGTTGCTAGGTATAATCCTGTTGAAAAATTACCACCAAATTCAAGATCATTTACAGGTATATCGGGTAAGTTTGTAGTAATATCTTGCCAGGTATTACCACGATCATTACTGTAGAAAACATGACCTAAATCTTCTCCATATCGATATCCAGAAAAGGATACAAAAACTTCGTCAACATCACCATAATCTGGCATTGATTCTACTTTTGTCACCCATCTATCTGGTAAATTTGAAGACAGGTTTATCCAATTAGCACCACCATCATCCGTACGCCAAACATTTCCATCATCTGTTCCTACATAAATTAAATTTGAGTCTTGTGAGGATACATCAATAGAAATGATTGTTCCAAAATTAAGGTTTCCCCCTCCATCACCATTAGTTAAATCTGGACTAATAGCGGTCCAGTTTCCTGCCCCATTGGTAGTTTTATAAACACGATGTGTTCCAGTATATAAAATTTGTGAATCTTGAGGGTCGAAAGTAATTGGGGTATCCCAGTTTTTTCTATCTCCCCCAGAAATACCATTGGTAGCTCCAAAAAACGAAGCTCCTCCGTTAATAGATTTTCCTATATTTCCATATTGCGAAAGTGCATAAATTATATTGCTATCATTTGGATCCACCAAGGGTTGAAAACCATCACCTCCATAGATAATACTCCAATCATTTGTACTACCTGTTAAAGTCCTCATAGTACTATTATCCTGAGCCCCGCCATAGATTCTATTTTCATTTTCGACATAAATTCTGTAAAATTGAGTTATGGGAAGGGTATTATCTTTTACCCAAGAATCCCCATCATTGGCGCTTTTATAAAAGCCTCCATCATTTCCAAGGAGAACTTGTCCAGGGACATTTGCATTAAAAGCTAAGGCATGTTGATCAACATGTACATTTTCAAAAGTATCACTCCATGTGGCTCCTCCGTCTAACGATTTTTGTACTACAAAATCTACATTATAAATTATGTTTTCATCTGTTGGGTCAACTACTATTCCTCGAAACCACCAATGAAAACCTACATTATTTAATGGTGCCGCATTCATAGCTACCCAAGTATCTCCACCATCTGCAGTTCTATACACTCCTTGAATGCTACCAATCGCGTCGGTATATCGCGCATACAATACATTTGGATTGGATTGAGAAATAGCAATACTTATTCTTCCCTTTTCTGAAGGGTTTGAAGGAAGTCCGTTCGTTAATTCAGACCAGTTATCACCACCATCGGTAGTTCTATAAATGCGTGAAGTTTCACCTCCATATTGACGGTATTGGGGACGACGGATTCGTTCCCAGCTAGCGGCATAGACAATATCGCCATTACTTGGGTGAATTACCATATCAATTATGCCTGTGGAATCACTTACAAAAAGTTTTTGCTCCCAAGTATCTCCCCCATCGGTAGAGCGGTACACACCACGATTGGTATCATTTCTAAACAAGGGTCCCATGCCTCCTACAAAAATGGTATTGTCGTCATTTGGGTCAAGGGCTATTTTACTGATACTCCCAATATCTGGCAACCCTTTAACTTCCCAAGTAGTTCCTCCATCTTCACTCTTATATATTCCGTCACCATCGTAGGCAAGAGATCCTCCACCTGCATTTACTTCACCGGTTCCTACCCAAACTAAATTCGTATTGTTTTTTGAAATTTCGATATCCCCAATAGAAAGCATCTCTTGATCATCAAAAATGGAGTCCCATGTAATACCAGCATCGGTAGTTTTAAAAATTCCCCCTGAGGCAGCACCTACATAATAAGTTTGAGGTTGATCGATTGGAATCTCAATATCGGTTACTCGCCCACCAATATTAGTGGGTCCTACAAACTCCCAAATTCCACCTGCATTCCGTGTTTGCTGTTTTTTCCACTGAATCGCTTCTTTGTACGCTTCGGTTTTAATTTGCCCCGTGGGGTAAGCACGTTGCATAAACATAAAGTCGTGTGGATATCTTTCTTGTGTGTTTTCTAAAAGCTTTTCAGATTCTTTTACAGAAGAATAGTTACAAGAAAGAAAACTTAATAAGCTAAGTAAAATGAGTAATCGCATTTTTTGAAATTTTTAAAGCCTAAAGATAATTAAAATAGGGTTTAAAAGGCTTTAAAATAGAATTCTCTACAGCATTACATCCTTCTTTCCATATATAATAATATCTCTTCTGCTAATGATGAATTTAATAAAGAAAAATTGCGCCATGATTTCGGCAAAATTTACAATAATTAATATAATGGGTAGCTTGATTACTAGTTCGTAAATTATATAACCAATAATCAAGACTATATACCCAATACCTGTAATAAAAATATATATGTTTTTGGTTTGTTTGTTGAACTGGGTAATATAAAATATGCAACTTATAAATATTACAAATGAGCTCAATGCTAAACCATCCACTAGAAGTTGATTGAGTGGGGAGAGTGTAAAATGGTATATCCAAAATAACAAAAATAAGAACCCTCCTGCCCCCAAGGTAATCATGACTACATCCATAAAGGTTTTTTTTACTTTGGTATTCTTAATAACGGGTAGAAGCAACCAAACACCAAAGAAATAAAACCCGGTATAAAATAAGACGACAAAATAATAATATTCTATAAACCCCTTTGCAGCAAAATATTCTCCAAGCATTACAAACACCAAAGATAGAAACAACTTCCAATGAAATTTTCTTGTGTTCGCGTAGTAAAAAGAAAATAAACCAACTAGAAAAATTGGTTTTACAAAGATTGAAATTATCTGAAAGAAAGGAGCAATAAAAACATAAACAACCCCTAGAATTAATAAAATACCCTCTAGCAATCTAATGGTGAAGTTTCCCCAAATCTTCATAAAAATTGTACTAATTAAGTATTTAAACTTACAATTTTTTTATGAACTTTTATTGATTAAATTGGTTACCTATTCCGAAAGCTTAAAATTGTAGATTATCTTTCCTATTTGCTTAGCAGGAGCATTTTCATCGGAATTAAAGCGTGTTGCCAAGGCAGCTCTTTTTGCTGGCTCTAACAAACATTTTGAATTATTGGTAGTTCCACGAACTCCAGGAGTGGCACTCACCACTTTTCCATTTCGGTCTACTTCAATACTCACGACCACTTTACCAGCTTCGTTGCAATCCTGTACAAACTTTTCTTTGTTTAGTGCTTTTCTTCCTCCAAGCAAATAATTTCCATCGCCGTCTAGTCCTTTTCCCGTTCCATAGTAGCTACTCGCATTGGGGTCACCATTGGGATCTCCTTTATCACCTACTTTGTCATCGTTGCCTTCACTACCATTGGCTTTTCCATCATTTTTTGGCCCGTTGATGAGACTTGACAATGCATCGGTAGTTGACTTATCTGGCTTGGGATCGGGTTTTTTTGTTTCTACCTTTTTAGGAATTTCCTTAGGGATTTCTTTGATAGTTTCCTTCTTTTCCTTCTTTATTACGGGAGCATCTTCGTTATCCTGAGTAACCACCTCTTCGTTTACTTCAGTTTTGGTTTCTGGAATAGGTTCAGGCGTAGTTTCTTTAGGTGCTGTTTTTATAGGCTCATTGGGCTGTTCATCACCTTTACCGTAATCCATGGTTCCAAAATTTACAGCTATACCATTTTCTGGAGGTGGATCTAAATACGTAAACCCAAAGTAAAAAAGCAATATCAATATAATCACGTGTAAGATTACCGTGATAGCCATGCTTTTTCTTTTGTCTTTAGTATCCAGCAAACTCATAGTTAATTGGGCCTTACAGCTAATACTACTTTAAAATTATTTTTATTTGCAATATCCATCACAAACACAGCATCTTCAATAGGCACTCCTTCTTCGGCACGGAGAATAATAGTGGGTTCTTTTTGCCCAGCTAAAGCCGCCTTTAATTCTTTTTCTATACTGAATTCGCTCACGCGTTCTTTATTCACGTAATAAGCGCCATCTTTTGTAATACTCACCGAAGCTTTTTGCTGATTACTTGATTTTCCTTTAGCCTTTGGCAGAATTAAATCTAAAGCATCAGGCGTGATTGCTGGCGAAGTCAATAAAAAGAATACCAACAAGAGAAACACGATATCTGTCATCGAGCTCATGCTAAATTCTGCACTTACTTTATTTCTTCCTCTTAAATTCATTAAGCTGGTTCATTTAATAAATCCAAGAAATCTACTGCAGTGGCTTCCATTTGATGCACCACTTTATCAGTTTTTACGACTAGATGATTATAGCCCATATAGGCAATAATTCCCACTATAAGACCCGCAACAGTCGTTGTCATAGCCGTGTAAATACCTTCGGCCAAAGTACCCATTTCAGCCTGCCCACTACTAGTGGCCAATTGGTGAAACGCTAATACCATTCCTATAACGGTCCCCAAGAATCCAATCATAGGAGCAGCCCCCGCAATAGTAGCAAGGATACTCACATTTTTTTCCAGTTTATATACTTCCAATCGTCCTGCATTTTCAATGGCGGTATTAATATCTTCTAGAGGACTCCCAATACGAGAAATTCCTTTTTCAGTAAGTCTAGAAACTGGAGTATTTTGCTGTGCACAAAGCACCTTTGCGCCTTGAATATTTCCGCTTGAAACTTGATCTCGAATCTGATTCATAAAATTGCTATCCATTTTTGAAGCGGCTTTAATAGCAAATAGCCTCTCAAAATAAAGATACACTGCCACAAAAAGAAGCACAAAAAGTACTGCAATAATAATTTGTCCTGCGAGTCCACCACTCACAATTAAGTCCATGATGGATAAAGTTTTCTCAACTGATTCTGGCTCCAGCTCTTGCAAAGCAATGTCTGTATCCTCCTGTAAAAAGAAGTTTAGCATAAGTAAATACGTTTTTAATGGTTAACGGATGAAGTAACTATAAATTGTTTTATACATGGTGAAATAAAACCCGCTCAAAAAGAAGGAAAACTCCAGCACCTGCAATAAATCCAATAAATGCGAGCCATGTAATTTTTTTAAGATACCAGATAAAATCAATTTTTTCCATTCCCATAGCAGCAACACCAGCGGCTGAGCCTATGATTAGCATACTTCCACCTGTACCTGCAGAATAAGCTATAAAATGCCATAGAACTGAATCTATTGGGTGATGGTACATACCAATGGAAGCTGCAACTAAGGGCACATTATCTATAATGGCGGAGAATACACCTAACAACATCACTACAACATCTTCATTGGGAATAGCGGTTTGAAGGACTTCTGCTAAATAACGAAGTGTCCCAACGGGGTCTCCATTTTCGGCAACACCATAGACCAAAGACTCCAATCCAGCTACGGCCATTAAAATCCCAAGGAAAAATAAAATACTGGAAATTTCGATCCTTGATAACGCCTTATGCGCAGAGTATAAATGTCTGCGCTCCTTGCTAAAGTCCTCCTCTGGGTGTATATATTCTGAAACAAGCCACACAACCCCAAGCGCCAACATCATTCCCATATAGGGTGGCAAGTGGGTTAAAGTTTTAAAAACAGGTACCGAAACTATCATTCCAAGACCTAAAAAAAGCATGGTTCTGCTACTTAACAGCTTTTCCGACACAATATCTTGGTCACTATCTTCCATTTCTATTTTACCTCTAAAGGCAGGTAAATAAGAAGCAACAAGAAACGGAACTACAAAACAAACAATGGAAGGTAGTACCACAAACTCAATTAAACCTAAAGCTGTTACTTTATTGGCAATCCATAGCATTGTAGTGGTAACGTCTCCAATTGGAGACCAGGCCCCACCGGCATTTGCCGCAATTACAACCAAAGAAGCGTACCAAATTCTATCGGTTTTGGAATGAATTAATTTTCGAAGCAACGTAACCAATACAATAGTAGCAGTAAGATTGTCTATTATGGCAGAAAGAATAAAAGCTAATATCCCAATAATCCATAATAATTTTCGCTTACTTTTTGTTTTAACAGCACTTTTTAGCACTTCAAATCCACGGTGAAGGTCAATAATTTCAACAATGGTCATTGCTCCTATCAAGAAAATAAGAATCTCTGCTGTTTTCCCTAAGTGATGTAATAGTGTATTATCGAAGCCATGATGGGCTTCATCTGTGCCCGAAAGACCATCAAACACATTTTCGTAGGTATCAATTACATTAAACCATCCTTTATAAAAACCTACGGCCAACAATGCCCAAATTAAGGCTGCCATGATTAATGCAGGTACAGTTTTATCTAATTTTAAAGGATGTTCTAAAGTGATGGATAAGTATCCTATCACAAAAATTAAAATGATAATCGATTCCATAAAAGGGTGGGATTAATTGTTGTCTAAATTAACTGTTTCAATGCAATTTCAAAAGCAGTTTTACTAATATTTGTTTTACTACTATTATTGTCAAAGGTATTTTGAATGGCATTCTTAATGGTAATGGATGTATCATTAAAAATGGCTTCATCGGTCATCTGTACTTTGCGCTCCATAAAATAAGCAAACACGCGTGCCATTCCGCAATTACTAATAAAATCTGGAATAAGACTTACCTTTTCATCGGTATATTCCATAATGGGACCAAAGAAGATAGCTTTATCTGCAAAAGGTACATTGGCACCACAGCTTATTACTTCCAAACCAGATTCAATCATTTCTGAGATTTGCTCTTTCGTGATTAATCGTGAGGCGGCACAAGGCGCAAAAACTTCAGTCTTAAGGTTCCAAATCTTATCGTTAATTTCACCAAAGGGAATCATGTTTTTTGCAACCAATTTGTTTCCATCTTTATTTAGAAACAAACCTTTTATTTCTTCAAAACTGAAACCTTCTTCCTTAATAATACCTCCCGAACTATCAATAATCCCAACCACTTTTGCACCCATTTGAGCTAAATAATAGGCTGCCGCCGCACCAACATTTCCAAAGCCTTGTACCACTGCTCGTTTCCCTTCCACACTGCCGCCATAAATATCATAATAATGACGCACTGCTTCAGCCACGCCGTACCCTGTAATCATATCGGCAACAGTATATTTTCGGCTTACATCCGGAGAATAATTTACATTTTCCAACACTTTTATCACCCCTTGGCGTAACTGCCCAATACGGTTAATTTTGTCCGCTTCCGTTGGGCTAAAATGCCCATTAAACACCCCTTCTTGCGGATGCCAAACACCACTTTCTTCTGTTATGGGAATAACTTCATGAATTTCGTCTACATTTAAATCACCTCCTGTACCATAATAGGCTTTTAACAAAGGAGAGACCGCCTTATACCATCGCTCTAAAACGCCTTTCTTGCGAGGATCGCTTGGGTCGAAATTAATTCCCGATTTTGCTCCTCCAATGGGCGGTCCAGAAACGGTAAACTTTACCTCCATGGTTTTTGCCAAACTCAATACTTCGTTTTGATCTAATCCCGGACGCATACGTGTTCCACCACCAGCAGCACCGCCTCGTAACGAGTTGATAACCGTCCAGCCTTCGGCTTCGGTTTCGGGGTCATTCCAGTGAAAAACAATTTCGGGGTCCTTTTCTTCGTACTTTTTAAGAAGTTCCTTCATCTATAATTGGTAAGTAAGACAGCAAATATAAAAAATTGAAAAGCGTAAAGATTAATTTTAGGTAAAATTTATGGATTGAATAGTATCCCACTCGAATGATCGTCTTTGGCCCCAGTCACACTTGCCAAACAATTTACCTCATTGCGTAATTTTAGCACTCCTAAAAGTCCAAAAACCAAAGCTTCTTTAAATTCTAAAATTTCAGAATTTGGAACAATAATTTTTAAAGATTTTTGAGCCTTTAATCTTTCCAATAAAAAGGTATTATAGGCTCCACCCCCAGTTATGAATACAGAACTGTTTTCTTTAAATTGATGAGCAAGCTGCATGGCCACATGCTCCACAAACGTTCGTAAAATGTTCTGGGGAGTTTCTTTTGAAGCATCCAACAATGGAAAAATATGCTGTTGCACCCATTCTAAGCCTAAACTCTTTGGAGGTTTTTCAGTATAGAATGAAAGTGAGTTTAAATGATTTAACAAAGCCATATTGAGTGTTCCTTTTTCAGCAAAAGTGCCATTTTTATCAAACGGCGCTCCTAATTTTTCAGCATAAAAATTCATTACGATATTCACAGGGCAAATATCGTAGGCGATTCGTTTTTCGTTTTCTTCAAAAGAGACGTTGGCAAATCCGCCCAAGTTTAGGCAATAATCATATGCTGAAAATAGAAGTCGATCTCCAATAGGAACGAGTGGTGCCCCTTGGCCACCCAATTGCACATCTTGGACTCGAAAATCGCAAACAACGGCTTGTTTTATATTTTTTGCTAATTGTGGGAGATTCCCTATTTGCAGCGTGATTCCTTTATGGGGTTCATGCAAAATGGTATGTCCATGACTACAAACGGCATCAAGATTTGTAATGTTATGCCCTTTTATAAATGTTGAAATTACTTCGGAAAGATAGCTCGTGTATTTTTCATTCAACGCTTGCAATCGTCCTTCAGAAAAGTGAATCGCCTCCTTTAATATTTCCTTCCAATCCTCTGAATAAGGTATCGTTTCGGCCACTTCAATCGTAAAATCCCATTCCCCTTTTTCAGAAGCATGAAACGCACACAGCGCCAAATCTATCCCATCTAGCGAGGTGCCACTCATAACTCCAATTACTCGATACTTTGTTTTTTTCATTTTGGTAAAAATAAAAAACATCCCCCTTAATCCCCCTTCAAAGGGGGAAATCTTTTAGATCTCACTTTATTTGAAAAGGTGAGTAGTTTACACTTTTCTTAGCCCTCCTATAAAGAGGAATATATTTTCATTTTATTTAAACTATTGGAATTTCAAATTTGAGATTTGCTATTTATAAGGTATCTTTGCACTCATTTCGAAAACGATTTAGAGATAAACCTTTAATTATGGATTTTAGCCTTTCTGAAGAACACCTAATGATACGCGATGCGGCTCGCGATTTTGCAAAAACCGAACTCCTTCCAGGTGTTATAGAGCGTGACAACCTGCAAAAATTCCCAACCGAACAGGTAAAGAAAATGGGAGAGCTTGGCTTTCTTGGAATGATGGTAGACCCAAAATATGGCGGGGGAGGGATGGATACCGTTTCCTACGTCTTGGCCATGGAAGAATTGAGCAAAATTGATGCTTCGGCTTCGGTTATTGTTTCGGTAAATAACTCTTTAGTGTGTTATGGACTTCAAAATTATGGCTCCGAAGAACAAAAACAAAAGTACCTTACCAAACTTGCCACAGGACAATCTATTGGTGCTTTTTGTTTGAGTGAACCTGAAGCGGGAAGCGATGCGACTTCGCAACGTACCACGGCTATTGATAAAGGTGATTATTATCTTTTAAACGGAACCAAAAACTGGATTACCAACGGTGGCACTGCCGCTTATTATTTAGTAATTGCTCAAACCGATCGTGAAAAAGGACATAAAGGAATTAACGCTTTTATTGTGGAAAAGGGTTGGGAAGGATTTGAAGTAGGACCCAAAGAAGATAAATTAGGAATTCGTGGAAGCGACACCCACTCGTTAAACTTTAACGATGTAAAAGTCCCAAAAGAAAACAGAATTGGTGAAGATGGCTTCGGATTTAAATTCGCCATGAAAACCCTAAGTGGTGGTCGTATCGGGATTGCTGCACAAGCCTTAGGAATTGCGGCTGGTGCATACGAATTGGCTAGAGATTATTCAAAAATTAGAAAATCATTTGGCACCGAAATTTGCAACCATCAAGCCATTGCATTTAAATTGGCAGATATGCATACGCAAATCGAAGCAGCGCGTCATTTGGTGATGAAAGCCGCTTGGGATAAAGACCAAGGCAATAATTACGATATGAGCAGCGCCATTGCAAAATTATACGCTTCACAAACGGCTATGGACGTTACGGTCGAAGCGGTACAGATTCACGGTGGAAATGGGTTTGTAAAAGAATACCACGTAGAACGACTCATGCGTGATGCGAAAATCACTCAGATTTACGAAGGCACCAGTGAAATTCAAAAAATTGTGATTTCGAGAGGATTGCTAAGAGATTAATTTTAAATTACCCTCTTAAACTTAAATCCTTATTTATGAAAAAATTTTTACTCTCATTTTTGGCTCTTTTCTTGTCGAATTTAGTGTTTTCTCAATCAGATTCGGGTGATTTTACAATCGCTCCAAACATAGGAGTTCATCTTAGTAGATATTACACTTCAGGTACAGATAATTTCAAAAGTCGCACATCCATTGGCGCTGGTGTTAATACGGACTATTTCCTAAGTGAAAGTTGGAGCTTACGATCTGGATTAATTTACGACACTAAAGGAACTAAAGATGATTTTGATTTTACGGATAAACTATCTTATTTAACAATTCCAGCACAAGCCAATTGGCATTTTGGTGGAAATAAAAATTGGTATTTAAATTTTGGCCCAACAATTTCTTTTTTATTAAATGCAGAAGGTGTGGATCCGGATGGAAACACCATTGACATAAAAGATTTACTCAAAAGTACTGACTTTGGGTTTGGATTTGGTATAGGTCATATGTTTGAAATATCAGATGACTTTAAAATATTTATCGATTATCAAGGAATAGGAGGTTTTGTGGATATATTAAAGGATGAAGATGCTATCCGAGATTTACAAAATATTAGAACTTCATTTAATATTGGAGGAGTTTTTCAACTATAAAAAGGAATTTTATAAATAATATTTTAGCCTAGCTATAATGCTGGGCTTTTTTATAGTTATCCTATATGAAAAGTAACAAAACCCTCTCCTTTTAGACATATAAATTGTACTTTTTAAGAATGTATTACTAAAGTCATTTTTTTTACCGAAATTAACAGTCCGAAAAACCAGTCCCCTTGACATAGGGGATCTAAATACTAACTCATAAATAGCCATACCTATGTCTGATGATTTTGATTTATTAGAAACCGATTCCTCCTCAAAACAAGAAAAAGTAGAAGTAAACTGGGGAAAAGCCGTAGACCAAATGAAGTCTAAACTCGCACAGGAAGATGACCCTGAAATGCGACAAAAAATATTAAACGCCACCCTGGACGATGTGGTGGGGATGGCCGAAAAAGACCGTACTTCCCTACTCGATGCGATTAAAGACCTTACCGATTACCAAGACGAAGTAGGAATTATTTTCGAAAAATTCTCTACCCTAAATGCAAAAGAACAAAAGGTTATTGACGATGCGCAAAAAGCATTGGAACGTGCCCGAATGGAATTGGAAGATGCCGAAAACGTAAAAGACAACTGGTGGAATAACCTTTGGGGTCGCAAATCGCGTATCCGAAAAAAGCAAGCCGAATTGGAAGCTGCAGAGAAAACCCGTGAAGCTGCCGATATGAAAGCCAAAGCGATGTTCCAGGAACGAATTGAAACCGCCGATGTGCAAACTTTATTAAGTGAACTTTCTTATAAAAGTCAGGCAGCAGTGACACGTTTAAAAAACCGCGAGGTGGAAATAAAAGAAGTGGAGGACAAATTGCAAGATGCGATTGTAGAAGCCAGTAAAAACCACACTAAAGCACTTGAAAAGAAAAAAGAAACCGAAGACCAACTCGAAGAGCAGTACGCTTTATTAAAACAAGCGCGCCTCGAATTGGAAGAAATTGCCGACAAACAATCGACTGCCTATAGTGAGGCCATTGGAAAAATTACTGTTATTGAGCAAAAAGTAGAAGAACTGGAAGGGTTAAAAAATGCGTACACGACGTTAGCGGCAAGTAAAGATAGCTTCGTGCATAAGCACAACTTAACCATTAAAGTATTGACTTCATTACGTAGTAATTTACAAACGCATCGTGCAAAACTGAAAAGTGATACCGATGAGCGTTTAAAATATTACGATGGCTATGTAGTGGCTTTAAAAGCACGTACAGATCAAGAGTTTGCCGCCATTTTAGAGCACTTAGGGGTAAAAACCGACGAACATATTGGAACTACGCTCGCCGCTATGCATAGTGCAAGTGCTAAGGCGCGTCAAGAAATGATGGACAACATCCCGGTTCACGAAAAAGTGATGCAAGGAGTGTACGGAAGCTATGCGGAAGCCCTTCAGGAAATTAGAGAAAAGGATGCCGAAATTCAGAAGGATTTTGCCAATCGTTACGGAATAGATATGAAAGAAATTTTTGAAGAATTCTACGCGAGCGATGGTAATGCGCCATCCCCTAACCCTGAAAAAGCTCCTGAAGACCCAAAACCTTCTGGAGATGGTGATTTGTTAGGATAGTCAAATAAATGGACGCCGTGTCGTAGCACCGCGTGACAAAAAATAATTACATCTTCTTTGTCATTTCGAACCTGCCTGCGGTAGGCAAGCTTAATTCGGAATCCATTTAAAATATCTAATAAATTCGATTACGCATGTCTGCCAAACAAGAAAGCTCGACCAGACAAAAACTAATGTAGAAAATGTCTTCCATTAACCAAATAGTTACGCCGCTTGATAGTGCTGTTCTTGAAACCAAAGAGCAGTATCAGGTGTACTTTAAAATTGTGAACCATGCTTTTGGGGAACTTTTTAAAAGTATTGCAGAACGTACTATTTGCAATCCGTTAGAAATTTCATTTTTAGAACAATACTGCGAATTGATCACCTATTCTTTGGAAGCATTCCGAGTAAAATATTTGTACAACGATGAGGACAAAATGAAAATTGATGTCACCGAATCGGGTTTCCCAAACTATTTAGAGTTTCGGTATTTAATAAACGATTTAGCTTTGAAAAATGAGCATATCGCCAAACTGCCAAAAATAGATACGCTTAAAGCCGAATTTCTTGAAGGATTACTAAAATATAAAACACCCGTTTCCAGAAGAAAATTGGAACAAGCGGCTTCGATTGTATATTATACTTCGGTGGACGCTCGCTATATTTTTAAACGATTTGTACAGGGGAAAATTCAGAAAATTGAAAACAATCCCAATGCGCCTTATTTAATTAGCTGGTCGTTTTACGATGTGGGTAGCAACCGCCCCTTTGTGTGTTTTATGTACTTTGATTTATACAAAACCACTGTAGAAGAATATACGCAAGAAATCTATGAAATCCTCGAAAAAGTTGCCGATAGAGACATGAGTTTGGATATGATGGCATACGCCATTGATAAAAAACTACCCAATTTATTACCCAGAAAACTTCGTAAAATAGATTTAGGCCCTATTCACAATGTGTTTGCAAAAGACGAATTGCAAGTAACTCATTGTATTTTGGAGGGGATTGTAAACAAAGTGCTTGATCTTTCGGCACACGCTATTTCCTTAACTGTAGAAGATATTGAAACCAAAGGAAGTTTTAAAGAAGGTAGTTTTTTCAGCAAGCAAGAGCTACAAATATGGGAAGCTCAAAAGCCGAAAAAATATCTTTTCAGTCCGCATCGTGTGATACAAGTGGTCTATGATAAAATTCCAGATTTCCTAAATACTTTAACCGAAGAACCCATCGAAATTCCTGCATTAAAATTATAATATGGAACACAATACTACTTTTCCCATCAAAATTACCGAACTCAACACCCTGAGAGATGAGGCTACCTCCTTTCTAAAAGGGGTGCAATGGGACCAAAGTTTAAAGGCGAAAAACCGAGATAAAAACGGAAAAGATGAATCTATTTTGCTCTATTTGTCCAAAGCCACGGGAAATAGCACCAGTGAGGTTATTTCAGTTTCTAAAACCATTTTAGGGTTAAAAAAGAAATTATTACCAGATTCGGTGGCTATTCCGTTACACCTCAACCAAGCGTTGTATGCGCTGCAGGAAGGAATCACGATGGGGTTATGGCTTCGGGATAGTTATTATGATGCTTCAGGCTTAACAAGTTTAAACGAACGGAAATCGGCTTTGGATACTTCCGAAAGAAGAGAATTCGACAGCAAACAACAAACAGCTACAGCGTTTATGTTGTACGGAACGGCCTACCGCATTTTATACGATTTAAAACCGCTTACAGACGATTTAAGCGTGATGAAAAACAAGTTTGCAGGTATTCCCGAGCTTTCATTACAATCCCCTATGCGCGGGGTTTCGTGCCTTTTATTTTATTATGACAAGTATTTAAATCACCCCGAAATGATTACCAGCGACAAGGATATGCTGGACTTTTCGGTCGTGTTTTTTGAAGCTATTATTGCTGAAATTCAATTGCGAATTGGCTCTTTGGAATACACCGAAAGTATTACAGACCGCACATACAAACTTGAAAAAAGTGAATTTGCCGTTTCGGGATGGGAAAACGTGTTTGAAGGCACTGCAAAAAGTGTGGAGTTTAATAAAATTAAATTTGAAGAAATTGTTGGAAACCGAGATGCGAAACACTTTGCCCGCCGTTTAACTGAAAGAATGCTAAGCTACGATTTCACTGCCAAAAAGAATCCGTTTCAGGAATTGGGTGGGTTTATGCCTGTGTTTATGGGCTACGGAATTCCAGGAACGGGAAAAAGTATGTTGATTGCCGCCATTGCCACCCGATTAAAAGAACATTGCGATAATCTCGATATTCCGTTTTTGTTTCACCCTATGCCCGACACCTTAATTTCGACGTTTCAAGGTGGTTCTGCTGAAAAAATGGTGCAATGGATGAAGCCTTTGCAAGACCCTTCAAAAATAATATTTGCACCTATAGATGATGCAGAAAACAATTTACAAGAGAGAACTGCTCAAGGGGTTTCTGCTGGGGTAAAAGAAGTGATTGGGGTGTTTTTACGTTATACCGAAGGGGCTTACGCTGTGAACTACGGAAATAGTTCCATTGGACTTTTTACCAACCTACCTGAGATGCTGGATAAAGCGGTTATCTCTCGTGTGCAAGGACGTTTCAAAATAGATGGCGCACGTACCCTGCCAGATTTTGTAGATCAGGATTATTTGTGGTGGCGAAAAATTGAAAAAACCATGCCCGGTTTTGTGAATATGAAAAACCCTAGCGATTATACATTTTTAAGCGAGCAAGGCTTGGCAAAAAACTTAGGAGAGATTTTAAAAGCTACTGAAAAACCTACCGAGGAACGTGTGTTGGAAATTTATGAGGAAACCGAAGAAAAACACAAACACGACGAACATTTATTTTATGCCGAATTGTACAAAAACATTCAAAAGGCGTTTCCGTTTTTCTCTTCCCGAGATATCCGAAACATACAAAGTGCGGTTTCACTTCGCCTGACGGATTTTGACCTTCCGAAAGAATGGTTTGAAAATGGAGAATTGTATTTCAAAAAAGATTACGATACTAAGTTCGGGATGTTGCAGGAATTAATGAAAGCGAATATGAAAGGTTTAAGCTTTTCAGAGATTAGAAAACAGGAAGTGATTCGGTATTTAGACAATGTGGCTACCATTGCAGACACCGACTTTAAACGAAAAGTAGATCAGCGAGTGCATGAACTGAATGTACAATTGGAAGCCAGAAAACAATTTGAAGAAGACGAAGATTGATAGATAAACTAAAAGCAGCAGGATTATTTGGCGGGGCATTGGTTCCCGTTTCTGGGTCGTTGGCAAAACGCTACAACGACTGCTTGGCATTGTTGGGTATGCAACCCACAAAACTCACTAGTTTTTCTATTGATGCGATGGGATGGAGCCCGGAAATTGCCGAAGAAATGAAAGAACCCTTTTATTTGAATCTAGGGGAGGCCAACAGCAATGCGATTATTGTTTCCCCAATGCAGGAAGGAAAGCCTGTACACAATCCTTTTCATAGTTTCGATAGAAATATCATGGAAGCCATTTTTGCCGCATATCCACAAGAAATTAGAGACATTACCAAAGATGCGGCTATTTGCGTACAACTTGACCAAAACATTGATGCCTATTACGCACCGTTTGATTTGCTTCAGTATAAAAAGATAACACTGAGTTTTACCATAACTCACGACTTACAAAACAAACAAAAGGAACAAAAAGAACTCGTTGCTACGTTCCACGAAGGCAATAAATTTATCGATCTTCAACTTCATGAAAAGTTGTTAGAATCGGCTAAAAACTATGGCGATTTACGTCATAGAAAATTACAGTTGGAGCCCATCGTTTTGGATATTGGGTCCTTTTACACCAAGGCCTTTGGCGGGATTTTCGTGTTAAGAGATTTTATCACCGATATCATTGTCTTTGAAGACCTGGAGATTTTCCAAAAAGCCATCAAAGATACGGTGCACGATGTCACACTTTTCCATGTAAGTCATAATGAATTGACATCTACATTGGTAAATCACCTCATCGCCGATTTCGATATTAAAAAAGCCGCAAAAACAGAACGCTATGCCCGAATTAAAAAGCAATTTTTTATTGAAAATTGCAGCACTCTACAACATCCCATTAAAGAGGTATTGGACAGTCCATTTTTGTTCAAAAAATATATTAATGAACTCGATGAAGAAACGCAAAAGAAGATTTTGAGCGTTGAGATTTACAATCAGCGAAAAATTGTAGAACGGGAGCTTAATATTTCGGAGGTAGTAGCTTTAGAATACACCAAAGCCTTGTTAGAACCCCATTCCTCCTTAGAAGAAGAACAAAAAGAACTCATCTGGCGATTACTTACTGAGATGATTCCGAAAGACCCATTGTATTTATATTGGTACAATAAAGAGGAATTTTACAAAGCTTTTAAAACTTGGCCCGAATCCTACCAAGATTGGGTAATAGATTGTATATTAGAGAATAACAAAAAAGACCAGCCATGATCACTATAGAAGTTATTGTATTTATCGCCTCCATTTTATTTGGAATTATCATCTATGTGAGAGAATCGAAAAACAACCGTTTGTATCGCTTTTTCAACAAATTGATGCACTCTAAAGCGTTACAAATGAAAGACAACAATCCCAAAGGATTTGTTTATCAGCAGCCTTTTTTACTTCGGTTGGTTTGGATGACCTTATTGTTTTTGTTGGTAGCTGTCATTTTGAATTTTATTATTCCTTTTCAAATATTTCAAATTCAATATGTTGCTACTGCCATAGTAGGAACTTTGATTGGAACCTATATTGCTGCGGCATTTTTTGGTGCCTCCAAAGGCTTGCAAAAAGAGAACATAAAAGAAGCCATTGAAAAAGGAAAAGACTTTGTGGAGGAATTAGCTGAAGGAAAGAAAGATACCATTGAAGTAGAGGCCAAAGAAGTGCCCGAAAAATTAGAAGAACAAAACGAACCGAGTCAAAAAAGTGCCCGCGACCGCCTAAAGGATAAGGGGATGATTAAGTAATGAAGGTACTAGGTTAGGGGTCAAAGGTAAAAGTATTTTTACCCAAGAATTAGACCCAGAACCTAAAACCTTAAACCCAGAACCTATGCTAAAAAACTACTGGAACAAAGGAAGAAAACAAAAAAGATTCGTCATTATAGGCGGTATTCTTTTGGTGCTATTGTTATTCTTTTTACGGGATGATTATCAACCTGCCTTGTTATTTCTTCGAAGGTATATTTTTATCATTATTATTGGAGGTTTGTTTTTGTGGTTTACAATTTCAAAATTCCGAAAAGCACCTAGTGCAGGAAGACGCATTCTTATTTTACTAGGGATTATTGCCTTTTTTGGGATAGGCTGGTATTTTGGATGGAAAGTTAAATTATATGACTATATGCAAAGTTATAATGTGTATAAACATCTTAATTTGGTAGAACTCAACGAACTTCCCTTAACGCAAAACGAACGTATCCAGCCCTTTAATAATATTCTTACTATGGCATACGAATCGATTGGAGAAACACAGGAAGTTACCCTTCCGCAATTGGTACGTGTCGATTCCTCCAATCAATGGACGATGGCGGTTCAGCCTTCCAAAGAATATATGTGGCAACGCATAAATGACAACACCGAAGAACTTTTTACGGTAGAAAGTACGACTCCCTTTCCGCGTTTTTCTGGGGAAAATCGTATTCCAGTCACCTTTTCCATAGGAGAATCACTAGCCTTTAGCCGAAACACCTACAATGCCGTGGTACAACGATTTAATTTGTTTCAGTTGTTTACCATGGAGCCTAGTGATGTTTTTTATATGAAAAACGACGATGGAAAATGGGTGCAAGTGGTAAGCTTAATTAAATGGAAAGGATTCTTTTTTCCCTATCCTACGTACGGTGGCGTGATGGTTATAGACCCAGGGGAACATACCACAAAAGATTATTTTGAACGAATTTTAATTGGAAAAGGAACCTATATTTCTCCTGAGGAAACTCAAAACCACCCCTATTTAACTCGACAAAATACGTTAGCCGAAGAAGTTTCTCGATTACAGGCAGAGTCGCTTAAATTTTTAGCCGGATTTACCGATCCTCTACCTTGGAATATGGAAACGGCAGTGAAAATTCCTGATATGCAAGACGATGAAAACTGGCAGCCCTTTGTTACTGATTTCAACTTTGCCGGTATGGATATAGATGCATTTAACGGATTGTATCATTGGTTTGGATTGGAACCAATTGGTGAGGAGCGCACCAGTCTTTCGTTTAGTGTCATGATTCCTGCAGATGGAACCGATAAATTATATTATTACAACCACGCAGCTAAAAAAGAAGGAATGGCAGGGGTTTCGGCAATGCCTTTAAAAGTCATTGAATCCAGAAAGGAATACGATTGGAGTGTTAATAAACCAGTTGAATTTAGACCCTTTATCAAAGAAATTGGAGGTAGAAAACGCTTGTTTGTGTTATGTACAGTGGCAGCTAAAAAAGATGATAGTAAAAAGTTTGATGGTGCCTCCACCCCCGATTTGGCTTTGGTGGATTGCCAATACCGCGATGTTATTTGGATTGACTCGAAGCATCCTTCGCAGTGGGAGACCACTATTTTAAATCAGTTGGGGGAAACCTGGAAAACTTCCGAACGATTGAAAGATGAAGACATCTGGCCCACACGAACCGATATCGACGTTTCCAAAGAAAGAGATAGTTTACAAATAGACACTATTTCTGAAGAAATGATTGAGATTTTGAGGGATTCGATTTAATAAAACTCCCTCCCTTTGAAAGGAGGGTTGGGGAGGGATGTCAGATGGCAAATAGAATAATAAAATACAGATTTGATTTAAAGAAAAGAGCTCAGGAGTTTAGAAAAAATCTAACACCTGCTGAAAAAATTTTGTGGAAACATATTAGAAAAAAATCTTTGGGTGTTGAATTCCATAGACAAGTACCTCTTCTAGACTATATAGTTGATTTTTACTGCCATGAAATTGGGTTGGTGATTGAAGTTGATGGATCCACACATGAGCATTCTTTTATTGAAGATTCAAAAAGACAAAATAGGTTAGAGAATGAAGGACTAAGATTTCTTCGTTTTAAAAATGAATCAATTTTTAATGAATTGGAAAGCGTCATTGAAGAAATTCAAATAAAAATTATAGATCTTTCCAAATAACAATTTTTACATCTCCCCTAATTCCCCTCTTCGAAGAGGGGACTTTTCTACAAAAAGAAATTCCACACCAACCCAAAACGTACCACTGCGTCGCGATACGGATAACTGGGTGCCGAATAATGATTACTCGTATTGCTGAATAATTGATTTACGTGTTCCCATTTAAAAAAGATACGCGTTTGACGGATTTTCGCACTAAAGAAGACATCTAACAATGGGAATCCTCCC
Organism: Flavobacteriaceae bacterium; assembly: GCA_002694465.1. GTDB lineage: Bacteria > Bacteroidota > Bacteroidia > Flavobacteriales > Flavobacteriaceae > Halomarinibacterium. Next base: position 453 of record NZMG01000006.1, on the reverse strand, counting down.
AATTCTTCATCATTTTGCACATAAAACTCGGCCAACACCGGATCGTAGGCATTCATATTGTATGCAGTGAAATATTTAAACCCTATTCCTGTTTGAATAAAAGCCGCTTTTTTAAACCATTCGTCTTGAAAATATAAGGATTGTCGCGTTACAATCTGCGGAATATTAAATACTTCTTCTCCCCCTAAAGCTTGCTGAAATAACACAGTATTCATCAATGCGAACTTTCCATATTTAAATTCTCTTTCGGCTTTAATTTTTAAATAATCCACTCTATTGCCAAACTGATGTGGTGTAGGTGTGGTATCGCCTTCCGCAATAGCGAAATACGTATAATCGTCAATCCCGGTGTAGCTTACGGATGCTTTTAGTAGTTTTTTGGAATCAATTTCGAAAAACAATTCCTGAGTTTTCACATTGTTAAAATTGGTCTGCCAATTATAATTTACATAA
>NZMG01000005.1 GCA_002694465.1 Flavobacteriaceae bacterium | reverse complement strand
ACCCTCAAGGCGTAGCTTATGTTGTCGACCTTCTTCTTTATCCAGGGCTCGACGTTAACGCTATGGACCTTTCTGGGTGGAGGACTGGAGACGCCTGGTCTCCGACCCAGGAAGCCAGGCTTCTCGCCTTCCGGGAGGTCCTGCGCCTCGCCAAATTGATCCTCATACTCCTTTATACCCCTCTTGAGAGCAGCCTCTGTTACGCCAACCAGCGTCAAGTAGTGAGGGTTTCCCATGTTCGCGAACACGCAGGACCTTGTGTTGTTAACAAGCTCCTTCGAGATCCTTACTGAAAAAGTTGTTTTAGCCATCAATTACCTTCCTGACTTTCGTCCTTTGATTCTCCTAACAAGCCAAGCCCTAAGCTTCTCCTCTTTGTCAGCGTCAGTAGCTCTCTTGTATAAATCCTTAGCCTGCTCTCCGTCCCCCTGATTCAAAGAGGAGAGTTCTTCTATGAGGGCCGATATATCGACAGGCTCTTCGCCTTTATCGGCTGGAGCCTGACTCTCCCTGGCGGGCGAAGCGCCTCCTTCGGATAGAATTGCTCTGGCCTGTTTGACTGCTGGCTCCTGGTGAATGGGCTTTGGCCTTTCCTGTTGCCTCTGCACTGGCTTCTGTTCTATCCTTCGAGGCTCTTGCCTCCGGACTTCCGAGGGTCCAGGCGGTGACTTGACAACAGCTGGCCTGCTTGGGGCGGAGTGCCTGTCGTTATCAGCTTGATCCATTTCGTCTGAGGTATATAGCCCAGACAACTCCTCCGGGAAGGCTTTACGCAGGCACAGTGCCTCAGCGCACTTGCCGATCATGTGCCTGCCCATTTTCGACCAGAATCTGGTCGGCTGCCCGTTCTTCGTGCGAGCGCAATACTCGTCGAAGAAGGCAGTCGCTGTGTAAGGGCAGCGCTCTCCTGCTGTCAGGCGATAGACCGTAATCGACGCGCTGAACACAGTNCCGTCGTCGTTGTAGGCGTAGGTCACGTCTGACATTCCAGCCAGCTTCCCCGTNCGAGAAGCGATAACTCTGAACCCGTCGATAGTTGTCTGGACAGTCATAACCTCNCGTCGATCCTTGCCGGACCAACGCTTGACCGCGCAGACCTGGTTCTTCAGCGGGTCAAGCCTGCGCTGCTTGGCCGTAAACAAAAACANCTCAAANTCGTCNCGNGTCAGGTTGTTTGCCTGACANAGGTTCTCAATACGAGCAAGGTGCTCGTCGTCAAANACGCTCAACGCGCCCTGCTCNGATACTGCTATNGAATTCACTNGNCTCTCCTTCTTTGTCTCGTCGGCAACTTGAATAAGCATANCACACTTCCCTTACCTTTCAACCTAAAAATTATGTTTTTTGTCAGGAGGNCCTTGCGGNCCCCAGTCGATCACTTCGAGNGTTTCGGGGTCAAGGGTTAGNCCGATTGCTGCTGCTTGGTCTATCTGCACCTGCCTCCTTATCCGTGANGCGTCCTCCGCCGTTGANCCNNGNANCNCTNTTCCNTTCTGGGCTATCTCGCCAAGCTCCCTCCACCTCTCCTGNTCAATCCACCTCCANAGAGCNGGGCAGTATTGCTGATCAGGGTTGCCATTCATTTGAAGNTTGTAGTCCTTGGCNGCCTGGAGGATAGACTCCCACTCGNTCTTCGGTATCGACATTAAGATCGAAGANACCTGCTTNATCCCNGCGCTGTGCCTCGTNCCTCCCTGGCCCCAGCCGTGCGGGTAGTGCCTGCTGATNTTCTGNGCGAACGCACTTGCCTCTTTCTCTGANCTAGAAAATTCAAAAGGATGAATNTAAGTATTATCTTTCTTTTTCTCTTTCCTTTTTTCTTTATGTGTCCCATTATCGGGACCCCCTAGTCCAGATATCTGGACCCCNTGGTCCTGATTTTGGGACNCTNGGGGTGCAGCTCCTGCACTTGAGGGTGCAGCTCCTGCACCCCTAGTCTCATTATCTGGACCTCTCTTTACNGTTATNACGGAAACCTTNGCACCNGTTCNGAGGACTTTGGCCTGCCTGGATATCCAGCCAGAACTCTCAAGCTCCTGTAGGTGCCTGTATATGGTCGATCTCTTTACNCCACGAGCCTGNGCTAGCTTGTCNCTGCTNGGGAAGGCCTTGCCGTCCATTCCTCCCCANAGGCAAAGGGCCGCGTAGGTAACCTTCGCTGAATCACTTACTCTGGAGTCTATGACAAGCCTGCTGGGCATTGTCACAAAGGGCCACTGCTCAACCCTTAACTGAATCGCCTCCTTGTTCTCTGACTCTCTTGCTGGTTTCCCTTGCTTCATTGTCCCTCTTTACTTGGGAGAGAAACTCAGACCTTGAGTTCTCTCTGCACTTCTTTGAATATTTAAGAATCTCCTTGTCGGACCTGCTGTCATGGTCAGGAGATTGTATGTGAGCCCAGTAGGTTAGACGCCTGGCCTCTATCACCTTTGAGATTACTAAATCCCTTCTTGGTGGGACAGTGTAGTTGGGCGTGTTAAGCCCAGCCCACTTGACGTTTGAGGACATTTCGCCGTCAAGGAATTTTGAGCCGTCTGGCTTCATGCCTAGCATTTTCAGTATTGACTCCGCTATGTAGCTGCCGAGCCACGCTCTCGTTACATATTCACGCTGATGACCTCTGAGTGACAGCGCCATTCTTATTGTATTTTTATGGTAAGCGGTGGCTGACTGCATGAAGTGTTCTTCCTTCATGCGTGAAATGCTATCCCACTCGCTTTCCTTCGCAGACTTCTTTTGTTTTATCACTGTCCCTGCTCCGGTTTCTAGTCTTCTCTATGACCTCCAGACCGCAAGCACCTTCGATGCTGCAAGAGTCCTGGCCGCACTTGCCCCTATACGGACACTTAACGACTGATATTAAGATTGACTGGCCTTGACGCGCANAGGTCACAGANAANGCNTCTCCTCTCCATGAACTGNCCGCAGTCAATNCAGTGNCTTATCTGTCTNTCCACCATGTCGGTAAANATTAAGCCTGAGGCTTCGCAGAGACCCTTCTTGACTTCNCCNAGGAACCTNTCAGAGAANCTCTCGANAGACTCNATNGCTCTTTGCCACTCCTCTTCGTAGAAGGGGTAGTTNAGNGANACCTGGGNTTNNCTGTTNTCGNTNTANTCGTCCANGAGAGGCCCAATGGTAACNCCTGACTNNTTAAGCTCTACATAGGTGGGNGTTGACGTGCTTCTCTGAATCTCAGCNGCNACGCACGAAGCGCTATCGACGCCNAGTAGATACANAAGGTCNCTCTTTTCTCTGATCATTAGTGCTCTCCAGTNCGNATATANTACAGTATGCNTNNATGAAAGTCAACAGAATAANAAATGCGTAAGTTTTTTGATCGNAAANAGATAAGTTTTGTTAGTAGGGTCATATATGGTGTATTTANCTCTTGAGTCTTTTNNTTTAGCTGGTAGTATTTANCTGCCTCGCAAGAGAGGGTTANTCGACGCTCGGCCAGGGTAGCTGTTTCTTCTTTGTCAGCTTCTTGGTNCCAGATGCGAAGAGTTGNCCCTTTCTTGCGGGGACTTTTATTACAGGGGGGGTGTAGTGGANGTTGAGATATCAAAGGANAGCTCTTCGTTTATGGCATGGNTAAGGATTCCNAACGANTCCACGGTNATGGCTGACTTCTTGAGGTTCATGAACAGGATAGGTGGGCCAGCTGCCGTAAGGACCNCTCANGAGAGAGNCCTCCTCNAAGAAATGAAGGGCATAGTTCACTTCAATTCNGCAAAAGANTGTCGCGAGGCTAGGCTTANAGANTGGAGAGGGGGNNCTGGGAACCCCTTCGCGAGCAATTAGATNTTGCTTGTTNCCTAAAGATGCCTTCGCGACTCANAAAANCCTTCGCGAGACCCTTCGCGAGACCCTTCGCGAGATTTTTTGCCTACACAATAGACAACAGATAGGGTGGGCTCCCCCGCNCNCGCNNNCGCNCGCCCGNAGCGGCCCGANCNCGCCCNCCCGNAGCNGCCNACGNNAGANCCTAGCGCCTCCTGNTCCTGTTGCTATATTGTATCAAACCCATGCGGGTAATGCAAGCACAAAATCATAAAAAATCAAGAAAGCGTAAGTCTTTCATTGTTNCNCCTCTNGTNTTCATGCCCGTATCTTACAGGNAATGCATACTCAAGTCAACAANAAAAAAAGAAAGCGTAAGTTTTTTTATAACTGACGCTATATNTGGTGGGTAGGGGTGAACGTATACAAGGTAAGGTGTAAGTGGCTGGGNTCGACTGTCCGTGCGTGGAGCGGCTTCGCTGCGATCCGGGCGTATGCTGATATGGTCGGGTCGTCCCTGTCCGGTGACGCCGAGGTGTGCCTGAGCGCNAGTGGAGCTGAGGTGTTNAGGCAGAAACTCACTGAGNATACGTGGGTTACAGCTGAACTTGAAAAAAGTGTTGAATTGCTAGTTGAGTAAGTATACAATNCGCCGCATGAACAACGAAGCAACGATCAACTTGGACGGCATACGTGAAATGCTCCAGCGTGCTAGNGACGCTGGCACCAAGTGGCCTAAGATAAGGTTGGTTGCGGCAGAGGGGAGGCGCATTGTNCTCTCTCTNTCNGGGGACAAGGCTCGCTACCCTGGCAGCGTCAATATCACTGACGGGAGGCCCTATGGCTCTAACACTTGGTATGGNCGNATCGTAGCGGGGAGGCTACGTGGGGGNTCNGGGGCGTTCCCTGGGCTCTACAAGGTGCTCGCTGACTTTATTACCGATCCGGAGCGTGCAGCTGGCGCTTTTGTCGAGGCTCAGCGGGGACGTTGCTGNTTCTGCGGNAGGAAGGTAAAGAAGGGCGCGTATGGTCCAGACTGCGCTAAGAAGTATGGGCTCCCTTATACTAAGTAAGGTTACAATAAAATTATTTTTNGCTTGAAAGAGTAAGAATAACTGATACAATGTGGGCATAACCGACAGAGGGAAACAGGCAAGTCAAAAAAAACTTACAATAAAATAATTTTTNGCTTGACTGGGTAAGTATTTCTGATACAATTTGAGGCGTCAACGGGACACAANACAAAGGAGACTGACATGGAAAACTTGGACACTACTACTTTGCGCGGTTCTTTCCTTCAGATTGACGACGANNCCTNTCCGGTTCTCGTTGAGCNGGAGAGTTCGAGCTTCAGCTTCAAGCTCGACGACGACTGGGAGGAGGCTCCTACCGTCAAGACTACCGCTCCTCAGGAGGGNGANGGCGCGGTTCTGGTGGGNGGCCTGCCCGGTATCTATGAGGGTGATCGCTTCAACGAGGTCACCTCAGGNNCGTTCANCAGCACGGCTCAGGCTCGTGAGGCTTTCGGGATNCCCTCTAGCTANCAGAAGGTNCCTGCGACTCACCCGATCTCNGGNGAGCGGGTNAAGAACGCCAACTGGGTTATCAACTCGGACAGNGGCAAGGTCATTGGTAACCAGTGCGTGAGTGACGGCTATCACCTGATTCAGCCGAGCGCNATGGATATCCTCGACGANTTTGTTCGTTGCGCTGACGGNACCNTGCGTATCGTCAAGGGCGGNACCTGGAACGAAGACGCNGTGATCTGGCTNCAGACNGACGAGTTGAGTTTTGACGGTCCTAACCAAAAGGACGAGTTCAAAATGAAGGTGTTGATNTCCAACACCTATGACCGCTCTGGCTCGTTTGTCCTGGCTCTCACGCCTATGAACGTGATCTGCAAGAACTTCTACTACCAGGCTCTGGCTGGCTCGCGCAACAAGTTNGCGATNCGNCACACCAAGAGCGCGGGNCTGAAGCTCGATCAGCTCAAGCAAGCTTTCGGTGCTGTCGGTCAATACAAGGACGCTGTCATGCGTGAGTTCCTGAGCTGGGGCGCGACTCCGGTCACCCTGGACCACGCTGCGAGGATCGCTCGTGCGGCTTTCGGCGTGAAGCCTGGCGAGGAGGACGAGATGGCCACCAGGACCAAGAACAAGGTCGATAAGATCCTCGATATCTACGAGACTGGTGGTGAGCACGGCGGCGCTCAGCCTGGCACCAAGTATGGTCTGGCTCAAATGATCACGGCGTGGTCGACCCACGAATACAGCAAGACCACGGGTCTTGAGGGGCTGGTCACCACGGGTGCAGGGCGCTGGGAGTCCAAGGCATTCGGTATCATGAACGAGATCGTTCCCAACGCGCCCGTCCAGCGGGTCTTCTTGACCCGCTAGGGGCTGGGGAGGGGGGAGGAGGGTTGACCTTCCCCCTCCTCTTTTTGAAAAAGTCATTGACAATGCTTACCGGCTTTGTTAAAATCTAAAAACACGAGCGGGGAGCGTGGCGTGAAAAATGAGGGAAGTAACTTGCAGGGTATGCGAAGGGATAATGTTCTATCCGTGCGAAGGTCCCGATGCGCTTGAGGTCCCTGGTTCGGTTTGTCCGGTCGGTGAGGGTAATGGCGGAGAGTGTGAGGAGTGCGGGTCCTCTGGTGTCCTGGAGTGCGAGTATTGCACGAAGGGGTTTGTCTGCGAGGGCTGCGAGGCTCCGGTCACTGTCCAGATAATTGAGCTTGGTGAGTGGTGGAGCAAGGGTGAGCCCGCTTTGATCTTGGTAGGCTGCAAGGGTTGCGGCTGGGTTACTCAAAAGAAAACAACAGGAATGGAGTAGATATGCAGGGGATACTTGAAGCGCTTGTCGAGATAGCCAGGATCATTGATAACTGGCTCGGATACGAATAGTTTTTTTTTGATTGACAGAGTAAGGAATCTTTTATATAATCCAGCAAATCAAAGGAGGTTGGTATGATTCCAGTTGTGAAGTTGAACCATGTGAGTGAGCCTGATCGTGACGGGGTGAGGGTAATGGCCTACGAGCGAGACCATGATCTTCACCCTCATGTGGTTCATTTCGTCAGGGACTCCAACGCTGACATGAGGTGGGGAGGGTCCTACCTTGAGACGGCTGAGGAGGCATCGGCTGAGTTCGCCAACCGCTGCAAGCGCTACCGCGTGCAGGAGGCTTTTCAGTCGCGAGGGCCGGACTGGTTCTCGGAGGCTGGCGGGACAAGAGCCTAGTTTAGATTAAGGCTTGACAGGATAAGTAATGTTTGCTAAAATTCGCACAACACAAGGGAGCGGTAATGATTAAGCCAATGACTGTTGATCCTGACCTGTATAGCGTGAGGGCTATACGTGAGACTGCCGCCTATATGGACGGCATTCTTGAGAAGCACAACCTGAAGGGGGAGGTCCCGTTCAGGATTCTTCTCCAGCTCTATGCTCTTCAGAATGTTGAGCTGGAGGGGGGCGAGAATGAAGCTAACGATTCTTAGGGGCCTGCCTGGCTCTGGGAAGTCTAAGGTCGCCTGCGATATTCTGGCCTCCTATGCTGGGGTTCACCACAACCCTATCGCGGTGAGCGCCGACTCCTACCCCGGTCTCTACTCTGAGATCGGGGGGAGGGTCAGGATCAATCCCTCTATGTTGGACAAGGCTCATGGAAGCTGCTTCGCCAATGCTATCTGGGGTCTTGAGCGCGGAGTTCATGTCGTCGTGGACAATACGAACCTGTCGACTGAGGAGGTGATCCCCTACGTATCGCTGGCTCAGGCATTCAGGGCTAAGTGTGAGGTGGTGACCTTGATCTGCCCGCCGTCGCTCGCATACGAGCGCCAGACTCACGGGGTGCCTGAGGGTGCTTTTGATCGTATGGTCAAAAGGTTCGAGAGCTACAAGCCGCTGCCTCACTGGGCTCACCTTGACTGGCTCTCGCACCATGAGCTGTGCTGGATTGCCGGGGAGTATCGTCTGGTAGAAAAAGATTAATATTATTATTGACAATGCTTACAGACTGTAATATAATACAGATCATGACAGGGGAGGTCATATGAACGAAGAGGTTATTTGTGAGTCGTGTAAGCGTTGGCCCGCTGACATGGAGGTCGAGGACATGAATGGTCGGCTGCGGCTCGTCTGCGCGGTTTGCGGCTGCAACACCGTGATCGACAACATTCAGCACAAGCTCAAGCTTGAATACAGGCCCCAGAGCTACGCCTGCTCGAACACCTTTAAGGGAGTTAAAAAATAAAATAGTTCTTGCAATGCTTACTCAGTTTGGTAAAATGCAGGCATAACAAAGGAGGCAAGTATGAAGCAGGCAGTTAACAGCAAGGGGACGGCTCGAAACCAGATCCCCGCTATATACAACCGGGCGAAGAGGGCGAAGTTCTGGAGGGCTGGTCTCAGGGGTGTCGATCTCGGCTGCGGCTACGATAGGCTGAGCCAGCATCTTCACGACCGAGAGAACGTGTTCTGCCTGGGCTACGATCCAGAGTGGAAGAGCGCTGATCACAACAACCACGTCTACTTCCAGATGTTCGAAAACTCAGACTTCGTAACTCTGAGCAATGTGCTGAATGTCATTGACTCTCAGGCTGCGAGGGAGGAGACGCTTTCTCTAGCCAAGTCGTTCTTGAAGGAGGGCGGGACGTTGCTCGTGACCGTATACGAGGGGGATAAGGACGGGCGCTCTCGCGAGACTCGTGACGGGTGGCAGGAGCATCGTCGGCTGCGAGACTACCTCGCTGAGGTTCGGCGAGTGTTCCCCGGAGCCAAGACCAAGGGCGGCATGATCGTCGCGACAAAGGAGGCGGAGTAAGGATCTCAATATTAAGTGTTGACAATACAGATTCACTTTGTTAAAATGCCAATCATAAAAGAGGAGGTCATATGGAATGAGAAGGTCAAGGCGTAGGGGGCTGCCGATTGCTCGCGAGTGCGGTGAATGCACGGCGTGTTGCAGCCTCATGGGGGTCGACGCTCTGGCTAAGTGTCAGGGCGAAGACTGTGCGCACGCTGACAAGGGGTGCGAGATTTACGAGGACAGGCCCAGTGCCTGTAGGGAGTATTCATGTGAATGGAAGAGGGGCAGGTTCAAAGATTCGGAGAGGCCTGATCGTATAGGCATTGTTGTAGACGACGGGAATGATCCAAGGTATAGGCAGAGGTTGGGGGCTGACGCTGTCGTCGTCCGGGAGACCTTCCTGGACAGCGAGAGGAGTGAGCGCCAGGACGCAATGAGGTTCGTGGGCCGTATAGGGAGTGAAGGGGGAGTGATCGTCTTGGTCCCTCACCCTCGCTCCGCGAGCCAGAAGAGGAAGTTAATGTGTGCAGACCCGGTCAAAGGCAAGAGGGCGTTTATGATCATGGAGAATTTTAAGAAAAGGCATTGACAGTGAGCATTGTTTTTGATAATATGGGAGGCATACAAGCCGCGCCGTCTTAGCTGGCGGCTAGTGGGGGTGGCAACCCTCATGATTGAACCGGGGTAGCTACCCGGAGAAAAAGCCCCGGACCTCGGAGAGGTCGTCCCGGAGAGGGACGTTAAGGGGGGTGAGCCCGGAGCCGTTATTACCTGCCTGAAATGGTTAGGGAGGCGCAGAAGGGACCCCTCCAACTCTCCATTTTTATTGTTGACAAGGCTTACTCAGCTTGGTAAAATACCAAGCATGACAAAGGAGGTAATGTGGAGAGCTATAGCGTGAGCCATGAGAGTTTGGTCAGGCTGGTCAGTAAGTTTCCGGCTAGGAGCGCGAAGACCTTGATGATTATACGGGCGGTCACGGGGTGCAGCTTGCGCGAGGCGTATGCTTTCGCCAATGAGCACGGCAGGTCTCCTGAGTATATCAGGGCGAGTCAGGAGGAGGCCGCTCTGAATGGTGCGTGGACCTGGCACACGAGGGAGGAAATTAAATATAAAAATTAGCATTGACAAAGCTTATTCAGTTTAGTAGAATACGAAGCATGACAAAGGAGGTCATATGATCATTGTTGCAGAGGGGACTTACGAGGGGGCTGACATGGAGAAGGTCAAGAGGATGATCCGGCTTGTGGAGCGAGAGCGACACAACCTGGAGAATGACCTCAAGGCCGTGGCGACTGAGTCTGCTACGGTCCTGATCGAGGCAGAGCTTGAGGCTCTGGACGACCTATTCAAAGATCTGAAGTTCTTCACGAGGACGCAAAATGAAAAATCTTAAGCTGCTGTATGTCGGGGTATTCTTGACCGAGGACTCCAAGACTAAGCTCCTGGAAATGTCACCGTCCGGTCACGAGAATGTCCACGCTCACCATTACACCGTATGGTTTTATCGGGACGAGCCGAAGCTGGACTTCGACTCTGTTCCGTGGGGGAAGATAGTCGACCTCAAGGTGACGGCTTTCGCGGCTGACGCCAAGGCTACCGCTGCTCGCGTCGAGCCGGTGTCCTGGGCTCCGCCCAGGGCTCACCCTCACATTACTATCAGCACGGACGAAGGTATCAAGCCGTTCTACAGCAACACAATGCTTGACGCGGGTATGACCGAGATCGAGGCTGACTTCACGCTCAGGGGTAGGGTCGGCTGGCTCAGCAACAAGGGGGCTCTTTACTTTGAGCCTCCTCAAGATTGGTGTTGACAATACTTATTCACTGTGGTAAAATGAGAAACATACAAAGGAGGTAGTAATGGAGGGCAAAGTTTACTTTCCTGGGGGTAGTTTCCTGGGTCACAAG
>NZMG01000004.1 GCA_002694465.1 Flavobacteriaceae bacterium | reverse complement strand
TTCCTTAAAGGTAATGCCCAGAACGAGCACGTGGCCTCCCTTCACCTTACATTCCTTTTGGATCATCAGCTTAACTACCTCTTGGGCCACGTAATTGCCCATACCGTCATTCATACGTCTTCCGGCCAGAATAATCTCTGGGTTATACCCTTCTTCCTGTGCCTTTTGGGCCAAGTAATACGGATCCACGCCTATGCAATGTCCGCCCACCAAGTCCNGGNGNAAACTTTAANAANTTCCANTTGGTNCCTGCNGCNTCCAAGTACNNCNTGNGTATCTATNTCNAGNANNCNNAAAATCTTTGAAAGTTCATTTACAAAAGCAATATTAATATCGCGTTGCGAATTTTCAATCACTTTAGCAGCCTCTGCTACTTTAATAGACGGGGCCAAATGGGTCCCTGCGGTAATGACGGAAGCATACAAATTATCCACATACTTTGCAGCTTCTGGAGTAGAACCCGAGGTCACTTTCAATATCTTCGTTACCGTATGTTCCTTATCACCAGGATTGATTCGCTCTGGCGAATACCCTGCAAAAAAATCTTGATTAAAGGTTAAGCCAGAAAATTGCTCCAAAATTGGCACACAAATATCTTCTGTTACTCCAGGATATACAGTAGATTCATAGATCACCACATCCCCTTGTTTTAACACCTTTCCCACAGTTTCACTCGCTTTTTCTAACGGAATTAAAACCGGCTGATTGTGTTTATTGGTAGGCGTAGGCACAGTAACCACATACACATGCGCTTGCGCTAAATCTTCGGGGTGACTACTTACCTTTAATCCATTTTCTGAAGCCTGTAGCACCTTTTGCAAATCTTCATCAGCAACCTCAAGGGTGTTGTCTTTACCTGCTTGCAGTTCGGCAATACGTTTTTCATTAATATCAAATCCTATCACCGAATACTTTTCGGCAAAAGCAACAGCAAGCGGCAAGCCTACATACCCTAATCCTATAATAGCAATGGTGGGATTTTCTTTCATGTGGTGTATTGAAATATTATGTGATGCGCAAAGATACGCACCTTATAGAAAATAGAAAGAAATACCAAACAATAATAACATTGGGCTTGTCCAAAGGGATTTTCAAACAATCAGAAATATAAAATAGGGTTCACCCGAAGTTCCTTCGGGTCTACTTCGGGTCTACTTCGGGTTTACTTGCGGTTTAAGTCGGGTAAAGCCGGGTCTAAAAAAGGAGTAAAATAAATTGAAACATCTTAAAAAATCGATCGCCACAAATACCATAAATCCTTTTTAAAAGACCATTGTTGAATGTATTCTTTATTCATCTTCACTTTATCCGGCCAAATAACGGTATCGTTATATTCTAATGGATTGGATTGCCTTAAAAGCAACTGGTCTTCATTTTTATATTTTATAGTCGCTGGACCAGTAATTCCAGGCTTTACAGAAAGAATCACCCTATCCTCCTCCTTAAGCATATCTGCATATCCAGAAATATCCGGCCTAGGACCTACCCAACTCATATCGCCTTTTAGTACATTAAATAGTTGAGGGATCTCGTCGAGTTTTGTTTTCCGAAGCCAGCCACCAAAGGCAGTTTCTTTTGCTTTTATTTCATTAATATCTTTATGATTTTCCCCTTTTAGGGTTCTTAATTTATAAAAGGAAAAGGGCTTTCCATGTTGACCAATTCTTAATTGAACATACCAACCATTACACCCAGTACTTAGTGTTGATAAGATCCAAAGAATCAATAATGGAATGAGTATAATGGGTAAGAACAAGAGTGATAGCAAAATATCAAAACCTCTTTTTACAATTTTTTGTTTTTGGGTAAGCATAGGTGCACCCTTATTAAGATTTCCGTGATTTTATCTGTCTTTTAAAGAAGGATTTTACACGATGAATGAGGGAAGGTTTTCTATCATCATCGTGGTATCCGTGTCCATATCCATACCCGTAGCCATATCCGTATCCGTAGCCGTAGCCATATCCATAGCCATACTTAGCTTTCCCTTCAAAGAAGTTAAATACTAGACTAATATTTTTAACTTCTCCTGACTTATATTTTTCATTGATTAAGGTAAACATTCCTCGTTTTGTATGGTTTTGACGCACCATATAGATGGTCGCATCTGCATATTTAATCAACTCCAAAGAATCAGCAACCAAGCCTAAAGGAGGAGAATCTATTACCACATAATCGTATTTCCCTTTTAAACTCGCTATCAGTTCAGCCATACGTTCGGTCATTAACAGTTCCGAAGGATTGGGAGGAATAGGGCCCGAAGTAATAACATCCAAAGTGTCAATCATCGTCTTTTGGATGATGTCCTCCTCGGTAGCATCTTCAATAAGGTAATTGACCACGCCAATATCATTATTAATATTAAAATCCCCAAATATCTTAGGCTTTCGTAAATCCAATCCTACCAAAATGGTTCGCTTCTCACTTAAAGCAAATACGGAAGCAATATTAATAGAGCAAAAGGTTTTCCCTTCCCCACTCACCGAAGAAGTCACTAACACTGTTTTGGCACCTTTTAATCCTTGCTTTTTATAGATGTATTGAAGACTCGAACGTATGGCTCTAAAAGACTCTGAAATAGCAGACTTTGGTTTTTCAATCACGGCAAGATTACCCTCTATTCTCGATTTCCCAATAACCCCTAACACGGGTATTTTGGTGAGTCGTTCTATATCTTTTATATTATGAATACGATTGTCGAAAAAGGTAAGTAAAAACACAAAAACAAACGGAATAAGACTTCCAAACAATGCTGCCATCACATAATTAAGCTGTGTGTTGGGCCCTACTTGACCTCCTCCCGTATCTTTGGCACTATCAATCACCAATACATCACTTACGTTGGCTGCTTTTACCAATCCTGCTTCACTACGCTTCGCCAAAAAGAGGTCATACGTTCCTTGGCTAAGACGATATCTCCGTTCAATTTTAAGAAGTTCTTGTTGGTCTTTAGGCAGCTTTCTAATCTCAGCTTCAAACTTATAAATATCACTATCAACTTTGGCTAGCTCTTGATTTTTAAGCCCTTTGGAAGAGGTAATATTTTCTAGTAATACTCGCTTTACCGCATCTATCTGTCGATCGATGTCCTTAAAAATAGGAGCTCCCTCTTTATAGGAATACTCCAATTTACTTCTATCTTGGGCCAATTGCACAATTTGTCCCACGCCACTTACGATACTATTCTCGGTAATCCCCGCCACAGAAGGTGCTGGAACATCGCGATAATCATTTCGTGTAATTAAATAGTTTTCTAAGGTATTGTAATAATTAAGCTCTCTATTAATGCCTTCTTTTCGCAAATCTAGGGTATTCAACTTATCATTAATTTGCTGTCCTTCCGATTCTAGATTGAAAATGTCATTTTTATTCTTAAAGCTATTCAGCTCGTCTTCAACATCTTTTAATTCTTTCGACTTTTCTGCTAAACTGCTATCGATAAAACGGATGGTCTTGGTTGCAAATAAATTTTTCCGTTCCAGCATATCTTCCGAAAGAACAGCCACAGAAGTGTTTAAATAATCCACCATTTTTGCTTTATTCTGCCCTACCAAACGCAATTTTAAGATGGAGGAGCCTGTAGATTCAGGTTGTACAGCAATAGATAAGTACTGTTTTACGGCATTGTCAAAATTGGTAAATGAAAAGTAAAAAACTTGCCCTGGTCTTGGCTTTAATTCTTCATGAGGAAACAGGGTAACCCCTAAAAATTTTGTTTGAATAGGTTGTCCAAGCTGATATTCTTTTGAGTAGTCTAAGGCTTCTAGATATAACCGCTTTTTTTCTTTATCCTTGTTAAAATACTGAAGGGATTTTACACCAGGTACTTGAAGACTGATTGATAAAGTAAACCTTACAGAATCTTTAAATTCAATTTTGAATTGATGATACAAAAGTTGCTGTTTTGAGGTATCAATCTGCATCTGAAAAGGATGCACACCATAAGCGTCTACTTGTTGATATTTTCCATCCCTCAAAATATTCGTATAATACTGAAGTCTATCTACTACCTTTTCATTATGACTTCTAGATCGAAGCGTTATTAAAGCCGTATTAACCTTATCGGTAGTCCCCCCCCAATTAAAGGTAAGACTCGTATTTGTTGTAAAAAAGGGGTTTTGGTCATCCTTGATGGAGACCATATTATCAATTTGATACACCGGAAGCTTTCTTACATTAATGTAATACGCTATTCCAAACCCAATTGCCAATGAAATAACAAATAATGGCCAAAAGCTAAGCAGTTTAAAAAGAAACCCTTTTAAATCAAATGTAGAATGAAGATCGCTTATTTCAGTTTCATGATGCATTTATAATCGTATAAAAAGTAGAATAGTTGTTGTCAATACAGAAAGCACACTAAATATAGTAGTAAAAGATTGAATTCCAGTAGTTCCTGTTCCCAATGATTTTTGAGGCAATGGGTTAATAATAATTAAATCATTTGGTTGAATATAATAATAGGGAGAACTCATGGCGTCGATAGATGTTAGGTCTATATGATGCACTTTTTGTCCTAAAGGGTATTGTCTAATGATAACAACATTTCTTTTATCTCCTGTTACAGGAATGTCTCCACTATTTCCAATGGCCTCCATAATAGTTGCTTGATCTCTATAGATAATATTAGATCCAGACCTACCAATTTCGCCATTAATGGTATATCGAATTCCTGCTAATTTTACAGTTACAAAGATATTAGCTTCTGCCTTAAAGTAATCTTCTAATAACCTTTTTTCAAGGTCCAATCGAACCTCTTCTATGGTATTTCCTAAAACTGGAATCTCTCCTAAAATAGGAATTCGAATATTTCCATGCGAGTCTACTTTAAACCCATCATAATATAATCGTTGTTCTCCAGTAGCATTTGGATTAGTTTCACTCACAGGGTTAAATATATTTACAAGTTCATCATCAAGTGCCTTAACCCTTATACTCAAAAGATCATTAATTTGTAACCTATAAGGTTCTTTCATCTTTTGAATAGGTATCAAACTATCCTTAGTGGTTGTATTATCTTCTTGAAGGTAGGTAAGTTGTTTTTGAGACACACAGGAAGCTAAACAAATAGCAATGATTCCGAAGAACAGCAATCGCATCATTTTCATAGTAAGCAGGGTTGTTAGCAACAAATATAACGTATGCGTTCTAATAATAAAATATATTTTGCCGTAAGTGAACAAAAACCATTTATTTTGCACCAAATCTTCCTTATGAAATGCCTAAACAATAATTTTTGTAAGTTTTCCTATAAGATTCTTAGGGCATTCCATCTGACAGATTTAACAAATACTAAAAACAGATGAATTACCTTTCGGTAGAAAATATTGCAAAATCGTATGGAGAACGTTTTCTCTTTAAAAATATATCCTTCGGAATTAACGAAGGACAAAAAATAGGCTTTGTCGCCAAAAACGGAACAGGTAAAACTTCCCTATTAAATATTCTTTCTGGAGTGGATGCTCCAGACGAAGGAAATGTGATCTTTAGAAAAGGACTTTCGGTGGCCTTCATAGACCAAGACCCTAACTTAAATCCAAATCTTACGGTGGAAGAGACCATTTTCACGCCTGCCACAGCAGGTGGGTCTGAAAAGCCAATTCTGAAAATTATAGAAAATTATGAAAAAGCGCTATTAAACCCTCACGATTCTGAAGCCTACCAAAAAGCATTCGATGCTATGGATGCCCATCAAGCTTGGGATTTTGAAACGCTTTACAAGCAAATTCTCTTTAAACTGAAGTTGGATGATCTTCAGCAAAAAGTTTCCAGTTTAAGTGGCGGACAAAAAAAGCGATTGGCGCTTGCCAATGCACTCCTCTCCCAACCCGACTTGCTCATTATGGATGAACCCACCAACCATTTGGACCTCGAAATGATTGAATGGTTGGAAGCTTTTTTTGCCAAAGAAAACATCACGCTATTTATGGTCACCCACGACCGTTATTTTTTGGAACGGGTATGCAATGAAATTGTAGAATTAGACGAAGGCAACCTCTATAGTTACAAAGGAAATTACAGCTATTATCTCGAGAAAAGAGATGCACGAATCGAGAATTTTGAAACCGAAACCAATAAAGCCAAGCAACTTTTTAAAAAGGAATTGGATTGGATGCGGCGTCAACCCAAAGCACGTACTACGAAAAGTAAAAGCAGAATTGAAGATTTCCACGAAATAAAATCTCGCGCGAGCCAACGTCGAAAAGATCACGAAGTTCAACTCGAGCTAAACATGGAACGTTTAGGCACTAAAGTGGTGGAGCTTCACAATATCTCAAAACGTTTTGGCGACCGCAATTTATTCGAAAAGTTTGAATATAATTATTTACCTGGAGAGCGATTAGGGATTATTGGAAAAAACGGAACGGGTAAGTCTACTTTTTTAAATATTCTTACTGGGAATATGACACCAGATTCGGGGAAAGTAGTCATTGGGGAAACGGTGCATTTTGGATACTATACTCAAAAAGGAATCACCGCTAAAGAAGGCCAAAAAGTAATCGATGTGGTTCGAGAATATGGCGATTTTATTCCGTTGAAAAAAGGCAGACAAATCTCTGCTGGGCAATTATTAGAACGCTTTTTATTCGATAGAAAAAAGCAATACGACTTTGTTGACAAACTCAGTGGTGGTGAAAAAAAGCGCTTGTATTTGTGTACGGTACTTATTAAAAACCCCAACTTTTTAATTCTCGATGAGCCTACCAACGATTTGGATATTGTCACGCTAAATGTCTTGGAAAGTTTTTTGTTAGACTTTCCCGGTTGTTTAATTGTGGTTTCTCACGATCGATATTTTATGGATAAGATTGTAGATCATTTGTTTGTTTTTCGAGGAGAGGGTATCATTGAAGACTTTCCTGGAAACTACAGCGATTTTAGAAGCTACGAAGACAGTGCTCCCAAGGAGAAAGTAGAAACTTCAGAAAGTAAACCAAAAAATCATTGGAAAACAGATACTTCTAAAGCAAAGCTTAGCTACAATGAACAAAAGGAATACAATAAACTTGAAAAGGAAATTGCTAAATTAGAAACCGAACGCGAAACCCTTCAAAATCTATTTGCCACTGAAAATTGGGATGGAGCCGAAATCGACAAGCAATCGCAAAAACTACAAGAACTTATGGATAAGATTGACGAAAAAACCGAACGTTGGTTCGAGTTATCCGCCAAAATGGAAGAATAATCTATGCTTTACCAAATAAAATCATATCTAAACTTCCTGATAAAATCCACCAATGCCCATGGAGTACACTCCCCTTTTGTGTATGATTTTGTCACAACATGTTTGTATGACAAAAAATTATATGAATCATATTCAAAACTCAAATCTTTCAGAAAAAAATTACTTCAAAATAACGAAGTAATTTCTATTACCGACTTCGGACAAGGGTCACGAGTATTTTCCGCTAACCATCGAAAAATTTCGGCCATTGCTAAACATGCTGGAATTACAAAAAAGAGACAGCAATTACTTTTTAGAATCGTTCAGTATTTTCAACCCAAAACGGTTTTAGAATTAGGCACTTCACTTGGAATGGGTACTGCAGCGCTTTCATTAGGGAACACTTCGGCTGATATTAAAACCATTGAAGGCTGCCCAAATACAGCAAAGATTGCCAAACGACAGTTTGAAGATTTTCAGCTAAAAAATATTGAATTACACATAAAATCCTTTGAAGATTTTTTTGAAAAGGATTCCACAGTACATTACGATTTGGTATATATCGACGGAAACCATGATAAGGAGAAAACGCTTCAGTATTTCAACATTCTTTTAAAAAAAGCCACAAACGATTCACTTTTTATCTTTGACGACATTTATTGGAGTCCCTCAATGACTGAAGCTTGGAATGAAATCAAAACACATCCTAAAGTGACTGTAAGTATCGACACCTTTTATTGGGGATTGGTTTTTTTTAGAAAAGAACAAGAAAAACAACATTTTTGTATTCGTTTGTAACATACACCCACCCCCTGCGTCTTATGCTAAAAACTACTATCTTGCAAATCCATTTCTATAACATATGAGTCTAGTCATAAAAATTCGAGGAATTATTCGTGATTTCCCATTGGGACAAGAAGTAGTTAAGGTACTTAAAGGAATTGACCTTGACATTGAACGTGGCGAATATGTGGCATTAATGGGGCCTTCCGGTTCTGGAAAATCTACCCTTATGAATCTGCTGGGATGCCTCGACACTCCCACAGGAGGAACTTACGAATTAAATGGAGTGGATGTAAGTAGTATGACCGATGACGAACTTGCCGAAATTAGAAACAAAGAAATTGGCTTTGTTTTTCAAACATTTAATTTATTACCTAGAACTACAGCCTTAGACAACGTTGCATTGCCTATGGTGTATGCAGGGGCTAGTAAAAGTGAACGCAATCAAAGAGCTTCTGAAGTCCTTACCGATGTAGGCCTAGCCGATAGAATGGACCATAAGCCAAATCAGTTATCTGGGGGACAACGACAACGGGTTGCCGTGGGACGAGCACTGGTAAACAAACCCTCCATTATTCTCGCCGATGAACCTACGGGTAACCTTGACTCAAAAACTTCTTTGGAGATCATGCAATTGTTTGATGATATCCATAAAGCGGGAAATACGGTTATCATCGTTACCCACGAAGAAGAAATTGCCGAACATGCCCACCGTGTTATTAGGCTTCGTGATGGTATGGTAGAAAGTGATGTGAGAACTAAATAGGCCCTTTCCCTCAACAAAATTATCCTTTTTTACTTCTTAAATTTCTTTACCTTTATCCCCTATGGAAAGTGTTGAAGAAACTATCGATAAAAACAAGGCACAAAAAGCTTTTTACAATACAAAAAAGAAAAATATTCCTACTAGAATCTGGTCTTTTATTCGAGAAAAGGGACTGAAAGATATTCGTAAAGAATTAGGAATTTTGGAGCAATCGTATGCTCTTCATAAACAATGGCTCGGCGATTTTAGCGATAAAAAAGTCTTGGATCTAGGTTGTTATGCGGGAAATTCCCTTTCGGTTTATTTAGCTGAAAATAGCAAGCAATACATAGGCATCGATCTTAGTGATAAAGGAATTGCTGTACTCAATAAAAAAATTGCACATGTACCCACAGCAAAAGGTATTGCCATTGATTTTTTCTCGGATGAATTTACTGAAAAGGACTTCGACATTATATACGCCTACGGTGTGCTACACCATTTTAAAAATGTAGGTAATTTGGTGCAAAAATTGGATGAAAAATTAGCTCCTAAAGGAGTCATTATAAGTTATGACCCTCTTAAGACCAGCTTTCCAATATGGGTGGTGCGAAGTTTATATCGTCCTTTCCAGAGTGATGCGGCATGGGAGTTTCCTTTTGGAAGAAAAACACTAAAAAAAATAGAAGGCGCCTTTACTGTTAAAGAAGCCCGAGGTGTATTGGGAAAGGCAAAATGGTATTTTGTTTATCAAATGCTACCTGTCTCCAAAGAAAAGAAACAGGCCTGGGGGAAAAAAGCGCATCAAAAAGACTGGGAACGCTCGGCCACATCACGGAAACATTTGTTAACTTGTATGCAGTTAAATTTACTTCTTCAAAAAAAATAGTACTATGCTCACTTGGATAGGGATTGCTTTTATTTTATTGGTGGTGGTTATCTGGAATAATTTCCGAGTTAATAAAGAACGTAGGAAAAGAAACCAGCAAAGTTTTAGGAAACGGTATCGGGAACGGAAAAAGAACAAGTAATTACTCCTTTACGACCTTATGGGTAACAATGCCTTCAGCAGTAGTAATCTGTAAAAGATATACCCCTTTTGGCAATCCCGACATCGTTATATTTTCTGGAGTTTCGGCTTTTTCCACGCATAGATTTCCTAAAACATCATATAATCGTATTTGACGGATGTTTTCCAGATTTTTTATGGTTAAAACGTCTTTTACAGGATTTGGATAGACTTTAATTTGAGATTGCAAAAATGATTCTACCCCTAATGCCTCACACTCCGCTTCGTTATTAACCAAGTGGGTGTGCGGGTCTATTACAAATTCTCCATCTCCGGAGGAAGTATCATCTATATAAATACATTTTAAATTAGGGCTATCTCTACCGTTTAAATAAAAAATGGCATTATTCCCATTTCTAACATCTACCCACTCTAAATTTGGGTTATCATTTACGGATATATTTTCAATATTTGGGTTGTTTGAAAGATCTACATCGTTCATTAAAGTATTCCATCCACCAAATATTGTTAATAATGGGTTTTGGCTTACATCAACACTGGGAATGGTGTTATTTCCAAAATATAACCATTCCAAAAGCGGGTTTTGGGTCATATCCAAGTGATTATTTATTTCATTGGAATCGATAATAACCCACTTTAAATTGGGACAATTAGAAAAATCAATGTCTGTAATAAAATTATTTAGTATATAAAACCGCTCTAAAGAAGGCATATCTAATAATTCTATAGAGGTTAATAAATTATTATCGGTAGTAAAATGTTCTAAAAAATCAGTCTCTCCAAAGATAATTTCGGTTAGTGGGTTAAATCCACAATTAATATACCTAATTTGTGGATTGTTAGACACATCTAAAGTATTTAAACTATTATTATTTATGAGTAATGTTTTTAGAAAAAGGTTATTAGATAAATCTAAAGATGTAATGATGTTTTCTTGAATATCTAAAGTAATTAATGAGGTAAGTTCTGAAACATCGATACTGCTTAATTGGTTTTGCTCCAAAAATAACCCTACCAGATTGGGGAGTGAAATGTTGATGCCTGAGAAATTATTATCTTCTAAGGATAGTGAATATAATGAATTTAAACCTGCCACATCAATTGAAGAAAGGTTGTTACTGTCTAAAGACAATTGTATTAAATTTATATTCTGAGACACATCAATTGAATTTAAATTACAATTATCTATAAAAAGGGTTAACAAATTTGAATTTTGAGTGAGATTGATTGAGGTTAGTGGGCTATTTGTTATGGTAAGTTGATTTAATACAAGATTAGAAGAAAAATCTGCTGAAATAAAATTGGTGTTTCTGGCATCTAATCTTTCTAATTGTTGAAATGCTTCAATTCCGGTTAAATCAGAAACAGAAAGGTTATCTAAATCCAAAAAATCTACACCTAAAGCATCTGCTGTTAAAAATTGCCCATCCAGAGTTCCTTCACTATCAATACCCACATCTATTAAATATTGCTCAAAAACAGCATCGGGTACTTGGGTATATTGGGCATAGTTAATAGTTAAGCTAAAAAGTGTAATTATATTTAGCAATATTTTTTTCATAACATTCATAAGTTTCATTAACCCACCTTATTAATTAATAAGGTGGAGCTTTGAATAACTCTAAAGTTAATGATTAATTATTAAAATACTATTAAAAATTAGTTCAACACCATCATAAATATGCAAATAATAATTCCCATTTACTAAATTAAAAGTATCAATGGTTTTAACTACATTGGTGCTTTGGTCTTCATAAACCACTATTTGAGCATCACTATATACTTTAACGGTAAATATGTTATACTCCTGTAATGATAAATCTACATTTAACAGAGAATCTGCCGGATTGGGGTAATATATAATGGGCGCAGGTTGTGGTGGATCCGGACAACTGGGGTTAGGATTACTAACCGTAACATTAAGGCCATCACCCTCATCTAATATTAATTCGCCTCCACATTCGTTAATTCCATAAATGAACAACTCTCCACTACAAGCCCCTACCATACTATTCAATACATTACGGAAATTGGTAGTATAATCATATTGCCAGCCACTTGTATTAGGTACATAGGGTTGTTGCTGGATTGCTGGAAATCCCGGAAACTCCCATTGATAGGTGGTTGCCCCTTCCAATGGGGAAGGAATATAATAATCTTCAATATCATTTTGAGAAACAGAGGTTTGCCCTTCAATAATATTAGGCAACATCGCCTGAGGTTTTCCAACCCAAAAGTTTTTGCGCCCTATTTCCACACCATTACGCTTAGCGACAATCCAAGCAGCACTACCCTCATCTGCAGTTGGGTTATTGTTTGAAACAGTAATTTCTATATGCGAAAGAGTAACAGTGGTATTTAAGGTAATATTAGTTGAGTTTTCAATTGTAAGGTTAGATAAATTGTTACTATATAATTTGAATTGATTATCACTAAAACAAACTATATTTTTCCCTCTTATGTAAGCATACTCTTGTAGTTTGGTAGCTTGTAATTCTGGTAAAGAGAATAAAGCATTCTTCATTCTCCTTTTTTGTCCTGTCGTAAAGTTTGTCCTACAAGATTCAGGTGCGTAACTCATAATATTATTTCCAAGTGGATTAAAATCGTTATTACAAATATCTTGTCCGCCTCCTATATAATTACAATTATTGTCAAAATTGGGTAGAAAATTAGGGTCTGGCGGAGTATCATATACGTAGTCTCCACAATAAGTAGAACTACCTATTGGATTTGTTTCAAACAAACATTCTGCACAAGCATTGGGATCACCTTCTGAAGTCCAAGTCCCATGAAAAGTATGCCACAAAAATAAAGCATGACCCATTTCATGCGCCATTACATTTGATTGTGGCCAAAAGAGAAAGTCATTTTGTGCTGCAATACCTTCATATCCATTAACAATAAAAGCTGTTCCCTCACCAATACCTCTCGATCGCCCTAATTGATCTAGGCTAAGACTACTTCCTAAATAAATATCAATTCCATCTGTATGTGCATTATAATTCCAAATATTTGTTAAATAAATAGAGGGAATATTGAACCAATCGTCATTTACAATATAATCGATATTACCATCCCAAACAAAATAGATGCCTAACGGGTCATACGCATTATATAAATATTTCAACGATTCATTAACACCCAATACACTTTGTCCAGGTCCCGTTTGAGTATTGGTTAATACGTGAACATAAATCTTCACATAAACATTGTAATTTGAATAATCTGGACCCCTAACATCCTCCATCATATAAAAATAAGAGGAAGCTCCAGGAGTTGTACAAGGGTTATTAGAATTTTGAGAATAAGAATTTAAAAAAAGGAAAAAAGAGAAAAGAAAAATCTTTATTTCTCTCCCCAAAGAAATAGTTGTTTTCATAATGTTGTGATTATATGTTTATTTTAAAGATACTAATTAATAATCATATTACATCAAAACTTCAAGATTTCTTAAATATATTTGTCAAATATGAAAATCTACACTAAAACAGGAGATAAAGGAACCACAGCGCTTTTTGGTGGTACACGTGTTCCCAAACACCATATTCGTATTGAAAGCTATGGAACGGTGGATGAATTAAACTCACATCTTGGTTTGCTTCGCGATCAAGAAATGGATACCCATTACAAGAATACCTTGATGGACATTCAAGACAAGTTGTTTACGGTAGGCGCTATTTTGGCTACTGATCCTCAAAAAGCAGTATTAAAAAGTGGAAAGGAGCGATTAAACATTCCAAAAATTGAAGAAAACGATATTCTACTTCTTGAACAAGAAATGGATACCATGAATGAAGCCCTTCCCCCTATGACACACTTTGTCCTTCCTGGAGGACACACAACGGTGTCATATTGTCACATTGCACGTACTGTTTGCCGTCGGGCCGAACGTTTAACCAGCTTTTTACACGAAAATGAACCTGTCGATGCGCACGTTTTAAAGTACCTCAACCGCCTTTCTGACTACCTTTTTGTACTGGCACGGAAATTGTCTTTTGACCTCAAAGCAGAAGAAATTAAGTGGATTCCAAAAAAACAATAATCCTAAGATTTAATCTCTAATTTTAATTAACTGATTTTCAGTGTATTAAAAACGTTCTTTAAAATAAATGACAATTAACTTTAATTTTTCTTGACTTTTTCAGTTAAAAATTTATTTTTGCAAAAAATTAAACCCTAATTCTATTATGTACTGGACATTAGAATTGGCATCTTATTTAAGCGATGCCCCCTGGCCTGCCACAAAAGACGAGTTGATAGATTATGCCATTAGAACTGGTGCACCACTGGAAGTGGTGGAGAACCTTCAAGCTATTGAAGACGAAGGCGACTCTTACGATTCTATCGAGGAAATATGGCAGGACTACCCCACAGACGATGATTATCTGTGGAATGAAGACGAATATTAATAATAAATTTAAAACATAGAAAAAAGTCTCACCCTATTGGGTACGAGGCTTTTTTTTTGCTCAAAACACAAGTCATAAAAAGCGTTAAACCCTTTGAATTTTTCGAATATTTACGCTTTTTTTGTGATACTTTACACAGAAGGTTTTATTTCTGTACTTGAGCCTAAAACAATACACACATCATGGGACTTTTAGACAACGTATTAAAAGTATTTGTAGGAGACAAATCCAAAAAAGACATCGGTGAAATTCAGCCCATTGTCAACCAAATAAAAAAACACGAAGCCGAAATGGCAAATCTTTCTTTAGACGAGCTTCGTGCAAAATCTGAATACTTCAGAAAAAGAATAAAAGACGACCAAAAGGAGATACAAGATCAAATAGATGCACTGCTTAAGGATGCCGAAAAAGAAGAAGACATCGATGTAAAAGAAGATATTTACAATCGGGTGGATGCCTTAAAAAATGATCGCTACGAAGTTGAAAAGAAAACCCTTAACGATATTCTCCCAGAAGCCTTTGCCGTGGTGAAAGAAACCGCAAAGCGATTTAAAGACAATACAAGCCTTACCGTTACGGCTAGCCCATTTGATAGAGAAATCTCTGCAACAAAGGATTACGTAACCTTAGATGGTGATAAAGCCATTTGGAGCAACTCTTGGGATGCGGCAGGTAAAGAAGTAACCTGGGATATGGTACACTACGATGTACAGCTTATTGGTGGTATTGCACTACACCAAGGAAAAGTAGCCGAAATGCAAACTGGAGAAGGTAAAACCTTAGTAGCAACCCTTCCCGTGTATTTAAATGCGTTGGCTGGAAATGGGGTACACTTGGTAACGGTAAACGATTACCTCGCTAAACGTGATAGCGCTTGGATGGCTCCCATATTCGAGTTTCACGGTTTAAGTGTGGATTGTATCGATTTACACCAATCCAACTCTCCAGAGCGAAGAAAAGCCTACAACGCAGATATTACCTACGGGACCAATAACGAATTTGGTTTCGATTATTTGCGTGATAATATGTCGCACGCACCCAACGATTTGGTGCAACGCCCACATCATTACGCCATTGTGGATGAGGTGGATAGTGTATTAATTGACGATGCGCGTACTCCCTTAATAATTTCGGGGCCTGTTCCTGAAGGAGAACGACACGAGTTTAACGAATTAAAGCCAAAAATTAGTAGCATTGTTGAAGTTCAGAAAAAATATTTAACGGGTGTTTTAGCCGAAGCCAAAAAATTAATTGCCGAAGGCGATACCAAAGAAGGCGGTTTCCAATTATTACGAGTCTATCGTGGACTTCCAAAAAATAAAGCGCTTATTAAGTTTCTGTCTGAAGAAGGTGTAAAAGCTATCCTTCAAAAGACTGAAAATTATTATATGCAGGACAACAATCGTGAAATGCCTAAGGTAGATGCCGAGTTGTATTTTGTGATTGAAGAAAAAAACAATCAAATAGAATTAACCGATAAAGGGATTGAGTTCCTTTCGGGTAAAGACGATCCAGATTTCTTTGTCATGCCAGAAATTGGTACTGAAATAGCAAAAATTGAGGATCAAAATCTTCCGCCAGAAGAAGAGGCCGCTTTAAAAGAAGATCTTTTTAGAGATTTTGGTGTAAAAAGTGAGCGTATCCATACGTTAAATCAGCTTCTGAAAGCCTACACATTATTCGAAAAAGACGATCAATATGTGGTGATGGAGAATAAAGTAATGATTGTTGATGAGCAAACGGGACGTATTATGGATGGTCGTCGTTATAGCGATGGACTGCACCAAGCTATCGAGGCGAAAGAAAATGTAAAAATTGAAGCCATTACGCAAACCTTTGCCACCATTACCCTTCAAAATTATTTTAGAATGTACCGCAAACTGGCAGGTATGACGGGAACTGCAGTGACAGAAGCAGGTGAACTTTGGGAAATATACAAATTGGATGTGGTAGAAATTCCCACCAACAGACCCATTGCACGTGATGACAGAGACGATAAGATTTACAAAACAAAGCGCGAAAAGTACAATGCTGTAATTGAAGAAGTGGTAGAACTTTCTAATGTTGGAAGACCTGTATTAATTGGTACTACTTCGGTAGATATTTCAGAGCTATTAAGCAGAATGTTGAGTATTCGTAACATTCCGCATAACGTCTTGAATGCAAAATTACATAAAAAGGAGGCCGATATTGTTGCCCAAGCCGGAAATGCAGGAGTGGTAACGATTGCTACCAACATGGCAGGTCGTGGAACCGATATTAAGTTAAGTGAAGAGGTAAAGAAAGCGGGAGGGCTTGCTATTGTAGGTACCGAGCGTCACGATTCGCGTCGTGTGGATAGACAGCTTCGTGGTCGTAGTGGTCGTCAAGGAGATCCTGGAAGTTCTCAGTTTTATGTTTCGTTAGAAGATAATTTAATGCGTCTTTTTGGTAGTGAACGTATTGCCAAAATGATGGACCGTTTGGGATTAAAAGAAGGGGAAGTGATTCAGCATTCTATGATTTCAAAATCCATTGAGCGTGCTCAGAAAAAAGTGGAAGAAAACAACTTTGGAATTCGTAAAAGATTACTAGAGTATGATGATGTTATGAATGCCCAACGTGAGGTGATTTACAAGCGTCGTTACAATGCATTATTTGGAGAGCGACTTCGTGTGGATATCGCCAATATGATTTATGACACATCGGAAGTGATTGCCGAAACCAATAAAGGAGCGCAAGATTTTAAAAATTTCGAGTTTGAATTAATTCGATATTTCTCTATGAGTTCTCCTATTTCAAAACAAGAATTTGAAAACCTAGGAATTAAAGAAATTGCTGGAAAAGTTTATAAAGCAGCCTACAAGCATTATCAAGAAAAAATGGCGCGTAATGCCGAAATGGCTTTCCCTGTCATAAAAAATGTGTTTGAAAATCAGGGTGATAAATTCAAACGAATTTTAGTTCCCTTTACTGATGGTGTTAAAACATTAAATGTTGCTACAGACCTTCAAAAAGCTTACGAATCTGAAGGAAAACAACTGGTAAACGATTTTGAAAAAAACATTACCCTTGCTATTATCGATGATGCTTGGAAAACGCATCTTCGTAAAATGGATGAGCTTAAACAAAGTGTACAGTTAGCAGTTCACGAACAAAAAGATCCTTTGCTTATTTACAAATTTGAGGCTTTCGAATTGTTTAAAGCCATGATTGAAAAAGTAAATAAAGATGTGCTTTCTTTCTTATTTAAAGGAGAATTACCACAAGAGAATCAGCAACAAATTCAGGAAGCAAGACAAGTTCGTTCTAGAGAAAAGTTAAGCGAGCAAAAAGATGAAATTCCAAATATGGATGAACGTGCTGCACAATCTCGTGCAGCTGGAAATACACAGCAACGTCCTCAAATTACGGAAACCATTACACGTGAGCGTCCAAAAATTGGACGTAACGACAAAGTAACGATTAAACACGTGATGAGTGGTGAAAACAAGCAAATGAAATACAAACAGGCTATTCCATTACTCGACAAGGGCGAATGGGTATTGGTAGATGAATAAATAAAAAATCCCGAAGTTTTGCTTCGGGATTTTTTTATAATTGATTTTTTTCTAAAATCCTTTTGAGAAAAGGGATTTGCAGTAAAAACAATGCCATAACGCCAATAGCATAAGCCGTAGTCTTTGATAAGGTTAACCCCTCAAAAGGGTTTTTTATATTGAGTTTTTCAGTAAAAGTAAGGTTCCCTACATCATACATATTTGAAGCAGGATTAAAATACACCCACAATAATCCTAAAAGAAATATGGCTAAAATCGCACCCCAAGCCGTTTTTGAGATAAGAGGACGGTACGTTTGACTTGCTTTTTGCTTTTCAATTTGCTGCATCACATTGTTAGAAAAATCTAAAGAAGGTTTTTCTAACGAAGCTTCTTGCAAAAGCTTTTTAATAATCTCGTCTTGTTTGTTAAATGGCGCTTCCATTGCTATTGGTGTATTGGGGAAGTACATAATACTTCAGTAAAATAAATAATTTTTTTCGACTTCGGTATAACTTAATTTTCACATTATCCTCACTAAGCTGAGTGATTTCTGAAATTTCTTTAATAGATAATTCTTCAAAATAGAAAAAAGTAATGATGGCTGCTTCCTGCTCAGGTAATTGTTCTATTCCTTTTTTAATCAACTCGTTCCGCTCTTGAATTTGTATAAAATGCAGCGCATTTTCAATGTCTTCGGTTTCCGTTTCTGTAATATCTTCAACGAGTTCAATAGTTCTCGAATTGTTGTTTTTTCTAATCCTATCTAAGGTTTTTCGGTATGCGATGCTATACAACCAACTTGAAAACTTTGCCTCCCCACGATAGGTTGACAACGCTTCAAAAGCCTTTATAAAACTATCCTGAGCTACTTCTTCGGCTTCTTCCCTATTGCGTAACATTCGCACAGCAATGGTAAAGACAAAATTTTGATACCGTTCTACCAATACCGAAAAGGCTTGCGTATTCCCTTGCAAGGTATTCTCGATTAATTGATGGTCGGTACTGGTGGTCATTTGGTAATAAGACGTGGGTTCTATCCATATGGTTACACAGTACGCAGAAATACTTTTTATAATTATTTGTAACCTAGATTAAGGATCTTCCGTCCTATGGACAAAACGAACAGTAATTAACCTTTAAACAAAAACATCATGGGATCAGAAATTGTGATTATACCTATTATCTTCGGAGTCATTTTCGGAATCTTTTACCTCTACATTTCGGCACGTAACAAAGAACGAATAGCACTTATTGAGAAGGGCGCCGATGCATCTATTTTTTATAGCAAAGATAGACGCGTTACACCCGTTTGGAAAGTAGTCGTTATTAATCTTGCCTTATTATTAATGGGTATAGGGATAGGAATTTTCTTAGGAGCATTATTTACAGATGTCCTAGGAATGGATGAAGACATCGCTATGCCAGGAACTATTTTATTTATGGCTGGATTGGGATTATTTACAGGTTTTTATTTGACCAAAAAGCTAACAGAAAACGCTTAAAATAACCAACCGTTTTTAGTTGAAGAAACCATTTTGAAGGATGCATCACCCTTTGAGATGGTTTTTTTATTGCACTTTTAGATTGCTGTAATTAGCATTGATAGTAATTGTTTTTCCAGAGGCATTTGCTTTATTGAAACCTTTAAGCAACTTACGATCGAAGTTTTTGGTTTCGGTTAATTGAAGAAATTTTGGATGTTGTAATTGTGACTTCTTTCCGTTGTAGTAAAAATCAAAAGCAGTATTGGGTAATTTTAATGCTGCATCGGTATTTTCCAATGTAATATCGACCGAGGTAAACGTTGGCGCTACTTTTAGCACATAAAGATTTCCAAAAGAACCCGATAGCACACCCGATTTCAATAACTCATTAATACTTACATCGCTAGAATTGGATTGAAGGTTAATTTCTGAAACCGTATTCAACCTACAGTCTTCTACATAATTCACTTTGAGAGAACCATTAACCCAAGAGTTTACTTGTACAGGAGCATAAGAAGCATTGATGAGGGTTTGCCCCCCATCAATACTGTTAGCTGTTAAAGGCGAATAATTTAGCGTTGCTTTCATATTATACGCATTTGCCATTTTCAATTCGCCGTGACGCACATTTACATTAGTCTTGGTCCCTTTTGGCATACGAACAATAATAGTTTTGTTTGCTTTTCCTGAAAAATGCAAGCCTTTACTTCCTTCAAAAAGGAAGTTTTTATTACCATCTTCATCAATAAAAATTTTGCTTGAATAGTTTCCTCCGTTTTCTTCAAACTGTTTGGCCCATTCTTCCATATTCTTTCCAAACTCCTCACCCCATTTCTCCATATCTTTCCCAAATTCTTCTCCCCATTTCTCCATATCCTTTCCAAATTTTTCGCCAAACTCTTCTCCCCATCGCTCCATCTTTTTTTCAAACTCAGGACCAAATTGAGTTTCAAATTTCTTTCCAAAATTTTCACCCCAGTCTTCCATAACGTCTTCAATATCTTTGGACCAAGCATCCACACGATCTAACCAATTATCGACATCTTTAACACTCGCATTGGAGTTATGTTTTTTATTTAATTTATCAACGTAGGCCTGTTTATTCTTTTTGTATTCTCCACGATCGAATGTAGTTGTCTTCCCGTTTCTATCATGAAAATAGTTGTACTCATTCCCATTTTTTAAATTAGGCCGATCGCCATTAAAAGGCCATACTGGAAACTCCTTTAACTCGGGTACTTCTGGAATATCAAAATTAAAGTCAAAAGCAAAATTGGGCATTTCTTCCAACACTGGCATCTTCTCTAAGCTTTTTAAGGCTTTTAACGATTTTAAAGCATCTGCGCCACCAAATAGACCAATACCTTCACCGTAATGACTTGGATTTGATGTAATCACAACCTTTTTACTGTTGCCTAACACATCAAACTTCCAATTGTCGAAAATTTCCTTTCGTTCCTTTTCTGAAAGTTCTTTATTATCTACAAAGGCTTCTACCTCCACAAAGTCCTTATTCCAAGTTTCAAAAATCACGTTGGTGTAGGAGGTATTTACCTCGACTACCATATCGTTAGAAGCTTTGAAGCTCTCTTTGTATTTATTTTGCGCGCTAACTATTCCAATTGAAAAAAATAGAATTCCAAAAAGAAAATTACGCTTCCATATTGCTAATTGTTTCATTTTCTAAGGTTTTAAGTTCTTTTAATTTGTTTTTCAGTTTGAACAGCAATTCCAAACGTAGTTGCAAATTATCGATCAAAGCAGTGATGGTTGCCTCGCTAGGCCCTACTTCGTTCAACTCGGTATTCAATGTTTTATAGGCATTATCCAATTCCTCAAGCCGTAGAAGATATCCGTTAATGAGTTCTTCATTTTCAGGCGTTCTGTTTAATGATGCCAACTGTTGGTTTATTCCAGTTACGTAAAAATCTTCTACTTTTTTTAGGTCTGGTGATAAATTACCTATAGTGATAGTTGGTGTTTCATTTTCTACTTCCTTGGTATTGTTAACCAATTGGTTATCGATGGTGGTGTCTTTCTGAAAATATTGATATCCAAAATATCCCACTGTAAGAAAGACCATAACGGTTGCAGCTATTTTCATCCAAAAGAAGAAACCGTTATCCGATTTCTTTTCTGAAAAAGCCATATCTAATTTGTCTTCAAAACGAACTTCGTGCCCTTTTGAAAGCTTAGGGTCTTCTGGCTGATAGTCTTTCAGCATGTCTCTAATATCCTGTGCCATATTTTAAATGTTTTAACTGTTCTTGTAATTGTTTTTTACCTCGATGAAGATAGGTTCTCGAAGCACTTTCGGTTATTCCTAAAACCTCCGAAATCTCTTGATGATCATAGCCTTCCAATAAAAATAATTTTGCCACTACTCCATAAGGATCTTTTAAACTTTCAATGGTTTTTACCACTTCATTAACGGTTGCTTCATCGGGCACACTCCATTCCTCTTCATCTACAATAGCCAAGGTTTCTTCGTTAATATCTGCTTTTTCCATTTTGTTTGCCTTAATCGCATCCAAGCAAGTGTTTATAACGATTCGTTTTAACCAAGCGCCAAAGGTGACGTCCCCTTTGAACTGGTCCAACTTCCGAAACGCTTTTATAAACGCTTCTTGCAGTGCATCTTCTGCTGTTGCCGCATCCTTTAAATATCGGTGCGCCACAATAAACATCCCATCGCAATATTGGCGATATAAAGCCATTTGTGCTTTTCGGTTGTTTTGTTTGCATTGCTCTACCAATAATATATCGGACACAATTGATGGTTTTTTTGGTTGCTGTTCGGGTTAAAGACGACAGAAATTTGTGAGTGTTGCAAAGTTAGCGGAAAAGTTTTTGGGTTCTGGGTACTAGGTTCTGGGTCATAGGTCTTGGTTCTTGCGTCTTGGCTCTTGACTCTTATGTCTTTTTCTTTATCCAACATACCCACAATCCAATATCCCAATCATTTAACCATCCAACTTTTTTAGTATCTTCCCATCGTGGCAAAAGATAAAAAACATACTTCGGCATTACACGAAATAGAAGGAATCTCCCCTCCTAGTTCGTCCAATCCTATTGTTGCAAAAAAAATTCAGGAAAGTAGAAGAAAACCGCTTTCTGTAAAGGAATTAACCAAATCTATTCTTGATGGAAACCAAACTGCCTTAAGTAGAGGTATTACCCTTGTTGAAAGCACTGCTACTAAGCATCAACAACAAGCAAAAGAATTGATTCAAGGGTGTTTACCACACGCCAATAATTCTATTAGAATAGGAATCACCGGTGTTCCGGGGGTGGGAAAAAGTACATTTATTGAAAGTTTTGGTACGCTACTTACTCAAAAAGGAAAAAAAATAGCCGTGTTGGCGGTGGACCCAAGTAGTACGCTAAGTAAAGGGAGTATTTTGGGAGACAAAACCCGTATGGAAGAATTGGTAAAAAACCCGAATGCGTTTATACGGCCTTCTGCTAGTGGGGAATCTTTAGGAGGTGTGGCTCGAAAAACCCGAGAAGCCATTATTTTATGTGAAGCGGCGGGGTTTGACATTATTATTATTGAAACTGTGGGTGTGGGACAAAGTGAAACCACGGTACACAGTATGACCGATTTCTTTTTACTACTGAAGCTAGCAGGTGCCGGCGATGAATTACAAGGCATTAAACGCGGCATTATGGAAATGGCAGATGCCATTGTGATAAATAAAGCCGACGGTGACAATGTAAAAGCTGCTAAACTAGCTAAAACTGAATTTAACCGCGCATTACACCTATATCCCGAAAAAGAAAGTGGTTGGATACCTAAAACACTCACGTGTTCTTCGATTAATTATGAAGGAATTGAGGACGTTTGGAATCTCATCGAAGAGTATTCTACCACGGTAAAAGAGAACAACTACTTTCAAGAAAAGCGAAATGAGCAAAATAAATTTTGGCTTATGCAAACCATAGAAAGTGCCTTAAAGTCCAATTTTTACAATCAAGCTAAGGTAAAAAAGGAATTGGAAAAGCAACTTCAGTTACTACAAGCGCATAAAACCACACCGTTTGAAGCGGCGGAGGTTTTGCTAAAAATTACTTCATAAAGTTATTTCTAAACCATTTTACCTGTTCCTCCAACCCAACTTTAAGTGAAGTCTGCGGATTGTACTTTAGTAGTTTTCTGGCCTTATCGATATTGGCGCAAGTACGCGATTGATCGCCAGGGCGAGCAGGTTTGTTTTCTATTGTGATTTTGGCTCCCAGAATTTCTTCCACAGTAGCAATTCCGGTTGCGGTGGTATTTTCTTCTTCGGTACCTAAATTAAAGATTTCACCATTACAAA
Organism: Flavobacteriaceae bacterium; assembly: GCA_002694465.1. GTDB lineage: Bacteria > Bacteroidota > Bacteroidia > Flavobacteriales > Flavobacteriaceae > Halomarinibacterium. The sequence goes on along the minus strand of NZMG01000004.1, from coordinate 11,648 downwards.
CGCCCTCATTCCCTATGACACTCACAATCCCATCTACAATATCTTGTACGTAGGTAAAACTGCGTAAATGCTTCTCACTGCCTTCGTATAAGGGGAAGGGTTTGTTGTTTAATCCGCAGTCGATAAGACGGGTGTATAATTTATCAGGACGCTCGCGAGGTCCATATACCGAATACAGACGGAAGGAAGTTCCTTTTAATAAACCTCTTCGGCTATATGCCAACACCAATTGCTCTGCAGCCAATTTGGTCACACCATACCAAGAAGCGGGCTTTGGTGCTTCATCTTCGGTCATAATGGCATTTAATCCATAAATAGAAGAAGTAGCAATATTCACAAAAAAGGGCTTTTTGGTAAAGGTTTCGAATAAGTCTAAGAGTCGTTGTGTGGCAAAGAAATTATTTGAGAAGTAATCATCAAAAGTACTAGTAGTGGAAATCCCAGGTTGTGCAGCAAAGTGAAAAATATAATCGATATCTTCTTTAATAACTTTGGATAAATCATCTTTCCGAAGATCTACTTTTTCAACAGTAATTCCTTTTTCTGAAAGGGATTTGGCATTCAATTCTTTTAAAGCGACATCGTAATACGATGAAAAATTATCGATAGCCTGTACCTCATGACCAAGACTTTGTAATCTTTCAGCAGTATGAGATCCAATAAAACCTGCCGCGCCCGTAACTAATACTTTCATGAATTCAATTTACACTGCAAAATAACACCTTTTTTGCGTTTCTGTTTTATTCATGAAAAAGAAATACTTTTGCAGTCGAAGAACAATCGAGCTACTATGTACGAATTTACCATCATTGTGCCTGTTTACAACGAGGAAGACAATCTGGAACGCGTTGAAAAGGAACTGTTAGCCTATACCAAAATCGCTTCAAAAAAAACAGCTATCCTTTTTGTGAATGATGGTTCTAAAGACAATAGCCAATCCTTAATTGAAACTATCTGTGCTAGAAACGAAGCTTTTCACTATATCAGTTTTAAAGAAAACCGCGGATTAAGCGCTGCCATTAAAGCAGGATTTGACCATGTGGAAAGTCCGTTAGTGGGATATATCGACAGTGATTTACAAACTGCTCCCGAGGATTTTAATTTACTGTTGCAGCACATAGGCGAATACGATTTAGTCACTGGAGTTCGTGCTAACCGAAAGGATTCTTTTGTTAAAAATATGTCTTCCAAAATTGCTAATGGCATTCGTCGTGCTTTTACCCACGACGGAATGGACGATACGGGTTGCCCATTAAAAGTGATTAAAACAGAATATGCCAAACGTATCCCAATGTTTAAAGGTTTACACCGATTTCTGCCTGCGATGATTTTATTGCAAAATGGAAAGATTTTACAAGTACCTGTGCAACATTTTCCGCGGATTGCAGGAACCGCAAAATTTGGACTTTGGAATCGCCTTTTAGGACCGTTAATGGATTGCTTTGCCTACCTTTGGATGAAGAAAAAGTACATCAACTACGAAGTGAAAGATAAAGGATGAGCAATTGGCTTATTTATACTATTGGATTTACCGCACAGATTCTATTCTCTGCCCGATTGTTTATCCAATGGTTTCTTTCTGAAAAAAACAAACGCATCATTACCCCTTCCCTATTTTGGAAATTAAGCCTGCTGGCTTCGTTTCTACTATTTGTGTATGGGTATTTGAGAGATGACTTTGCCATTATGTTGGGGCAATCCCTCACGTATTTTATCTACGTTCGTAACCTTCATTTACAAGGCGAATGGCAAAAAAGTCCGTGGTGGTTTCGTGGGTTTTTGATTATTTTCCCGATCCTTATTGTGATTTACGGCTACAATAATGGCGAGTTCGATATTGAAAATCTTTTACACAACGCAGCCATACCCAATTGGTTATTGTGGCTTGGAATTATTGCTCAAGTCCTTTTTACCCTTCGGTTTGTGTACCAATGGATTTATTCGGAACGGAAAAAAGTTTCTCATTTACCGGTTGGCTTCTGGAGATTGAGCGCCTTGGGAGCAGCCCTTATTATTGTGTATGCGGTATATAGAAAAGATCCTGTATTGTTAATTGGGCACGGAGGCGGATTAATTATTTATATTCGGAATATATTTATTGGGAAAAATGAAGCTTCTGAATAAACATCCTTTACTTCTTTTAACTCTTGCCTGTGTAGGGGTCTTCTTTGTGAATCTCGATGCCATTTTTGTAAACATCATGGAGGCCAGAAACTTTATTACGGCTCGCGAAATGATTGTTGATGGCAATTGGTTACTCACCACCATGAATAGTGAACCACGCTATGCCAAACCTCCCTTACCTACCTGGCTCACGGCACTGTCAGGTATGCTTTTTGGACTGAAAAGTCTTTTTGCCTTACGACTCCCTGCCGCTATTATGGGATTAGTGCTTGTATTATTTTCCTATAAATTTTTACAAAAACTTACCAAAAATACCCAATTTGCACTCATTAGCGGATTGGTCATGGTAACTTCCTTTTACATTGTTACAGCAGGACGCGATGCCAATTGGGATATTTTCACGCACAGTTTTATGATGGTGAGTATCTACTTTTTGTATTTACTTTTCACCACCCCGCCCGCTGGGCACCCCTCCTCAAAAGGAGGGAAAAAAGTACAACACTATAGAAATGCCTTGTTAGCAGCCCTTTTTTTTGGGTGCTCCTTTATGAGTAAAGGACCTGTTTCGTTATACGCCCTGCTCCTACCTTTTTTAATTGCCTTTGGAATTGTCTATAAATACAAAAATTTTAAAAGTCGGATTCTGCCATTATTCGTATTTTTAGTAGTTTCATTTCTGTTGTCGGGTTGGTGGTATTGGTACACCTACACCTTTGACCCCGAAACGGTAGCCAAAATTACCGAACGTGAAACCAGCAATTGGACCGGTTACGAAACCAAACCTATTTATTACTATTGGAGTTTTTTTACCCAAAGCGGAGTGTGGACCATTCCTGCCTTTATCGCGCTATTGTACCCTTATTTGAAGAATAGAGTATTCAATAAAAAAGCCTACCAATTTACATTTTGGTGGACGATGGCTTCGGTGATTTTATTGTCGATTATTCCCGAAAAGAAAGTACGTTACTTACTGCCTGTGATTATTCCCTTGGCGATGAATACAGGGTTTTATATGGAATATTTATTCCGAAGGTTTAAGGAATTAAAAGACAAACGAGAAACGATTCCTGTGTATTTTAATTTTGGGCTCATTGCCTTGATTGGAGTAATTTTCCCCATTGGAGGGTATATTTTTCTGAAAGACCAACTAAGCGGAAGCTATTGGATTTGGTTTGCGCTTTTGTCGTTATCACTGTTTATAATTGGCGTGGTGATGTTTCGGAATTTACGCCGCAAAGCTATTCAACCAGTATTCTATTTCACCATTGCTTTTATTGTAGCTGTGATTTCCTTCGGAATGCCTTTGGCGAAGACACTGACCGTAAACCCCGAGTATAAAGGCCTTTCAAAACTTAATGATTGGCAAGCGGAAACGAATTTAAAGGTGTATGAGTTTGGCGGATTTTCACCAGAGCTTATTTGGGATTATGGTAAGCCTATTCCTAGATTGGAAAAGGATGGAAGTATTGAAATTCCTCCCGAAATGCAATTTGGTGTTTTAGTGGCCGAAGCCGTTGAAGGGAAATTCAAAAAGCAATTTGAAGGTTTTTCTGTAGAAAAAGTAACGCGATATGATATGAATCCGCAGGCACCAGGGCATCGTACTCACCGCCCTAGATTGTGGCGGGATTTGTATTTAGTTTCAAAATAAAATGTCATTCCGAATATAATGAGGAATCTCAAGTATAGATTCTTCACTACGCTCTGAATGACAAAGAGAGTTTTTGTTGAAGTTTATAAAAAAACCATCCTATTATTCCGCCAAAGAACATTCCTGTAATGATATCCAATGGATAATGTACACCTAAGTAGATGCGGCTATACGCTATAAGTACCGCCCAAAAGAGCAATAAAAAGGGAAGGTATTTATAATTATTGCGAAGCAACAATCCTACAAAAACGGCTACTGCCATACTACTTGCTGCATGTGCCGAAAAATAACCATATCGTCCACAACCATTGGCTACCAATCGCATTTGATCTTGTAAGTCTTCTACCCTGCAAGGGCGCGGTCTTTCGAACAATACATATTTAAACAAGTTGGCGAGTTGGTCAGTGGCGGTAATCATTATGGCAACACACACTAAAATTAGCAAGGCGCCTTTCCATTGAAAGTGTTTCCAAACTAAATACAACAACACCAAATACAAAGGGATAGAGGACAATTTATGGGTAACAAATAGCCAAAAACCATCCCAAGATTCGCTTCCTAAATTATTTAGAAAAAGAAAGAGGTCTGTGTCGTATTTTAGGAGTTCTTCAAGCATTATTCTTCATAACGGGATACTTCCCTATCGTAGAATTCGGTCGCCTCCCGAATGTAGTTTTCGGCTTCGGCTTCAATTTCTTTTTGGTCGTGGTCGTCAAATTCCTCAAGCCATTCTACCTCATCGTTTTCAAGATTAATAATAAACATGGGGAATTCGGTATGAATCACAAAAATGGCATCGGGATAATCGGTGTTATCGCCTAAAATGAATTTGGGTAGTTCCATATACAAAATATTTGTAAGCAAATGTACTTATAAAAGTTTATACTAACTTTGAGTAAAAATCCAATAATTATGTTTGTAGGTCATTATGCAGCCGCATTCGCATTAAAAGGTAAAGAGCCCAAGGCTTCTTTAGGAATGCTATTTATTGCCACCCAATTTGTAGATATCCTCTTTTTCCCTTTTGCCGTATGGGGTATTGAGCATCTAGAGCTTATTCCCAACTTTACAGAGGTAAATGATTTTAAAATGGATTTCCCTTTTACCCATGGGCTAGTAGCCTCCATACTTTGGGGAGTTCTTTTTTATCTATTGTATTATTTTATTTTTGCTAAAAAAAGTGAACAACGCAAAAGCATTGCTCTTGTTATGGGGATTGCGGTTCTTTCTCATTGGTTTATCGATTTAATAGTACACGTACCCGATCTTCCACTACTCTATGATGAACCCAAACTAGGCTTTGGACTTTGGAATCATAAAAATTGGGCGTTTATTGTGGAAGGATTTTTACTATTACTGGGATGGATGTATTATATGCAGAAAACCCAAGCAAAAAAGTCATGGGGTACATACGTATCTTATTTGTTTATAGCCTTTTTACTAGGTTTTAACTATATTAACTTTTATATGTCTCCTGCACCCCCAGACAACTTAGTTATTATAACCCTTACCTCGTTATTTGCTTTTTTACTTTTAGCATTTTTAGCTTACATTATGGACAGGGGAAGAACTGCAAAGGCTTAAACCATTGTGGTAAAGTGAAGTCAAAACCCTAAATCGACTCCAATGAAAAACTACCTACTTTTTGCTTTTACTGTTGTACTCTATATTTCTGCTCAGGCACAATTGTATTTTCCACCCAATGGAACTTCCGAATGGGAAACCATCGCTCCCGAAAATCTCAATTGGTGTCCCGATAAAATTGAAGACCTATATCAATTTCTGGATGCTAATGATACCAAAGCCTTTATTTTACTAAAAGACGGAAAAATTGTTTTGGAGCAATACTTCGATGATTTTACTGCCGAATCCAATTGGTATTGGGCATCGGCAGGGAAAACACTTACCGCTACCATGGTGGGCATTGCGCAGCAAGAAGGTTTTTTGGATATTACAAATCCAACCTCAGACTATTTAGGAACAGGCTGGACGAGTTGTACGCCTGCTCAAGAAGAAGCGATTACCGTATGGAACCAACTTACCATGACCTCTGGACTAGACGACGGTGTGGCAGACCCTTACTGCACCGAGCCCAGTTGCTTACAATACCTAACAGCCCCAGGAACACGTTGGGCATACCATAATGGTCCCTACACATTGTTGGATGGAGTCATAGAAAATGCCACCGGACAAACACTTAATCTATATACCCAACAAAAAGTAAAAAATATCACGGGGATGGATGGGTTATATGTCCCCTTTGAATACAATAATGTGTATTGGAGCACCCCTCGAAGTATGGCACGTTTTGGATTGTTAATGCTAAGCGAAGGCACTTGGGATGGCACCCCAGTACTTAGTGATGCCACCTACTATAATCAAATGGTCAATACCTCACAAGACCTTAATAAATCCTACGGCTATTTATGGTGGCTTAACGGAAAGGAAAGCTTTATGCTTCCCAGTACGCAAGTGGTATTTCCTGGGAGTCTTATCCCTAATGCGCCAGACGATATGTTTTCGGGTTTGGGCGCCGATGGCCAGTTTGTAAATGTAATTCCCTCTCAAAATATGGTATGGATACGTATGGGCGAAGACCCTTCTGGCGTACCTGTACCCTATTTGCTAAACAATGATATTTGGGCGTACATTAACGATTTTGAATGTGAGTTAAGCACTACCGATGTTACCTCACCTTCCGTTACGGTATACCCCAACCCAGTTAAAGACCAACTGTATCTCCATAACGCTAATACTGCTAGTATAGACTACCAATTGTTTACCACCCTAGGACAACTACTACAAACAGGGAAACTTACCAACAACACCCCTATAAGTACACAACATCTTAGTAAAGGGCTCTATTTACTGGTAGTACGTAGTGAAAAAGGAATGCAGATCATACCTTTTGTAAAAATGTAGCCCTACGACTCTACCCACATGCTATAAATACCTCCAATCATCTCATAGTATGGGTATAAAACTTAATAATATTCATTTTAAAATGAATAATAACTGTTTGTAAACCAATAAAAACTGTATTGAAACCAATAAAAACAGTATTGATACTAATATTAATAACATTGATGCTATAGAAAAGCTATTGTTTGCTGTGGAAAACAACCCGCGATTGTTTACAACTTTATAAAGAGAGGGTTAAGGGATTTTGGTAACTTTGAAAGTCTAATAAGAAAGGAAATAACTCGTTGTATATAACATTAGAAACAATACAAAGTTTACCTTTTTCTATAAAATTAATATGAGTATATTCTCTTATCACCTTGTCAAAATACCATTTACTTTGGCGATAAAAGGATTATTTTCAAATCCTATTAACTCGAAAACAAAAGGACTAGTTCATTCTGAATATATGACGGTAATGACATTAGGATCTCCAATTTTATCCCCCTCTCGATTTCTTTTAAAACAAGTGGCAATTTTTGCACAATGGGAAAATGAAGAAGCTCTTGAAAACTACTTAAAAAAAGAAAAAATAGGTAAAATTTTGAATAATGGTTGGCATATACGGTTAACATTTATAAGAGAATGGGGTAAAATAAGTGGATTTATTATTCCTTTACAGAAAGCAAAATTAGAAAGTCCTTCATCGCCTGTCGTTGCTGTAACAATTGCGAGAATGAAACCTTTAGAAGTTCCTAGATTTATACATTGGGGAAGACCTGTTGAAAAATTAGTTCGTGACCACACAGGAACATTACTTTCATTGGCATCTTTTAGATTTCCTAATACGGTTTCTACCTTTTCAATTTGGAAAACAGAAAAAGAAATGACTAATATGGTTCACGGCCACAGCGAAATGCCTAAACCAAAAAGGCATTTAAATGCAATGAAAGAAAGAGATCGAAAGAACTTTCATTTTGAATTCACGACACTACGGTTTAAACCTATTTCTGAATTTGGAATTTGGAATGGAAAAGAAAACTATATCTCGACTTTTAAAAAATAGAATATGGGAGTTGCCAAATTAAAACAAAATTTACAAGATTGGATAACCCAACAATGGGTTATTTTTTTTGGCAAAAAAATAATTCCTAATCAAAATGAATGGCTAGTTGGACCTTTTGGTAAAAGCAAAGGGATAGGTCAAAAATTTATTACACAATTAGCCGATAATGAACAATTAGAAATCTGCAAAAGTCAAAAGAAAAAAGGCTTAATAAAGTCAATAAATCAACTAAACTTATCAAATCAAGAACTTGACAACTTATCAAAGGATGTAATTGATTTTTATGAATCTACTAGTAATTATCAATTAGATTTAAAAGTTAAGTGGAATCCATTTTTTAAAGTTTTCGGAGTCTTATTAAAAATTTTGTTTAGCAATAGAATTGAACAATTAAACTTACCTATGAGCAACAACAAGAACTCTAAGGAATTAAAAAGTAAAATATTACACTTAGTAGACAAAAGAAGTAAGGAATTAAAACGAACCATTTGGCTTAGAACTTTTAAAAATTCCCATCAAGTAGTTTATTCAGGTGTTTATGAAACTTGCACAATTCCAAATGGGCAGACTTGTATAAAAGCAATTTTTCCATTACCCAACGGTAATGCAACTGTTATCTTAAAACCAAGTGTAGGAAAAAATGGAGAACTTATTTTAGAATCTTCAGGAAGAAAAATTGGAGATAGTGGTTTTTATTTTTTACTAAACGATTCTAAAGGCAACATATGGACTAAATTCATAAAGTCATTTAAAGACAAACTTGTAGTAAAATCTGAAAATGAAGGAATTATTGCGGTACAGACATTGACATTATGGAATTTAAAAGTTTTAACATTTATATATCATATTAAGAAACTCCATTCATAATCAATAAAAAAGCAAAAAAACCATTAATTGGCGGGGGTTTTTTTTGTGGAAAACAACCCGCGATTGTTTACAGCTTAATAAAGAAAAGTATTAGGTTTTTGGCTTACGTCATGGAAAAGCATTTTGTTTCTAGGACATACGTAAAATAATCTGTACACTTTTCACATAAAACATAACATATTAATTTTTACGTATTTACACTTAGTAAATTATACTTTGAGGTTTTTTACATTTACTACATCTTACAAATCCTTTCTATCCCCTCGTAAGTATTTCAAAACTTTATATCCCCGTACATACTCGACTAGAGCATTTTTACATACGGCGGATTCTGAAAAGCCTTAACAGAGTAGGAAAAACGAAACAATTTAAATATTATGAACACGCAAGATCAACGGCTTGAAGCCGCAAAACTAGCTCGTCAATTAAATGCGCCTAAAACAATGGGCATTCTTAACGACGAAACCAAAAACAGTCCTATTAGTGAAATTCTTAAAACTGCAGATGAAGAAGTGGGTAGAGACAAGCTTATGTCTGTCATTCTTGATAGTGATTATCCATATTGGGCACTTGGTGCTTTACGATACCTTCCCAATTTAGGAGCCTATGAGGACAAATTAAAGAAAAAAGCAAAATTAGTCGCCTTGTCTTCAGCACAGGACCAAGCTCCGGCAGGTGCTCGTGGGGCCGAGAACAATGGATTAAATCTACAGAGTATTAATACATTTAAAATGTACTTGGCCTGTGGAATAGGTTATGTGGCAAATTTCACAATTTGGTATTTTACACCACCTTTTAGCAATAGTTGGAATAAAAGTACCGTCTATAGTGGTGGTAAAGTTCCTGTTTGTCAAAGCCAAACAAAAGGATGCGATTTTTTTTCAATGTCAGATTTCCCTCTTAAACCAGGAGATACGGTAATGATGACTGTAGGCGTTGGTGGTGGACCAGATGCACCCACCAATATTTGGTTCAAATATGACCCAACGGCTAAATATACAGCACAAATTGATTGTCATGGTACCACATTAATACCATCTTTTACTTGGTCTGTAACTCAAAATTAAATATTACCTGAATCTTGAATAACAAAACCCCCACCAAATGGTGGGGGTTTTATCTTATGTCTTGCTTCGATACAACGCTGGTGATTGAGTGTCTCGCTCAAGCGAGATGTATCGAAATCCAGCATTATTCAGCAAGCTTTTTAAGAGATCCCGAAGCAAGTTCGGGATAAGTTCGTTTACGCAAATCCAAGATTTGCTAACTCACTTATTTCACCTCCTCGAAATCTACATCTTCCACATCGGCGTTTTCTTGTCCGTTATTAGCAGCGTTTCCTGCTCCGGCATCGGGTCCTGGTTGTCCAGCATTGCCCGCCTCTGCTTGTGCCTTGTACATTTCTTCGCTGGCTACTTTCCAAGCTTCGTTAATCTTATCTAACGCAGGCTGGATGGTCTCCACATCTTTTGTTTCGTAGGCTTTTTTCAAGTCCTCCAAAGCTGCCTTGATAGGCTCTTTTTTATCGTCGCTTAACTTATCGCCAAACTCTTCTAGTTGTTTTTCCGTTTGGAAAATCATCGCGTCGGCTTCGTTAATTTTATCAACGGCTTCTTTTGCTTTTTTATCGGCTTCCGCATTCGCTTCGGCATCGGCTTTCATCTTTTGGATTTCTTCTTCTGTTAATCCAGAAGAGGCTTCAATACGGATGTCTTGCTTTTTACCTGTAGCTTTATCTTCGGCACTTACCTTGATAATTCCGTTGGCATCGATATCAAAGGTTACTTCAATTTGAGGTACTCCGCGTCGCGCTGGTGGAATTCCGTCTAAGTGAAAACGACCAATGGTTTTGTTATCTGCCGCCATAGGACGCTCACCCTGTAATACGTGGATTTCCACACTAGGCTGATTGTCTGCCGCCGTACTAAACACCTGACTTTTCTTAGTAGGAATGGTCGTGTTGGCGTCGATTAATTTGGTCATCACGCTTCCCATAGTTTCAATACCTAAAGAAAGAGGTGTTACGTCTAGTAATAATACATCTTTTACATCTCCAGTTAATACCCCTCCTTGAATCGCTGCTCCAATAGCCACAACCTCATCTGGGTTTACTCCTTTGCTAGGTGCTTTTCCGAAGAATTTTTCCACCGCTTCCTGTACTGCAGGAATACGAGTCGATCCACCTACTAAGATAATTTCATCGATATCACTTTTGCTTAATCCAGCAGCTTTCATTGCTTTTTCGCAAGGAGCAATGGTTCTTTTTACTAAGTCTTCAATTAACTGCTCAAACTTTGCACGGCTAAGTGTTTTTACCAAGTGTTTTGGTCCACTTGCTGTAGCCGTTACGTAAGGCAAGTTGATCTCGGTTTGTGTAGAAGATGATAATTCAATTTTAGCTTTTTCAGCCGCTTCTTTTAAACGCTGTAATGCCATGGGGTCTTTACGAAGATCCATATCTTCTTCCTTCTGGAACTCATCTGCCAACCAGTTAATGATTTTCTGGTCCACATCGTCCCCTCCTAAATGGGTATCTCCATCGGTAGATAATACTTCAAAAACACCGTCACCCAATTCTAGGATAGACACGTCATGCGTTCCCCCACCAAAATCGAATACTACGATTTTTTGATCTTTATGTTTTTTATCTAGTCCGTATGCCAACGCTGCCGCTGTAGGCTCGTTAATAATACGCTCTACTTTCAATCCTGCAATCTCACCCGCTTCTTTAGTCGCTTGACGCTGACTGTCGTTAAAATATGCTGGTACTGTAATTACGGCACGAGATACATCTTGACCTAAATAGTCTTCGGCTGTTTTCTTCATTTTCTGAAGAATCATCGCGCTCAATTCCTGTGGGGTATATAAACGTCCGTCGATATCTACACGCGGTGTATCGTTGTCTCCTTTTACTACTTTATAGGCAGCACGTTCGGCTTCTTTGCTAGATTCCGAAAATTTGTTCCCCATAAAACGCTTAATAGAAGAAATGGTTTTTGTAGGGTTGGTTACTGCCTGTCTTTTTGCAGGGTCACCTAC
>NZMG01000003.1 GCA_002694465.1 Flavobacteriaceae bacterium | reverse complement strand
ACAACCCCCGCCATCGTAATGGAAGGTCGATTCACTTATAAAAATATCATCACGCCCCAATCCTGCTAAAGCTCCAGCCGTTTTGTCACACACAGCCAAAGGTTGGTTTTTTAATAAAACGTGCCCATTTTTATCATCTAAATACTCATCAGCTCCAAAATAAATGGCGGCTTTCCCTGTAAAGACACAAGGTCCATCTGCAGGCATTGGGTCTTTAATAGCCGCTACTTCAATAGATTCAATATAAATTAATTCATCGGTTGGGTAATGTTTAGGATCCAAGATACGATACGGTTTACGGGCTCGAATTTCAATAGTGCCAAAACCCGCATCGGTAAGTGCTTTTACATAGTCTTTTATGGGTAAACTTCCACTAAGGCAAAGTGCACGAAGTCGCTCATCATTTCTCAGCGTTTCGTTCATAGGTTGCTCACAGGTGGGATCGCTCATTACTAATCTTCCATGCGGTTTTAAAACGCGGTACATTTCGGCAATGGCAGCTTTTAAATCTTCCTCTTTAAAAATATTGAACAAGCAATTTTGAGCAGCTACATCAATACTATTATCTTCCAAAGGAAGGCTCATGGCGTCTCCCTTTTTAAGCGATACAAAGTTGCTTTTAAACCAAGGGTTTTGAGCTTCAGCTTCTATAAAGTTTTTACGAGAAGCCTCTAACATTTCATCTACAACATCTACTCCAATGACTCCACCTTTTTGACGAGAAAAATAGGCAAATTGAAGTAATTCCATACCGCCCCCGACACCTACGTACAAAATCTTAGGGTTGTTGCTTAAATCTCTAGGATGCACCGTACTACCACAGCCGTAATTCATTTCCTGCATAATTTTAGGAATCTTTAATCCGGGGAGCTCCCAAATAGGATTGGTGGTACAGCATAGTCCAACATCGGGTGTTAGAGCCGCTTGTTTGTAAACATCGTGGGTAGTATCTAGGTAGCTCATAAAAATAAATTAAGTTTTAGTAAAGTCTTCTTTTTTGAATATTACTTACAACTGTTTTATCAATTCTGTAAATAAGGTAATCATATTGGGTTCTGCAATTCCAGCCTGCTCGATGATATCGGCTATATTAACTGGTTTTAAATGGTCTGGATCACATTCATCGGTTAAAACAGACACAGCCGCTACGGGTAATTTTAAATGATTGGCAACAATAACTTCGGGAACGGTGCTCATTCCAACCGCATCAGCTCCAATAATCTTTAAATACCGATACTCGGCTCGTGTTTCCAATTGTGGGCCTAAAACACTTGCATACACACCTTTATGAAGTGTAATGTTATTTTCTGAAGCAATTTTTTCAATCTTTTTGTTTAGACCTGTATCATAGGGTGCACTTAAATCCACAAAACGTTCGCCAAGATGTTCCACACCTAAAAAAGCGAGTGGGGAGGAGCCTTGTAAGTTGATGTGGTCATCAATTAACATAATCTCACCTTTTTTAAAGTTGAGGTTGATCGCACCAGCCGCATTACTTACCAATAAATGCTTAACTCCAAGCTCGTGCATCACTCGTACCGGAAAGGTTACATCTCTAGGCGTGTACCCTTCATATAAATGAAAGCGTCCTTGCATCACAACTACTTTCTTTCCGCCTAAGGAGCCATAAATTAATTTTCCTTTATGAAACTCAACGGTAGCTGTTGGGAAGTTGGGAATGTGATTATAACTAACTTCCGCATCAATGGAAATTTTATCAATGAGTTGTCCTAATCCTGTGCCTAAAATGATTCCTACTTCAGGTTTTTCAAAGCCTCTTTTTTGAAGGAATTCAGTGGCTTCATGTATGTTTCTAACCATGTGTGTTTTGTTTTAAAAAGGGCTGAAAAGCCTCAATGTTTTTAATATCCTCATAAATATCAATGTCATTTTTTTGGGAAAGTAGACCAAAACTTTCTTTTCCCAAATCTTGTAAGGTGTTTTCTAAAACCGAAGCTGTTCCCCATGCTTTATGTTGAAAAAGCTGGGGGTGCATTTTTTTCATTCCCAATAAATAATATCCGCCATCTTCAGCAGGTCCTATGACAAAATCGTTAGAATTTAGCACTAAAAATGCTTTGTCTATCTCCTCTTGAGTGATATTGAACATATCACTTCCAATAATAATAATTTTCTCGTAGCCGTCCTTAAATCCTTGTACAAAAGCAGTTGCCATGCGTTCCCCAAGATCATTCCCTTTTTGAGTTCGCTTATGGTAGATGGCATTATCCCAATGGTCATTTTCCCATATTTCTTCAGAATAATAGACATATTTATCGGCGGTCACATGGCGCGTAATTTCCGCTGTATGCTTCAATAAAAATTGGTAAAGTGCCAGTGCATTTTCATCACCAATGGTAGCCGCTAATCGCGTTTTGCATTTCCCTAATTCAGGATTTCGGGTAAAAATTAATAGCAAATTTTTCGAAGTAGGAAAATGAAAAACATCTTCGGCATTGTCTGTATTTTTATTGGTGGTCACTAATCCCATCTTAGATCACTTTAATTCCTTTTTCAAGATATTTCCCCCACATTTTTGAATAAATATGCACTTTTTCTGTTTCTTTTCCAGTTTGATTTATTACAGGAAAACCTTTATTCTTCCATTCAAAAATGCCCCCATATAGGTTTTTTACATTGGTAAAACCTAATTCTTTTAACTTTTTGGCAATGGTAAAAGAGCGAATACCAACAGAGCAGTACACAATGATGAGTTTGTCTTTATCAAGAAAGGTTTGGGCAATTTCTTCGGGTGAAAAGCCTTTATAACCTATGTATTTTGCAGAAGGAATAGCACTCACTTCAAATTCTTCACGTTCTCGTGCATCGAGAATGATGGCTTTATTATGAAGCTGAAACATTCTAGCTTCGGTCACGGAGATATACGGAATACCATCTTCGTTATATGCTTTTAATAAGGCATCAATAGAATGTTGTGCGTGTAGTAACACACCTGAAAAAAGTGATATGAATACTAATAAAACCTTCATTAGGCAACGGCTCCTTGACAACTACTTCCAGCACCTGCTGTACAACCATAGCAATGCTGAGAAATAATAATATTTCTATCGTTTAAAATGGCTTCGTTATATTCTGAAATGTGCTTCACTTTGCTTGCCACTTTTAATTCTAACATCTGATTGAAGTCACAATCGTATAACCAACCATCCCAACTTACCGAAAGGGTATTGGTACACATGACATTAGACACTGCGGAAGGGTTAAACGCTTCTACCAAAGAATACATATAATCTTCGTAATTATCTGATGCAATTAGGTAATCCAAAAAACGTGAAATAGGTAAATTGGTTATCGCAAACAAATTATGAAACTGAATATCAAATTCTTCAGAAAGTACTTTTTTGAAATCTTTTTCAAGACCTTCTTGATCGCTGGGTAAAAAAGCACCACTTGGGTTATAAACAAGATCTAGTTTTAAATCGCTTCCAGGTTTTCCGTAGCCTACTTCATTCAACATTTTTAATGCTTTAATGGAAGCGTCAAAAACACCATCCCCTCTTTGTTTATCAGTTTTTCCTTTGGTCCAATGGGGCATACTACTCACCACATGAACATTGTGTTTTTTAAAAAATTCTGGTAAGTCGTGATACTTTTTATTGGCAACAATAATGGTTAAATTACTACGGACGATAAAATCTTTAATTCCGGCTTTACTGGCTTCTTCTACAAACCATCGAAAGTCGGGATTCATCTCGGGTGCACCCCCGGTTAAATCTAAAGTATGCGCCCCGGTATTTTTTATCACCTCAAGGCATTGCATCATAGTTTCACGCGTCATAATTTCCTTTCTATCGGGACCGGCATCAACGTGGCAATGCTCACACACTTGATTGCACATATACCCTACGTTAATTTGTAGGATTTCTAACTTCTTCGGTTTTAAGGGAAACTGACTTGTCTCTTTAATTTTTTTAGCAAAAGTGGGAAGTTCTCCATCAGCAAAGATGCCGTTAGAAAGATATTCAACTTGTTTGTTTGCTTTGGCAAGCTCACTTTCTCTTTTGTGCAGAGACTGTGTTTTTAATTTCGTCATAAATATTTTTTATCCGTCTAGCTTATTCACTTTGTTCATCATCATAACCCCATGAACTAGGCTTGCACCACTTTTTATGGCGGCTCCTACGTGAACGGCCTCCATCATTTCTTCTTTGGTAATGCCTCTTTGTAACCCGTCTTTTGTGTAGGCATCAATACAATAGGGGCACATTTCGGTATGTGCAACTGCTAGGGCAATTAGTGATTTTTCTCGAGCCGAAAGCGCACCTTCTTCAAATACTTTTCCGTAGTAATCGAAAAACTTGGTTCCCAATTCCTCACTCCAGTCGGTTATATTGCCGAATTTTCTTAAATCTTTTGGATCGTAATAAGACATGGTTTTATTCTAATTTACGTAACACTTACGGTGTTGGTTTCACTACACGGTAAATATAACGAAGTAGTCTATGAATACATAAAAAGCTTACGTTGTTTTAATAAATTAATCAAAACTATACGTAAAGCCTGTGTTGAAATTATATTGAGATTTTGGAATGCCCACCGCAGGAAAAGCATCATAGGTGAAGACATAATTAATTTGAAGCGCAAAATTTTTGAAAACGGTCACTAAAAAAGAACTCTGACTCGAAATTCTATAATCGCTAAAAGCACTAAAATTTGGTTGATAATATGTAGTACTCACAAACGAAATTTTATCAGAAGGATATAAACTAAACGATAAATAACTACTACCCCTAATATCGCGTTGCAAAGGGGTGACGCCGTCATCTACCTCTTCATATTCAAACATGGCCAGAGTACCTAAATAAAACTTATAGTTTTCAGAATTGGAAATTTTAAAACGAGGGCCTGTACCCAATAACCCTCTAAAGTTTATTAAATTTATTTTGTTGTATTGCCCTTGGGTAAAGACTTCCCAAGCAATCTTGTCATGAAAACGATAATTGTATCTTACATGGGAAACCAGACTATTATCGAAACTTTCTCCTTCAATTTTTTCAAAAGAGACATCGTTTTTAAACAATACTAAATGCTTGTTCATTTTGTACTGAACGTGAATATTACTTCCTAAGTTTATAAAATCGTTGGTGTTTCGTTTTAATTCTAAATGAAGGTTCACCGCTCCAGACCAGCCCGAGGTATCGGTAACTTTTCGAAGAGATTCTACATTTAAAATTTGGGCAAATGAAAGTTGGGAAACAAACAACAAAAGGATGGTTAGATATTTCATGGTTTTAATTTCAACCCGAAAATTACTAAATAATCAGCATCCCAAAAAATGAAATTCAGAATTCAACATTCAACTAAAATAAGTTTTATCTAAAATAGATATAAATAGAAACCACAATAATAACTACGAGAGCTCCTACTGGTTTTGCTTTGCTCCATGGTGTAATTTCTACTTGTTCTGTATATTCTTGAACATAGGCTTCTTTTCGAGGCATAAACCTACCAATCAACAACATGATAGCTACATTCAATAAAAATAAAATGGCCATAACATCGAGATAGTGCAACCCAAAATAAGCTTGAGATTCGATTGCTTTAAGGGTGGCTGCATCGGTAATTCCATTAGCATTGGCTTCAGCCACTGCTTTTGAAACAAAATGAGGTTGTAAAATAAACTGACTTATAATGTACAAAATTGAACCGGAAAGTAACCCAATTTTTGCTGCTATGGCGGGGACACGTTTTGTTAAAAATCCTACTACAATAATCGTTAAAATGGGGATGCTATAAATTCCATTAATTTCTTGTAAATAATCGAATAAACTTCCTGCATTTGCTATTAAAGGTGCAATAAACATGGCGGCAATGGCAAGGATAATTCCAAAGGTTTTTCCTCTCTTTACTACTAACTTTTCGTCTGCTTCGGCATTGATATGTTGTTTGTAAATATCGATTCCGAATAAGGTAACAGAACTGTTTAAAACACTATTAAAAGAACTTAAAATCGCCCCAAAGATGACGGCGGCAAAGAATCCGAGTAATACAGGAGGAAGTACTTCGGCAACCAAAGCTGGATAGGCTTGATCCACAGTGCTTAGATTTCCGCTAAACATATGATAGGCAATTAACCCTGGTAATACCACAATAATAGGTCCAAGGATTTTTATAAAGGATGCTAGTAGTAGGCCTTTTTGTCCTTCCTTCAAATTTTTTGCAGCTAATGCTCTTTGAATAATCTGCTGATTGGTCCCCCAATAAAATAACTGAACTAACATCATTCCAGTGAATATTGTGTGAAATGGAACAGGATCTGTTGGGCCTCCCATCGATTTAAACTTTTCTGGGTGTGAAGTGGTTAAGGTGGCGATTCCTTCGGTTATACTTCCATCACCAATGGCCAAAAGTCCAAATACGGGAATCAATAATCCTCCTATTAACAATCCAATCGCGTTAATAGTGTCTGAAACAGCAACGGCTTTTAATCCCCCAAAAATGGCGTAAATAGAACCTATAATACCTATACTGAAAACGCAAAGCCAAATGGACTGTGTTTCTGTAATTCCAAGTGCTTCAGGGACATTAAACATGCCACTTAACGCTACCGAACCTGAATATAAAATAACGGGTAAAAGCACTACAGCATACCCCGTTAAAAATAATCCTGAAGTAATCGTTTTGGTAGTTACATCGAACCGTTTTGCTAAAAACTGAGGAACCGTAGTAAGTCCTCCTTTTAAGTAACGTGGTAGTAAAAATAGGGCAGTAACAACCATCGCAATAGCCGCGAGGGTTTCCCAAGCCATAACGGACAATCCACTTTCATAAGCAGAACCGTTTAATCCTACAATTTGTTCTGTAGAAAGGTTAGTGAGCAGAAGGGAACCTGCAATGACGCCAGCGGTTAAACTTCTTCCTCCCAAAAAGTAGCCATCTGCGCTACTTTCATCTGTTTTTCGGGTAGCGTAATAGGAAATGATGGCCACTAGAAGCGTAAATGCGATAAAGGTTAAAACTGTCATAGTCGTTAGTGTTTAGGTGTTATATGTCTAAAACTTCAGAAATTACCGAAGCATAGTCTGGTATTCTTCCTACGTTTTGCAATTTTATGGCAGCCATTTTTAAGGCGGCTTCCATGCATTTTTCATTCGATTTTTCTTTTAAATAAGCAAATAAGAACCCACTCCAAAAAGCATCTCCCGCTCCCGTAGCATCCATAATTTTTTCCACTTTTAAAGCCGAAAGCGATATTACAGGTTTTCCTTTTTCACTAAGTTTAGCGCCCTCTTTTCCTAGAGTGAAACACACCATTTTAGCACCTAACGCGTGTAAGTGATTAAAGACCTCTAGGTGAGACATCTCTTTCCCGAAAAGGCGATCAACATCATCCTGGCTTACTTTTACCAGAGGTTCTAGACTACAATACGCTTCAATGGCTTTTTTTGCCGCTTTTGTGTTGGGCCAAATCTTTTCAGAATAATTGATGTCTATACTTAATTGGCAACCTAATTCTTTGGCTTTTTTTGCTTGTTCTAAGATAGTATTTCTGGCGGGTTTTTTACTTAATGCAAAACAAGTGGTATGAAAAATCTTCGCATTCTGAAGTAAAGTATCCGGTAATTGCTCTTCATTAATTAATGTATCTGCACCTCTAAAGGCAATAAATTCTGGTGTTCCCACAGTTCGGTTTACAAAAATTACAGTGGTTGGTTTTTCAGAAGTTTCAGTTATATAATGAACCCCAACTTCTGCCTCCTTTAAACGAGTAACAATATAATCTCCAAATCCGTCCTTGCCAACCGTAGCGATCATTTCTACATGCGCTCCTAAACGAGCCATATTCATCGCTACATTGGTGGGACTTCCTCCCAAATATCGATGATAATCCTTTGTATTTTTTATAGGTTCTTCGGTCTGTTCGCCAATAAAATCGATAAGTGTTTCTCCCACACAAACAATGTCAATTTCTTTACTCATTCTTACTTAAAAATAGTTTCGGGGGTGGTTAATTCGTTTAATTGTGTAATATATTTTGAATCCAATAAGGACAATCCTAATTGGTAAGATGCATTCATCCAGCCAAATCCCTCTTTGGTGATATATTCAAATTCGGTGCCTACGTTTCCGTACTCCGCAAACACTTTATGGGTAGCACTTACCACATCATATTTTTCGGGAATAGTGCCGTTGTAGTCCACGGCATTTTTGGTAATCATATACAACCATCGATAGACCAATTCCTGTAGTTCGTTTTCAAATCCGTACTGCTGGAGTCCTCTCCAAATCATCATTTGGTGGGGTGCCCATCCGTTGGGGTAATCCCATTGTTTTTGGGGGCGTTCTTTCGAAATTTCACCTCGACTCTCTTTGGTACAGGATGCAATGCCTCCTTTTTCTTTTAATAGCGGAAGGGCATTGGCAATTACTTTTTTGGCTTGTTCTACTGAAGCCATTTTTGCCCAAAGCGGCGTAAAAACAGTAGCTGAAACAAAGTTGGTTTGCTTTTTTGTTTTAAAATTATAATCGAAATACATTCCCTTGGCTTCATTCCAAAGCAGGGAATTTACTTTTTCTTTTCTTTCGGAAGCTTTTTTAAGCCAATAGGATGAAGTGTATTCCTTTTCTCCAACAATAAAAGAGTCGTTAAATTCATTCTGAATGATGTCGGCAAAATCGGTTTCGTATTTGTATAAAAAGGCATTGAGTTCTACGACGTTTAAATCGGCACAAATGCCTTCCAATCGGTAGGAGGTATCGTGTCCTGATTCGCGAACACTTCGGTCGTGTACAAAGTAGGTGTCTAATTCTGAATTTTCAATTTTTCCTTTTGCATAGGCTTTTTCATATGCCTCAACAGACATATTTGCTTTTTTGGCATATTGGGCTATTTCGTGATGAAAATGGCCCTCTTCGGCTTCGGGAGGTTTGCCAATACCTTCGGCGAGATACCGATTTAATCCATTCTCCGTGAGCCGTTTTCCTTTCATCATCCATACAGTTTCGTATTCTTTAATCGCTGTCTGTAAATGACTTTGCAACCAGGTTTTGTCTTTAGTTTTCTCAAATATTTCAACAATCAAAGAAGAGTAGAAGGGAGGTTGCGTTCGGGTTAAATAATAGGACCTATTGGCATTTAATATTTTTCCGTAGTATTCAATTTCGTATTGAAAATTATTTGCCATTCCTAGAGCAAGATCCACACGACCGTCTATAAGTAGGCCAATACTTTCAAAATAGCTATCCCAACCGTACATTTCGTTAAATCTTCCTCCAGGAACTACAAACGGTTCTCCTTTAATTTCATCGTCCTTTTCAGAAAGTTTTAAGGATAAAATGCCTGGTTTGTTATTGAGTTTCTGTACATATAGAGGCGTTATTTTCTTCGGTAACTGAACTACTTCCAATGGCATAGAATGTTTTAATCGCATATAATAGTCTAATGCCAAAACATCTTTTTGTGGCACATAGACCCTTAATAAAGATTCGGCTTCAAGCGACTCATTTTTGGTATCACTTAATAATGCCTGAATTCCTTTCTCATCCATTGTTCGGGTAAGTCCGTTCCAGTAATAGTCCCGAATCATTCTGGAGATTCTTTGAGTGGGTACTTCTTCAATATGATGAATGGAAATCTCAGCGATCTCTTTATTAGTATCCAATGCCAAAACTAATTCCTGTAATAGGTTCGAAAGAAAATAAGTGCCTTTCACCTCATAGGATTCGCCATTTGTGCTGTTCAGCATAAACGATTTAGGCCCTTGATCTTCGATGGTAATTTTTTTATCGCCATCGGTGTCTTCTTGGGATAATAATGCTTCTAATGTACTTTGTATGTTAAGGTTGAAAATCATTATGATTCCAAGGTAGTTTCAGTTGTAAGTCTGTTGATAATAAAAAAGATAAAAAACATTAGGGCAAAAGGGATTAGTGATAGATAAAACACCTTATCCCCACCAAAGGAATCGAATAAATTTCCTATTAAAAGTGATCCTAAAGTACCACCCACAGCTGAGAAAAATGTTAGTATACCGGCTAGTGAACTGTGCTTGCTTTTTTCAACACTACTTAATACGGTGGAATTAACCAATGGATAAAGAGGTGCTAAAAACAATCCAATTAAGGGGAATAAATAAGAAACCACGGGCAAATCTGCTAACGAATTAATTTCAATAGCATCGATGTTTTTCGCAAGTGGGAGCACTAAAAGAACCAATACCACCGCAAGGATGACACATACAACTGAAATGTAAAACCATTTTACTTTTTTAGCAATTATCCCGGTTAAAAACCTTCCTAAAGCTATAGAAACCATTAATAACACTGCCATTTGAGAACTCAATTTGGCATCTAATTTTAAAGTGTCCTTATTGAAAGTGGGAAGCCAGGTCATGATACCTTGCTCGGTCATCACATATAAAAATGCAAATGCAACAAACACCCAGATAAGGGGTTTTGTAAATAAATTAAGCATTTGTGCAAAGTCTTTGGAAAAACCTTCGGAAGGGCTTGAAGTAATATCAAATTTTGAAAATAAGATAATTATGAAGGCAACGGCTATTAAGGCTGCCATTAATAAATACCCCCGAAGCCATGCATTTTTATCCACTTCATCGTTGAAGAAGAGCGGAAAAATAACATACATGAAAATAATCCCCAGCATAAATACAGTTTCAATTAAATTCATCAACGAACTGTGACTTTTTTTGGAGTCGGTTATATAGCCAATTAAAGCAAAGACGGCCACTTTTACAACGGCAAAACTTAAACCTGTGGCTAAAAATAAGAGCTTAACAGACCAGAAGGAATTACCAAAATACATGCCCAAGCAAGCAAAAAATACCACCGCCAAACTAATAAGCATAGCGCGTTTAAATCCAAGTCGAGGCAAGAAAGAACCTACTGCAAAGGCCATAATGGCAATGGAGAGGTCTTTAAATAATTCTAAAAATGCTGCATCGGGCTTTGCGATTTCATAAATAGTTTGTGATCGTTCTACTAATATTCCCACACTATTCAATAGGGCGGCAAAAACGAAATAAATTAGGAATAGTGATATTTTAATACCTGCATTTTTCATAATAAGTTAGTATTAAGATTCTTCTTCGTAAACCGATTTGGTAACGTTAAGTCGCATGGCTAAAAAGGCTGCGATGGCAAAAAAGACTCCTGCAAAGAGTATGGCGTTGATGGCATTGTTACCTAATAAATATTTATAAATAGGACCGAAACTTAGAGTTTGTATAAACATGGGAATGACAATCATCATGTTTAAAATTCCCATATAGACCCCTCTTCTATCTTGCGGCACAACTTTGGAAACCATGGTATAGGGAATTCCCATCATAGCAGCCCAGCCTATACCAAATAACACCATTGGGATTAAGACCAAATTAGGGTCTGCGATATATGGAATCGAAAACAATGCCGCGGCGGTACCCAATAAACTTAAAGCATATATCTTTTTACCTCCAAACTTGAGAGTTAACGGTACCAACATAAGCGCCACTATCATCGTCACCGTGTTATAGGTGAGACTCATTTTGGCGGCTTGGGAAGCTGCTTCAGAAGTAGAATAATTAAATGTTTTCATGAAAAGGGGTGTCGTAAACTGCCAATAAATAAAAAGCGCATACCATTGAAATAGGTATACGGCACCTATTTTCCACATAAATTTGGGCATTTCTTTAATGGCATCCCAAATTTCCACAAAGGGTTTCCCCACTTTTTGAAGAAAGGGTAGTGCTTTAATTTTGTTGATTTCATCCATTTCATCATCAGTTGGAGGAATCTCCGGTGTTTTAATCACAGACCATAAAATGGTGGTTAACGAAAGAAATGCACCAATATAAAAGGAATAATAAATCCATTGCGGAATGGTTCCCGCAACCTCTACTGTTTCATCGCCAAACAAATATTGAAACAAGACGATAGATCCATTCGCTAATAGAATTCCAGCACCTACAAATAAACTTTGCATTTGGTATCCTAAGCTCAATTGCTTTTCGGGTAATTTATCCCCAACAAAAGCGCGATACGGCTCCATTGCCATATTATTTCCCACATCCAAAATCCATAATAATCCAACAGCAAACCATAACAATGGACTATGCGGGAATGCGAACAAACATATACTTCCCATGAGCGCGCCTATTAAAAAATAAGGCTTGCGTCTTCCCCAACGAGAGGACCAGGTTTTATCAGACATGGCTCCAATGATTGGTTGCACTATTAAACCTGTAACAGGCCCCGCAATATTTAAAATAGGAAGCATTTCTTCTGGTGCTCCTAGATATAAAAATATAGGATTTATTGCTGTTTGTTGAAGTCCAAAACTATATTGGATTCCTAAAAATCCAACATTCATATTTAGTATTTGCCAAAAGGATAAACTTGGTTTTTTAGACATAAAGGAAGAATTTATGAGTCGTTAGTTTTATGTTACTGCCAAACCTTAGCAAATAACACTGTAATATCTGCAATTTTTGAGAAAAAAAGATTTTTTAAAAGGGTAATTTAGGAATATGGCAACGAAAACGTTATCGAAATAGACAAAGTGTGGTTTTTATTCGTTGTTTATTGCCAAATTCATAAAGACAATGCCTGATGCCGTATAACCCATTTGCGTTTTCCCTCCAACTTTTAAAGTTTTGGAGTTGAAATATTCTTGAAAATCCCAAGCTTTATTTTCTAAAACTGTTTCGGTAAATGCAGAAACAATCTTTTGAGCTTCTGTTTTCATTCCATTTTTTGAAAGTCCTAAACAAAATAGCCCCATCCATACTGGCCAAATGCCACCATTATGAAAATCCCCAGGATGATTTTTAAAACTGAAAGAATAATTTCCTTCCAGTAAATTCCAATCGTCACTTTCCTTTGTAACGACAGGCCAAAAAGCAGGAATTAAATTATTGGGAAGTGTTTCTATGAAAGTTGAAAGAGCATCTTTTTGAGTATTATTCAATAGAAACTGGAGCAGCGCTAAGGCGTTAGCAGCGGCATCAAATCGCAAGTCGTATTTTCCCGGCAAAATAAAGGCGGCAAAGTGGTTTTGCTTTTTCTGAAGTGCTTTTTGATAAGCGGGTTTTTGATAGATGAGCTTGTCTTCAATAGTTTCAGAAGGCCAAAAATTGGCTTCTGTTTTTTTTAATATAGCCTCACATTCTGTGGTATTTTTTCCTTCAATCTCCAAGAATAGTTTTTCGCCCCAAAGCCTCAACATATTATCATACAGCGTATACCCGTGAATGGGATATTCGTCGGCCCAATTCCCGCTTAAAGGTGTGTAAATCCACCCTTTAGTATTGAATTCGGAAGCTTTTAAGAAAATGCGACATTTTTTAATGGCAGGTTTTAAAAGTTGCCAAGCTGCTTCATCTTTGGTTTCTTTAAAATATAAACAAGCCCCTACCATAAACCAGGTGTTAGCATCTATTCGCCCAACTAAACTTCCAAAGGAGGCATCTGTTCCGTTGGGCAACACATTGGAAGGAATCATTCCTAGTTCATTCTGACTTTTAGCCAAAACGAGTAATGAATTTTTTAATCCTTCAATAACTATTTCATCCTTAATCCATAGTCCGGCAATACCACAAACCATACTGTCCCGTGCCCAAATGCGTTTGTAATTATCGGCTTCAATAGTGCTAGCCAAAATTCCATTAGGGGTGGTTAGGTTATGTAATAACGATACCGCTTGTGTATAGAGATCGGAAAATTGCATGGCTTGATATTAGTATACGAAGTTACAATTAATCTTCTTTTATGGGAAGGTAGACATCGGTTTTCCATTGCAATTCGTCCCCTCCCATATTGGGATTGTTGTGGAATACTTCTATCGGCAGCATATTTACTTCGAGATTCTTGTTTTTGGCATATTTTTCTAAAGCATACCAAGCTCTGTCTGAGGTAATATAATTACCATTATAAACCGCCTTCATACTTTTTTTTGAAGGAAACTCTTTAATAGAAATAAATGCATTCCCTCTTACAGAATCGGTTTTTTTAAACGGAAAACAAAAATGATAGGAAACACTGTCTTTCTCCCTATTCCAAGAGGTAATTTCCAAAAAAGGACGCCCATTGGCTTCGAGTTTATTTTCTGCAATGAAGTCTGAAAGTAAACTGAAATTTGCCATCATACCCTTGGCTTTTTCAATTTGAAGACACTGTATCGAAACATAGGCGGCATAGCTACTGGGGGAATTTTCTATTCCTTCAATCTTTATTCTTATTTCTTTTAAATGATTTTGAAGCGATTGCAAAAACGCTTTGGTGGTTTGTTTCGCAGTTTTTTCAAAAAGGGGTTCCGAAAAGGGGATAAGGACTCGGTTTTTAAAGGTATGCGCTTCGTCTTTTACAAATGCTGAAACCTTAACGATACTGTCGTTTACGTTTTTCAGTTTCCATAAATACGTATAGGTGGAATCGTTTCGCCTTATAGTTTGAAGAAGTTCCGCTTCGTTAATTTGTTGAATAGGCTGGGGGTTTTCCAAAGACGAATTCCAAGATTTAATGGATTGATTTACTGTACCGATAGTGGTTTTAGTTTCAAAATTTATCTGGTAATCATATTCTTTGATAAAGAAGTACCAAATTAGAAAGCCAAGAATTCCAAAAATAAAAACTCCTTTAATTATTTTCATCTGTATTAGATATTTGACGATTCAGAAGATGGAATGCCCTATTTATTTTTCTCCGCTGGTTTGTAAGTTTTCTCAGTGGGCATTTCAAAATTACTCTACCTTCATTTTAAGTTTTTCATTTACAAGATTTCCTACTTGCACTCCTTGATTGATGCCATTTTCAACGGCAGCACGATAATGAATTCCTCCATACATACGGCTAATCGCTGCCTCTTGCGCTGCCGCCTTAAATGAAGAAAACGAACGCACTGGAAGTCCGTAGGGAAGTTCGGTATCGTCTAAAAACTTAAAATTGTCACCAAAAATATCGGTTAATACCGTAGCCGAAGCTCCAGAAACTACCGAGTGTCCACTACTATACTCTGGGAAGGGAGGGGTTTGTAAAATGGGCTTCCAGTTTTCATCAATATGCTGATTGATTAATGTTTCTGGGCGAATGAGATTGCTTCGATATTTTTCGTCCCAGCAGCTAATAAACCCATCAAATAAGGCTATGGACGTTTTTGTGTAGGCATAGACCGTATCCTCAAAACTGGATTCGGTGTTTTTACAAGCAATTTCAGCAATCCCCATCCAATGGGCGCCTGGGGTAATCTTTTTGGTGGCAAACATTAAATGCCCTCGAGTCACTGAAACATACGGATTACAATCCCAAAATTGTGCAATTTTAAGCCCTTCAGATTCTTCCCCTTCTTTTGTAATTTCTTCTGAAATGGTATACACTTCTTCCAGCTCTTTATAGAAATCACTTTCTTTTTCTAAGGAAAATGCTGGTGGAGGAACAGGTTTAAATTGGGAAGCCGAATCCAAAACAAAAGGGCGAATCTTATTCCAATGAGGTTCGATGCCATCCATATACGAAGGAGGTGTGGGTTGCCAACGGGAAGGTTCTTCGGTGATAATGGTAAACTTAGGCATGGTACGTGTTTGCTTGTAATTATCTCCATCCATCCAAGATTTAATGTGATCTGCCACTTGTAAACCATATTCTTTAGACGCATTAAAGACAGCTTCGTTTTGACCTTTCCAAGTGTTGTAAAGACTATCGCTGTAACGCTCCATCATTTCTTCCGAAAAAATGACGGTTTTGCTTACATCCATATGTGCAATTAATGCTGCCAAGGGATAGTTTACATTTTTATTCTCGGTTGTTGGAATTGGCGAGAGGTGCTTAATTTGGCCTGCCAAAGATTGATACGAAGGATTATTCTGTGCAATAATCTCATAGGCGGCAATATTGGGATAGGCGTAAATTCTACTAGCTACAGGTGGGGAAAAAATATCGTGTACCATGATTTCGGTAACCTTGTCAACGGCATTTTGATAATCGGTGCTGGTAATTACAATGGGTTCTTCTTTTTTACAACCTAACAATACCAGTGGGATCATTAAAATGGCAACTATTTTACTCATTGATTTCATATACTTCGGCTTTATCATTATTATTTACGACTAATAAATAGGGTTTATTTTTAATTGAAATTATTTTTAGATGTCTCACGGATTTTTGGGTAAAATCTAACCCTAAACTACTTCCCAAAATGATTTCTTTTTCGGAAGAAATTAAAGCACCTGGAAAGCTATCATACCTTCCATGGAAAGGAATGACGCCAAAATAATTCCCTCCGGCCAGGACTTCCGTTTTTCCGTCTCCATTAAAATCGAAATCCACAAAGGCTTTTATAGGTGAAATTTGAAGTTCATTGGCAAACGATACAAAAGTAAAGCTGCCTTTGTTGTTTCGCAAAAATCCTGAAGCCAAAGTGTGAACTTCAAAAATAGTAGCTTTATTCAATTTGTCCCCAAAAATTTCTTCCATGGTTTTACCTGCAAAGTCTTTATAGGTATTGAATTTCTTACGAAGGAATACCATTTGCCCTGCAAGATCATCTAATCCTAAAAGCGGATAGTATTTTCCATTCTTTTCAATAGCCACCACCGTTTCGGTACTTCCATTATCATCAAAATCGGCGTAGTACATTTTCATCGGAAATGTTGAGGAGGCTTTAAACTTACTGTTCAATCCCCAATTTCCTAAAAGATAATCTTGGTCTCCATCGCCATCCATGTCAAATGGAATCATTGTTTGCCAAAGGCCATTCAATTTTTCTTTTAAGGGAAAGCTTTCTTCCCAAGTGTTGTTTTTCAATTCATAAAAACGAGGGGGCATCCATTCGCCAATGACAATTAAATCGGTTTTTCCGTCACCATTAAAATCGTCCCAAAGGGCATCGGTGACCATGCCTATTTTTTCAAGCTCTTTTGGGAAGTTCGTTTCATTGATTCTGGATGATGGGATATTTCCAAAATCTAATGGAACGGAATGATTCCCAATAAAAAAATGAAGGTTTCTATGATTTTCAAGAAAGCTCATTTTAACGGTCGAAGTGTTTACAAGTGAATTATCTAATGGTAGATTTAAATATTCACCTTCAAAATAAGTAAATGTCTTATTTTCAAAAACTTTTATTGAAGGACTCACGGCATTACCTCCTCTAACTATAGGCAATACAAAATCATCCTTATCTTCATATCCAAAATAGCCAGCCGAAACATCCTCATAAATTGAATCATTTTCTATAGCTGGAAACTTTTCGAGTACAAAACCATTTTCTTTTTGGAGATACACTTCAGCCTTCTGATTTCTAGCTCCTCCCAAGAAAATATCTTCTTTCCCGTCACGGTTCATATCGCCTATCGCCACTGCGGGTCCTCTATCTGAAACTTCATAAGGAATAAGTTTCTGGTAGTTGAAATCGGTGTGATTGTCCTCTTTGTGGGTGTAATGAATCCCTAAATTTCCTTCTACTTTTGAAAAGAGTTTCTTCCTTTCTTTTCGCTGGTAAGAATAGGGAACTGTATTTTCTGGCTTGATAGTTAACAACTGATTAACGGCAACATTTTTAAGAACCAGCTGTGTTTTATTAGGCCAAATTATCTTTAACGAATCAATGGTCTTTTCAGTCCCAAATCCAAAATGAATTATGGGTTGAGAAGAGGCTTGAAATCCGCGAGTGGTATTTAATTCTTTATATTGCAATATACCATTGTTGTAAGCTATTGCCTTAGTTCCGAAGCCTTGTGGGTTTTTATCTTGATATTGAAATTGAAGTTTCAAATAGGAATTTTTTCCATTGGTGTTGTTAATATAGATACTTGCGGGTTCATTACTATTGTTCGAAACGATATCTAAATCGCCATCATTATCCAAATCGCCCACAGCACTTGCGCCAGAAATGGAAGGAAGCCCAGCTCCCCAATCTTTGGATACATCTTTAAATTGTAAGGCATTTTCTCCTTTAAAAAAGTAATTAGATACTTTTCCAGAAGGCATTAATTCTAAAGCTTTTTGATCGACTAGGCGGGAATTATTTAGTTTATTATGTATCTCTTCATTAGAGATATAGCGTATAAAATCTAAGTTATTAGGTCGTTTTGGAATACCATTGGAGATAAACAAATCCTGTTTTCCGTCTTGGTCATAATCGCCAAATAGTGCACTCCAACTCCAATCGGTAGCGGCCACATTGCTTAACAAGGCAGTTTCTAAATAAGGAGCCTCTGGCTGACTAACAAAAAGCATATTTCGGGTATACTGATAGTGATATCCGTATTGCTGAGTACGCATTTTAAGGGTTTGGTACATATCATCTCCTTCAGAGGATTTAATAACACTATCATCTTCTGGTAACATATCCAGCGTTAATAAATCTGGCCAACCGTCATTATTGATGTCTGCTACGTCATTCCCCATGGAGAAGCGACTGGTGTGTCCAAAATACTTCCGAAGACTTTCAGTAAAGGTGCCATCCCCATTATTTAAATAGAAATAATCGTCCTCGTGAAAATCATTTCCCACATAAATATCTGGATACCCGTCTTGGTTAAAGTCGGCTACAGAAATTCCTAAACCATAACCATTTATGCCCCCAAAAATTCCTGCTTCTTCGCTTACATCGGTAAAAGTGTTGCCATCGTTTCGAAGGAATTTATCGCCTGTTTTTTCGTTTCGTATGTTACGAATTTGAGCTCTTCCGAAGGATTCTTCGGTATGTACAGCGTGGTTCAAAATATAGAGGTCCATATCGCCATCCAAATCATAATCCAAAAAGGCAGCGGAAGTTCCGTAGCATTGGAAATCGAGCCCGTATGCCTTCGATTCTTCAGAAAAAGTATTGTCTTTATTATTGATAAACAATTCATTATGGCCTTCAAAACTATTAATTCCAACCACGGCTAACACATAAATATCGAGCCATCCATCACCATTTACATCAACCATGATGGTTCCTGTATTCCAAGTGCTATTTCCTTCAACTCCAGCTAAAGAAGTAATGTCTTCAAACTGCAGGTTACCTTTGTTGAGGTAGAGTTTATTTTTTTCTTGGTTGGACGAGAAATATAAATCGGGTAAACCATCATTATTAATGTCACCCATAGCAACGCCGCCTCCATTATAGAAATAGAGGTAATCAAGAATGTTAAGGGAGTCGGTTTCAGTTATGGTATTCTGAAAAGTTACTCCCGATTTTGAGGGAGATAATAATGCAAATAGCGTTTGCTCCTCTTTTTGACAACTCGCCAATAAGAGTAGAAAAATAGTAAGGATCCCGTATGTTTTAATTAATTGCAAATACTCGAGGTTTTTCATTATTAATCGCGACTACAAAAAATAAATTGCCATTTTTATCTTTTATGGGCTGAATATGTTTCACTTCTTCCTTTATAAAGAATCCGCTTTCATTATAATTTTGCCATTCGAAATCTAAGTTACCTTGATTCAAAAGTACACTGCCATAATCTGCATCTAGACGAGAAAATTGTGGTTTAAATTCAAAATTATTACCGCCCATAATAATATCCGTTTTTCCGTCTTTGTTGACATCGGCACAGGCAATTCCGCATACGCAAGATAGTTGGGATCGTGCAGGGAGCGGTTTGGTAGTAAACGTTCCATCACCATTATTAATGACTATCATGGTTTCGGAAGTAGTTACTTGTTTTACGGTGGTTTTCTTTAATACGGCTTCCGGAAATAATTCTTGAATGGATTTTTTTGCATATTCAGAAGCCTTTAAATTTTGCTTTTTAAGTGCCACCATTTGCGTGGTTAATTCTCTTTTTTGATGGACGGGCATGTCTTTTCCGTTAATGGTTTGGGTAACAATTTGTTCAAAAGTTCCGTTATTATCAAAGTCGTTCACCCAGAGTTTCATTATATTTTCTGAAGAAGGAGTATAATGAAGATTTTTCCCTTGGTTCCCTAAAATAAAGTCTTCGTCCCCATCGCCGTCAATATCTACAGGCTGAATGATATTCCACCATCCTTGAAGATTGTCCATTGTGGAAGGTTGTTTCTTTAAAACCCCATTTATATTTTTATATACCATAGGGGCACCCCAATCTGAAACGGTAATTAATTCCTTTTGAGAATTGCCGTCAATATCCACCCATTTGGCATCGGTAATCATTCCACTTAGTTTTAGCTCTTTCGTTATATCTGGCGCAGTATTTTTAAAAATGCCATTTCCTTCATTACGTAATAAAATATGGCTGGGGTCCATTCCATACACCCCAACAATACTTCGTGATCCCACAAATACATCTATATCGCCATCATTATCGTAATCGTTTGCAGCAATAACGGAGATATTATTTATACTCGAAATTTGAGGAAGGCTTCCTTTGGTGAAGTTACCTTTGCCATCATTTAAATATAAACGGATACTCTCGCGTTGCGATTCATTAACTTGATTTCCACCGGAGCCTACCATTAAATCCAAATCGCCATCCCCATCGGCATCAAAAAATGAGGCTACAGTATCTTCAAAAGCACGATCTATTTCAAGGGCAGTACTTTTTTTCGGTTTTAAATCTCCGTTTCCATGATGTATAAAAAAAGTACCTGCTTGATCTTTTGCACCTCCTATATACACATCTTCATTGCCATCACCATTAATGTCTCCTGTTGCTAAACTAGGGCCTTCTTGGGATATTTTTTTGTAAATAAGACCTTCATAATCAAAATCGTTGTATTCGTTCTCATGGTGTTTTGTCAATAGCGTATTTGGAATTTCTTTTAGAAGTGTTTTTTGAGTTTCTTTTTTCGGAATTTTAAACACGCCACCATTCTCTTTATGTTTAAACGTTATCACTTGATTAGCATCAATTTGCTCCATTTTTGAGGTGGTGTGGTCTGGCCAAATTACCCGAATGGAATCAATTTTTTTGGCATTTCCTAATCCAATAGTCATTGGGTAGTCCATAGAAGATTGAAATCCCCGCGAAGGGATTAATTCTTGCAGAACAACATTACCTTCATAGTACATTTTAACAGTAGTACCCACGGCAAACGGGTTTTTTTGTGGACCTTCAAACTTTAAGGTGATGTGATTGTAATTGGAAACCTTCTCTGAATTGTTTTCATATAAAAACGTTTGCATATTTACATTATTCACGACTAAGTCTAGATCTCCGTCATTATCCAAATCGCCATAGGCGGCACCATTAGACATACTTGGCACACCTAGTCCCCACGCTTCTGCTTCATTGCTAAATGTTAAATCCTTATTGTTTTTATAAGCGTAGTTTGGAATAGGGACAACGGGCATTTTATTAATGATGGAGTCAATGGCTTCCTTCCTTCCTGTGAGGGCCATATCCTGAATAATTTCATTGGCAAAAAAGTCGACAAAATCGAGATCGGTGAGGTCGTGATTGATTCCGTTTGTCACAAAAATATCTCGAAATCCGTCGTTATCCATATCGAATAACAATCCAGACCAACTCCAGTCGGTGGCCGATACACCACTGAAATAGGCAATTTCAGAATAGCTTCCGTTTCCATTATTCAATTGCAGTGTGTTTTGAATGTACTGCTGATAAAAATCTTTGCCTTGCTTCAGTTTAAAAACATTATAGCCTTCAAATTCCATCACAGATTTTACCCGTTCGTCACCTTCGGGAAGCATATCCGTGATAAAAATATCGGCATTTCCGTCATTGTTTATATCTGCCATATCAACACCCATAGCTGATAAACAAAGATGCGACATCCAATTTTCGATATCTTCTGTAAAGGTTCCATCTTGATTATTGATGTATAAATAATCTCGCTCGTAAAAATCGTTGGACACATAAATATCTGGGTATAAGTCGTTATTTACATCACTCACCATAACACCCAATCCAAACCCAATTAAACTTCCGTAGATACCTGCTGCTTCACTCACTTCAACGAATCTTCCATTATCATTTCTAAGAAGCATGTCTCCCACACCTCGAAACATTTTAGGGACGTTCCAATCTTGAGCTCTTACATCTCGCTGATGGGCAAAACCTAAGCTACTTACAGGAATATTACTGTTATTCAAAATATAGGCATCTAGGTCACCATCAAGGTCATAGTCAAAGAAAGAAGCATGGGTGGTAAAACCGGTTTCGGCAAGATTGTATTCCTTGGCCATTTCAGTAAAAGTGAGGTCTCCATTGTTGATGTACAAATCGTTATTATGATTTTCCCCTTCCATATTTCCAGCATTGCTCACATAAATATCCAATAGGCCATCGGCATTAATGTCTACCATAACCACCCCTGTTGACCAAGGCTTGTTTCCTGCTACTCCAGCTTTTTCAGTAATATCCTCAAAAACCATATTGCCTTTGTTGAGGTATAATTTATTTTCTTCCATATTGGCGGTAAGGAAAATATCAGACAGACCATCGTTATTGATATCTCCAATAGCAACGCCACCACCGTTGTAGAAATTTCTATATTTAAAAATATTGAAGTCTTTTTGGTTTACAACCTTGTTGGTAAACGTAATGTTAGATTGTGATGAAGCCACTAATGAAAAGAGTGGCGTGGTCTCTTCTTTACTAGTCTTTTCGTCATTGTTGGTATTACAACTTATGGCCATTAGAGCTAAGGCAAATATGATTGTTTTTGAAAATTGCATATGGATATTCAATTAATTTTTTTTTAAAAGTATTGGAGTATTATTATTTCGAGTGATAATTAAATACGTCTCGCTTTTGATGGTTAGCTTCTCGATGCTACGGCATGCACCTGACAACATAAATTTTTCATCTTTCTTTTCGGTAAAATTAGCTTTTCCGTCATTAATTAATAAGACACCTCTAGAAGCATCTAATCTGCTTAATTGTGTGCTAATTTCAAAATTATTGCCTACTAATAGGAGGTCTAAATTTCCGTCATTATTAACATCTTCCAACCAAATATCATTCACCGATGAGACTTGCGCGCCAAAAGAAAGAGTATGTTTTTTGAAGGTATTATTTCCAGTATTTTCAAAATAACAGGATGCCAATTCATACACCTTTTTTTGAAGAGCATTGTTTAGTTTTTCTTCTGAAAAAACTTCTTTCACAGTCGCATTCGCAAAGTCATTAAACGATAAGTATTGTTTGTTCAGAAAAGGCATTTGTTTGACCAATTCCTCCTTTGAGGCTACTGTGGTTTCAGTTCCTTTATAAAAATAGGTGACCACTGTTTCTTCAGAACCATTGTTGTCAAAATCTGTTTTATAAAGGGTAATTGGCTCTTTTTGGGAAGCCTTTAAACGGGAATTAAGTCCCCAATTTCCTGCGACCAAGTCAATATCACCGTCATTGTCAAAATCGGCCGCTTTTACTGTGTTCCAAAATCCGTTGGTGGTATCCAAGCCATTATTTTTTTGAAGTGTTAATTTCTTTCCGTCATTTATAAAAATGGATATAGGCATCCAATCACCCACCATAATGGCATCTTTAAAAGTATCGTCGTTAAGATCTACCCAAAAAATATCGTTGCAATTTCCAATGTTCATGAATTCGTTACCGTATAGTTCGGTAACATCGATGAAATTACCTTCTGTATCATTTTTGAATAAATACTGTTTAGGGGTGTATCCAAATTTTTGGGGAACCATATTTGAAGTAATGCACACATCTAAAAAGGAGTCATTGTCAAAATCGATAGCAGTGACCTTTGAAGCATTTATAGATACATTGTCAAACTGAGTCGTGTCCTTTCTAAAAACGCCTTTTTCATTTCTATATAATCTTGGCGAAAGCGCTTCCCCTTCTTTAAATTCATTGCCGCCACTTACTACAAGTAAATCTTTATAGCCGTCGTTATTGGCGTCAAAGAAAACATGTGAAACATCTTCGTTTAAAACATCCTCTTGAAATAATTCCTTTTGTTGCATTTCAAAATTTCCTTCCTTATTCTGGAGATATAGGTGTGATTCCTGCCCTTTGGCACCACTTAAAAAGATATCCTCAAAACCATCATTGTTAATATCTGCAACAGAAACCTCTGGACCTTCATTAGCAGTTGAAAAAGGAATGAGTGGATCACGGTTAAATTCAATATTGGTGTTTTCTTTATGCGAATAGGACAGAGGGGTATCAACTTGAGTTAACAGTGCGTTTGATTGAGATTTGAATGTTCTGTAATAATCTCCTTTCGCATTTTGCTGCAGAACTCTTAGTGTTTGATTAAGATTAACATTTT
This sequence comes from Flavobacteriaceae bacterium, assembly GCA_002694465.1. GTDB lineage: Bacteria > Bacteroidota > Bacteroidia > Flavobacteriales > Flavobacteriaceae > Halomarinibacterium. Next base: position 350,312 of record NZMG01000003.1, on the reverse strand, counting down.
TAATACTTTCAAATGACTTATTTGCCCAAACTACGTGAATGGAATCTATTTTTTGAAGGGTATCCAATCCAAAATGTAGTTCTGGAGCTACTGCCGAAAGATAGCCTCTTGTGGAATAGTTCTCTTTTAGGATTCTTTGATTTCCTCTGTACAAAATAACCTTAGCACCAATTCCAAATCGGTTTTGTGAGTTTCCTTCAAAAGTAACCTTAAGATAATTTCTTTTTGGATGGAATTCGTTTTGTTTGTTTTCTAAAATAGAGGCAGGTGCATTTACATTGTTTACAATGAGGTCCAGATCACCGTCATTGTCTAGGTCTGCATAACAAGCCCCATTACTAAAAGAAGGAGTTTTTGAAGACCATGTTTCAGTGACATCTTCAAATTGATTGTTTTTTGTATTTCGGAAAAAATAATTGACAGTTTTCTTTTCAGGAATTTTTTTAATGAATTCCATTTCCTTTTGGGTCATATTCTTTCCTAAAGACTTTTGGATATTATCATTGGCAATAAAGTTGATAAAATCCATATCATTTGTAGCTCCTAATATTCCGTTGGTGATGTATATATCATTAAGTCCGTCGTTGTCAAAATCTGCTATTAAAGGGCTCCAAGACCATTCGGTGGCAGCAATACCACTTATATATCCCGTTTCACTAAAACTACCATTGCCATTATTAAGTTGCAGTGTATTTTGCATAAATTGATAGGCATAACCATTTTTAATATAGTTGGAATAATTTTGATAATTAAATTCGGTACCCGAAGTTTTATAGGTTTTTAATTCTTCGGGAAGCATATCTACCGAAATAATATCGGTAAAACCGTCATTATTAATATCGGCAATGTCATTTCCCATAGAATAATGCGTGGTGTGGCCTATCGGAGAATTTTCTGAATGAATGACCTCTTTAAAACTTTTGTTACCTTGATTGATGTAGAGATAATCATTTTCAAAAAAATCGTTGCTAATGTAGATATCTGGAAAGCCATCATTATTTACATCACTTATTGAAACACCAAGGCCATAGCTAAATTTGCTTTGAAATATTCCTGAGACTTCCGAAACATCTTCAAATAAACCGTCTTTGTTTTCAAAAAGTTTGTCGCCTGATTCTTTATTCGGAATTTTTCTCGTGGTTCCCTTTCCATAGTTTTGATTGGGGTTGGTGCTATGGTTTAAGAGATACATATCTAAATCTCCGTCTAGATCGAAATCAAAAAAACTAGCTTGGGTAGAAAACCCAATAAAATCCAATCCGTATGCTTTTGCTTCTTCTTTAAAAGTTGGATATCCATTATTTGAAACTCCTTGGTTAACATACAATAGATTATGACCTTTTATATTGAGATAGTCTCCCGTTTTGCAAATATAGATGTCCATCCAACCGTCATGATTAATGTCTACAATGGTCACGCCATTTGTCCATCCATCGGAATTATTAATGCCGGCTTTTTTTGAAATATCCTCGAATTGAAAATCACCCTTGTTAAGGAATAATTTGTCCTCAGATTGATTTGCCGTAAAATATAGGTCTATAAAACCATCATTATTAAAATCTGCCGAAGCAACACCAGCACCATTATAGTAATAGATATAATTGAGAATATTGAGTTCTACTGAAGATTTAATCTTGTTCTCAAAATCAATTCCAGTTTCCCTAGGTGAAAGTGACACAAAGAGTGTGTTTTCTTTTTTTGAACACCCGAATACGACAAATAGTAAAATAAAAAGCAGAATTTTTTGAGTGGCCATGCCTAAATTTTGAGAGGTATTTTGCGCAGTTAAATTAGCAAGCTAATTTATGGTTTAGAATAACATCATTAAATTAATTGAACATTAAAAAGATTAATGAAAAATTAAGGAAGTGCTTTAAACAAAAAGGTCGCCTAAATGGCGACCTTTTATAGTTTGTTTCTGGTTAAAATTAGTAACCAGGATTCTGAACCAAGTTAGGGTTAGAAAGTAATGCGTTAACTGGAATAGGATAAAGGTTCCAAGTTGGATCTCCAACAGAAGCCTCATTCTTAAATTCCCAGTTTCTAGTAAACTGTCCAAAACGTAACATATCGTTTCTTCTCCAGAATTCTACGTAAAGTTCACGCCCTCTTTCAGCAAGCATATCTGCTTCAGATACACTTCCTAGTGGAGTTGCTCCTCTAAGAGTTCTTAGTTCGTTAACTAAAGTAGTTGCGCTTCCTCCCATTCTCATCATAGCTTCAGCTTTCATTAAATGAGCATCTGCATAACGGAATACGATTTCGTGTCCTCTAAAAGAACCGCCTTCACCACCTGGGTGATACTTAATAATACGAACACCTGTGTTTTCACCATTTCCAGAAAGTCCTGGCAATTCTTTAGTGAAAACAAGTGGTTCACCAGTTCTATCATTAAGCATAGAACCATCCTCATTGTACTGTTGTCCAATTAGGAATCCGTATCCAATACCTAAGTTGTCAGAATTAGCGTTAGATGCATCTGGCACCCATCCTCTTCTTTCTTCTTGTCCATCACCAACATTGTTACTGTTTGGATCACCTTCAAAGCTATCGTAAAATTCAGCCAAAGTTGAGAAACCATTCCATCCACCCCCAGTGTTATCTGGAGAGTTTTGGTTATAGTGTAATCCATTCCATATTCTATTTCCAACACCTGTATTTGCGAACCAAATAGTTTCGTTATCAAGAGTTTGCTCAAATAAATCGAAATAACCTGCTTGTAATGCATAACCATCTGCAGCGATTGCGTCAACAAGGTCCACTACTCTTTGATAGTTAGGCGCGCTGCCAGTATATCTTTCAGAATTCAAAATAACTTTTGCTAAAAGAAAGTTAGCTGCTGCCTTTGTAGCTCTATTGTTACTTTCACTAGGGCCATTCGCAGGTAAATTAGGAATAGCAGTTTCTAGATCGTTAACAATAAAATCATAAGCCTCCTGAGCCGATAAAACCGATGGATTTACGTCGGCTCCGTCTGTTGGGTTTCTATATGGAGCAACACCCCACATATCCAATACAAAGTACATACTAAATGCTCTTAAAAAACGAGCATCAGCTTCTTGGGCTGCAGTTGGACCACTTAAAGGGTCAATGATTTGAGATGCTCTCAAAACATTTTGGTTTAAGTTATTCCAAGTGGAAAGGATATATTGGTGAGTAGCACTCCAAGTATGCGAGTGAAGCGTTCTCCAAATACCATTATCTCCCCAGTCGGTTCCCCTTGTTGGTACTAGAGTTTCATCTGTAGAAACTTCGTTCAAAGCAAAGAAGTTTGCCTGATCTCCTAGTTGTCCATACGTATCATTATAAAGGTTTGTTATAGATGCATCTACATCTGCCACTCCTTCAAATACTACAGATCCTTCGGCAATAATTGAATCGGATTCTTCAATTGCTAGGTCTGTACATGATACAGTAATTATAGATAAAAACGCAATTGTAAAAATTGGTTTTAAGTAGTTATAAAATCTTTTTTTCATATTCATTTTTTTAAAATTTAGCATTAAATCCTAATGTGAAAGTTCTTGGTCTTGGGAAGGATGCATAATCAATACCAAAAACAGGTAATCCGTTAAGTAGATCTCCACCTGCAGGTGATGAACTTACTTCTGGATCAAGACCTGTGTAATCTGTAATTACAAATAGGTTTTGACCTGTTACTGATAAAACTAGGTTTGAGAAGAAAGCATCTTCTTTTAATGGCCAAGCATAGCTAACAGTAGCATTTTGCATACGTATAAAGTCTCCGCTCTCTAAGAATCTTGTAGAAACATCTGCTGCTGCATCAAAAGATTCTCCAGTCGTTAATACATCTAAAGGTACATTTCTACCTCCTCTAAAAGCACCAGCTGTAAAGAAAGCGTTTGCTGTGTTATTATAGATGTAGTGTCCAAATTGTCCTGCAAAGTAAGTAGAAGCCGTCCAGTTTTTATAAGAGAAAGATGTAGAAAATCCTCCGGTTAAATCTGGTAAAGCACTTTTATCCACAAACTCTTGAACGTCTGTTTGGATTGGTTGTCCAGTTGCAGGATCAAATCCTTCAAACTCTCTTAAAAAATAAGAGAATAAAGGTTGTCCAGCTTGAAGCTTTTGAGCAAATGCTAAAGACAATCCTTGTCCACGGATAGTACCTGCATTAAATTCTCCTTGTAATTCTTCCACCATGTTCTTGTTGTAAGCCACATTAAATCCAGCATTCCAAGAAATATCCTCCCCGTCAATAATATCATAAGCAAGAGAGAATTCAATTCCTTCGTTTACAACTTTTGAATCAGGTAAGTTTAAGAATAAGAATGGTTGTACAGATGGCTGAGCTGCTAATACATTAAATAGCAAGTCTGTGGTCTCTTTTCTATACACATCAACTGTTCCTGTAAATCTGTCATCGTTAAATCCAAAGTCTAGACCTACACCGTATTGAGTTGTTTCTTCCCATTTTAATTCAGGATTAGGGAATGACACATCCACAATACCAGGAATGTTGATTTCACCACCATCACCTATAACATCTCCTCCAGCATAACGTTGTCTTTGGGTAAAGTTTCCGTAGCCTAGACCTTCTTGGTTACCAGTAATACCATATCCTAAACGAAGTTTTAATGTAGAAACGGAATCTCCTACAAAATCTTCATTATTGATTTTCCAAGCAAACGCTCCAGAAGGGAAGATACCATATTGGTTATCCTCTCCAAATCTAGATGAACCATCCGCTCTAACTGTTCCTGTAAATAAATATTTATCGGCGATTGAATAGTTAATTCTACCAAAATACGATTGAATTTCATCCGTATTATCAAAAGTGTCAACAAATAATGACTTAACTCCTAAATTACCAAGACCTACGATAAAATCTGTAGATGGCTCTGGGAATAATCTGTTTACAAATATACCATCAGCGATATTACCTGCAAATCCGTATTGTTGATAATCTCCTGTGATATTATCTTCAATTCTATTCGCAGTATTTTCAAGGTCTTCTCCCATTTCATTCATATCATCTGTATAGAATCCCCAACCACTAATATTTCTTCCATCTCTTTGGAAATCTTGGAATGAGTAACCTACAAGAATATCTAAAGATGAATTCGAGAAATCTTTCTTATAGTTAAGCGTTGCTTCAAGAAGTTTACTTTCGGTATTAAGGTCATTGATAGCACCAATACCATTACCAAAAGCTCCTTGGTCAAAATTTCTTGCTCTTCCAGATGCAACCGCTGTTCTTGTTGATTCAGAAGTATCATAACCTAAGTTAATTTTAGCCGAAAGTTCTGGGATAATAGCATATTCTGCAGAGAAATTTACTAAAGCACGGTTCGTGTTAGAAATATTCTGAGTGTAAGCTAAAGCCGTTGCTGGACTTAAAAGACCTCCAGTTCCATCAAAATCAGGATTTGTTGGCCAAGTTGGGTTGGCTGAATAAGCAGCACCGATTAAATCTCCTCTAAATCCTGCACTTCCACCAAGTGGAGCAGTTTCGTCATTAACACGAGAAATTGAAGATTGTAAACCTAATTTAAGTTTATTGTTTAATAATCTGTGATTCATATTTAAACGACCAGTAATTCTTTCTAAATCACTATTCTCAACAACTCCAAATGTTTTACCATATCCAAAGGTAGCTCTTAAGTTACCAGTACCATAGTTGTTCGAATATGATAAGTCATTGTTAGTTGAGGCAGAAGTTCTGAAGATATAATCTTGCCAATCTGTATTTGAACCAAAATCTTTTTCTGCAACATTAAACCCAGCAAGCTCGGTTTGTTCTAGGAATTCATCTCCCGAAAGTAAGTCATACTTATTTGGAACAGATGAAATACTTAAATTGGATGAAAAGTCCCAAGAGCTTCCACGTGCACCTTTACCAGATTTTGTGGTAATAAACACAACCCCATTTGCACCTCTAGAACCATAAATAGCCGTTGCAGAAGCATCTTTTAGAATACTTATGCTCTCAATGTCATTTGGGTTAAGGAAACTTAAAGGGTTTTTAGAGGCTGTAGTTCCAACCCCAATATTTGCTCCTTCTGCAGATGTGTTTCCACCAGATAATGGAATACCATCTACAACAAATAATGGATTGTTGTTAGATCTAACAGAGTTAGCTCCTCGAATACGGATGTCAATTCCCGCTCCAGGTTCACCACTACTTTGTGAAATTTGTACCCCAGCAGTCTTACCTTGTATTAATTGTTCTGGCGATGTAATAACCCCTTGGTTAAAATCCTCAGAAGTTACAGCCGTAACAGAACCAGTAGCATCTCTTACAGTAGTTGTACCGTAACCAATTACTACAACTTCGGCAAGTGACTCAACATCTTCCTGTAAAAATACATTAACAGTTGATTTTCCGTTAACTGAAACCTCTTGAGTGGTGTATCCAATATAGCTAAAAACTAGCACAGCATCAGTGGCAACATTATCAAGAGAATAGTTACCATCAAAGTCTGATTGTGCTCCGTTAGATGTTCCTTTAACAATTACGTTTACTCCAGGAACAGGTCCGTTAGCATCAGATACATTTCCACCAACAGTAATTTGCGCTAATGCGGAACTACCCATTAGTATAAATAATGGGAGCAACAAAAGTTTAGTTAGTAGTTTGTTTTTCATATAATTTTAGGTTTAAAAGTTAATTTTAGTGTTAATAAATAATTATGAAATATACAATAATTTTCCAAGATTACAGGAGTTACCCTTCATCATAGAAAACTAAATTTAATTGTTTTTTACACATCTTTAAAAAATAAATCAATCCCCTTTAAAAATAGCTAATTCCAATTTCGCACCCTTCAAAACTTAATGTCTCTATTAAGCTTTGTTGTTATAAAGGGGATTGATTTAAAATAATCCTACTTACCTTTGATGCAATTGAGCAAAATATTTCGCTTACTTTTACTCAATTGGCTCTTACAAAATGTCAACCTATTTTGCGAATAAGGCAAGCTGGTTTAACAAACAAATACTTGACTTTAATTATGAAAACCTTATTAAATTGTAAAATTTTCGTTGGGCTAATTTCACTTATTTTTTTTGATTTGTTAAAAAATTCCCAACAAAATGACCATTTTAATAGGCGAAAACGTTTTCGATTTTTTATTTCGTAAAAATTTTATTGTCAATAAAAGATTAATTTTGGATACTTTTGATATTTCAGCGTTTGCTAATAACACAATAAATTCTTAATGAGAGAGGTAACCTTAAAACAAATTGCCGAAAATCTGGGCATTTCAATTACCACGGTTTCAAAAGCTTTAAAAAACTATCCAGACGTGAGTAAAAGCACAAAGGAACGTGTAAAAGAAGAAGCTAAAAGGCTAAATTACAAGCCTAATGTTTTTGCTGTTAATTTAAGAACGAAGGAATCTAAAACAGTAGGGCTTATTATTCCTGAAGTGGTCCATCACTTTTTTTCTAGCGTTGTAAACGGTATCATCGAGCAAGCCGAAAAAAAAGGATACCTTGTTATAATTCTTCAATCCAACGAATCTTACAAACTAGAAAAAAAACAAATTGATCTTCTTATTCGAAAAAGAGTAGATGGCGTTATGATGTCATTAGCAAATAAAAGTATTGACATTGCTCACTTAAAGGAATTGCAGAGTCATGATATTCCTTTGGTAATGTTCGATAAGATTTCAAAAATGGTTAATTGCTCGAAAATTATTATTAATGATCGCAAGGCTGCCTATGAGGCTACAAAACATTTAATCGATTCTGGTTGTAAAAAGATAGCTCATTTTAGAGGCGCCCTACAGCCTCAAAATTCAATTGATCGATTTTTAGGATACAAAAAAGCACTAGAAGACCATGGGCTTCCATACGATTCGTCATTGGTATATCTTTGTGAGAACGTAGATTATGAAGATGGAAGGAGGGCAGCACTTCAATTATTAAAAGACAAAAAAGATGTGGATGGAATTTTTGCCATCACAGATATGGCCGCTACTGGAGCCATTGCTGTATTTAATGAAAAAGGTATTAAAGTTCCAGACGATATTTCCATTATGGGATTTAGCAATTGGTTTTTATCACAAGCGATTACCCCTTCTTTAAGTACGGTGGACCAACCTGGTTTTGAGATGGGTAAAAAAAGTTTCAAATTGCTTTATCAAGAAATGAAAGCAAAGAAGAAAGGCGTCCCATTCGAACCTAAAACGGTGGTTTTGGATACCTATGTTATAAAGAGGAATTCCACAAAGTAAATCAACACTTTCATAAGCTCATCTCATTAGTTGCTGAAATAAATTATATTTAACAAAAATTTATTTCTCAAGATGACTAAATACTTCCTCTTAATTTTCTCAGTAATTTTTCTTTCTTGTAAAGACACAAACAAAACAACCGAAGCTATTCCTGTTGAAACAATTTCAGAAAATAGCTATTCAGAACCCTTTAGACCACAATTTCATTTTACGCCCCAAGAAAAATGGATGAACGATCCTAATGGGTTGGTTTATAATGATGGCGTATACCATCTTTTTTACCAATATTATCCAGATGACATTGTATGGGGTCCTATGCATTGGGGACATGCAACTAGTAAAGACATGATTCATTGGGATCACAAACCTATTGCTCTATATCCGGACGAATTGGGACTTATATTCTCGGGAAGTGCAGTTGTGGATTCAAATAATTCTTCAGGTTTTGGAACCAAAGAAAACCCTCCTTTAGTGGCCATTTTCACATACCATTTAATGGAAGGGGAAAAGGCAGGGCGTAAAGATTTTCAAACACAGGGAATAGCTTATAGCCTTGATAACGGAAATACTTGGACAAAATATGAAGGAAATCCTGTTATTGGAAATGACGGGATTAAAGATTTTAGAGACCCTAAAGTGTTTTGGGATGAGGACACATCACAGTGGGTGTTGATTTTGGTAGCAGGTGATCACGCAAAATTTTATAAATCATCTAATTTGAAAGATTGGGAATTGATGAGTGAATTTGGAAAAGACAAGGGAGCACATGGAGGCGTTTGGGAATGCCCAGACTTATTTAAACTAAAAGTGGGTGAAACGGAGGAAGAAAAATGGGTCTTGCTTATTAGTATTAACCCTGGTGCTCCTAACGGTGGTTCTGGCACCCAATATTTTGTGGGGGAGTTTGATGGCACCAACTTTACTACAAATCATGAAGATATAAAATGGCTTGATTACGGCATGGATAACTATGCAGGGGTTACCTATAATAATGTTCCCAACAAGGATCGCCTTTTTATTGGATGGATGAGTAACTGGAATTATGCACGCGATACGCCTACTGAGGTTTGGCGTAGTGCTATGACCCTTCCGAGAAAGTTGACTTTGGATAAGGATGAATCTGGATACTTTTTAAAAAACTATCCCATTGCTAACTTCAATAAACTCAAAAAACTTGAGAAGGAAATTAATGCAATTACTTTGGATGCGCCATTTGAATGGGAGGCTGAAAATTTAAATCATAAAGAAATTTCCTTCACCATGAATTTGAAAGATAAAGTTACAGTTTCAGTGAGCAACAGTCTTTCTGAAAAAGTTTCCTTAGTCTTTAATCCAAAAGAAAATAAAATTTTATTCGACAGGACTGGTTCTGGTATAGTAGATTTTGAAGAGTCCTTTGGAAAAGAAATTCAGTCACAACCCTATATGCCAATCGAGAAAGAAGTTGAGGTGAAAATTATAATAGACCAATCTTCGGTGGAAGTATTCATCGATAAAGGAAAGAATGTTTTTACCAATCAAATTTTTCCAAAGCAAGTCTATACTAAGCTGGACATTTCTGGTTCAGAAGGCGCTGTTATTTCGAATTTAGTAATCAACAATATAAAATCCATTTGGAATGAAAATTAAAATATTTTTTTGGTCAATTACAGTGGCCTTAGCTGGATTTCTTTTTGGGTTTGATACTATTGTGATAAGCGGAGCAGAACAAACGCTTCAGGAACTTTGGAAAGATTATACCCTATTTGGAAGCAATGACAATTTTCACGGATATATAGTAGTGGGCTCTGCCTTATTCGGAACCATTTTTGGAGCTCTTTTTGGTGGGTTGCCAACCAATAAATTGGGTCGTAAAAACACATTAATTTGGATTGGTATTTTTTACACAGTTTCTGCATTAGGGTCGGGACTTTCCAATGATCCTTGGCTGTTTGCGTTCTTTCGTTTTTTAGGGGGATTAGGAGTGGGGGCATCCACTATAGCCGCACCTGCCTATATTGCAGAAATTGCTTCGCCTAAAAACCGGGGCAAACTAGTAGCGTCTTATCAATTTAATATTGTATTCGGTATTCTAGTCGCATTCGTTTCCAATTACTTAATTAGTACCTATGTAGTTTCTGAAAACGCTTGGCGATGGATGATAGGCATTGAAGCTGTCCCTGCCATGATCTATACACTCATGGTAATGGGAGTCCCTAAAAGTCCTCGCTGGTTACTTATAAAGGATAGAAAGGAGGAGGCATTAAAAGTGATTGCTTTAATTAACCCAGAAATTGACCCAAATGTGGCCATTGCAAAAATCATGGAGGCAGAAAGCGGTCATAGTAAAGAGACGGTTTTTCAAAAAAAATACAAACGCATCATTTTATTGGCTTTTGCCATTGCCTTTTTTAATCAATTTTCGGGTATTAATGCCTTTTTATACTATTCCAAGCGAATTTTTGAAGAGGCGGGTCTAGCCAACCAAGCGGCATTGCTTGGTAGCATTGGTATAGGAGTTGCCAATTTAATCTTTACCCTATTAGGGATGTATTTAATAGATAGACTAGGGCGAAGAAAACTTATGATTATTGGCTCCATTGGTTACATTGCCTCATTGACTTTTGTAGCGTTGGCATTTTTTAACGGATGGACGGGAATGATTGTTCCCATTTCCTTGTTTGTATTTATAGGAGCCCATGCCATAGGGCAAGGAGCAGTAATTTGGGTATATATTTCCGAAATTTTTCCAAACCACGTGCGTTCTTATGGACAATCTATAGGCACATCGACACACTGGATATTGGCTTTTATAATTCCTTCATCTGTGCCGCTTTTAATTGCAAAAATTGGAGCTGGAAGTATGTTCCTTTTCTTTGCTATCATGATGGTTTTTCAATTTATTTGGGTATTATTTGTCATGCCAGAAACCAAAGGAGTTTCCTTAGAAGATTTAGAAAAACAATTGGTGCCTAATGAAGAGTAATCCAGATATTGTATGCTTTGGAGAAATACTTTGGGATATTTTTCCGAATAAAAAAGTGATTGGAGGCGCTCCTCTTAATGTAGCTTTACGATTACATAGTCAAGGGCATTTAGTAGGTATAATAAGTAGATTAGGTGATGATGATAATGGTAAAAACGCTTTAGAATATCTTAAAAGGGAAAATTTCCCTATCGAAGGAATTCAGATAGATGATAGCTTACAAACTGGAGAAGTTTTAGTTTCGTTAAACGATCAAGGCTCTGCAACTTATTCTATTACCCAGCCTGTCGCTTGGGATGCCATTGAATATAACAGTGTGACAGAGGAGCTAGTAAAAAATGCTAAAGTTTTTTTATTTGGAAGCTTGGCTTGTAGAAATAACACGAGCAGAGAGTCACTGTTTAAATTAATAGACACTTCTAATTTTTCGGTGTTTGATGTCAATTTAAGACCTCCTTTTTATTCTGAAGAACTTCTTATTCTTCTTTTAGAAAAATCGAATTTTGTAAAGGTAAATGACGAGGAACTAGAAGAAATAGCTAACATGTTTCAATGCCCTATGGTTGGTCTAGAAGAAAAGGCTTCTTGGTTGATGCATAAAATGAATTTAAGTGGTATTTGTGTAACCAAAGGAGAAAAGGGTGCTTTTCTATTTTTAGAGAATGAATTTTGCGAGCACAAAGGAGTAAAAGTAAGTGTTGAAGATACAGTAGGGGCCGGCGATTCTTTTTTGGCAACTTTAGTTGGGGAAATTTTTATAAATAAAACCCATCCTTCAGTGGCATTAGAAAGGGCTTGTGCTGTTGGTGCACTAGTGGCTTCAAAGGCTGGAGCCAATTGTAAACTCTCTGAATCTGAGGTTCAAAGTTTAATAAGAACATCGAAAAGCTAAATATGGTTATATAATTTTATATTTTTGTTTTGGGAAAGCTAAAATAAATTTATATTTGCACCCGCTTTAAGCAGGTACCTTAGCTCAGTTGGTAGAGCAACGGACTGAAAATCCGTGTGTCCCTGGTTCGATTCCTGGAGGTACCACAAAAACCCGAGCAATTTTGCTTGGGTTTTTGCTTTTTAGCAATTTAATACCCTCTTAACAAAGTATCGTGGGAACAAATTGTATTTTTAGCAACATCAAAGCCAATAGATGAATTTAATAGTAGATGTTGGAAATAGTTTTATAAAACTAGCCGTGTTTGAGAAAGAGAAGCTAGTTAAAAAAGAAACAGTATCTGTGGAGGATTTTTCGACGTTCTTAAAATCGCTACAAAAGGCGTTTCCAAATTTGGATTATGCCATTGTTTCTTCGGTAGGAAATTTTTCTGAAAAACACCTTTCACTATTAACAAAACAGATGAAAGTGCACACACTTTCTCATGCTTCTACACTTCCCTTTATCAATAAATATGAAACTCCTACAACGTTGGGGGTAGATAGAATTGCTTTGGTGAGTGCGGCGGCGTTTCAATTTCCAAAAAAAAATGTATTAATAATTGACGCAGGTAGTTGTATTACCTATGATTTTTTAAACGCTAAGAATGAATATCTAGGCGGGGCCATTTCTCCTGGGATATCCATGAGATATAAGGCTATGAATACCTTTACAGCTAATCTACCTTTACTAGAGAAAAAGAACCCTGAAAAATTAATTGGAAACTCAACGCAATCTTCTATGAATGTGGGCGTTGTAAATGGCGTTGTGAGTGAAATAGAGGGATTTATTTCGGCATATAAGACAGAATTTTCAGATTTAACAACAATTTTAACAGGAGGGGACACTCATTTTTTGCGAGATAGCATAAAAAATGACATCTTTGCCAACTCAAATTTTCTATTGGAAGGATTAAATCACATTTTAGAAATTAATAAAGACTCATTTTGAAGCACTTTTTAATAGGTATTGCTCTTTTAATTACAACCCTTTCTGTAGCACAGCAAGGGACTACGTCTCCTTATTCCTTTTTTGGAATAGGAAACTTAAAATTTAAGGGTACAGTAGAAAATAGGAGCATGGGTGGTATTGGGGTTTACTCAGATAGCATCCACATTAATATTCAAAATCCTGCAGGGATTGCTGGCTTACGCTTAGTAAATTATTCCATATCTGGAAGTCATCGGGTTAATACCATTGCGACTTCAGAGGAAAGCCAAAAAGCAACTACCACTACTTTAGATTATCTCGCCATTGGTATCCCCATGGGGAAATTTGGAGCAAGTTTTGGATTAATACCCTATACTTCTACAGGATATAAATTGGAAAACACAAATGGTCCTACCACAACCCAATATTCTGGAGAGGGAGGGCTTAATAAAGCATTTTTTGCTTTAGGATATGAAATAACACCAGAGTTAAGTGTTGGTTTAGAAGCGAATTATGACTTTGGAAACATTGAAAATACTACACTTTCTACACAAGAAGATATTCAATTAGGGACCAAAGAAATAAACCGATCAGATTTGAAAGGATTTAGTTTTAATCTTGGGGCCCTTTATAAGAAAAAGGTTTCTGAGAAATTGGAATTTATGTCTTCCCTTACCTATACTCCAGAAACAGATTTTAAATCGGAGAATGGAAGAACGCTTTCGACCTTTTTAGTCCTGGGGAATGGAAATACGGCAGATATTGATTTACGGGAAATTACGGTTGAGGATACAGATTTTACCTTTCCATCCCAAATTACGTTGGGTGCTGGAATTGGAGCGCCTAAAAACTGGTTTATAGGAGGAGAGTTTTCAACTCAAAAAACGAGTAACCTTACCAATAGGACTTTTGAATTGGAAAACGTTATATTTGAAGATGCCTCTAAATTTAGAATAGGAGGTTTTTATATTCCAGAATACAATTCTTTTTCAAGTTATTGGAAAAGAGTTGTTTATAGAGGTGGATTCCGTTTTGAGCAGACTGGGCTTAATATTAATAGTGAGTCTATTAATGAGTTTGGCATATCTTTTGGACTGGGATTACCAATGGGAAGAACGTTCTCCAATATTAACCTTGGATTAGAACTAGGGAAAAGAGGAACAAAGAACAATGGGCTGGTAGAAGAATCTTTTTTTAATATCTTTATTAGCCTTTCCTTAAATGACAAATGGTTTGAAAAAAGACTTTATGATTAATACGATAAACACTAACAAAATGAAAACGAAAGTTACTTTATTTTTTGCAGTATTGGCTTTCTCCTTTTTTGGAAAAGTACAAGCACAGGATCCTTGTGTAACTACTGCATCATTATTTATTGAGCCTGCGAAAGCGAAAAATTATGAAGCGGCTCTACCACATTATGAAAAAGTAATCAATGATTGTCCTCAATACAGCTTGGCTACCTATCAATACGCTGTAAAGATGTTCGAATATTTTATTGAGAAAGGAGATAAAGGCAAAATTACCGATCTTGAAAAGGCATACGATTTGCGTTTAAAATATTATGCTAGTAAAAGTAAAGAAGGGGATATCTTGTCAGATATTGCCCAAATACGCTACGATAATGGTATAGGAACAAAGATGGAGCAATTTAAGGCTTTTGATAAAGCCTTTAAAAGAGACGAAGAAAACTTTACAAGCCCAAAAAGAATTTATACTTATTTTTCTTTAGCAAAAGATTTATTTGATGATGGACAAAAAGATATTCAGGAGGTTTTTGATCTTTATGATGTAATTCAAGAAAAGATTGAAAAAGAAGAAGGAAATTATGCAGAAAAGCTTACTCAATTATTAGATAAGCAGGAAAATGGTGCAACTCTTACTAAAAAAGAACAAGATAAGCTTGAAGCTTACGAAAAGAATGTAGGCTACTACGGTCAAATTAAAGGAAGTGTGGATGCTAAATTAGGTTCTATTGCAGATTGTGATAATCTTATTCCTTTATATGAGAGAAATTTTGAAGCTCGCAAAAATGATGTAGCTTGGTTACGAAGTGCCGCTGGAAAGCTAAATGCAAAAGACTGTGAAACAGGTCTATTTTTTCAAATGGTACAACAGTTACACAAGTTGGATCCTTCAGCTAAATCTGCCTTCTATTTAGGTAGACTTGCAGAGAAGGATGGAAAAGGAAGCGAAGCAAGAAAGTACTACGATCAAGCAGTTGAGTTGGAAACAAATCCTAATGATAAAGCAAAATATCTTTACACCATAGCTGAAGATTATCGTAAAAAAGGAAGCTTTAGTAGTGCAAGAAGCTATTATTTAAAATCAGTTGAGCAAAAGCCATCTTTTGGAGTATGTTATTTAAAAATAGCTCAAATGTATGCTCAAAGTTCTAATGATTGTGGAAATACACCCTTCGAAAAAAGAGCAATCAATTGGAAAGCAGCAGAAATGGCAAATAAGGCAGCTAGAGTAGACGGTTCTATTGCTTCTACTGCTAGAGATGCAGCCAGCAGTTATATGCAAAGAGCACCTAGTAAAAGTGATATTTTCAGCGCTGGTAAAGCAGGACAAACAATTTCATTTAGTTGTTGGGTTGGTGGAAGCGTGAGAGTTCCTAATCTATAACATGAATAAAAACCTTTATAGTTTTAAAAGCGTGGTAGTTATTTTTATAACCATCACGCTTTTTGCATGTGAAGGAAATTATCAAAACGTTCAAAAGCTAAATTTAAAGGATGGTATGCCTTCATCAGAAGGAGTAGGTGTAAATCTATTTTACACAGACTCTGGTAGGGTTGTAACGAATTTAATGGCGCCGAAACTTCTAGATTATTCAAATTTGGAATTTTCATACCAAGAGTTTCCTGAGGGCATTGAAGTTCATTTTTTTGATAAAGACAAAAAAAGTACTGTTATTTCAGATTATGCCATACGCTTTAATGAAACAGGAATTGTTGACCTTAGAGAAAATGTGGTGTTAACCACGGCCGATGGTAATGTATTGAATGCACAACAATTGTACTGGGATCAAAACAACAAATGGGTATTTACAGACCAGCCCTATAGAATCACTTTTAGCGATGGTTCATTTAATGATGGAGCTCGATTTGATGCAAATGAAGATTTTACCGTATTTTTGTCACGAAAGAACGATGGTGTTCAACTAATAGATCAAAAACAAAACGACACTCCTAATGGGCAATAAAATTTACCGCTTTTTCGAATTTGCATACGTTGCCATGGCATTATTTTCTGCCTATTTGGTTATTACCAATTGGGATACAAATAGAGAACGTGCTTATATCTTTGTTTTCTTTGGCGTAGTTGCTATTTTTATGTTTTTCTTTAAACGTAAGTTTAGAAAAAACATAGAAAAACGAAATCAAGACCAATAAATGGACTATTCCATACTTATTATTGTACTTTCTTTACTCTTTTCGGCTTTCTTTTCAGGAATGGAAATTGCCTATGTTTCGGCCAATAAAATCCATATTGAAATTGAAAAAAAGCAAAATAACTTTCTTGCTACGATCTTAAAAAAGATTACGAAACGTCCTTCAAAATTTATTGCCACCATGCTGGTGGGGAATAATATTGCCTTGGTAGTGTATGGGTTTTTTATGGGAGATGTTTTAATGCGTGCCATTCCCATAGACGGAATAGCTGGTTTGTTGTTGCAAACAGTTATCTCCACCATTATTATTTTACTAACAGCAGAGTTTCTTCCAAAGGTGTTTTTTCAGATATATGCTAACCAATTGGTAAAAATATTTGCACTTCCTGGCTATCTATTTTACGTGTTGTTTTCGGTAATTTCCGAATTCATTATTTGGATATCAGATTTGGTCTTAAAAGTGTTTTTTAAAACCGAAGGCGATGCTGTACAATTAAGTTTCAGTAAAGTAGAATTGGGTAATTATATTACTGAACAAATGGAAAGTTTTGAACAGCGAGATGAATTGGATACCGAAATTCAAATCTTTCAGAATGCTTTAGAGTTTTCCGAAGTAAAAGCAAGAGAGGTGATGATTCCACGTACCGAAATTATTGCGGTGGACGTCGAAACAACACCCAAAGAATTGGGTAAAATATTTACAGAAACAGGGCTTTCAAAAATCTTGGTGTATAAAGATAATATCGATGATATTATGGGGTATGTCCATAGTTTTGAACTGTTTAAAAACCCTTCGACTATAAAAAAAGAATTGATGCCCGTGGTTTTTGTTCCTGAAACTATTTGGGCAAAAGATGTACTTAATATCTTAACAAGAAAGCGAAAAAGTATTGCTGTGGTTATAGATGAGTATGGTGGGACAGCAGGTCTAATAACCGTCGAAGATATTATTGAAGAACTCTTTGGTGAAATTGAAGACGAACACGACTCTGTAGAATTAAGGGAGGAAGAACTAGGGCCAGACCATTATAAATTTTCTGCACGCCTAGAAGTAGATTATCTAAATGAAGAATATAAATTTGATCTTCCCGAAGGCGAAAATTATGAAACTTTAGGAGGGCTTATCGTTAACTTTACCGAAGAAATTCCAGAACAGAATGAAACGGTAGATATTGATGGATATTCTTTTAAAATTTTAGAAGTATCAAGCACTAAGATTGAGCTAGTTGAGTTAAAAAAGCTATCACAAAACTAATTTTAAAAAATTCCCTGTTTTTTTTACCCTAGATTTTTTATAAATCGTTTGAAAATGGTATTTTCGCCCCCTATTAATTTTCAAGAAAAATGGCAATATTAAATAGTATTCGAAAAAGAGGATTTTTCCTTATTCTTATTATAGCATTAGCATTATTTGCATTCATTTTAAGTGATATCATAAACAAAGGAGGTAGCAGTGCTTCTACTCAGAATGTGGTAGCTTCTGTAAATGGAACCGAAATCTCCAGAGAAGACTTTATGGGGAAAGTAGAGGAGCGCCAGAGATCCTTAGGTCCTAATGCAAATCCGTATCAGGCAATGAATACTGTTTGGGAAACCGAGCTAAGAAGAATTTTATACAAGCAACAAGCCGAAGAGTTAGGTTTGGGTGTAAGTGAAGAGCAATTAAACGAGACCCTTGCTTTAAGTTTATCGGGTAATCCTACTTTTCAAGATGAAAATGGAATTTATAGCGAGGCAAGAGTTATAGAGTATGTAGCTAGTATTCAAAATGACGCTACTGCGAGAGGTCAGTGGGATGCCTACATCAATGGAGTACGAGAAAACATTTTGCAATCTAATTATGCTAATTTAGTGACCAGCGGACTTGCGGTTACCATTGCTGAAGGGGAGCAACAATATCATTTCGAAAATGATAAAATAAATATCGAATATGTTCAAATACCCTATACTAAAATTGCAGACGAAGATGTTCCTGTAACCGATGCCGAAATTGAAGCCTATGTGCGTAAGAATCCATCGAAATATGAAGTAGAGCCTATGGTGGACATTCAGTACATTTCTTTTAGTGAAGAACCTTCTATGGAAGATATCGAAGCTGCTAAAGGAGAAATGGCTAAATTAAAAGAAGATTTTGCAGCTTCAGAAGACCCCATTCAATTTGTTAACAATGAATCTGAAAGTGCTTTTGTAGATAGATGGTTCTTCAAAAAGGATTTACCTCCTTCTTTAAAAGACACCCTGTTAAATATTCCTATAGGAACCGTATATGGTCCTTTTAATGTAGATAAAACACTCAACTTATCTAAAGTAATTAAAACCATTCAATTACCAGATTCAGTTGAGGCTAGACATATTTTAATTCCTGTAGGCTTAAGTAGAACCGACAGTATTACACGTACACCAGAACAAGCAAAGGCACTTGCCGATAGCCTTTTAGTGGAGCTAAAAAAGAACAAGTCTAAATTTGGAGATTTTGTAAAGAAATATTCTTCAGACCAAGGAAGTATTGAAAAAGGAGGGCATTACGATTGGTTTGCTTACAATACTATGGTGGGGCCGTTCCGTGATTTCTGTTTTGAAAAGAATGTAGGGGATATGGGTGTTGTTGAAACACAGTTTGGATACCACTTAATTGAAGTAGAGGGTCAAAAAAACAAAAAAGATGCTTATAAGGTAGCCACTGTGGTTAAAGAGATTGAACCTTCTGAAGCTACCTTAACACAAGTATTTAGCGAATCGGCTAAATTTGAAGAAGCGGTTCGTAATGCAGATTTCACTAAAACTGCCGAGGAAAAAGGATTAACTCCAAAACCAGTAAATAAAATAGGGAAGTTAGATTCTAATATTCCTGGAATTGGTAATAACCGTACTATCGTTAATTGGGCCTTTGAAGAAGGAAGTAGCGTTGGAGACGTGAAGCGTTTTAATATTAATGATGCTTATGTAGTAGTGCAATTAACTCGAAAAAGCGACAAAAAAGCCTTAATGAGTGTTGCCGAAGCTTCTGTTACCGTAACTCCTATTTTAAGAAAGCAGAAAAAGGCACAAAAAATTCGTGAAAGTATTACAGGTAGCACTTTACAGGAAATGGCAACGAGCCAAAACGTAGCTGTTAAAACGGCGAGTGCATTAACGCGTTCAACGCCAACGATTGCAGATGCAGGAACAGAACCTTACGTGGTTGGAATGGCTTTTGGAAAAGCAGCTGGAGAAACCACTCCAATTATCGATGGTGAAACTGGAGTTTTTGTAGTGCGTGTCCTTTCTAAAAGTGAGGCACCCGCCCTAGATAACTATGCCTCTTATGTAAACCAATTAAAGGCTTCTATAAATGCTTCAACAGTAAACACTAAAGTATTTAGTGCCCTTAGAAAAGCAGCGGACATCGAAGATAACCGCGCCGATTTTTACTAAATGATATTTTAAAAGAATAAAAAACCCGCTGAATAAGCGGGTTTTTTTATTGAATCATATCTCGGTATGATACAATAGTAGTAAATCCTTTTTTTCTAAAATAGCTTCGGTCCATTTCATTTCCTGCAGCCAATACAAAATCACCCCCCCAAGCGCCTAGGCTTTTGATGGCTTTTGGATAATCTGAGAATAGTTGTTCTTTTACAGTAGGTAGCCCAATAGATAGAGAAATTAATTCTTCATGTTGGTTTAGTAAGGCTTCAAACTCTTTTAAGGTCTTACAGGAAATTAATTTTTCTGTAATAAAACTTATTTCAGAAATGACAGTAGCAGACACCTTTTCTTTTTTGTAGTGCGCAATACCCTCTTTACTATCTTGTTTTTGGTTGAGGTGTACAAAGAATAGACTTTCGGTAAAGTCCCAATTCAATTTAACTGGTTCAACTTTGGGGTTGCCATTTTTCAACTGATATATAATGGGTGTGCTATTTTGTGCGGCTGCAATATCATACCCACTTCCACCAAAACTATTTTGAAGTAGTTTAAAAGCGTCCACTTCTGCCCATTGCGCAATATTATTGATCAGTGTCGATGAGGTGCCCAAACCCCAATTTCTAGGAAAATCTAACATTGTAGTAACCTTGTAATTTTCTTCCGCTAAAAAAGAAGGATTTAGTTTCTGTGCTTCTTTTAAAATTTGAATTAGCTGAAACAACACCTTGTCTTCTTTTTCAGAAATGGATGTATCTAAACTAAAAGTAGCTTTAAACCAAACAGTTCCCTTTTCATCTAGACTTTTCCAGTGTACTCCTTTTTTTTCTGAAGCTTCAACCGTTAAGGATTGCCCTTTTTTAGTAGGAATAGCAAGTGCTTTGGCGCCATCCAAAACTACATATTCTCCTGTGAGCAATAACTTTCCGTTGCTGTAAAAGGTTTTCAAATTAATTTCTAAGGGTTGAAATATAATTCACTACATCGCTGTGTGAAATTGTGTGCTTTTTAAAATGGGTAACTGCTTGTTTCTTTTCGGTTTCTGTCGCTTCCAATTGGTTAAGGATATTCATTAAGTGCATTTTCATGTGCCCTTTTTGGATTCCCGTAGTCACTAGCGAACGCACCGCTGCAAAGTTTTGAGCCAATCCTGCTACCGCCACTAGTTGCATCAATTCTTTTGCCGATGGCTTTTGTAATATCTCTAAAGCAACCTTTACGAGTGGGTGTAGGGTTGTAAGTCCGCCTACAGTGCCCAATGCTAAGGGAATTTCTATCCAAAATGTAAACGTGTCACCTTCAACTTTGGCGTGGGTTAAGCTTGTGTAATGGCCATCTCGTGATGCATAGGCGTGTACACCGGCTTCCACAGCTCTAAAATCATTCCCAGTAGCCAAAATTACGGCGTCAATACCGTTCATAATACCTTTGTTGTGGGTAACTGCTCGGTGCGACTCTACCTTGGCAATCTCGATGGCACGCACAAAATTTTCGGCGAAGGTTGTTCCGTCCATCCCGTTGTTTGCTAATTCATTTACTTTACAACTTACTTCAGCCTTTACTAAACAATTAGGAACATAGTTTGAGAGAATGCTCATCACTACTTCGGGAAATTCGTTACTTTTCTTAAAAGCTTCAAAGTGCTGTGCTTGGGCTTCAAAGGTTTTAGCAAATTGCTCTAAACAACTATTAATGAAATTGGCGCCCATGGCATCCAACGTTTCAAAAGTGCAATGGAGTTGATAGTAGCCTTTCAGTTTTTGGGTGCTATCTTTAAGTTCAATGCCCACAAGTCCTCCGCCTCGTTTCTGCATATTTTTCTGAAGCGTAGCAATGTCTTCAATAAGAGTAGGTTTTATTACCTTAAAGTACGATTCTATATCTTCTTTCTTTCCGAAGAAATTAAAATGAACCTGTCCGTTTTTTTGTGTGGAAAGTACTCCAGCTTTAAATCCGCCACGATCTTTCCAAAACTTGGCAGCGTTACTAGCTGCTGCCACTACCGAGCTTTCTTCTATGACCATGGGGATGGCATAAATGCTTCCATTAATTTTAAAATTAGGAGCAATACCAAAGGGTAAATAGTAATTGGTAAGTGTGTTTTCTATAAAATCATCGTGTAGGTTTTGTAGCGAGGCATCTACATTCCAGTATTTTTTTAAGGTGTTTTTTAATGTTGAATTTCCATCTAAATATTGGGCGACAAGCCAATCTATTTTTTCTTCTTTTGTTTTTTTGGAAAAGCCAGATACCGTTTTGGACATGAGATTTTTTATAAACTAAGACAAATATAAGGCATTAAACCATTTTGGTGTTAGTAATTGAACTTTCAATATTGCCGTAATTAGGATAAAAACTCTTATATTTCGCTTTATTTTTAGTAAACTTGACATTACAAAACATACTATTTTGAAAAAAATTCTTTCTATCTCCGTGCTTGCGTTTCTGTTAACGCTTACTTCTTCAAAAGCACAACAAAAAGAGATAACCTTAGAAGATATTTGGGGAGGTGCATTTAGAACCCAATTTATGGATGTGTTGCATTCTATGAACAACGGGAAGCAATATTCAGTTTTAGATTACAATCGTACTACCAATGCTTCTTCTATAGATGTGTATGAATATAAAACAGGTGAAAAGGTAAAAACCTTAGTGACTAGCACAAATCTGCCTGAGGTAGATTACTTTATTTCGTATGAATTTAGCGAGGATGAATCTAAAGTGTTATTGGCAACTAATTTGAAACAGGTATATAGACATTCTTCTTTAGGAACGTATTATGTGTATGACTCAAAAACAAAAAAAGCCACGTTACTTTCTGAAAACCAAGTGCAGGAACCTACTTTTAGTCCCGATGGTTCCAAAATTGCCTATGGGTACAATAGCAATTTGTATGTAAAGGATTTGGCTTCAGGAATCACGACTCAAATTACAAGTGACGGAAAAAAGAACGAAATAATTAATGGGATAACCGATTGGGTGTATGAGGAAGAATTTGCGTTTGTAAGAGCCTTTGATTGGAACAAAAACAGCGATAAAATTGCATTTATTCGCTTTGATGAAACCGACGTTCCAGAATTTTCAATGGATATTTATGGTGAGGAATTATATCCAAGTGAAAACACTTTTAAGTACCCAAAAGCAGGAGAGAAAAATGCCGAAGTATCACTTCATATGTACGATGTAGCCACTGGAAAAACTTCCAAAGTAGATGTTTCAAAATACAATAGTTATTACATCCCACGAATTAAGTGGACAGAGGATGCAAATTTTCTAAGTGTGCAATTAACCAATCGCCATCAAAATGTGTTGGATTTAGTTTTTGTAAACGCTACAGATAATTCCACTCAATTAATTCATCAAGAAAAGGATGCCGCCTATGTGGATGTAACCGATGACCTAACGTTTTTAAATGATAACAGTTTTATTTGGACCAGTGAAAAAAGTGGTTGGAATCATATTTACCATTATGATAGAACTGGAAAATTACTCAAACAAGTAACTGACGGTGATTGGGATGTTACAAGTTATTATGGATTTGATTCTAAAACAGGGAGAATATTTTATCAAAGTACCGAAAACGGAAACATTAATAGAGATGTGTATTCCATTACCAAAACAGGAAAAAACAAAGTTCGGTTAACACAGAATACAGGAAGTAATAGTGCTTCTTTTAGTACGGACTTCACCTATTTTATAAATACTTTTTCCAATACTGAAACACCGCATACATTTACTTTACATGATGGCTTGACAGGAAAACCCCTTCGTGAGATAAAAAATAATAACGAGTTAAAAGAATCTCTGAAGGGCTATAAAATGTCTAAAAAAGAGTTTTCTACTATCAATATTAATGGGGAGGATTTAAATATGTACACCATTAAACCGAAGAATTTTGACCCTAACAAAGAGTATCCTTTGTTTATGTATCAATATTCTGGACCAGGCTCACAGCAAGTGGCAAACCGATGGAATGGAGCTAATGACTATTGGCATCAAATGTTGGCACAAGATGATATTATTATAGTGTGTATCGACGGGCGAGGGACAGGCTACAAAGGAAGAGATTTCAAAAAAATGACCCAAAAAGAATTAGGAAAATATGAGGTGGAAGATCAAGTGGCTGCTGCTAAAAAACTTGGGGAGTTACCGTATATAGATGAAGACAGAATTGGAATTTGGGGTTGGAGTTATGGAGGATTTATGTCTTCCAACTGTCTGTTTCAAGCACCCGATACTTTTTCCATGGCCATTGCAGTAGCACCTGTGACCAGCTGGCGCTTTTATGACACTATTTATACCGAAAGGTATATGACGACACCACAAGAAAACCCTTCTGGGTACGATACCAATTCCCCAATTACCTATGTAGATAATTTAAAAGGGGATTTTTTATTGGTACACGGTAGTGCCGATGATAATGTACATTTTCAAAATACCATGCGTCTTACGGAAGCTTTAATTCAGGCCAATAAAGATTTTGATTGGTTGGTGTATCCAGATGATAATCACGGGATTTATGGTGGTAACACACGATTACACTTATATAAAAAAATGACCAACTTCGTAAAAGAGTCTTTGGGGTCTCCCAAAGAGCAACTTATGGAGATTAAAAATTAATAAACAACTAATAACCAATTCATATGTCAGCGACAATTCAAAAACAAAAGGAGTTATTTGGGCACCCAGTGGGGCTCTATGTTTTATTTTTCACAGAAATGTGGGAACGTTTTTCCTATTATGGAATGCGAGCCATTTTGGTACTTTACTTAGTAGCACAAACCACTGATGAAAATGGCGGCTTAGGCTGGACCAACGGAGAGGCTTTAGCCTTGTATGGCTGGTACACTATGTTAGTCTATGTAGCTTCGATACCTGGGGGTTGGATTGCCGATAAGTTTCTAGGGCAGAAAAAATCTGTGTTGTATGGTGGGATTTTGCTGGTTGCAGGGCATAGTATTTTGGCTGTTGAGCAAATGTGGGCCTTTTACACCGGTCTTGGATTAATTATCGCTGGTGTAGGAATGCTAAAACCCAATATCTCAACTATGGTTGGAGGCCTATACAAGCAAGGAGATATTAGAAGGGATAAAGGATTTACAATTTTCTATATAGGAATTAACCTAGGTGCCTTTTTATCTAGTTTAATTGTAGGATATGTAGGTGAAGTACATGGGTGGCATTATGGTTTTGGATTAGCTGGTATTGGGATGGCCTTAGGTTTAATTCAGTATTTAGCAGGACAAAAGCACTTAAAACATGTAGGAAACTATTCTGGAAATTCAGAAAATGAAGAAGAAAAAGCTGCTATGAAACGTCCACTTACTAAGATTGAGAAAGATAGAGTTATAGTATTATTTATTTCGTTTTTATTGGTAATTGTATTCTGGGGAGCTTTTGAACAAGCAGGTGGGTTAATGAATATTTATGCTTCCGAAAAAACAGATAGAATGCTAATGGGTTGGGAGGTTCCTGCTTCTTGGTTCCAGTCGCTTAATGCCATGTTTATTATTTTCTTAGGGACTACCGTTGCAGCGTATTGGGCTCATAGAAAACTGAAAGGAAAAGTATCTACATCCTTATTTAAAATGATTGTTGGGCTCATCATTATGGGTACAGGATTCTTTTTTATGACAGCAGCAGCAGGACAATATGAAACTAATGGAGCTTCTGCAATGTATTGGTTAGTATTAGCTTATTTATTCCACACAGTAGGAGAACTTTGTATTTCTCCGGTAGCATTATCATATATTACGAAACTAGCTCCGCTAAAGTATGCTTCCTTAATGATGGGGGTATATTTTGCCATGACTGGATTTGGAAACAAACTGGCTGGATTGTTAGGAGAAGCTTCTGAAAGTTTGGGAGAATATACCATCTTTACTGGGATTGCAGTGTTTTGTGTTGCCTTTGGATTGTTAGTGATGGTATTCCGAAAGAAATTAGAACATTTAACGCATGGTGCCGAGGATAACGAACGAGAAATGTTGGAGACAGAAGGGTACGAAGTTGCAGATAAGGACATAAACTAAAAATAGATTCTAAAATTTTAAAAGTATGAATACGGATATCGAAAATCTATTTAAAGACAAAGTTTTAGGACATCCTGCAGGATTATTTGTATTATTTTTTACCGAAATGTGGGAGCGTTTTTCCTATTATGGGATGCGTGCCTTACTAGTTATGTTCTTTACAGCATCTTTACTCGATGGAGGATGGGGTTGGCCAAGAGAACATGCTTTTGCAATTTTTGGGACCTATACGTCACTTGTCTACTTGTCTACCTTATTAGGTGGGTATATGGCCGATAAAAAAATTGGGTATCGATGGGCTGTGGTTATTGGGGCTTTGTTAATGACTCTTGGTCATGCTTGTATGGCATTAGAGACACAATTTTTTATATATACAGGATTGACGCTACTTGTTTTTGGAAGCGGTTTCTTTAAGCCTAACATGACATCTATTATTTCTGAAATGTATGAAGGCAAAGAAGAGAAGAAAGATGGGGCGTATACCATTTTCTATATGGGAGTAAACGCTGGAGCCTTTTTAGGAATTTTACTTTGTGGCTATTTAGGAGAAAAAGTAGGTTGGAGTTGGGGCTTTGGTGTTGCGGGAATTTTTATGTTATTTGGGTTACTTCAATTTTGGTTAGCTCAAAATATTTTTGGAAAGATTGGATTAAAGCCCGAAAAGAAAAGAGAGGATTTAAGCGAAATTTCTGAAGCTTCAGGAGGCAAATTAAACCCATTTACCAAAATCCAAGTGTTTATAATCATCATAGCTGCCGTGCTTGGATTAGCTTGGATTTTAAATGATCCTGTATCCAAAATTTCTGAAGGAACATATAATCTATTTAACTTTAATATAGGACCTCTTGCTGGGAGTAACTTCGCAATTTTATTGGCTTTAGCATTGTTTGTTTTACTACTTATTATTAGAATTCCGAAGTATGCCAAAATCACTAGAGACCGTATGTTAGCTGTTATTTTCTTTGCGTTTGTAACAATTTTCTTTTGGGCAATTTTTGAACAAGCTCCAGGATCTTTAACAATTTTTGCACGTGATTATACCCAAAGAGTTTTGGAAGGTGACTCTGCCTTAATTTTTAAAATTGTCAATTCTTTAATGACATTAATCCCCCTTGGAATTATTACTTGGGTGCTTTGGTTGTTATTCAAGAAAACTTTTGCAAAATATGCTCTCTCTAATGTAATTCTAGGAACCAGTTTTGTTATTATTTGGGGAATTGCTCTTTGGATGCTTTATACAGAATATATGAAAGATATTGCAGAGGTTCCAGCATCTTGGTTTGGAGTATTAAATTCTCTTTTCATTATCACTTTTGCGCCATTATTTTCAAAATGGTGGGAAAGCAAGTACAACCCTAATGCAAATATGAAATATGCAATTGGAATGATATTGCTTGGCGTGGGAATGGCCTGCGTAGCCATTGGAGCCTCGGATATTCCTGTAGGAGCTAAAACAGCCTCTGTTAGTATGATTTGGCTAATTTTGGTTTATTTCTTTCATACCATGGGAGAACTTTGTGTGTCTCCTGTGGCACTTTCTTATGTAAGTAAATTAGTGCCTGGAAGAATGATAGCTATGATGTTCGGTATTTGGTATTTGGCCGTTGCAATAGGTATGAAATTAGCTGGTGTTTTTGGAGAAGCTTCAGAGGGTATTGCACGAGAACAAGGGCTTAGCTACTTTTTCTGGTTGCTTACCGCTATTGCTGTTATTTTAGGAATTTTATCGGCTTTATTATATCCTATAATCAAGAAACTAATGCACGGAGTGCGCTAGTTTACAATAGAATTAACAAAAAAACGTTCCCATTGTGGAACGTTTTTTGTTATATTGAAATCCTGTTTCAAAATTGTTTCAAAATGAAAAAAATTACAATACTTTTTATATTTCTATCGATAGGTGTTGTTTCAGCGCAAGAAATAAAATGGATGTCTATGAATGAGGCTCTTGAAGCTCAAGCAAAGAATCCAAAGAAAATATTTATTGATATGTATACTGTATGGTGTGGACCTTGTAAAATGCTGGATAGAAACACTTTCAGTAATCCAGATGTTATAGCGTTTATTAATAAAAACTTTTACGCAGTAAAGTTTAATGCAGAAGGGAATGAAGTAGTCAACTATAAAGGCAAAGTTTATCAAAACCCAACATACGACCCAGCGAAAGCAAAAAAGCGAAATAGTGCTCACCAGTTTTCTAGATTTATGGGGGTTAATGCCTATCCAACGGTTTTATTTATCGACGAGAGTGGAAATTTAATTAATAGGGTAAAAGGATACCGTACGCCACCTCAATTAGAAATATATTTAAAGCTTTTTGGAACCGATCTTTGGAAAAGTATCACTACTCAAGAAGCGTATCAAGAATACTTAGATAATTTTACTCCTCAATTTAAAGGGTAATAACAACCCAAATCATGAAAAATCTACTTTTACTAGTATTAATCCTGTCTTCAACTCTAGGTTATTCTCAGGATAAAATTAAGTGGTTGACTATGAATGAAGCACTTGAAGCTCAAAAAGAAACCCCTAAAAAAATATTTATGGATGTTTATACCACTTGGTGTGGCCCCTGTAAACTTTTGGACAAAAACACTTTGAGTCATAAAGATGTAATTGCTTTCATTAATAAAAATTACTATGCCGTAAAGTTTAATGCCGAAGGTAATGAGGAAATTACTTTTGAAGACTTTACCTACACCAACCCTAATTATCAGCCAGAACGCAAAGGGAGAAATGCCACTCACTTTTTTGCAGATGCTCTTCGTATTCCGGGCTATCCTAGCTTGGTCTTTTTCGAAGAAAACGGAAAACTCATCCAAGCAGTACCTGGATATAAAACTCCTCAGGAACTTGAGATTTATTTAAAGATGATCGCCAACGACGACTATAAAACACTCACTACGGCAGCAGCTTGGGAAGCCTATCAAAAGAAATTTAAAGGAACGTTTAATTAAATATATATGCTCCTTTTTCACGCGTTGAATGAAAGGGAGTGTTTTTTATTTCACACGTTTTTTTCCATCTATTAACATACGAGGTGTAGTTATTGCCATCTGCAATAATCAACTCGGGCTGTAGACTATCAATTAACCGTTCTAAATTTACTTTGGGACTTTCAGAGAGTAGGATAATACCACCCTTTACTGAAGGGTAAACCCCTATACTATCTGTGATAATAAAAATCTTTTCTTTAAAACTAAATACAGATGGAATTCTTTGTGCAAATACCACTTCCTTATTTTTGGCAACCCGAAATGCTTTAATGGGATATTCATCCTCAATTGAAAAAGTATCTTTCTGAAATATTTTTAGCGAGTCTTTGGTAGTTATTGCCATCCAAGTTTTTCTAGACTTATGAAAAATTACTAGTTCTTCTTTTGATCTGCTTTTTTCATAAAAAGTAACCCCCAATATCAAAATAAGACTTCCTAATACTAAGAATACTAACCTTCTTTGATTTTGCCTCCACCAAATAATAAAGCTGATAATTAAAATGTAGAAACCTATCATCTTGAGAAATGACATAGAAATATCTTGAAATAGAAACATTTCTTTTTCAGCTACCCAGTGTATAAACCTATTTAAGAATTTTATAAGGTAATTATACCCTAAAGCAACCGAATCTGGAAGAAGATTTATTCCAGCCAATAAAACTACCAAAATTCCGTAGCCAAGAAGTAAGGTTAAAAAGGGTAAAATAACCAGGTTGCTAACAAAAAATAACCCAGGAAATTGATGAAAATAATAAATGCTTAAAGGTGCAATTCCTAATTGAGCGGCAAGAGTCACCGTAATTATATCCCAGAATAATTTGTCGAATTTAAATCTGGGACGATATAGTTTGCTCAATGTTGGTTGAACCCAAATTATAAAGAATACTGCCAAATAACTTAATTGAAATCCAACGTGAAACAACCAATTGGGATTAATTAATAAAAGTGACAAAAAGGACAGAAATAGAATATTAAATGAATTGCTTGGCCTGTTCGATACAGATGCTAATGCAAAAAAGGAGAACATTGTCACGGCCCTTATAACCGATGGCGAAAGCCCTGCTAGAAAAGCAAATCCCCAAAGGAATAAAACAATTAATGCGGATTTAATGATACTCCCATCTTTGAAGAAACTAATGGGCCTCAAAACCCATGATAGAATAACAAAAATGATCCCCACATGAAGTCCTGAGACTGCTAAAATATGGATAGCCCCTGCGGCAGCATACTCTTTGTAAGTATCAGGGTTTATATTGCGGCGTTGTCCTAAAATGAGCGCTTCAATAATGCTTCTTTCATTGGACTCAATAGGAGTTTCTTTTAGTTTTGAAATTAAATACCTTCTAGATTGCTCAGCTACCCCTTTAAGAGTTCGTGATCCTTTAGATATACGAAGAATTTCATTTTTTGATCCTTCAATCTGGTAGTATACGCCCAAGCTTTGCATATATTTTTTATAATCAAACTGATGTGGGTTTGTGGACTTTCGAATCTCTTTTATTTCTGAATAAAGCATCAATTGGTCATCTACTTTAAAAGGACTAAGGAGACTGTCTTTTTGATAATTCACAAGAATTTTCCCGTCAGTTTTTTGAGCATTTAACTGAAATACTTCGGCAATGTATTTATCCTGAAAAGGAGAAGGCTTTAGAACCTCTTTTATTTTAATTTGAACAGTTTCAAACTGTTTTTCAGAATAAAATTTTGAATAATGATTCTTTTGAAATTGAGGATGCCGTAGTTGAAAATTGGCGTAACCAATTGTGATAAAAAGTACTATACTGAAAATTTCGAATATTGGAGCTGGCTTTAATCGATATCGGAGGAGCCACCAAATACCTAATAATAAGCCGAAGCCTAATCCCAAAAAAGGAACTATCGAAAAGGAAATTGGGAATAGGTAGGCAAGCACAATACCTGTAGTTAAGGCAATGGCTAATTGTATCATCGTAAAATGGATGAACTTCACTTTTAGCGAATCTTATTCGCCTAAATAAGTAACCGGGAAGGAACCTAAAGATAAAAAAAATTAAATAATTCGTCTAACTTCTACAAAAGCATCTTTCCAATAGTCCTCCTCTAAAGAGGATACAATGACCCCTCGGGAAGAGGTAGAATGAATAAATAGAATTTCTCCTTTTTTAGTTTCTATGACCAATCCAACGTGATTTATGATACGTCTGTTTTTATTTGTTTGAAAAAAAAGCAGGTCCCCTTCTGAAGTCTCATTTAAAGTAATAGGGATGCCTTTTGTTGCCATATCTCTAGAAATTCTAGGGAGGGCAATATTTTCTTCTTTAAATGAAACATATACTAAGCCAGAACAATCCATACCTCTTTTATCAGTACCTCCAAATTTGTATCGGGTGCCTTCAAACTTTTTTGCAAAATCTACAATTTTAGTTGCTTTTTTTGCAGTAACAGACACGGAAGTATCGCCAATAATAGTGGTGTTGGTTGGTTTTCGTGTAGAGCCACACGAGGATATTAGAATAGTTATGAAAACAAGTAGGGTGAGGTTTTTCATAATTTCAATAGATTTGGTATGGCTAAAATTATGAAAAAAATTATTTAGTGAGTGTAGAAACTATCAATTTTGCCGTTTTTTCACTCGCTCCTTTCCCTCCAAGAGCAACTTCCAAGTCGTAATAATCCAAAAATAACACGGCACGATAATATTCATCTAGAATTTTGGTAAGTTCTTTTTTTAAATTTTTTGAAGTAAAATCATTTTGAATAAGCTCTGTAACAGCAGGTTTATCGAGTATAAGATTTACTAGCGAAATGTATTTTAACTTGATAATGCGTTTCGCAATTTCATACGATATTCGGCCTCCCTTATAGCATACCACTTGCGGAACTTTATACAAGGCTGTTTCCAAAGTAGCCGTCCCCGAAGTAACCAATGCTGCATGAGACAAGCTCAATAAATCGTAAGTCTTATTAAGCAATAAATGAACATTGTCTTTTTCAATAAACTGAAGGTAAAATTCTTTTTCCTGACTAGGCGCTCCTGCAATTACAAATTGATATTCTTGAAACTCATCCACTACAGAAAGCATCACCTTCAACATTTTAGAAATTTCTTGCTTTCTACTCCCAGGAAGCAAAGCTATAATGGGTCTTTCATCAAGATTATTTTCCTCTCTAAAAATACTAGGAAGTGCTTGTTTTCTATTAGAAATGGCATCAAGTAATGGGTGTCCTACAAAATGAACAGGATAATCGTATTTTTTATAAAAATCCTTTACAAACGGCAACACCACATACATATGGTCGATGGTCTTTTTTATAGTTTTTACCCGACCGGCACGAGATGCCCAAACTTGTGGACTGATATAATAATGTGTGTTAAAACCTTTCGGTTTTGCCCATTTTGCAATGCGAAGGTTAAAGCCAGAATTATCAATAAAAATAAGAGCATCGGGTTTATATTCTGAAATATCTTTTTTGCAGAGGTTAAAAAGCTTTTTGATTTTAGGAAGATTTTTAATCACTTCGGCAAAGCCCATAATCGCTCTGTCTTTATAATGAACTACTAAATCTCCACCTTCGGCAGCCATAAGATCGCCTCCCCAAAACCGAAACTGTGCTTTAGGATCTTCTTTTTTAAGTGCTTTTATAAGATGGGAACCATGTAAATCCCCAGACGCTTCGCCAGCAAGAAGATAATATTTCATTTAAAGAAAATAAATTAAATAAGCGGTTATAGCTGTGACAAACGTTGCTAATAATACACCTCGAGCTCGATATTCTCTATTAATTTTCAAGAATCCAAAAAATGCGGCTAAATTGGGTAATGCTCCTAAGGTAAGTAGCATCCAAAGATTTTGAGAATTTAGATAAAGATTAAATGTGTGAACAAACTCCTGGTTTTTAAGTTGTGCAACAATAAAAGTACATACAATAACTCCCAAAGTATTGCTAATAATTCCTACCAAGAATCCTATAAATATTTCTTTCTTCATATTAAATATCCCAAGAGTTAATATCTTTTATCACGTGATGTGCCGTTAAATCAAATTGGACAGGCACTACTGAAACATACCCATTTTTTAGTGCCCATTCATCAGTATCTTCTCCTTTGTCTTCATTTACAAACTCGCCAGTGAGCCAGTAGTATTCTCTTCCAAGGGGGCTTTTGCGTTTGTCGAAATTTTCAATCCAATGTGCGTTTGCCTGTCTACAAACTTTTATGCCTTTAATTTCCTTTTCTGAAAGCTTTGGGAAATTTACATTAAGGACCACCCCTTTGGGTAATCCGTTTTGCAAACATTCTAAGGTAATCTTTTTTACAAACGCTTTAATAGGTTCAAAATTCGCATTCAAAGAATAATCTAATAGTGAAAAACCTATCGCTGGTATGCCCGAAGTGCCTGCTTCCACAGCGGCACTCATCGTTCCGCTATAAATCACATTAATGGAAGAATTACTTCCGTGATTAATCCCACTAACACATAAATCAGGCTTGCGTTTTAAAATCTCGTTAGTGGCAAGTTTTACACAATCTGCGGGTGTCCCGCTACAACTATATTCGGTCTGTGGTGCGTTTTTATCAATAATTACATTATCACAATATAAAGTGTCGTTTACCGTAATGGCATGACCCATACCGCTTTGTGGAGAATCTGGGGCAACAACACAAACAGTACCTATTTCGTTCATTACCTCAATAAGGGTACGAATACCTGGAGCTGTGATGCCATCATCGTTAGTAACAAGGATAAGGGGTTTGTCTTTTTCCATAGCATTTATTGATGATATAAAAATACAGTTATTAATCCTGAATTCTAAATTTTGATTTTTAAATTTTTTAGAAGAATGGTTTAACAAAAAATTAGTATCATTATGCTTTCTTGGCACGGTTTTTTATCTAATTTAGAAGTCTTAAAAAGGATGCTATGAGTTTTATGCAAAAGAATTTCAAAATTTTATTACTTGCTGTTTTTGTGGCTGTGGCCTCATGCAGTTTTACTTCAAAAGAATTTAACGATCCTGAGAAGGACAAATTACTAGTAGATTTAATTACCTATGTACTAGAAAAAGGGCATTATGATCCAAAAGAAATGGACAATGTCTTTTCTGCTGGAGTCTACAAAGACTTTATCGAAGCAATGGACCCATTAAAACGGTATTTTTTAGCTTCAGACTTGGAAGAATTTAGCGTTTACGAAACTGAAATTGATGACCAAATCCGAAGTAAAGAACTCACTTTTTTTAGTGTGGTATATGATAGATATATGCAGCGTGCTGAAGAATCTAAAGGATATTACAAAGAAATTTTAAGCGAGCCTTTCGATTACACCGTTGATGAAAAAATTAATGTGGATTATGATAAACTCCCTTACTCGACTTCAAAGGAAGAATTAAAAGAGCGTTGGAGACAACAACTTAAATTTTCAACGATTTCTAATTATTATGACTTAGTTGAGGAGAAAAATAACGCTCCTAAAAAGAAAAAGGAAGCTGAAGAAAAAGGTGAAGCCTACATAGAAAGTGATAACGCAAAACTAACTCTTGAAGAAATGGAAGCTAAAGCACGTCAAACCTCTATGACTGCTTTAGATGATTATTACGATTTCACAAGCGACCTTGAGCGCAAAGATTATTTTGCAGTATTCTTAAACACGGTAGTTGAAGAATTTGATCCCCACACCAATTATTTTGCACCACCAGATCGCGATCGTTTCGACTTGCGAATGAGTGGGAAATTAGAAGGAATTGGCGCGAGACTTCAGAAGAAAAATGATTACATCACAATTGTTGAGGTAATAAGTGGAGGTCCGGTTTGGCGCGGTGAGCATATGGAGGTAGGAGATGCCATATTAAAAGTGAAACAAGAAGATGAAAAGGAACCCGTAAGTATTGTGGGAATGCGAGTGGATGATGCCGTAAAACTTATTAAGGGCCCTAAAGGAACCAAGGTAACCTTAACTGTTAAACGAGTAGATGGAACCATAGAAGAGGAAACAATTACAAGAGATGTGGTAGAACTTGAAGAAACCTATGCAAAATCTACGCTTATTGAAAAGGAAGATAAAAAGTTTGGACTTATTAACCTTCCAGCATTTTATTTCGATATGAAAGATTATGGCGAACGTAATTCTGCTACCGATGTAAAAAAGGAAATTGAAAACCTAAAAGCCGAAGGTGTGGAAGGTTTGGTTTTGGATCTTCGCGATAATGGAGGAGGTTCTTTACGCACTGCTGTAGATATAGCGGGATTGTTTATAAAGGATGGTCCTGTGGTGCAAGTAGCTTCTGGTGGAAAGAAAAAGGAAGTGTTGGAAGATGAAAATGAAGAAATAGTTTGGGACGGCCCATTAGTAATATTAGTGAATGAATTATCTGCTTCGGCTTCCGAAATTTTAGCGGCAGCGATGCAAGATTATAAAAGAGCTATAATTATAGGTAGTGAGCAGTCGTACGGTAAGGGGACAGTTCAAAATATGATAGACCTTAACCAATGGCTTCGTCAAAATGATATGGGAGATATGGGTGCATTAAAATTGACCACACAAAAGTTTTATCGTGTAAATGGAGGGTCTACCCAGCTTGAAGGTGTTAAAAGTGATGTGGTCATGCCAGATCGTTATAGCTATATTGAAATAGGGGAAAGAGATTATGACAATCCGCTGCCTTATGACAAAATAAGCCCCGCTAACTATAAAGTTTGGGACGGTTACATCGATTATGAAGGTACTATTAATAGAAGTAAAGAACGCATGGCAAAGAGCGAGCAGCTTCGGTTAATCGATGAAAATGCGAAGTATATTAAGAGGTCTAGAGATGAAAATTTCGTAACACTTAATTTTGAAAAATATGCCGCGGATATTGAAAAACGTAAAGAGGAAACCAAGAAGTTTGATGCCATTGGAGAATATGATAATAAATTAAATTATCGTTCACTTCCAGGTGAAATAGCCTTGATGAAACAAGATACGACGCTTCAGGAAAAAAGAAAAAGATGGCATAAAAGTTTAGCAAAAGATATTTATGTTGAAGAAGCCGTAAATGTTCTTGAAGATTTAAAACTTAATAACATTAGAAACGGAAAAGTGGCCAAGATTAAAAACTAAACCTATGGTCCCTTCCAAATCATTGGGAAATATAGCGCTCCAAAAGTTCAAGAAAAACTTTTGGGGCGTTTTTAGTTTTTCATTTTTAATGATTTGTGTGTTGATAGCCATTTTTGCGTATGCTTTGGCACCAGACAACTCTCAAAATGCCAACCAAATGCATCTTTCCATTCATTCAAAACCACCGGGTTTTAAGGTAAAGATGCTAACATTGCCTTCCAAAGAAGTGAGTCAAAGTGGGTTATCCGTTTTTTTCTTTGGAAAAAAGACGACAGATACCGAAATTCCAATTTCAGATTACACCTTAAAAGAAAATGATTTAGAAATCACCGAATATACTTCCGATGGAACAGCGGGTTTAAACAAGTCATATCCTTTATCATCATTCATTAATGTAACTAAAGCGGAAGAAATACCTTCCAAATATATTTCAGAAAGAAAATTCATTTTAGGCACAGATAAATACGGGCGTGATTTGTTAAGTAGAATGCTTATTGGAATTAGAATATCGCTTGCTATTGGTTTTGTGGCGGTGTTTATTTCTCTAATTATAGGGATAACTTTAGGGGCAACAGCAGGTTATTTTGGTGGGAAAGTTGATGCTGCTATTATGTGGCTTATTAATGTTACGTGGTCAATTCCAACCTTACTATTGGTCATTGCTATTACCTTAGCGTTGGGGAAAGGATTTTGGCAAGTATTTATAGCGGTTGGACTTACCATGTGGGTTGAGGTGGCTCGTGTTGTAAGAGGGCAGGTAATGGGTGTGAAACAAATGCAATATGTAACGGCTGCCAAGTCCTTAGGATTTAGTCATTGGCGTATTATTATAAACCATATTTTACCAAACAGTTTAGCCCCAGTAATTATTATTTCTGCCGCCAATTTTGCTGGTGCTATTTTAATTGAAAGCGGATTGAGTTTCTTAGGTATCGGTGCACAACCTCCTATGCCAAGTTGGGGTGGAATTATTAAAGATCACTACTCCTATATTATTTTGGGGAAACCTTATTTAGCCATTATTCCTGGGATTGCCATAATGAGTTTAGTTACAGCCTTTATGCTCATGGGAAATGCCTTACGAGATGTGCTAGATGTGAAGAATTAATGTATGAATAGAAGATACTTATATCCAATTTTAACCATTCTAGTAGTTGCCATTCTTTATTATGCTGAAAAATATGTAAACAAGCAAACAGAAGCGTACCCAGATACGTCAAAAGTCTTGGTTGAATCTTCTCAAGAATTTTCTGAAAATCTATTGCCTACTTCTACAACGGGTGCTATTGTCACTCATGGTTTTTTTACGTTGTCATATTCTGAACCACATGAGCAAGCCGAATGGGTAGCTTACGAGCTTTCCAAATCACATCTATCAAATAACGAATTTGAAAGGCCTTATTTTGTGGAAGATAGAGAAGTAAAAACGGGTTCAGCCGATTGGCGAAACTATAAAAATTCTGGCTATGATAGAGGGCACCTTTGTCCAGCAGGGGATAGACGCTTCTCCTATGAAGCTTATCACGAAACGTTTTTAACGAGTAATATTAGTCCGCAGAATAGAGAATTTAATTCGGGTGTTTGGAACTTTTTAGAACAAAAGGTCCGCTATTGGGCAAAAAAGTATGATGGAGTTTATGTCGTAACGGGCGGTGTTTTAAAAGAGGGTTTACCAACCATTGGTGATGAAAATGTTTCGGTGCCCGAAGAGTTTTATAAAATTATCTTAGATGCTTCAGATGGAAACTTCAAAGTGTTGGCTTTCTTAATTCCGAATAAAGCTACAAATGAATCATTTTATGAATTTGTTGTTCCCGTTGATGACATTGAAGCAAAAACGGGTATCGATTTCTTCTCCTCTTTACCAGATGCTATTGAGGAGAAATTGGAAGTAAGTATAGACTTAAAAAGTTGGGGAAAACGCTAGCGATTGATGTAATTGGATGCGTCGAACTTCACAAAAATAAACAACGCTGTTTTATTACGCCTTCACAATTATTTTTTGTATTCAAAGAAACTACAAAAAATAAGTTGTTCGCCACCCTAGGAACGATTCACAATTTTCGATTTTCCTCCCTTTATCGGTTGATGTAATTTGATGCATCTAACTTCACAAAAATAAACAGTAAAATAGTAAATCCCCAAAGGCTGGAACCTCCATAACTAATAAAAGGCAATGGAATTCCGATAGTTGGAAACAATCCAGTTACCATTCCCACATTCACAAAAAAGTGAAAAAATAGGATGGAAGCGACGCCATATCCGTAAACTCTTCCGAAGGTAGATTTTTGTCTTTCAGCCAAAATTAAAAGGCGAATAATTAAAAATACAAATAGACCTACTACCGTAATGGAACCAAGAAAGCCCCATTCTTCACCAATGGTACTAAAAATATAATCGGTGTGTTGTTCTGGCACAAAGTTTCCTTTTGTTTGCGTTCCTTGAAGCCATCCTTTTCCTGTCCAACTACCACTGCCAATCGCAATTTCACTCTGGTTGGTATTGTATCCAATTCCCTTTTCGTCAACTTCCTTTCCTAAAACAATATTAAAACGATCTCTATGGCGTTGTTCAAAAACGGTGTTGAAAACATAACTCACCGAAAATGTAAATCCTATACAGGCTGCAGCAATAATGGCATATTGAGACCACTTAATTCGATTTCTTTTTTTCTTCTTTAAAAGTATAATCGATAAAACGCTAAGGATTATTAAAATCATCCATTGAATACCAATGAGCAGGGTTCCCACAAATAATAACGCCGCAATAAATCCAATAAGTACAAAAACATAGTTTAATCCTTCACGGTATAATGGAAAAACAAAAGCGGCATATACCAAAGCGCTTCCTGGATCTGGTTGGGGAATGATAAATAATGCAGGTAACGCTATAATAAGAAAGGTACGAAGCTGATGTTTCAATTCCTTCATATTGGTTTGAATATCACTCACATATTTTCCTAATGCCAAGGCCGTGGCGGCTTTAGCAAACTCGCTGGGTTGAAGTCCAATGGAGCCGAAAGAATACCAAGAGGTAGCCCCATTTACGTTCTTTCCGAAGATAAATAGCCCTAACAATGAAGCTAATGACACTAAATAAATAATGCTAGAAAAGCGTTCATAAAACTTTGCGTCCAATGCTAATATGAAAACAATTAGTCCTAAGCTGGTAACAATAAATACCAGCTGTTTAAAATATATCTGATTAAAATCATAAAACCCTAGAGATGATTCACTTAGAGAGGCAGAATAAATATTAACCCAACCAATAAATACTAAGGCTAAGTATGAAAAAATCGTTAACCAATCTAACTGTACATTTCTTTTATAATCACCCATTACTGATTGATTTTAAAAGGTTCACCGCTATACGGTTTATTATATTCATCCATTAAACTACCATTTAGTACAAAGTTTTCAAGGTCTTTTCTAGTAATTTCTCCCTTAAGGTATTTTTCAATTAGGAGGCTTGCAATTTTACCCGCCCAGCGAGAGCCCCAATAGCCATTTTCAACGAAAACAGCAATGGCTATTTTTGGATCATCTTTTGGGGCAAATGCCACAAATACCGAGTGGTCTGTTAATTGCATTCGTTTTCCGTTTACACGAATATAATTCTCTGCTGTTCCGGTTTTTCCGCAAATTTCGATACCTGGAATTTTAAGGTGGGAGGCTGTTCCGTAATTATATACGTCATACATTCCTTGTATTACTGGTTCAAAATATTCCGGGTCAATAGTGGTATAATTTTTCACTGTGTATTTTTCAGGAATACTATCGGCTCCAACAATATTTTTAATAATGTGTGGCCTATAAAAGTAGCCTCTATTGGCGATAGCCGCTGTAAAATTAACCATTTGCATAGGGGTTAATGAAACCTCTCCTTGCCCTATGGAATTTGAAATTGTGGCGGGAGTATACCATTTGTATTTTGGATATTGATACGCTCTATTATAATAATCACTATCGGGAATGAGGCCTTTGTTTCCAGCGGGAAGATCATACCCTAAATAATTCCCGAGTCCAAAACTTACCAAATGCTCTCTCCAATGGTCAATTCCTTCTTGAGGTGTGGGATATTTATCTATTGTTCTTCTATAAACCGTAGCAAAATAGGCATTGCAAGAATTGGCTATTCCAGGAATTAAACTAAGTGGTGTACTGTGATGGTGACACCCAAGGGTTCTATTTCCATATCGATAACCACCATGACAGTAGACGCGCTCATCCAAATCAATTACACCCTCTTGTAGACCTATTAAGGCAGTAAGAGTTTTAAAAGGGGATCCTGGTGGGTATTCGCCCTGTAATACCCTATCAAAAAGGGGTTTGGCTATAGTGTCATAATATAACTTGGTGAAGTTTTTTGAACGATCTCTTCCTACTAAAAGCGCAGGGTCGTAATTGGGTGCTGCCACTAATGCCAAGATTTCTCCAGTTTTTGGCTCCAAAGCCACAATACCTCCTCTTTTGTTTATCATTAACTCTTCTCCATACTGCTGTAGATCTGCATCAATGGTAAGCATAATGTCGTTACCCCGTGTAGGTAGGGTATCAAAAATTCCTTCTTTGTAGGGGCCAATATCCCTATTAAATCGATCTTTTTGAATATATTTTACCCCTTTTGTACCTCGTAAAACTTCTTCATATTGCTTTTCAACACCTCCCATACCAATAAGTTCTCCCATTTGGTAATAAGGATTTTG
The DNA here is from genome assembly GCA_002694465.1 of Flavobacteriaceae bacterium. GTDB lineage: Bacteria > Bacteroidota > Bacteroidia > Flavobacteriales > Flavobacteriaceae > Halomarinibacterium. The sequence continues at coordinate 309,668 of NZMG01000003.1, read as the reverse complement.
TTTGATGATGCGTTCATTTACTTCAGAAATGTATCCCAACACATTGGAAGAATGTCTCACGTGATAATTGCGCAACGATCTTTTCTGAATGTAAAACCCTCGGTATTTATACATTTTTTCCGACAAGGCAGCATATTCGCTTTTGGTAAGTTGCGGAATAAATACCTGAGCTATTCTGGGTGAATATACCCAAGCTTTTTCCAGAATTCTTTTGAAGTCTTCTTTCTCAATTTTAAGAAGTTTACAAAATTCTAGAGTATCAAGGGGTTTGACATCTTTGGGAATAACCATGACATCGTAGGAGGGTTGATTAGACACCAATAGATTCCCTTTTCTGTCAAAAATATAACCTCTCTGAGGATAATTGTAAACTACTTTTACAGCGTTATTTTCAGAAAGCTTTTGGTAGCTGGTATCGTAAATTTGAAGATAGAAAAGTCGTGCTGCAAATACAACCCCTGTAATTAAAACTATAGAAAGCAGTAATAGTTTTCTCATGAACTTTTCTTACCAAATAAATAAAGTGTACAAAAAATAATAATCGTAGTGAATATCCCAGAAAATAACGTGGATTTTAAGATGAAAAGTATTTGGCTTGTGTTAAAAATCTCAAGAGTGAATAATACTAGGTGGTGTATAAAAACCATACTCACTATAAAGACGAGTTGTTGAGAAAAACTTGCCGTATTAATCTTTACTGTATTGTATTCATAACTTACCCCAAAGGAATATTTTAATACTAAAGGACGTATCCAAGCAATAAAAACAGAGGCTCCCGCATGAATACCTCCAGAGTTACTAAACATGTCTATACTTAAACCCAGTAAAAAGCTTAGAAGAATAAGCAAGCTTTTATTTCCTGTTAACGGGTACATTAGGATAAAGAAGATGTACAAATACGGATTTACATACCCTAAAAAGTTTATATGGTCCAGAAGAACTACTTGAATTAGAATCAATACAAGAAACCGTGCCGTATTAATTAAAATTTCATTGTTCCACATGGGTCGCTTCTTTTTCCAGTTCTTTTATTTCTTTTGCATCCTTTCGAGCGATAAGATAAACGTGTTTCAAACTTGTCATATCTGTAAATAGATCGATGTTTATATTATAATAATCTCCCACATCTTCAATGACGAAGTCCTTTACGGTGCCAATCAAGACACCTTCAGGGAAAATAGTAGACCTTCCATCGGTTACAATTGTGTCTCCTAATGCCACATTCGCAACTCTAGGTATTTCCTTTAACTGAACAACATTAGGGTTTTTGCCATCCCATAACATGGTGCCAAAATGATTCGATTTTTTAAACTTGGCAGCAACTTGACTATTCGAATTTAAAATAGATTGCACCGAAGCAAAATTCTTAGATGTATGACTTACAATTCCCACGACACCTTCCGAAGAAATAACTCCCATATCAATTACCACATCGTCCGCAGAACCTTTATTGATAGTTAATTGGTTTTTAGTTTTTGAATAACTATTGTTAATCACTTTTGCCCCAACTATGGAATAAACACTATCGCTAACAGGCTGAATAGAATCTAATGAGGGTATTATTTCTTCAATATTTTGAAGATGTAATCGAAGTAATCTGTTCTCTTCGGTGAGTTTTTTATTTTGATCTTTTAAATCGAAATAATCTGTAATGGAACTTTTAATCGAAAAAACTCCACCCGAAATAAAATTGGCAGAATTTACATATTGATTTTTGTGATACGAATGTGAATTGATAGTGAGAAAAACAGAAACTAAAAAAAGAACAAAAAACAACAGGAAATTTTTATTCCGAATAAAGAAATAGATAATCTGTTGCATTCTACGTTATTTCTTATTTAATCAATACACTCTTGTATTTTGCAAGGTTTTTTAAACAAATTCCTGTTCCACGAACTACCGCGCGTAAAGGATCTTCGGCAATATAAACTGGAAGATCTGTTTTTTGAGAAAGTCGCTTATCAAGTCCACGAAGCATCGATCCTCCACCGGCAAGATAAATTCCTGTATTGTAGATATCGGCCGCTAATTCTGGTGGTGTTTGGGACAAGGTCTCCATCACAGCATCTTCAATTCGTAAAATGGATTTGTCTAAGGCTTTTGCAATTTCGCGATACGAAGTTTGTACCTGTTTTGGCTTTCCTGTAAGTAAATCACGTCCTTGTACGTCCATTTCGTCCGGTGGCAATTCTAAATCTTCAGTTGCGGCACCAATTTGTATTTTAATTTTTTCCGCAGTGCGTTCACCTACATATAAGTTGTGCTGTGTGCGCATATAATACACAATATCATTTGTAAAAACGTCTCCAGCAATTTTTACCGATTTATCACAAACAATTCCTCCAAGAGCAATGACGGCTATTTCGGTAGTACCACCTCCAATATCTACCACCATATTTCCTTTAGGTTGCATAATATCTACCCCAATACCAATGGCTGCCGCCATGGGCTCATGAATAAGATAGACTTCTTTACCATTTACTCTTTCTGCACTCTCTTTAACCGCACGCATTTCAACCTCCGTAATTCCACTTGGGATACAAATAACCATTCGCAAAGATGGGGTAAGCCATCTTTTCTTTAACGCAGGTATATCCTTGATAAACATATTGATCATTTTCTCACTGGCATCAAAGTCTGCAATAACACCATCTTTTAATGGTCTTATGGTTTTTATGTTTTCGTGTGTTTTTCCTTGCATTCGGGCAGCTTCTCTTCCTACAGCAATAATCTTTCCTGTGATGCGATCACGGGCAACAATAGAAGGAGCATCCACAACTACTTTGTCGTTATGAATGATAAGCGTGTTCGCCGTTCCAAGGTCGATAGCTATTTCTTCGGTGAGAAAATCAAAAAATCCCATAATGGTTTAAAGTATCTATAATTATTTTAATGGCTTGGTATTCTTACAAATGTAATAATTTTTAATGCTTAAAATGTCTTACGCCTGTAAATACCATGGCAATGTTATTTTTGTTGCAATATGCGATGCTTAATTCATCTTTTATAGACCCTCCTGGCTGAATGACAGCAGTAATACCTGCGTGATCAGCAATTTCCACACAATCTGGAAAAGGAAAAAATGCGTCACTTGCCATCACGGCTCCTTTTAAATCGAATTCGAATGAATTTGCTTTATCTATCGCCTGACGGAGGGCATCTACTCTCGACGTCTGTCCTGTGCCACTGGCGCAAAGTTGTTTATTTTTTGCTAAAACAATGGTATTGGACTTGGTATGTTTACACACTTTTGAAGCAAACAATAAATCTTCTAACTCGTTTGCAGTGGGTTTATTGTGAGTGACTTCAGTTAAATTTTCTGAAGTGTCTGTTAAGTAATCTCGATCCTGAACTAAAGCACCATTTAAACAACTTCTTACCGTTGTTTTAGGCAATTCAATTTGTTTTTGAACTAATATAATTCGGTTCTTTTTACCCTTCAGAATATCTAATGCTTTTTCAGAATAGGAAGGTGCTATCACAACTTCGCAAAATAGCTTGTGAATTTCTTCGGCAGTGGCTTCGTCAATTTCGGTATTGCAAATTAAAATCCCACCAAAAGCCGAAACAGGATCACCTGCTAACGCAGCTTCATAAGCTTCCTTTACAGTCGCTCTTTGTGCAATTCCGCAGGCGTTGTTATGCTTCAAAATAGCAAAAGTGGGTGCTTCGCCTACAAATTCATTCATAAGATTTACAGCGGCATCCACATCCAGTAGGTTGTTGTAGCTTAATTCTTTTCCGTGTAAATTATCGAACATGGCTTCAAAATCCCCGAAGAAAAATCCCTTTTGGTGTGGATTTTCACCATACCGAAGTACTTTCCCATTCGTTTCACTTACTTTCAATGAAGCTATTTCATGATTGCTATTAAAGTAATTGAAAATAGCCGAATCGTAATGTGAAGAAACATTAAATGCCTTGGCTGCAAAATGCTTGCGTTGTGCTAAAGTAGTTTCACCATTGGCGTCAAATAATATTTGAAGCACTTCTTCATAATCTTCCATAGAAGAAACACAAAGGGTGTCTTTAAAATTTTTGGCAGCAGCACGAATTAAAGAGATTCCTCCAATGTCAATTTTTTCAATAATGTCTTGTTCACTTGCCCCTGATGCAACTGTCTTCTCGAAAGGATATAAATCTACAATCACCAAATCCAGCTGAGGTATATTGTATTGTTTCATTTCGGCAACATCACTTTCATTTTCTTGTCTATTCAAAATCCCGCCAAAAACTTTTGGATGAAGGGTTTTTACGCGACCTCCCAAAATAGAGGGATAATCGGTAACTTCTTCTACAGGTATCACATTGATGCCCATGTCATTAATAAATTTTTCGGTACCTCCAGTAGAATAAAGTGTAACCCCCAATTGGTCTAATTTTTCCACAATAGGGGCTAAGCCGTCTTTGTGAAATACTGAAATTAAAGCCGATTGGATTTTATGTGAATTTGCCATGAAAATATTTTGTGCTGAATTAAGTTGCAAAAGTACATAATTCCTAAGGAAATTTGTAACATATCTTTACCTAAAAAGACCTATCTTTAAGCTACCAAAAAAATAGGTTTCTCCGGGCATGATAATTTACCTTAGAGTATTAAAAGAAAGCTTCAATTTTGCGATTAATGCATTAAAAAACAATAAGCTACGTACGTTTTTGTCGTTGCTGGGAGTAACCATTGGTATCTTTTCTATTATTGCGGTTCTTGCTTCTGTAGATTCGTTGAAAAGTGAAATTGAAGACAGTATAAGCGGCTTGGATAATAGTACTATTTTTCTTTGTCGTTTTTCTTTTGGCCCCACAGATGTTCCACGGTGGAAATGGGAACAGTATCCAGATGTTACGTATGAAGAGCATATGCTTTTAAAAAAGATGATGCCTAATATGAAAGGCATATCCTTTCAGCTTAATGTGCAAAACGAAAGCGTAAAATTTGAAGATAAATCGATCGAGAATGTTGAGATGAATGGGGTAACAGAGCAACAAACCGAAATCGAGAATATGAAAATTGCCCACGGCCGATTCTTTAATGAATCTGAGTCTAATAGTGGTGCAGCGGTTATTGTGATAGGCGATGAAATTGCTAATAGTTTGTTTGGAAGTGCAGAAATGGCTATTGGTAAAAAAGTGAGAGTTTATGGTAGAAAATTAACCGTTATAGGGGTGATGGAAAAGGAAGGGAGTGGCATATTTGGAGGTAGTAAAGATACCGCCACCTTTTTACCCGTAAACTTTATGCGAAAAATATTTGGAGACAATAATAAGTCCACCTTCCCTTTCATTTTAATTAAACCCGAACAGGGAGTAGATAATGAAGAGTTTATTGCGTTACTGTCTTCAAAAATGAGAATCATTAGAGGAATAAAAGCGGAGCGGGAAAATGACTTTTTTGTCAATCAATTACAAGGGTTTTCTGATGCCATAGATAGTATTACAGGAAGTATGAATGTCATAGGTGGAATTATTAGCTTATTCTCTTTATTGGTGGGAGGCTTCGGAATTGCCAATATTATGTTTGTAAGTGTAAAGGAGCGAACGAACCTTATTGGAATTCAAAAATCTTTGGGAGCAAAACGAAGATTTATTCTATATCAGTTTTTGTTCGAAGCGATGATTTTGGCCATTATTGGAGGACTAATTGGTTTACTTTTAGTTCTTCTTGGTTCTATAATTGCTACCTATGCTGCTGAAGATTTTGAATTTGTTTTATCTCTTTGGAATATGTTTATTGGAACTGCCATTGCGGCGGCCATTGGATTAATTTCGGGAATTCTCCCCGCGATAAAAGCTTCAAAATTAGATCCTGTTGAGGCGATTCGGACTGGGATGTAAGCTTCCTAAATTCCAAATTTTAAATCTCAAATTCCAATACTAGAAATTTTGCAGAAGACGTTCTTAGACCTAACTTTGATGGTTATAATATCTTAGCAACCTGTTCATTCACCCATTCCAAAAAGCGTTCATCTTCTTCTGAAAATGGATCTATGGTATGCGAATCGATATCTATCTGTCCAATGTTTTTTCCGCTTTTGAATAAAGGAATCACAATTTCAGATTTTACAGTAATACTACAAGCGATATAATTGTCTTGCGCCTTGACGTCTGGCACCACAAAATTGGCATTGCTTTCGGCTACTTGTCCACAAATGCCTTTCCCAAAGGGGATTACAGTATGGTCTGTAGGCTCGCCGGCAAAAGCCTTTAAATGCAATGTTCTTTCTGCTTCATTGGCAAAATAAAATCCTACCCAGTTATAGTAATCTATATGGTTTTGAAGAACTTCACAAACTTGGGTTAGTTTTTCATTAACGGAAGTATTTCCCGAAGAAATAATCGTAGTAATTTGTGGTTTTAAGGTTTCAAAAGACATAGCCATCATTTTTGCACAAAGGTATTTTAAAAATGAAAACCAAAGGGAACATCTATTTAACTATTTTTGAAGTATGAAGGAACTTTTTAGAAAATATAAATCGGTACTCCGTTTTTTACTGCTTTTCTTGGGTTCGTATATTGTATTGAGTTTAATCTATGGAGGATATCTCAAACTTTCAATTGGCGATTCAAACACTTCAGATTTTATAACACAATTGGTGGCAGAGCAGAGTAATGCCGTATTAAATAGTCTTGGTTATAATGCCGAAGTACTTGCTAATGAATCCTTGCCAAGTATGCAACTTTGGGTGGAAGGAGTTTGGGTTGGTCGAATTATTGAAGGTTGTAATGCTATAAGTATCATCATTTTATTTGCGGCGTTTATTTTTTCTTTTGCGGTCTCTTTTAAGCGCACCCTTGTGTTCTTTTTTGCTGGGGCGACTTTAATTTATGCCGTTAATATTGTACGGATTGCTATTTTGGCAATTGCATTGTATCAATATCCACAATACCAAGAAATATTACACACAGTAGTGTTCCCTGGGATTATTTATAGTTTGGTTTTTGTGCTTTGGGTAGTTTGGGTTAGAAATTTAAACCTTGGTAAAAAAAATGATTCCTCCTTTCAAGGGGGAGAAAGGGGGATGCATGAAGGGTAAACTAACCAAGATAGCGCTTGTTTTGTTTCTTATGGCTTGCCTTGTTGCGGTGAGAGCTTTTGCTCCCACTATTTTTTACGACCCACTCATTGCCTTTTTTAAAACAGGTCATCTCACAGAGAATTTACCTCAAATAAATCTTACCAAAATACTACTTAACACTTCCCTGCGTTTTTGGATAAACACCGCAATTTCCTTGGCTATGATTTGGGTGATTTTTCAGAAAAAGGACATTGTAAAACTATCGGGAATTTTATTCGGTATCGCATTTATTCTCTTGATTGTCGCATTTTATGTTTTGCTAAAAACTTCAGAAAAAGAGTCGTATATGTTACTGTTTTATGTACGTAGGTTTTTAATTCATCCTATTTTACTATTGCTTTTAATTCCAGCGTTTTATTTTCAACGGAATGTGAAATAAAGTATCTTTGCACCCTAAATTCTATATCATGAAAAACGTATTTTTTGTAGCAATTCTTTTTCTAAGCCTTTCAGCTTGTAAAGAAAAAGTAACCGAACCTACAGGACCCACTCAAATGGAACAAGTCATTGCCGTCCATGACGAACTCATGCCAAAAATGGGTACGATTGGCGAACTTATTGGTAAACTAGAAGCTTCTATGGATTCTACCCATGTAGATTCTATGAAAGTTACTGCTATTCAAAACCTAAAAGGTGCCAACCAAGAAATGATGACTTGGATGATTGACTTTGGAAATGCCTTTGATAGCGAGGAAGTGTTAGACGGAAAAGAACTCAATGAGGAAAAGAGATATGTGCTTGGTGAATTTCAAAATAGTGTCAACGACCTAAAATCCTCTATGGAAAGTGCCATTGCCAATGCCGAAAAATTATTAAACAACTAATTTGTTAAAAATACGTTAGAGAAGTAGGGTATGTAATAGGATGCCCTATTTTTTTGTAAATTTGTCTTGTGAAATCAATTATTTCCATAGTACTTTCTTCATTAATACTACTTAGTAGTATTGGCTTGGCGTATGCCAAACACTATTGCGGTAGCTTCGAAATGCTTGCCAAAGTGACTCTTGGAGAAGAATCACTTTCCTGTGGCATGACTATGCAAGTAGATGCATGTGGAGATGAAAAAGAAGAAAGTCATAGTTGTTGTAGCAACAAATACTTAAAAGTTAATACCGATGACCATTTTAATAAAGTGGCTTTCGAATATGACTTTCAAGGCGAATGGATTTTTATCCCAGTAGAAACGCTGGAGTTTCAGGATGTATCTTTTATTCCTGAAAAAGTAATAGTTCACAATTATTATCGACCGCCACCTCTCGAACGGGATTTGCAAATTCTTTACGAAACATTCCTCATTTGATTTTTAAGGTATAACTCAGGTTGTTTAAATGTCACGCCAATAGCGAGACGCTTTTAAACAACATATGTTCTTTAGTTAAACCTTAATTAAAAAATCATGAATCATACATATCAAGTCACAGGAATGACCTGTGAGGGATGTAAAAAATCTGTAGAAGAAAAGTTAACGGCTGTCGAAGGGATTACTTCGGTAGAAGTTAATTTGGACAAAGGAGAAGCCTCCGTTTCTATGGTAAATCACATCTCTGTGGAAGTGCTTCAAAAAGCATTACCTAGTAAATATACCATCACCCAACAAAAGCCTAAAAATGTCTTTGCATCTTCTGAAACTATGGAAGTTCCAAAGACAAAATTTCAGCAATTACAACCTTTATTTTTAATATTTGGGTATCTAGTTGCTTCTGCCATTTTACTAATTATAAGGAGTGGAATACCACCGAAGCGATGCTCGATTTTATGGGGCTTTTCTATATCGTTTTTAGCTTCTTTAAGTTACTGGATTTAAAAGGATTTCCAGAATCCTTTAGCATGTACGACCCGTTGGCAAAGATTATTCCTGCCTACGGATGGGTCTATCCTTTTATTGAATTAGCCTTAGGACTTATGTTTTTAATGCGTGTTGAAATTACAGCCGTACTAATTATTACTTTGGTAATCCTAGGAATTACAACCATTGGAGTAACGAGAACGTTATTAAATAAAAAAGCCATTCAATGCGCTTGTTTAGGAACGGCGTTAAAATTGCCCATGACCGAAGCTACGTTTATTGAAAATGCCATTATGATTGTCATGGCGGTACTAATGCTCTTAAATCTTGTATAATATGAAAAAGTATATCTTATTTATATTTTTACTACCACTTTCATTGTTTGCCCAGGAACAATTGGAAGGTCGAATTGAGGATGCCAACGCTACTCAAGAACCCAAAGGTTTAGGTGGCGCCAATGTGTATTGGCTGGATACATCGGTGGGAACTGTCACCGATTTTGAAGGAAACTTCACAATTCCTTATGATGCATCTTACAAAAGCTTAGTGATAAGTTATGTGGGATATCAAACCGATACGATTCAAGTTTCTGAAAATAAACGCATTGTATATAAGTTAAATGCGACTAGTAATTTGGAAGAAGTAACGGTTTCAGCACGAAGAAAAGCTTCAGCAAGATCTTATATTTCTTCACAAAATGTAATTAATATAAGTAGTGCGGAATTGCTTAAAGCGGCTTGTTGTAATCTTTCAGAAAGCTTTGAAACCAATCCGTCTATCGATGTCAACTTTGCCGATGCTATTTCGGGAGCGAGACAAATTCAAATGTTAGGATTAAAAAGCCGTATATTTTAATCGCAACCGAAAATATTCCAGCCATACGTGGTGCTGCACAGAGTTATGGGTTAAGTTTTATTCTAGGAACTTGGGTAGAGAGTATTCAAATTACAAAGGGTGCAGGAAGTGTGGTGAATGGATATGAAAGTATCACGGGACAAATTAATGCCGAACTACAAAAACCAAGTACCGACTTTTCTTTTTATCAGAATCTGTATGCGGCAAATAACGGAAGAAAAGAACTCAATACTCATATCAACACGAAAGTGAGTGAGAAGTGGGATACAGGGTTTTATCTACACGGAAATCTTCGCGATGGACATCACGATAAAAACGATGACAACTTTCTCGATATGCCCTTAGGAAAGCAAATCAATGTTATGAACCGCTGGCAATACACCAACCCGGAAAAAGGAATCGTGAGTTTCATTAACTTCCGGTATATGGAGGATGAGAACCAGTCGGGACAAATACATTTAGATCACAATGGAGATGATGGTGGAGATCACGGTGGAGGAGAGGATTTACAGCAACTTTGGGAGAGCGAGATTCAAACACAAAGAATAGATGTAGCCGCAAAACTGGGATGGGTAAATCCAGAAATTCCCTATCAAAGCATAGGCGTGCAAACGGCGTTTGGACGTCACGATCAAGACTCCTTTTTTGGGTTAAATATGTACGACATCATTCATACTAGTTTTTATGGTAATGCTATATATAACTCCATAATAAGCGATTCCCGTCATAAAATAAAGACAGGCGTAAGTTTTACATATGATGAATATGATGAGTAAGTAAATGAAGCCGTTTATGGAAGAAAAGAAAACTCGGTAGGTGCCTTTTTTGAGTACAATTATGACAATCTCGATAAGCTAAATTTAACAGTGGGAGTGCGAGTTGATAACAGCAATGTACTTGGCTTTTTTGTAACTCCCCGTTTGCATGTTAAATACACTCCTTGGGAGAAATCTGCACTACGTTTTTCCGTGGGAAGCGGTAGAAGAAGTGCGAATATTTTTACAGAGAATCAGCAATTATTCTCAACTAGTAGGAATATTAATATTTTAGATAAGGACGGAAAAATTTACGGCTTAGACCCTGAAAAGGCGTGGAATTATGGAATTTCCTATTTACAAGGCTTTAATCTCTTTGGAAAGAAGGCTGACGTAACTTTCGATTTTTATCGTACCGATTTTATCAATCAAGTGGTGGTAGATTGGGAGAATCCTCAAAATGTTCGATTTTATAATTTAAGAGGGGAGAGTTATGCCAATTCTTTTCAAACTGAATTTAACTACAATCCATTTTTACATTTTGATATTCGATTGGCTTATAAGTATTACGACATCCAAACCGATTATATTTCAGGAAGATTGGAAAAACCATTAACGCCAAAAAATAGAATCTTTGCCAATGCGAGTTATGAAACCCATCTTAAAGATAGTGGCTCACAATGGAAGTTTGATACTACCTTTAACTGGTTGGATTCACAAAGGTTTCCTTCTACGGCATCAAGTCCTGAGGCATTTCAGTTGGAAGAACGATCCCCTACAGTGGCTACCTTAAATGCTCAAATTACTAAAGTGTTCTCACCAAAATTTGAATTATATTTGGGAGGAGAAAATATTACCAACGTTAGACAGAGTAATCCTGTAGTTAATGCTGAAAACCCATTTTCGACCTATTTTGATACCACTTTTGTCTATGGTCCAATTTTTGGTAGTACGTATTACGCTGGATTACGATATAAAATAGATTAATTTATAAATTCAATAAAAATGAAAAAAATACTTGTAATAATCATGTTATTTGTTGGAGGCTTGATGCAAGCTCAAGATAAAAATGCAACGGCAACACTCGAAGTAGATGGGGTTTGTATGATGTGTAAAATGCGTATTGAAAAAGCTGCGCTAAAAACCAAGGGAGTGAAATCTGCCAATTGGAACATCGAAACTCATGTTTTAACTCTATTTTATAATGATGGGAAAACCAATTTAGAAACTATTCAGAAGAATATTGCAGCTGTGGGCCATGACACCCATGATTTTAAAGCAACCGACGAAGTTTAAATGGCATAGATGCTTGTTGCAAATACCGCGATCCTAAAGTGGTTGATGCTCACGGGAAAGATGGTAGTGAAAACTAAATACTTAATATAACTAAAGAAAAAAACGCCCAATGTTTTTCATTAGGGCGTTTTTTTTTGTTCATATCTTGGTTAATTACTTATTCTACAAAAAATCAATAAAAAAGAATTCTAACTAACTTTAGATAGTAATTTAAATACAATATCGCTATGGCAACATCAAAGTCAAGTGGTAAGCCTTCTGCTAAAAAAGCACCTGCGAAAGCTCCTGCAAAGAAGACTACACCAGCTTCAAAAAAGAAGTAATGTAACTTAGGTTTATTTCGTATAAACCTTTTCTGAAAAAGCTACCACCCCTTAAAAGGTGGTATTTGTTTTTTTAGCCCATTCTTAACTTAAATCTAATAAAAAACCCTTGAGATGAATCAAGGGTTTTAATTTATTATGACTTAGCCGGATTTCGGTCTACATCATTCCTGGCATTCCGCCACCTCCCATGGGAGGCATAGCAGGAGCATCTTCTTTAATGTCTACTAAGGCACACTCTGTAGTAAGAATCATTCCCGCCACCGAAGCAGCATTTTCAAGAGCTACACGAGTTACTTTTTTAGGATCAATAATTCCAGCTTTCAGCATATCAACATAAGTGTCGTTCTTAGCATCGTATCCAAAGCTTGTTTTGCCTTCCATCACTTTGTTGATAACTACAGAGCCTTCGCCACCAGCATTTTCAACAATAGTACGTAAAGGAGATTCGATGGCGCGAGCTACAATTTGCACTCCAGTGGTTTCGTCTAACGAGTCGGTAGTTACTTTTTCCAATACTTTTTTAGCACGTACCAAAGCAACTCCACCTCCTGCAACGATTCCTTCTTCCACAGCCGCACGTGTTGCGTGAAGTGCATCGTCTACACGATCTTTCTTTTCTTTCATTTCAACTTCACTAGCAGCTCCCACGTACAATACAGCAACACCTCCAGCTAATTTAGCCAAGCGTTCTTGTAATTTTTCCTTGTCGTAATCACTTGTCGTGGTTTCAATTTGAGATTTAATTTGCCCCACTCGTGCTTGAATATCACTTTTCTTTCCAGCTCCATTTACAATAGTGGTGTTGTCTTTATCGATAGTCACAGTTTCGGCAGTACCTAACATATCGATGGTTGCATTTTCAAGAGTGAAACCTCTTTCTTCTGCAATTACAGTAGCACCAGTTAAAATTGCGATGTCTTCAAGCATTGCTTTTCTTCTATCTCCAAATCCAGGCGCTTTAACAGCAGCAATTTTAAGTGCGCCACGTAGCTTATTTACCACCAAAGTTGCTAATGCTTCGCCTTCCACATCTTCGGCAATAATTAATAACGATTTTCCTTGCTGTGCCACAGGCTCAAGAATAGGAAGTAAGTCTTTCATATTACTTACTTTCTTATCGTAAAGAAGAATCATAGGATTCTCCATTTCTGCCATCATCTTTTCACTATTTGTTACGAAGTATGGAGAAAGAAATCCGCGGTCAAACTGCATTCCTTCCACAACATCCACGTAAGTTTCAGTCCCTTTTGCTTCCTCTACAGTAATCACTCCTTCTTTTCCTACTTTTCCAAAGGCTTCAGCAATTAAACTACCAATAGTATCATCATTATTAGCAGAAATAGAAGCTACTTGCTTTATTTTTTCACCAGAGTTACCCACTTTAGTCGATTGCTTTTCAAGGTCTTTCACAATCGCTTCAACAGCTTTGTCAATTCCTCGTTTTAAATCCATGGGGTTTGCGCCAGCAGCTACGTTTTTTAAACCTTCTTTTACAATAGCTTGGGCTAGAACGGTGGCAGTAGTTGTTCCGTCACCTGCTAAATCGTTGGTTTTGGAAGCCACTTCTTTTACCATTTGTGCTCCCATGTTTTCAAGGGCATCTTCAAGCTCTATTTCTTTTGCAACGGTAACGCCATCTTTAGTTACTTGAGGAGCACCAAAAGATTTGCTAATAATTACGTTACGTCCTTTTGGTCCTAGTGTTACTTTTACTGCATTAGCCAATGCATCCACACCACGCTTAATTGCGTCACGTGCTTCAATATCAAATTTTATATCCTTTGCCATTTTATTAGTTTTTAAAATTTCGTTTAACTTATTTTAGAATAAATTATGGGGTTATTAAATAATAGCTAAGATGTCATCCTCACGCATAATGAGGTAATCTTTTCCATCCAGTTTTAACTCGTTTCCAGCATACTTTCCGTAAAGGACAGTATCACCAACTTTTACAGTCATATCGTGATCTTTTTTCCCTTTACCTACAGCCACAACTTTACCTTGTTGTGGTTTTTCTTTTGCTGAATCTGGAATGTAAATCCCAGAAGCGGTTTTAGTTTCTGCCTCTTGCGGCTCGACCAAAACGCGGTCTGAAAGTGGTTGAATTTTTAAAGCCATTTTTATTATATTTTTTAATTGTTAATTATTGTTTAATCTGCTTCAATTAGGCAGAAATTATGCCATCCGTAATTTGGCTGGAATTGTGTAAAAAAAATGCCAACTTGTCACAAGTTGGCATCTAAATTTTTTCTTTTTATTGACTATTATTCTGGTGTATCGCCCGTAGTATTGTCAGTTGCTGGGGGAGTGTCTGTACTTGGTAATGTAACACTTTCAACTTGGTCCTGTAAAAAACTATCCGTATTGCTACCATCAAATAAAGACATATTTGAAAGTAGAATTAGCGCCAATAAGATAGCGGCTAATGTCCAAGTACTTTTGTCAAGGAAGTCGGATGTTTTTTTAACACCACCCAATTGTTGCGTCCCGCCACCACCAAAGGCAGAAGAAAGTCCTCCTCCTTTTGGGTTTTGAACCATTACTACTACCACCAATAAAAAGGCGACGAAAATAATCAAGATTAAAAATATTGAAAACGTACTCATTGTTATTCTTTTATCAATTTTTGTATTGCCCGAATTTGGTCTGCAAAGAAACCACTTTTTTCGGGATTTTTCAAAATTAAAATTTTATAGGCCTGAATTGCCTTTGTATAATTTTTTTGCTGCAAGTAAACCTTAGCTAAAGTCTCTGTCATCAAGCTTTCCGAAGTTTTTGTAAAAGGTTCGGCGAGGTTTATATTTTCTTCTGTAGTACGATCGGACTTTGATTTTAAACTTGCCGAAGGCTTCTTTTTTTCCTGAATGAACTTTTCTATTAGCTCAAATTTGCGTTCCACATCATTGGTTGAACTGCTTTCTTTTGCAATTGCTTCTTCATCACTTCTATCAATGGGCGTCGCCTTGGTAAGTTTAAGCCATTCGGTAAACGAATGAGTTTCTTCCTTCGTGAAAGTGAGCGGTTCATTAATCATTTTTTCAACTTCCTTTTCCTCTTCTTTTCGCTCAAAAAGCTTCGGACTTAAAATAGCTTCGGCTTTTTTAATTTCGGCTTTTAGTTGCCTATCAATTTCAAGACTTACCTGTTCTGAAATATTTTCAGAAACCACTTCCATAGCCTGAATGGCTTCAGAATGTTGTAAAATATGTTCCGAAATTTCATTCTGAATAAAGGCTTCTGAAGTAATATAATCGAACAACACGTCGCGATCTGTCGTGAATGCCGCCGTCTTTTTTAGGGCGTCATTGTACAAAAAGCTATTCTCATTCTTAAGCCCCTTTAATTGAAGCGCACGGGCACTCTGGAAATAGGGATATTTTGAAATGATTGTACCTAAACTTGAAAGGTCCTCCTTTGAAATGTTTTGTGGCTTTGCTAGTAATGATATGTACTTTTGCGTATTCATACTACCAGTTTGCCAATGATTTATTGAAAATATCCTGAGTTATTCTTTCGAAAATAATAGCCAAGGCATCATCAAGAGCAGAGCCAATTAGCTGTGTGCTTCCACTATAATCATAGTAAAACGAAAACCGTTCTTCAAAATCTTTGGTAGCATCTTTTGTGTTAAAAAACCGAACGTTTACGGCAACTGTTAAACGGTTTTGTGCCGCTGTACTTTGCGAAGTGGCTGTAATTGGAGAGATGTAGTATTGTACAATCTCGCCTTCGTACAATAAATCACCATTATTATTGACCAAATCCAAACTGGTTTGGTTTAGTAATAAATCTTGTAATTCTATGGTGAAATTTCTGGCAACCGTTGGCTCTACAATAGGCGCATTGTTCGCAAAATTGTTTACCTGAAATGTTTTAGTAGATGAATAATCAATATCGGCTCCTGTAAAGGAATATGCGCCACAACCTTGAAAAAGGGCAGCGATTAAAAAAAGAAAAATAAAATATTGAAAACGTTTCATCTATTTTGAACTGGCAATCTACAAATTATATTGTTTAATCTTTCGGTATAAAGTACGTTCGCTTATTCCTAACTCCGCAGCGGCCTCTTTACGCTTGCCATCGTATTTTTCGAGGGATTTTTTGATGAGTTCTAATTCTTTATCCTGAATGGAAAGGCTTTCTTCTTCTTCAATTTCTTCGGCAAAATGATATTTGTCGCCATTTTTAGCGCCTTTATTTGTATCGTAAGCCTGGGAAACATTCATTACTTCTACATCATGTGCCTCTGGTGTTTCCTCTTCATCAACAAACGCTGCTAACTGTGCTTCCCGATTATCATCATCTGCGTAAATTTTATTGATTAAAGTGGCATTTTGTTCTTTTACTTTGGCGGTACTTCCAGAATTCATTAACTCCATCGTTAACTTTTTCAAGTCATTGATATCTCGCTGCATATCGAACAACACTTTATACAGAATTTCACGCTCATTGCTAAAATCGCTTTCTGGCTTTTTTCTGTTAATTACTGCGGGTAAATTGCTACCAACACTTGGCAAATATTGTTTTAAGGTAGTATAAGAAACTTCTCTTTTTTGTTCTAAAACGGAAAGCTGCTCGGTGATATTTCGCAATTGACGGATATTTCCACCCCAATTATACTGAAGTAATAAACTTACCGCATCATCTTCTAATCGAATAGTTGGCATTTTGTATTTCTGTGCAAAATCGGATGCAAACTTGCGAAACAACAAATGAATATCTTCTCCTCGTTCCCTGAGGGGAGGAAGTCCAATTTCAACGGTACTTAAACGGTAGTATAAATCTTCACGAAACTTTCCTTTTTCAATAGCATCACCCATTTTTACATTGGTAGCTGCAACGATACGAACATCGGTTTTTTGTGCTTGGGAAGAACCTACTTTTAAAAATTCCCCATTTTCCAAAACACGTAATAAACGTACTTGAGTTGGTAGGGGTAGTTCGCCTACTTCATCAAGAAAAATAGTTCCTCCATCGGCTACTTCAAAATAACCCGAACGAGTTGATGTGGCTCCAGTAAAGGCCCCTTTTTCGTGACCAAAAAGTTCACTATCTATGGTTCCTTCAGGAATAGCACCACAGTTTACGGCTATGTATTTGTTGTGTTTTCTGTGCGAAAGTGAATGAATAATTTTAGGAATACTTTCTTTACCCACACCGCTTTCACCAGTAACCAACACCGAAATATCGGTAGGGGCAACTTGAATTGCTTTTTCGATAGCGCGATTTAATTTGGGATCGTTCCCTATAATCTCAAAACGTTGTTTTACGGCTTGAATACTTTCCATAGCTTACTAATTTTCAGAATATCCTATTGCTTTTCCAAGCAATGTGGTACTCGTGCAATCATCGATACGAACCATTACAAAATCTCCCACTTTATAATGTTCCTTCGGAAATACGGCAACCGTATTTTGAGGTGTGCGTCCACTCCACTCAGCATCGCTCTTTTTGCTTTCCTTTTCAATTAAAATTTCAACAGTTTTTCCAATAAATTGCTTGGTTCTGTAGCCACTGTGTGTTTGCTGCAAATCAATAATTTCAGCTAAACGTCTTTTTTTAATTTCTTCAGGAATATCATCTTCTAATTTCCGAGCTGCCATTGTTCCTGGCCTTTCAGAATACATAAACATAAAACCAAAGTCGTATTTTACATATTCCATTAAGGACAGTGTGTCTTGATGATCCTCTTCGGTTTCAGTAGGGAAACCGCTAATCATATCTTGTGAAATGGCACAATCTGGTATAATCTCCCTAATTTTATCGATGAGTTGCAAATATTCTTCACGGGTATGCTGACGATTCATCTCTTTTAAAATACGTGTACTTCCACTTTGTACTGGGAGGTGAATGTAATTACAGATATTTTCAAATTTAGCCATTGTGTATAGCACATCCTCGGTCATATCCTGCGGATTGCTTGTTGAAAACCGAATACGCATTTTGGGTTGTGCTGTAGCGACCATTTCTAATAACTGTGCAAAGTTGGTAGCCGTTGCTTTTTGTATTTCGGTAGCATTTTTAAAGTCTTTTTTAAGTCCACCTCCGTACCATAAATAGCTGTCTACATTTTGCCCTAAAAGGGTGATTTCTTTGTAGCCTTTTTTAGCTAAATCGTTTACCTCTTCAATTATACTCTGTGGATCTCGGCTACGTTCTCGACCACGCGTGAAAGGTACTACGCAAAAGGTGCACATATTATCACAACCACGGGTAATGCTAACAAAGGCAGTAACTCCGTTTCCACCCAATCGTACAGGTGAAATATCTCCGTAGGTTTCATCTTTTGAAAGAATCACATTCACCGCATCACGGCCTTCTTCCACTTCTTGTAGCAAGTTGGGTAAATCTTTATAGGCATCTGGTCCAACGACCATATCCACGATTTTTTCTTCTTCGAGAAATTTACTTTTTAAGCGTTCTGCCATACAACCCAACACACCTACTTTCATTTTGGGGTTGATTTTTTTTACGGCATTGTATTTTTCAAGACGCTTGCGAACGGTTTGTTCTGCCTTGTCTCTAATGGAGCAGGTGTTTACTAATACCAAATCGGCTTCTTCAAGTACCTGCGTTGTATTGTAGCCTTGGTCATTAAGAATTGAAGCCACAATTTCGCTATCGCTAAAATTCATTTGGCAACCGTAGCTTTCAATATATAGCTTTCGAGTATTGCTGCTTTTGCCTTCAAGCACAAGTGATTCGCCTTGTTTACTTTCGTCAATGATTTTCTCTTCCATCAATTTTCCGTGATTTTGTAACGGATAGTTTGTTTATTTGTCAAATAATATGCCTGCCTTTAAAAGGCTTTGCAAAGATACAATTTTCATGTATAAAGTGTCAAAATGGCAGACTTCTTTTTGTATCTTTAGACTTTCATTAACTAAACCAAAAAAAATCATGGAGCACCCAATTTTTGAAAAGATTCAAAGATCGCCACAACCCGACTTTGGGGATGTAATTAGTAAAAGTTTTGAGCTGTACAAGAAAACATTTACTCAGGGATTGACACATACACTAATTTCTTTAGTGGTTGTCATTCCGTTTATACTAATAATTTACATTCCGTTAATTCCCATGTATATAGAAATGATTCAAAATGCAGGAGATCCTTATTACACTCCCACCGCTTTTGAGGATTATTCAATAGCAATGATTGTAGGATGGGTGATTTTAGTTTTCCTTTTTTCTTTTTTATTGCAGTTGGTTAATATGTCTATTTTTGGCCACTTCTTTAAAGATCTAAAACGAATGGATTATGGGACTAACGAAGACATTGGCGGATATTTTACCCTCTTAAAAACACATTTTAGTAAGCTATTTATGCTGTCTCTGGCAACTTTAGGTATAGCATTGTTAGCCGCTTTATTATGTTATTTACCAATTTTCTATGTGATGATTCCTTTGCATTGGGCGTTCCCTATTTTTATTTTTAATGATAAACTTAGTGTTTCAGATACTATAAAAGCAGCATTTAAATTTGGAAATAAAAACTGGCTAACTTTTGCTGGAATTGGGATTGTAGTTTCCATAATTGCATCTTTAGGGGCTATTGCTTGTTATATTGGAATGATTGCCACCTTATTTTTTACGTATATAGCTACCTATGTAACGTATCGAGATACGATTGGTTTTGAGGATGTTGATGGTATTTCTAGCATAGGAAAACCTGTGGAGGAGTAATTAGAAAATTCCTACGCAATTACACAAATAGGGGTGATGAAAAAAGTTGATTTTCATCACCCTTTTTTATCGGTGAAAATTCTAATTTATAGGTTAAATCGTATCGAATTAAAAAATTCCTATACTTTTGTAATCCAAATTTTACCATTATGGCAAAGAATTTAGTGATCGTTGAGTCTCCCGCAAAAGCTAAAACTATAGAGAAATTTTTAGGAAAAGAATTTAAAGTAACTTCCAGTTTTGGGCACATTGCAGATCTTCCTTCCAAAGAATTGGGAGTGGATGTTGAGGGTGACTTTACACCTAAATATATTGTCTCACGAGATAAAAAAGCACTTGTAAAAGAGTTAAAAGGCCTAGCCGACAAAGCTGATATGGTGTGGCTCGCAAGTGATGAGGATCGAGAAGGAGAAGCTATTGCTTGGCATTTAGCAGAGTCATTAGATTTAAAAGATGAAAAAACAAAACGAATTGTTTTTCACGAAATTACCAAGTCTGCCATTTTAAAAGCTATTGAGAATCCACGAAAAATAGATTACAATTTAGTTAATGCCCAACAAGCAAGGCGTGTTTTAGATAGATTGGTTGGGTACGAGTTATCTCCTGTACTTTGGCGAAAAGTAAAAGGAGGGCTTTCTGCGGGGCGCGTTCAAAGTGTTGCTGTACGTTTAATTGTGGAAAGGGAGCGAGAAATTGAAGGTTTTAATCCCGTTGCTTCTTTTAGGGTAGATGCGGAGTTTATAACAGATGAAGGTAGTAAGTTTAAAGCAAAACTTCCTAAAAATTTTGAAACTGAAGCTGAAGCAAAAGCATTTCTTCAGAAAAATTTAGGAGCTAATTATAAAATAGCAGAGCTATCCAAAAAACCAGGAGCCAAATCGCCTGCGGCACCTTTTACCACTTCTACCCTTCAGCAAGAGGCATCTAGAAAATTATATTTTTCAGTTGGTAAAACGATGACTATTGCACAACGATTGTACGAATCTGGATTGATTACCTATATGCGTACCGATAGCGTAAATCTATCGAACGACGCGATGAAGGCTGCGCAAAATGAAATTGAAACCTCCTACGGAAAGGAGTACAGTAAGCCGCGTAATTATAAAAGTAAGTCCAAAGGGGCTCAGGAAGCTCACGAGGCAATTCGCCCAACCGATATGTCGCAGCATACCATTTCTGGAGATCGCGATCAAGAACGTTTGTACGATTTAATTTGGAAACGAACTTTGGCATCTCAAATGAGCGATGCTAAATTGGAACGAACCAATGTAAAGATAGATATACTTTCTTCCGAAAAAGTTTCAGAACAGTTTACAGCCAATGGGGAAATGATCAAATTTGATGGTTTCTTAAAAGTATATTTGGAAGGCACCGATTTTGATGAGGAAGAGCAAGAAGGTATGTTGCCCAACTTAAAAGAAGGAGAGGCTCTTCAAAATAAATACATCACTGCAACCGAGCGTTTCACCAGACCGCCCTACCGATTTACCGAAGCATCTTTAGTAAAACAGTTAGAAGAACTTGGAATAGGAAGACCTTCTACTTATGCACCTACCATTTCTACAATAATTAACCGTAATTATGTTGAAAAGGGAACAGTTGAGGGTGTGGAGCGTAAATACACTCAATTACTTTTAGAAAAAGACGCTATCAAAGAAAAGAATCTAACCGAAACCGTTGGGAGCGATAAAGGAAAGCTTGTGCCAACTGATATTGGAATGATTGTTACAGACTTTTTGGTGGAGCATTTTAAAAATATTGTTGACTATAACTTTACCGCGAAGGTAGAAGAGGATTTTGATGAAATAGCCGAAGGAAAAGAAGAGTGGACAAAAATGATGAAGGATTTCTACAAAAAATTCCATCCACAGGTGGAAGATGTACAAGAAAATGCAGATAGGGAAAGTGGAGAACGAATTTTAGGGGAAGATCCAGAAACCGGTAAACCTGTATCGGTACGCCTAGGAAAATTTGGAGCGATGGCACAAATTGGTGCTCCCGATGATGATGATAAAAAATTTGCGAGTTTAAGACCCGATCAACAACTTCACTTAGTTACTTTTGAAGAAGTGATGGATTTATTTAAACTTCCAAAGCAATTGGGGGTGTATGATGGTGAAGAAGTTGAAGTAGCTAACGGACGATATGGACCGTATGTTCGATTCGGAAAGAAGTTTATTTCACTGCCTCAAGGCATGGATCCTTTGGATGTTTCCATGGCGGAAGCAAAGGAATTAATAGAAGAAAAGAAAAAGGCAGATGCGCCTATATATACTTACGAAGGATTACCGGTTCAAAAAGGGACAGGACGTTTTGGACCTTTTATTAAGTGGAATAATATGTTCATTAACGTGAATAAAAAATATGACTTCGATAATCTTTCTGATGCAGATATCATTGAACTTATAGAGGATAAAAAGCAGAAAGAGATAGATAAATTGGTGCAAGAATGGCCTTCCGAAGGAATTAAAATTGAGAAAGCACGTTGGGGACGCTTTAATTTAATTAAAGGCAAAACAAAAGTAGAATTGCCAAAAACTACGAAAGCAGATAAACTAACGCTGGAGCAAGTGCAAGAGATTTTAGAAAAGAAAGCTCCAAAAAAGAAAACTCGAACCAAAAAAGCTCCTGCTAAAAAGAAATGATAGAATTTCTCTCTCCCGTTTCAAAATCTGTTGTTGCTCACATAGAGGTTTTGTCCATTGGAACCATTGGTAAAGAAATTGCATTGCATAAAAAGAAAGGAGAGATTCCTAATCTTAAAGGTATTGCATTTGCCATTTTAGGGGTAAAAGAAAATAGAAATGACGAAAATTATTTAGGGGAAGAGATCTCTTTCGAAACGGTAAGAAAAACGTTTTACAGTTTGTACCCAGGTAATTGGTCGCTAAATATGGTGGACCTTGGGGATATTGAGAAAGGAGAAACAGTAGAAGATACTTATTTTGCTTTAAAAACAGTCGTTGAAGCATTACTCCAAAAAAATATTATACCTATTATCTTAGGAGGTAGTCAAGATTTGCTGTATTCGCATTACAGAGCGTATGATTCTTTTAAGAAGATGATTAATTTGGTGAATGTGGATCATCGTTTTGATTTAGGGGTTGCCGAAAATCCGATTTCCAATAAATCCTATGTTGGCAAAGTAATCGTTGATAAGCCATACAATCTATTTAATTATAGTGTTTTGGGGTATCAATCGTTTTTTAACCCCCCTGCAGAAATAGCGCTTATGGATAAGTTGTATTTTGATGCCTACCGTTTGGGGAGTGTCACCGAGGATATTACAAAAGTAGAGCCTATTTTAAGAGATGCAGACATTGTAGCTATAGATGCTGCCACAATAAAATATGGAGATTTAAGTTATAAATACTACAATAGTCCTAACGGATTTGATAGTAGAGAGATTTGCGCTATTGCTAGATATGCAGGAATAAGTAATCGAGTGAGCTCTTTTGGTATTTACGAATTGAAAGAATTTACGCAGGGAGAAAGCCTTGCAATGTTATTATCTCAGGTTTTATGGTACTTTATTGAAGGGGTTAATTTTAGGATAGAAGATGAAGATTTTGAAAATGAAAATCACTTTAAAACTTTTAAAGTTCCTATAGCTGAAGATATATTGGTGTTTAAAAAGAGTAATAAAACGGGTAGATGGTGGATAGAATTGCCATTTATTTCAAATGTTAATAATAAATTAAAAACACATACGTTATTACCTTGCACTTATGGCGATTATTTGAGTGCAACAAATCAGGAAATTCCTGAAAGGTGGTTTAAAGCCCGCCAAAAGAATGAAGTATAACCAAAAATTAAATAATCAAGATTTAGGGGATTTTTCAGAAAAATGTTGTTTTTTTGGAATATTATAAATAGGTTTACGCCCTTAAATCTGATAAAATTTAACCTAATTACCTATGAAGAAGCTAATTGCAATTACTGCAGTACTTGCCTTGTTGTTCAGTTGTAACTCTAAAAAAGATAGAGGAGAACTTGTTGGTGCTAAAGGCAAAAAATGGTATCCCGAGAAACCTTATGGAATGACGCTTATCCCTGGTGGGTCTTTCATCATGGGTAAAACAGACGACGACTTTGTTGCCGTTAACGATGCTCCTACTCGTACCGTAACGGTTCGCTCCTTTTATATGGACGAAACAGAAATCACAAATGCAGAATATCGCCAGTTTGTAGAATGGGTACGTGACTCTACTATTAGACTTAAACTTGCTATCCTAGCAGATGAAGTAGGTGCTACTCCAGGTGATGGTGGTATCGGTGAATTTGCGTTTGTAGATCAAGAAAATGAAGAAATGACTCCGTGGGAGCAATATAATTACGATAATTATTACGGAATGGGTGAAGATTTCTACGCAGGTAGAAAGATTAACCGTGATGTTGACCTTTTTACGGACACGGCAGAATACCCAGATGAATATTATTCAGAAGTAATGGATAGTATGTATATTCCTGCTGAAGAAGCGTATAATGGCCAAAGAACCATTGATGTAAGTAAGTTGAAGTTTCAATACACTTATATGGACATCCAAGCAGCAGCTCGTGCTAAAGGACAACGCAGAAAAGATTTTATTAAGAAAGAAGAAGTTAATATTTATCCAGATACTACGGTTTGGATTAAAGATTTCAATTACTCTTATAATGAGCCCATGCATAACGATTACTTCTGGCATGAAGCTTATGGAGATTACCCCGTTGTTGGAGTGAATTGGAAACAAGCAAAGGCATTCTGTGCTTGGAGAACGTTATACAAAAATGCTTATCAAAAATCGAAAAAAAGACCTTATGTTAATTCTTTTAGACTTCCAGGTGAAGCAGAGTGGGAATATGCCGCTCGAGGAGGCTTAGAGTCTGCAACCTATCCTTGGGGAGGTCCTTATGCTAAAAACGATAGAGGTTGTTTTATGGCAAACTTTAAACCGTTAAGAGGAGATTATGCAGCGGATCAAGCTTTATATACTGTAGAAGCAGATGCATACGAACCTAACGATTATAACCTGTATAATATGGCAGGTAATGTAAGTGAGTGGGTTGCTTCATCTTATGATCCAGATTCGTATGAATATTCTTCAACAATGAACCCTAACGTTAATGACGAAAAGAATATGCGTAAAGTTGTGAGAGGTGGTTCTTGGAAGGATGTTGCCTATTTCTTACAAGTAAGTACTCGTGATTATGAATACGCGGATTCTGCAAGAAGTTATATAGGCTTTAGAACTGTACAAGACTATATGGGTACAGACATAACCTTAAACAAAAATTTTGGAGACGCTCGATAGTCTCTATTTAACACATCTAACTTTAAACTTAACTTAACTTAATTATATTTTATTATGGCACAATCAAAATCATCCAAGAAACTTTTTAACATGGCTTACGGCCTTGGAGCATCTATTGTAATCTTAGGAGCACTTTTCAAAATTCTTCACTGGGAATTAGGACCCCTTAACGGTGGACTTCTTCTTGCTATTGGTTTAATTACCGAAGCAATTATTTTTGCTATTTCAGCTTTTGAGCCAGTTGACGACGATTTAGACTGGTCTCTAGTATATCCAGAATTGGCTGGAGGAAAAGGAAAAGATAAAGAAGCACCAAAAGATGCTCAGGGAATCCTTTCTAAAAAATTAGACGAAATGTTGAAAGACGCTAAAATTGATTCTGAATTAATGAGTAGCTTAGGAAATAGTATCCGTTCTTTCGAAGGAGCTGCTAAAAGCATGGCCCCAACTGCTGAAGCAATGAGTTCTACCAAAAAATATAGTGAAGAAATGGCGCTTGCAGCTGCACAAATGGAGTCTTTAAATAGTCTTTATAAAGTACAAGTAGAGTCTACAAGCCGTCAAGCAGAAGTAAACGAGCGTGTAGTAGAAAATGCAGAGCAACTAAAAGCACAAATGGAGCATTTAGCAACTAACCTATCTTCATTAAATGGAGTTTATGGTGGAATGCTTTCTGCAATGACCAATAGAAACTAATGTCCGTTAGACTAACTTTTAATAACTTAAAAAACTAAAAGATTATGGCTAAAGGAGCATTATCACCAAGGCAAAAGATGATTAACCTAATGTATCTGGTTTTCATCGCTATGCTTGCCTTAAACATGTCCAAAGAAGTATTATCTGCTTTTGGATTATTAGACGAAAAAATTTCTGATGCTACCACAGCAACAACTCAAAGAAATTCAGCTTTCATGGAAAACCTTGCAACCAAAGCTTCTGAGCAACCAGAACAGTTTGGTCCAGTTAAGCTTCAAGCAGACCGAGTAACCGAAATATCCTCAACATTGGATAGTTACTTAGCTAAGTTAAAAAGCGATATGATGGCTACGGTTAAGCCAGAAGAGCAAAATGATTACGAGGTTCAAGATAAACCAGATTTCTTAGATCAAACTTTCTTTCAAGGCGACAAGCTTACTGAAAAGGGACAGGAATTCGTGGATCAAATCAATAAGTATAGAACCGATATGGTAGCTGTATTAGGCGATTCTTATCCAGATGTTAAAGCATCTATTGAATCAAACTTTTCAACAGCACCAGTGACACGTCGTGATGGGAAAGAAATTGATTGGTTAAACTATCACTACGAAGGTTTCCCAATGGTTGCCTCTAAAACAAAGCTAACATCACTTCAGAATGATATCCAAGTTACAAAAAGTGAATTATTAAGTAAAATGTTAGCGGGTAAAACAGAATTAATGATTTCTGCTACTCAATACAATACCTTACTTGAACAAGCTAAATCTGCGTTTTATGCAGGAGAGCCATTTGATGGAGGAATTGTTTTAGGGCGTAAAGATCCAAATACAAAACCAAATAGAGTTGAACTTACGTTAGATGGAAGACCATTAACTGAAGGTCAATACACAATTGAAAATGGTAAAGTAAAATTAAATATTAGTGCTGGTGCGGCCGGTGATCACAAGATTGAGGGAAATTTAATATTCATAGAGAATGAAAAGGAAATTGAAATTCCTGTTAGCGCCACTTTTGCAACTATCACCAAGCCTAATGCTGCTGTAATTTCTGCAGATAAAATGAATGTAGTATACCGTGGTGTAGATAATCCTATGACGATTTCTATCCCTGGTATCCCAGATAATAAAGTATCTGCTTCTGCTGCGGGTCTTACTAAAGGAGCTGGAAGTAAATATATGATGCGACCAGGACAAGGAAGAGAAGTAACAATTAACGCAAGTGGGACACTTCCAGACGGTCAAAAAATTAGTACGAATTCTATGTTCCGTATCAAAGATATCCCACGCCCAACTGGAACCATTCGTGGAGAAACTGGTGATGGTGGTTGTGTACGTATGCAACGTCAAGGATTGGAGATTGCTAGCGTTGGTGCTGCTTTAGAAGATTTTGATTTTGACTTAGCGCTTAACGTAACTGGATTCAGTTTTAAAGTATCTGGTCAACCAACCGTTATTGTTAGCGGAAGAAAACTAAATTCCCAAGCCATTGGAGCACTTAACCGTGCAAAAAGAGGGGAAACTGTTCAAATTTTCGATATCAACGCAAGTATTTCTGGTAACACAGGATATAAGCTTAAAAAGATTTCCCCAATCTGTATCGAATTAACAAACTAAGAATATTAAAATATGAGTTTTAGAAATGTTGTTTTATGTATAATGGGTCTTTTAGGGATAAGTGCCACTGCGCAAATCAATATCCTTAATGCAAAGACACCCGATGAGATAGGCGTAAAGACCGAAGCTCAGATTGCCTACGATAACGATACTCCATTACCTTATGGATACGTTGACGAGCGTGATGTGTTGTGGTCCAAAACCACTTGGGAAATTATTGACCTTGATGAAAGAGTGAATTTTCCATTGTATTACCCAATCGATACCAACAACATTGGAGCAGACAGGCGTTCTTTGTATGATGTTTTGGTAAAGAATATCAAAAATGGTAAAATAGACCAAGTGTATGCCGATTCTTATTTTACTGAAAAGCGTACACTTAAAGACATCGAAGCTTCTTTAATGTATAGTGACACTACCGATTTAGGTATTGAGCAATACAACGCAGAAGGTGTAGTAGATCCAGAATACATTCGAAAATTTACTTTGGATGCTGGAGATGTTGAAGAGTGGAGAATTCGTGGATATTGGTATCTTGATAAGCGTCAAGGAGAACTTCGTTACAGATTGCTTGGACTTTGTCCAGTAGCAAACGAGGCTCGTTCTAAAGCATATCCAGATGACGGAGTAGATGCAAAAGTTGAATTATTCTGGGTTTGGTTTCCCGCGACGAGAGAAGTGTTAAACCAATCTATGGCATTCAACCGCAAAAACACATCACAGCCTATTTCCTTTGATCATTTGTTAAATTCAAGAAGATTTAGTGCCGTAATCTATAAAGAAGATAACGTGCAAGGAGATAGAGGTGTAGCAGATTACATAAGCGATAATGCATTGATGCAATTATTGGAGTCTGATCGCATCAAAGAACAAATTAGAAATATAGAAATAGACCTTTGGAATTATTAATAAATTCAAAGTGATAAAATTAAAAACCCTCCTTACCTTTGGAGGGTTTTTTTATGGATAAAATAGATTACATAATTGTTGGGTTAGGAATTGCAGGAATTTCCATTTGCGAACAACTTCGGAAAAACAATAAAAGTTTTGTTGTTATCGATGCAAAATCCTCGGCAACAAGTGTCGCAGGTGGGGTTGTAAACCCGTGTGTATTAAAAAGATTTAATCCCGTTTGGAATTCCGATTCCTTTTTTGAGTATGCTTTCCCCTTTTATAAAAATTTAGAAGCTTTTATTTCTCAAGAAATTGTTCTAGAAACCAGAGTATTAAAAATCTTTGCAAGTAATGAAGATCAAAATAATTGGATAGTTGCTAGTGATAAAAAAGAACTTGAAAAATATCTTTCAAGCACTATTGTTAAAAATGACAATGAGAGTATACAGGCTCCCTTTAATTTCGGTGAGTTGAAAAGTACTTTTCAACTAAATACAAAGTTACTTATAGAAAAATATACACATCATCTAAGGCAAAGTAAATCCTTACTTGAAGAGGCCTTTGATTATAAAAAATTACGTCACAATAAAAAGGAAGTTACTTACAAGTCCATTATTGCCAATAAAATTGTATTTGCTCAAGGCGTTTCGGCACTACAAAACCCCTATTTCCCTAAAGATATATTACATTCAAAAAAAGGAGAGTACATTACCATTAAAGCTATTGATCTTAAATGTAATTCGGTTTTAAAAGGAAAATATTTTATAATTCCTCAAGGGAATGATTTATACAAGGTGGGCGCCACTTTCGATCATAAAAGTAATACCCATATAATTTCAGAAAAGGGGAAAAATGAATTGGTTGGTGCATTAAAAAAAATGATTTCAGTTCCATTTCAAATGGTAGATCAAGAAGTGGGAATGCGTCCTACGGTGCTGAATAAAAGACCTATTGTGGGAAATCTTTCAAATTTTGAAAATATTTATTTTTTGAACGGTCTAGGAACGCATGGTCTGTTAATGGCTCCATTACTATCAAAAAATTTGTATGATTTTATGGAAAATAAAGTTGCTTTACCTTCAGAAATTAATATCAATAGATTCTTTAATTAGCCTTTTTCTCATCATATTTAAAGAAAAAGTTAATCCAAATATTTCTTGAAAGTCTTAATATAATAGGAAGGAAAACAACTAAAGTCCCAATAATGACAAAAAAAGAATTCAGTCTTCCCAGGTTAAGAATAAAAAACGAAACAATAAACGCAACCACTGCAAAGGCAATACCAACCCCATAACTTACATACATCGCGCCATAAAAGAAAGAGGGTTCAATTTTAAATTTTGTATCACAATGCGGGCATCGTTCATTCATTTTTAAGGTTTCCGAAATTTTATAAGGATTTTTATTGCTGTACATTTTTCCAGATTGACAAACGGGACATGTACTGGTAACTATGCTGTAAGCTTTACTTCCTTTTAGTGACATATGCATTTTTTTTCTGCCGCAAAATTAAGCATCTTTGCAAAACTTTTATGTTACCTAAGTTACTTTCATGATAAACATTCATAATCTTTCTGTTTCGTTTCAAGGCGAATATTTGTTCGAAGGAATCACCTTTCAGCTTAAGGCTGGTGACCGCGTGGGATTGGTAGGAAAAAACGGTGCGGGAAAATCTACCTTGTTACGAATTATTTCTCGTGAACAGGAATATGATACGGGCCAAATTGCTACCGATAAAGAAGTTTCTATAGGTTTTTTGAAACAAGATATTGATTTTGTGAAAGGGCGTACCGTTTTGGAAGAGTCTTATCAAGCCTTTACTGAAATTAAAAAACTTGAAAAGCAACTTGAAGACATAAATACCCAATTGGCAGAAAGAACCGATTATGAAAGTGATGGATATCATCAGCTTATGGTGGATTTAAACGAAATTCAACATCAATATGAAATTCATGGAGGGTATAATTATCAAGGGGAAACCGAACGAATTTTACAAGGTTTAGGCTTTCAACGGGAAGATTTTGAAAAATTGACCGATACTTTTTCGGGAGGATGGCGTATGCGAATTGAGTTAGCAAAATTACTCCTTCAAAACAATGATATTTTACTGCTTGATGAGCCTACCAATCACTTAGATATTGAGTCTATTTTATGGTTGGAAGAATTTCTTCGAAACTACGCTGGAGCCGTGGTACTTGTAAGTCATGACAAGATGTTTTTGGACCATGTAACCAATAGGACTATTGAAATTTCATTAGGAAAAATCTACGATTTCCCTAAACCCTATTCTAAATATTTAGTGCTAAGAAAAGAACTTAGAGAACAACAATTAGCCACGCAAAAGAATCAGCAAAAGCAGATAGAACAGACTGAAAAACTTATTGAAAAATTCCGTGCGAAGGCTAGTAAGGCTTCCATGGCGCAATCATTAATAAAAAAGTTAGATAGGATCGATAGAATTGAAGTAGATGAAGACGACAATTCTGTAATGACGCTTCGTTTTCCAATTTCGGTTACTCCTGGGAAAGTAGTGGTTACTGCTAAAAATGCTTCAAAAAACTATGATGAAAAAGAAGTATTGAAAAATGTAAGTTTATTAATTGAGCGTGACAGCAAAACAGCCTTTGTAGGGCAAAATGGCCAAGGGAAATCGACCCTTGCAAAGATGATAGTGGGTGAGATTGACTACCAAGGAAAAATAGAATTGGGTCATAATGTACAAATAGGATATTTTGCGCAAAACCAAGCCGAATATCTCAACGGGAACAAAACGGTAGAAGAAACCATGATAGATGCGGCAGACGAAAAATCGCGTCCTCGGGTTCGGGATATTTTGGGCTCTTTTTTGTTTCGTGGTGAGGAAGTAGATAAATATGTTCGGGTGTTGTCTGGAGGTGAGCGTAATCGTTTAGCACTTGCAAAACTATTGCTTCAACCTTTTAACGTATTGGTGATGGATGAGCCTACCAACCACTTAGATATAAAATCTAAAAACGTACTCAAGGAAGCTTTAAAGAATTTTACCGGCACCTTGATTGTGGTATCTCACGACAGGGACTTTCTTCAAGGGTTAACCAATAAGGTATACGAGTTTAAAGACCATAGAATTAAAGAATACTTGGGGGATATAGATTATTTCCTTGAACAAAGAAATCTTCAAAATTTAAGAGAAGCCGAAAAAAAATCTATTTCTGAAAAAAAACCAGTTGAAAAAGCCAAAAGTGGTAAAGAGGCATACGAAGAACAGAAAAAAAGTAAATCACTTCAAAACAAATTAAGCAAAACCGAAGCTGCCATCCATCAACTTGAAAAAGAAATTAAAGAAATAGATGTAGAATTGGCGGTGAATTACGAGAAAACAATAAGTCAATCTAACTTTTTTGAACAGTACGAGTCTAAAAAGAACAAATTGCAAAAACTAATGACCGAGTGGGAGCAAATTACCCTTCAAATTGACGAATTGAACTAGAATATTTTTTTAAGATTAGTTTAACGCAATAGCCAACTTTAGGTTGTTACTTTTGAAATTCTAACCTAAATTTAAATTTGTGCGTAGAATTTTACTTTCCCTAATAGGAGTTGTTATTATTGGTGGTGCATTGCTAGGTGCCTATCTCATTGTAAAAAATAGCAATAAGCCTAAACCTCAAGTACAAAAGATAGTTAAAACTGTTTTTACTGAAACAGCTCAAAACGGATCCGTTCCAATTGTTATTCCTGCCAATGGAAATTTAATTGCTAAAAATAGATTGGAGCTATATGCAGAAGTTCAAGGGATTTTTTCTTCTAGTTCACATGATTTTAAAACAGGACAATCCTATAGAAAAGGAGAAACTTTATTGCGAATGGATGCATCAGAATACTACGCATCGGTTCAAGCTGCAAAAAGTGAATTCTATAATTTGGTAACCTCACTAATGCCGGATTTAAGACTGGATTATCCAGAAGCTTTCCCAACGTGGCAAAATTATTTAAATAGTATTAATATCAATAAATCATTACCACCACTTCCTGAAACGTCTTCCGAAAAAGTGAATTATTTTATTACAGGAAGAGGCGTAACAACCTCCTATTATAACATAAAAAACCTTGAACAACGTTTAGGGAAGTATAGTATTTCGGCACCCTTTAGCGGCGTTCTTACAGAAGCTTTAGTAACCAAGGGAACCCTCATTAGACAGGGGCAAAAATTAGGAGAATTTATTGATACATCGGTGTATGAGTTAGAATTGTCTATTGGTAAAAATTATAGTGATTTGCTGAGTTTAGGAGAAAAAGTTGCGTTAAATTCTATTGATGGGAATGATACATTTACGGGTACTGTAACTAGGGTGAATAGTAGTATTGATCAAGCTACACAAACCATAAAAGTATATGTAGAAGTAAAAGGAGAAGGATTAAAAGAAGGGATGTATCTAGAGGCACAATTGGAAGCCAAGGAAGAGCCTAACGCGATTAAACTATCTAGAAAACTATTGGTTAATGAATCCGAAATATTTATAGTGCGTGATAGTATTTTGGATGTTTTAGAAGTAGAGCCTGTCTATTTTTCTTCAAAAGATATGGTGGTAAAGGGGATTCCCGATGGTACCCAAGTGGTTTCAAGACCTGTTGCAGGGGCTTATGCGGGTATGTTGGTAAAAGTGTATAAAGAAGCAAATACTACAGATACAACTTCAACTAAAACTACCGAATAGATGAAAAAAGTCATCTCTTATTTTATAAAGTATGAAGTAGCGGTAAATATCATCATTATCGCTTTTATTATATTCGGATTTATTGGAGTATCCCAGCTAAAGTCTTCCTTTTTTCCATTACAAGATCCAGAGATTATTTCTATTAGCATTGCCTATCCAGGGGCAGCACCTCAAGAAATTGAAGAAGGGATTGTACTTAAAATCGAAGATAACCTTAAGGGATTAATTGGGGTAGATAGAGTTACTTCTGTATCCCGCGAAAATGGAGGAAGCATTACCGTAGAAATAGAAACTGGGCGGGATATTGATGCCATGCTGGCTGAAGTAAAGAATGCTGTAGATCGTGTTCCAAATTTCCCAACAGGAATGGAGCCCTTGGTAGTAGCCAAACAAGAAAATGTAAGGCAAACCATCGATTTCTCTATTAGCGGAAAAAATATAGACCTCGCTACTTTAAAACAAATTGGGAGGCAAATAGAAAATGATCTCCGTAGGA
Organism: Flavobacteriaceae bacterium; assembly: GCA_002694465.1. GTDB lineage: Bacteria > Bacteroidota > Bacteroidia > Flavobacteriales > Flavobacteriaceae > Halomarinibacterium. The sequence goes on along the minus strand of NZMG01000003.1, from coordinate 276,204 downwards.
TGGATGGTGTTTCTCAAATTGAAGTCTCTGGCTATCCTGAAGAAGAAATTGAAATTGCTGTACGGGAAAGTGACTTATTGGCGTACAATCTCACCTTTGCCGAAGTTGCTTCGGCCGTTTCACAAGCCAATATTTTAAGTACCGGTGGAAATATTAAAACCGAAGCAGAGGATTACCTTATTCGTGCAAATAACCGTTCTTATTATGGAGACGAATTAAATCATATTGTCGTTCGCTCGAGTGCCGATGGAACTGTCGTTCGTCTACAAGATGTTGCAGATGTTAAGGATCGATTTTCAGAAACACCTAACGCTTCGTATTTTAATGGAAATATTGCTGTCAATATTACAATTAGTAATACCAACAATGAGGATCTTATTTCCACTGCAGACAAAGTGAACGCCTATATAGAGAACTTTAATCAAAAATACACTGGAGTACATTTGGATGTAGTAAGCGATTCCTCTATTACATTAAAACAGCGTACTAAATTGCTTCTAGAAAATGGGGCTATGGGAATTTTTTTAGTCTTGTTCTTTCTTTCCTTTTTTCTAAACACAAGACTTGCTTTTTGGGTTGCCTTTGGGTTACCTATAGCATTTTTGGGGATGTTTATTTTTGCATCTCAATTTAATGTGACCATTAATGTATTGTCCCTTTTTGGAATGATTATCGTCATTGGTATTTTGGTGGATGATGGAATTGTTATTTCAGAAAACATCTACCAACATTTCGAAAAAGGGAAACCAAGAATACAAGCGGCTATTGATGGTACTATGGAGGTGTTGTCGCCTATAACTTCGGCTATTATTACTACAGTATTGGCATTTTCAACCTTTCTTTTTCTGGATGGTCGAATAGGAAATTTCTTCAGTGAAGTTTCAGTAATTGTTATTTTAACCTTAGTAGTGTCGCTAGTAGAAGCGCTTATAATTCTCCCCACTCATATTGCACACTCAAAAGCACTTCTTCGTGAAACAGAGAAGGAAAAACAAGATAAAAAGGGAATTGATAAGCTTTTCTTGAAACTTAGAAAATTTAATGAGTACGGCGATAGGTTTATGCGTTATTGTAGAGATAATATGTATACTCCTGTTCTTCGGTTTGCATTAAAACAACGGTTTATCACCTTTGCCATTCTTATTGCAGTCATGATTCTTACTATTGGTTCATTTAATGGGGGTATCATTAGAGGGGCCTTTTTTCCGCAAATTGCAAGTGACCGCGTAAGTATCGATTTACTAATGCCAGAGGGAACCAATCCAAAAATAACAGATTCTATTATTTCCTTAGTAGAAGATGCTGTTTGGAGGGTAAATGAAGAATACACAGCATTACAAACAGATAATAAACAAGTAGTTGAAAATATTATAAAAAGAGTGGGTCCAGGAAATAATAAAGCCTCATTAAGTGTCAACTTACTCCCAGGGGAAGAAAGAGACGCTGGATCCCCAGATATTACCAATTCTATTAGACAGGAAGTGGGTAGTGTGTATGGAGTGGAACGACTTACCTTTGGGTCTGGAGGAAACTTTGGAGGTAATCCTGTTTCAGTTTCACTTTTAGGCAACAATACGGAAGAACTAAAGGCTGCCAAAGATGAATTGCGAAAAATAATGGAGGAAAACCCTTTGTTGGCAGATGTTTCAGATACCGATCCAGAGGGAATAAAAGAGATTAATGTTGAACTTAACGAAACAGCGTATGCGCTTGGTTTAAATCTTCAAAGTGTTATGAGTCAAGTTCGTGCGGGATTTTTCGGATTACAAGCACAACGATTTCAACGAGGGCAAGACGAAATTAGAGTTTGGGTGCGTTACAACAGGATAAATCGGGAGTCGATAAACGATTTAGACGATATGCGAATAGTAACCCCTTCGGGGCAACGCGTTCCTTTTGGTGAAATTGCTACTTATGAAATTAGAAGAGGAGATGAATCTATTAGTCACTTAAACGGACTTCGAGAAATTCAACTTAATGCAGACCTAAAAGACCCAAAGGGCAGCCCTACCGAAATTCTTTCGGATATTGAGAATAATGTGATGCCGGAAATACTTTCAAAATATCCTTCGTTGAGTGTTTCTTACGAGGGTCAAAATAGGGAAGCAGGAAAACTTACAAGGTCTGCAAAGACAGTCGTGCCTATTATTATCCTGCTTATTTATATTACAATTGCCTTTACCTTCCGAAGTTACAGCCAACCATTGTTACTCATCTTTATGATTCCCTTTAGTTTTATTGCAGTGGCTTGGGGACATTGGATTCATGATTTTCCAATTAATATACTTTCGGCTTTAGGAATTATAGCATTAATTGGGATTATGGTAAACGACGGATTGGTGCTAATAGGAAAATTTAATTCCTTTTTACGGGAAGGGATGAAATTTGAAGAGGCATTGTTTGAAGCCGGACGCGCTCGTTTTAGAGCTATTTTCCTTACCTCTTTAACGACTATTGCAGGTATAGCGCCATTGCTCATTGAAAAAAGCCGACAAGCGCAATTTTTAAAGCCTATGGCTATTTCTATTGCCTATGGAATAGGAATTGCAACCGTTTTAACCCTAATTATTTTACCTCTTCTTTTATCTATTACTAACGAGTTTAAGGCTAAAGTTGCTTGGTTAAGTACAGGCGATGAAATTAAGCGTGAGGATGTAGAACGAGCTATTAAGGAGCAGAAGGAAGAAAAAGATTGGGAATTTGCGGAAGAAGCTAGTAGACGATTTGAAGAGCATCATGAAGAATTTAAAAAGGAAGAAGAAATCCATGAAGTCTAGTATTTTAACTTGTATAGTTGGTTTAATTTGTGTTGTGTCTGGAGCGCAAAATTTTGAATTATTAACCAAGGAAAAAGCAGTTGCTGAAGTTTTAGAAAATAATTTTGGAGTTGAAATTGCAAAAAATAATGTTGCCATTGCAGATAACAACCAAGGGGTTTTAAATTCTGGTTTTCTTCCGTCATTAACAGGAAATGCGGGGGCATCATACAATAAAGAAAATCAAGAAGTAACTTTTCAAGATGGAACGGTTAATACAGTAGATGGTGCCGAAACAAAACGTTACAATGCTTCCTTAAATTTGAATTATACCCTTTTCGACGGATTAGGAAGATGGTACGATTACAAACGGTTAAAGGAAGAATACAATCTTTCCGAATTACAAGCTAGAGAAACTATTGAAACTACGTTGTTGCAACTATTTTCAGTCTATTTTGAAGTGGCCCGACTTACCGAAAATGAAGAGGTTTTAAAACAAACATTACAAAATACCAAAGACCGCTTAAAACGTGCTCAATATGCATTTGAATATGGGCAAGTAAATAAACTGAATGTTTTAAATGCTGAAGTTGATTTGGTGACAGATAGTATAAATTTAATGAATGGTCATCAGCAACTTTTAAATTCAAAGCGGGATTTAATGGTAGTTCTTAATGGGGAATTAGAGCGGGGATTTGCTGTAGATACTACGGTCTCGTTTTTAGGAACATTGAAAATGGAAAGTTTTATTCAAACGGCAGATACTAACAATATTCGATTATTGCAAGCTCAAAAAAACACCAAAATAAACGAGTATAATCTAAAGGCTAACAAATCTGTTTTTTTGCCAACTGTAGGGTTGTCGGGCTCGTATGGTTGGAATGATGGCTTTTTCCCTTCCACAAGCTTTTTAGCTGTAAATAACACTACAGGGCTTTCTGCAGGAGTTAGTTTAACTTGGAATTTATTTGATGGTGGCAGCGGAATTACCTCTGTCAAAAACGCAAAAATTCAGTTAGATTCACAAGAAATCTTATACAATCAAATTAAAACCGAAGTAAAAAGAGATATAGCCAATGCAAATGGCAATTATCAGAATAGATTGGCTATTTATAAGCTTCAAGAGCAAAATGTGATTACGGCAACCAATAACTATGAACGTTCGCTAGAACGCTATAAATTGGGTCAAATCACGTCTGTAGAGCTTCGTCAGGCGCAAATTAATTTGCTAAATGCCAAAACCAGTAAGAACTTAGCAAAATATCAAGCTAAACTTTCAGAATTAGAATTACTTCAACTTACGGGGCAATTACTAAATGTGGAGTTGTAATGGAAGAACATTTTTTCCAATGTCCTTATTGTTGGGAGGAAATATCTATGTTGTTAGATCCAAGCGTTTCACAATCTTATGTGGAGGATTGCGAAATATGTTGTCATCCTATTGAAGTGACAGTAGCTTTTGAAGATGGCGCCTTAATCCATTTTGATACTAATAGTATAGAACAATAATTTTAAAATAAACTTTTGCGGAGTATAATTTTCGTTGTATCTTTGCCGTCCATATCGCGGGATAGAGCAGTAGGTAGCTCGTCGGGCTCATAACCCGAAGGTCACTGGTTCGAGTCCAGTTCCCGCTACTAAAAAAGCCTCTTGAGAAATCAAGAGGCTTTTTATTTTTTACATTTTATGAAATTATGAAACTATTCCCAACAATAATGTAACACGTTATTTTTCTTTTTATCCATCTTTGATATTACAATGTTATTAATATGGGTTATTTTAATCACACAAAGTAAGGTTTAATTAGGTTCAAATATTAGAAATATTATGAGGAACATCTTCTTAATTTTAATCTTCACTCTAGGACTAATTTCCTGTGGCGAAAAGGATAAAAAGCAAGCTAAGCAGGCGATTGATCAATCCATCAAACTTTTAGATATTCAAAAATGGTTTGATGCATGGGAACTAGTAAACCAGGAGGTTTTAAATTTAGAATTGCATGAACCTCCTGTGATGGTTTTTTTTGATGATGAAAACGTTTATTCAAATTCTAAGTTTGTTGTCAAAGACGGAATAGATATTTATGGGCCCAAATTTTTCAAAAAAGACTTACGTTGGTTAACAGAGAAACATAACGACACCATATTACTTCCAACAGGTGAAAGAATCCCTTTAGGCTTAATGTCATTTGCAGGTTCATTTGAACAAGAAAATTCTAATAACCCCTTTTTTGTAATGAGTATGCCCGAAATTTGGAAAAGTAACAATATAAAAAGCGTCGAACTCGGAGACGATAATCTTTATACTAGCATTTTCCTCCATGAATTTGCACATACGCAACAAATGCAAAATTTTGGGACCAAGCTGGATAATTTAGAAAGGATAAATAAATTGAACAACCTAAATGATGACATAATCCAAAAAATTTTTGAGAAGGATTCATCATATGCTATTGCCATTCAAAGAGAAATTGAAACATTCTATTCTGCCCTAGCGGCTGAAACTCAAGAAGATTTAATCCTTCTGACGCGAGAAGGATTAGACCTATACAATCAGAGGCAGCAAAAATACTTTGTAGAGGATTATATGCTGTATAAAGACTTGGATGATTTCTTTTTAACTATGGAAGGAATTGGTCAATACATTTCCCTTGCTTGGCTATCCCATCCCAAAGGGGCAAATATTGATAAAAAAACCGCTATTAAAGGGGTGCGACGCGACAAATCTTGGTGGTCCCAGGATGAAGGCTTTGCTTTATTTCTAATTTATTGCAGCATTATTAATCCAGAACTTGATGCCGAAATGTTTGGAAAAGAATCCAAGAGTATCATTCAATTACTAAGTAATACCCTTAATTAGTTTAAGACTTTGATATATTTATACTATGATACAAATAATTGACTTAAGCCAAGAAATTTATTCGGGAATGCCAGTGTTTAATGGACTTCCAGAAGTTAGAATGACCTTGCATGCGACTCATGAAGAATGGAATGATATCAAAAATAGCAATTCCACAACGCCAAGTGTTTATAAACTTGAATTGGGAGAACATACCGGTACCCATGTGGACGCCTTGAACCATATGTCCATTGAGAATAAAGGACAATCCATTGACACTATGCCACTCTCTATGTTTTATACTGAAGGAATTTGTTTAAATTTTTCTACCAAAGAATTAAAAGAGTTAATAACTATTGATGATATCAAGGAGGCTTGTGAGGAATATAATTTAAAAATTAAAAAAGGAGATACTGTATTATTGTATACAGACCATTACAGAAAGCACTTCGGAACGCATAATTGGAACAATGGACCTGGTCTAACCGTAGAAGCAACTCGTTGGTTGGGATCTAAAAAGATTGCCGCTTTTGGGGTAGAAACGATGTCTCCTGGGGTACCCAAAGTAACAAATAAGGGTGTTCATCAGGTTTGTGGCGAACTTGGATTTACTCATTATGAAAATTTGATTAATCTACATTTATTAATTGGCAGAGGACGTTTTAGATTTATCGGTTTTCCTTTAAAAATAAAGGGCGGCACGGGTTCTCCTGTTCGGGCGGTGGCTATATTTGATAACAATAAAAATGTATAGTTCAAAACATGAAACTATTATAAAAATCATTAACTTAGATAATATAATTAAAGTCAGTTTGACTGATAATGTCGAGAATCGTTTTAATGTTTAGCATTTTGTTTTGAAATTACATATTAGAAATATGGTTTGCAATCGGTGCATAATGGTTGTCAGGTCCGAATTTGAGAGACTTGGTCATAAACCCACCTATATTAAGTTGGGGGAGGTAAAATTAATTAATGACCTTTCTTCAGATGAAAAAAATGAAATTTCAAATGCACTACAATCTTTTGGTTTTTCTATTATAGATGATAAAAGGAGCAAATTAATTGAAAGAATAAAAACACTCATTGTGGAATTAGTTCATCAACAAAACAATGATATTAAAACGAATCTATCTACCTACTTAACACAACATATTAATCACGATTATAATTATATAACCAATCTATTCTCGGAAGTAACTGGAACGACCATTGAAAAGTACTTTATTGCTCAAAAAATTGAACGAGTAAAGGAACTATTGGTTTATAATGAATTAACACTTAGTGAAATTGCTTATCAACTTAACTATTCTAGTGTTGCACATTTAAGTAATCAGTTCAAAAAAGTAACTGGACTTACACCTAGTTATTTCAAAGGAATAAAATCCATTAAAAGAAAATCGTTGGATCAAGTGTAATCTTGCAAATCTTTCCCAAAAAGGTATAACATATTCTATCCTAAAGGTGTCAATTTTGTATTGTAATATTAAAGGATACAAAAATGACAACTTTAGCGACAAAACCCATCTATATTCCCATTGAGGGGGTTGATAGTGAGCATTGTGCACTTATAGTGGGTAAAGGTTTAAAACAAATTCCTCAAATTAAATCACATACCGTGGAAATCAATAACAAAAGGGTGGTTATTGAATCTTCCAAATTAACTACTACCATTCCAGAAGCGGTTAAAACAATACGCGAATTGGGATATGGGGTACCCACAATTAAAAAGTCCTTTCCAGTATTAGACATGACTTGTGCAGCCTGTGCGGTTAGTGTTGAAAGTATTTTAAGTTTTTTAGAGGGGATGGTTAAAGCTTCGGTGAATTTTGCAACAAATACGGTTTCGGTAGAATATCTTCCTAATACTATTTCACCAATTGATTTAAAAACAGCTGTCCAATCCATTGGCTATGATTTATTGATTAATCAGGATGATAATGAAACCAACACCTTGGAAGAACTTCAAGAAAAGAAATTTAAAAAATTACAATGGCGTACGATTTATGCTATTCTTTTTTCAATTCCAGTAGTGGTTATAGGGATGTTTTTTATGGACATGCCTTACGCAAATTTTTTGATGTGGGTCTTATCTTCCCCAGTAATTTTATGGTTTGGGAAAGACTTTTTCATCAATGCCTATAAACAAGCAAAGCATAAATCTACCAACATGGATACTCTGGTCGCATTGAGTACTGGTGTAGCTTATGTTTTTAGTGTATTTAACACACTATTTGCCGAATATTGGCATACCAAAGGTGTCCACGCACATGTGTATTTTGAAACAGCTGCGGTTGTAATTGCCTTTATTTTATTAGGGAAACTTTTAGAAGAAAAAGCAAAAGGGAATACATCCTCGGCAATCAAAAAATTAATGGGGTTACAACCTAAATCGGTAATTGTAATTAATAAGGATGGCGACCATGTTGAAACGGCCATCGATAAGGTAAACAAAGAAGATGTCATCTTAGTAAAACCTGGAGAAAAAATAGCCGTGGATGGTATTATTTTGAATGGTAGTTCATATGTTGACGAAAGTATGTTAAATGGAGAACCAATTCCAGTTTTAAAAGGACAAAACGATAAAGTTTTTGCAGGAACAATAAATCAAAAAGGAAGTTTTCAATTTCGAGCAGAAAAGGTAGGTGCCGAAACGCTCTTAGCCCAAATCATAAGAATGGTTCAAGATGCCCAAGGAAGTAAGGCCCCGGTTCAAAAATTAGTAGATAAGATAGCTGGGATTTTTGTGCCAATAGTAATAGGTATTGCCTTATTGGCATTTACTTCGTGGATGATATTTGGTGGTGAGGATGGATTTACACAAGGATTATTAGCCCTTGTCACGGTGTTGGTTATTGCGTGTCCTTGTGCCCTAGGGTTAGCAACTCCCACGGCCATTATGGTAGGTGTTGGGAAGGGGGCCGAAAAAGGGATTTTAATTAAAGATGCTGAAAGTTTAGAACTAACAAAAAATGTCAATGCCATTGTTTTGGATAAAACGGGAACTATTACCGAAGGAAAACCCGAGGTGACTAATATCGTATGGATGCATAGTGATGATAAGTTTAAAGAAATTCTGTTGAGCATCGAAAAACAATCTGAACACCCATTAGCCGAGGCAGTCGTAAACAGTTTGGATACTGCCCCAACGGTTTCCATTTTAGATTTTGAGAGCATTACGGGAAGGGGGGCAAAAGCAATTTTTGAAACTGAAACCTATTATGTAGGTAATCAAAAACTTTTAAATGAAAATTTCATTAAAATCCCCGCGCAATTACAAGAAAAAGCAGCCAAATGGAGCAAAGAATCCAAAACTGTAATCTGGTTTTCTAATTCGAAAGAAGCATTAGCCACACTGGCCATTTCAGATAAAATTAAAGAAACTTCAATGGAAGCAATTAGCCATCTCAAACAATTGGGAATTGAAGTGTATATGTTAACAGGAGATAATAAGGAAACCGCCAAGGCAATTGCGAACCAAACAGGAATTAAGCATTTTAAAGCCGAGGTGATGCCAGAACAAAAGGCAGCTTTTATTAAAGAATTGCAAAATAAGGGAAAAATTGTGGCAATGGTTGGGGATGGAATTAACGATAGTGCAGCGCTAGCTCAAGCAAATGTGAGTATTGCCATGGGCAAAGGAAGCGACATTGCAATGGATGTTGCAAAAATGACAATCATTTCTTCCGATTTAAATAAAATTCCAATGGCCATAAAATTATCAAAGCAAACGGTCGCCGCCATTCGACAAAACCTTTTTTGGGCCTTTATTTATAACATTATAGGAATTCCTATTGCAGCAGGAATTTTATATCCCATCAACGGATTTTTACTTAACCCCATGATTGCTGGAGCTGCGATGGCGTTTAGTAGTGTAAGTGTAGTAGGTAACAGTTTATTGCTTAAATTAAAAAAATAAAAGATAAATGTTGTAAATCAAACTTAGAATTGTGTAATCCATTACTAGTGAATTTATTGGAAATTTACCTTGTAAAGTAACATTATAAAACATCACAAAATGAAAACGCTAATGATTCAAATTCCAAACATGCAAAGTTCACATTGTCAAATGAGAGTGAACAAGGCCCTAAGTGCAATTTCCGGTGCTACATTAATTAATACCCAAGCGGGAATTGCTCATGTATCCCTCCCAGACCAAATTGGTTTTGTGGAGGTTATTTCCACTATTGAAAAGGCGGGGTATTATGTTACAGACATTGTTGCAAATTCTGTACATACTTTCCCATCTATCGATTCCAAAATGCATTCTTCACATTGCTAAATAAAATGTTATGAAAAGAATGATAGTTATTTTAAGTCTACTTTCAGCGGTGGTAATTGGTTCTGCTCAGAATGGTAATCAAAATATGTTTGACATATATATTAGTTTAAAAGATGCCTTTGTAAAAAGTGATATCAATCAAATTAATGCGACTAGCTTGGATTTTATCGAAATTATAGAGAGTATAGGGAAACATAATAACCAAGAAGTTATAGTTGAAACTTTGAAAAGTATTATTAAAGCTAAGGATATAGATAAAAAGCGAGAGTTATTTTCTATTATATCCTCCGAAACTTGGTCTATTATAAAAAATAGTGAAATCCTTAACGATACTTTTTATTACCAATATTGTCCAATGAAAAAAGCCCATTGGATCAGTAAGGAGGCCACCATAAAAAATCCTTATTATGGATCAAAAATGTTAAGCTGCGGAAGTGTATCTGAAATTAAAAACTAGAAGTCATGAAACTTTTACCTTTTTTTATCTTTTTTCTTGTTTTCAGTATTCTTTGTAATGCTCAAAAAACGGTAAAATATGATCTGTATGTTACCGATACGATTGTAAATTATACTGGAAAAGATAAAAAAGCAATTGCAATTAATGGAAAGTTACCTGCACCAACTTTATATTTCACCGAAGGGGATACTGCCGTAATTCATGTTCATAATAAGATGCATCACGAAACATCCATACATTGGCATGGTTTATTACTTCCAAACGAGCAAGATGGCGTACCTTATTTAACAACGGCTCCTATTAAACCTCATTCGACTCATGTGTATACATTTCCAATAAAACAAAGTGGAACCTATTGGTACCATTCCCATACTATGTTACAGGAACAAATTGGAATGTATGGAGCAATTGTAATTTATAAACCTGATGAAAAGCCGAAAAATGAAGAAGTGATTCTTTTAAGTGATTGGAGTGATGAAAATCCTCATCAAATTGAACGCTCTTTACATAATGCCACAGATTGGTATATGATTAAAAAAAATGCGGTTCAAAGCTACTCTGAGGCTATTAAAGAAGGATATTTTAAAACAAAAGTCACCAATGAATGGAAAAGAATGCATGCCATGGATGTTAGTGATGTGTTTTATGAACATTTCCTGATTAATGGCCTTAAGGAACAACAGGCGAAGTATAAAGCTGGTGATACCGTAAGATTGAGAGTTATTAACGGAAGCGCATCAACCTACTTTTGGTTAAATTATTCTGGAGGAAAAATTACGGTTGTTGCAACAGACGGAATTGAGGTAGAACCTGTACAAGTAGATCGACTTATAATTGGTGTTTCTGAAATCTATGATGTTCTAGTCACCATACCTGAAGAAAATGCATCCTATCAATTTATGGCGACCGCTGAAGATAGGACAGGAAATACCTCAATTTGGTTAGGAAGTGGTGAGAAAATAGCCCAAGATCCATTACCTCGCTTAAAATATTTTGAAGGGATGAAAATGATGAATGATATGATGACATTAGGAGGGAATATGAACGATATGGGGATGAATATGAGCTTACAGCAAATGGATATGAATATGGTAATGTATCCAGAAATAGTTGACTCTGGAAGTACAGAAGTACCTGTTACGTTAAACTATGCCATGTTGAAATCCCCCGTTAAAACCACCTTGCCAGATGTCCCTTTCCGCACCCTTAATTTTGAATTAACAGGAAATATGAATCGATACGTATGGACTTTAAATAACAAAACCATTTCTGAAAGTGATAAAATTAAAATTAAAGCTGGAGAAAACATTCGCATTGTAATTACCAACAATTCTATGATGCGCCATCCCATGCATTTACATGGGCATTTTTTTAGAGTAATTAATGGGCAAGGGGAATATGCGCCACTTAAAAATGTAATAGACATTATGCCAATGGAAACAGACACTATTGAGTTCAATGCTTCCGAAGAGTATGGGGATTGGTATTTTCATTGTCATATTCTTTATCATATGATGTCTGGTATGGGTCGAATTTTCACCTACGAAAACTCTCCACCCAATGCGCAATTGCCTAACCCAAAAAAAGCATTAAGAAAAGTATATAATGATGATAGACGCTTCTATTTTGGATCGGAAATTAGCTTAGAATCTAACGGTAGTGATGGGGAGGTAAGGTATATGAATACGCGGTGGAAGTTGGATGTCGAATGGCGTTTAGGGTTAAATGATGAAAAGGGTTATGAAACAGAAAGTCATTTTGGACGTTATTTGGATAAAAACCAATTCGTGTTTTTATATACAGGCTGGGATTGGCGGTATAGAGACCAAATAGAAACGGAAAATAATATATTTGGACAAAACAATACGAAGAATAATCGTGGGGTCGCCCATGTTGGGATTGAATATACGCTACCCTTTTTTATCGCAGCAAATTTATCGCTGGATCATACTGGATATGTTCGGCTGCAATTAAAGCGGGAAGATATTCCTGTTACAAAGCGGTTAAGACTTTGGGGAATGTATAACACAGATTTTGAATATAATTTTGGAGCAAAATACATACTTTCAAAATATATCTCGGCCTCCTCACATTATGATAGTGATATGGGGTTTGGAGCGGGGTTAACAATAACGTACTAAAACCTTTTTATAAAATGAAAACTGAAGAAAGATTAAACTTGACTTGGGAAGAGTTTACAAGGATTGAAATGAGAGTGGGAACAATTATAGAAGCACAAGTTTTTAAAGAAGTAAAAAATCCTGCTTATAAAATGGTAATTGATTTTGGGAGCTTAGGCAAAAGAAAAACATCGGCGCAAATAACAAAACTTTACAAACCCGAAGATATTTTAGGAAAACAAGTTATAGCGGTTGTCAACTTTCCTCCAAAACAAATTGCAAATATTATGAGTGAATGCTTAGTTCTTGGTGTTGTTGGGCAGGACCAAGAAGTGACTTTATTGTCACCAGAAAGGGAGGTAAAAAATGGGTTGAGAATTGGATAAAAAGGTATCCATTTGCAGTTTTAATAATAAAATCAATTCTCAGAATCACCATCTTTCAAATATTAAATACTAGCATCAAACTTATGAAATGGTCTGTTAAAAATATGGTGTGCCCAAGGTGTATAATAGTGGTACATAATGAACTTGAAATGCTTAGTTTAAATCCAGGGTATGTCAAGTTGGGCGAGTTTGAACTTATAGAAGACCTTGATTCGCATCAATTGACTATTCTTAAAAGCCAATTACTCAAACATGGATTGGAGGTAATTGATGATCGTAAAGCCATGCTCGTTGAAAAAGTAAAAAATATCATTATCGAAATAGTTCACAATGATGAAAAAATTAATATTAAGAAAAACTTCTCGAGTATAATAGGGGATAAACTTAAAGTAGAATACAATTATGTAAGTTCCCTTTTTTCAATTACACAAGGCTTGACCATTGAAAAATATATCATTCTTCAAAAAATTGAACGGGCCAAAGAGTTGCTAGTGTATAATGAACTTTCTTTGAGTGAAATAGCCGATAAATTAGGGTATGTAAATGTTCAGCATCTTTCCACACAATTTAAAAAAATTACTGGCTTAACACCTTCCTATTTTAAGGTCATAAAAAAGAATAAACGTACAGCTATAGATCTTATATAGTTACCTCCCCTAGGTAAAATTTTAAAAGCATAATCTATATATAAAGGCACATATTTTTGTGCCTTTTTCTATTTAAAATCCTTTTAAATTTTAGAACAAATACATGTAAAAGTGCAACACTAGTAGATGGGTGCTAGACTAATTTTGGAACCAATTAGTAATCATTAAATCAACATATTATGTATCGAAAAATTAACACTTGGAAACCCATCCTTATGTGTATTAGCATGGTCCTAGCAATAGTGTCATGTACACAAAGTAATGGTGAAAATTCTGAATCCAATGGTACGTCAATGGAAGTCAACAAAATTCCTGTAGATGTCATTGAAGCTAAAGAACTAGAATTAAATCAAGCAGAAAATCTTGTAGGCACTATATTACCCATCCAGGAAGTAGCCATAGTAAGTGAGATATCTCAAAAGGTTACAAAAATTGCATTCAATGATGGGGACTATGTAGTAAAGGGTCAATTGCTTTATAAGCTCAATGACACTGATTTAAGGGCAAAACAAAAGGAACTTAATGCAGAACTTAAATTAGTAGAGCTAAATGAGCAACGATATGCTAATTTAATAAGAACCGAGGCCATACGACAACAAGATTATGATCAAATTGAAACCCAATTACAATCAATTCGGGCTCAAGTTGAATATTTGAATTTTCAGATAAGTAAAACGGAAATACGAGCGCCATTTTCTGGAACAATTGGTATTTCAAAAGTAGACCTAGGTGCCTTTGTATTTCCTGGTTTAGAATTGGTCAATCTTCAAGACCAAGGGAAGGTGAAAATAAATTTTTCGGTCCCAGAAAAGTATATTTTACAAGTAAAAAAGGGTAAAAAAATTTCATTTACAACGCAGCTTTCCAACCAATCCCATGAAGCTATAATAATTGCGAGTAATTCTAGATTAAATAACGAAAGCCGGAGTTTGACAGTCGAGGCAATTACGGATAATAATCAAAATGAATTTAAAGGAGGCATGTCTGCCAAAGTAATTTTCTCTACACTCAATGAGGGTGCCAAGGGAATAACGATACCATCTCAAGCATTAATCCCAGGTGAACAAGGGTACAGTGTTTATCTTCTTAAAGATGATAGAGCAAAGGTTACTTCAGTTTCTATTAAAAATAGAAGCGAAGATGAAGTCACCATTCTTACCGGAATAAATGACGGTGATAAAGTCATTATCTCAAATATTCTTCGATTGGCAGATGGGATGCCGGTGGTCGAGGTTGTAGAATCTAACTAAAGAAAAATATCATGAGTTTACCATCAATAAGTATTAAAAAGCCCGTTTTGGCAGGAGTTTTTTCTGCAATAATTGTAATTATGGGTATAGTAGGCTGGATGAATATAGGAGTTAGGGAATTTCCGTTAACTGAGCCTCCTGTTATTTCAGTCGTGACCTTTTATCCAGGTGCAAGCCCGGAAGTAATTGCTTCAAAAATTACAAAGCCAATGGAGGAGTCCATTGCGGAGGCAAATGGACTACGAACTATCTCCTCAGAATCAAGGGAGCAAGTAAGTATCATAACCATTGAGTTTAATAGGGATATTGATTTAGAAGATGCACTCAATGATGTGCGAGATAAAGTTTCCAAATCAAAAAACCAAATTCCCGCAGATGTGGATCCTCCCATCGTGGAAAAGGCTTCATCACCCGATAATTTAGTAGCCTTTCTTGAAGTTGAAAGCGATACCAAGGATATAAAGGAAGTAAGCCATCTAGCTTCAACACTTATTAAGGATCGTATTCAATCCATTCCGGGAATTAATAGGGTGGCCGTAGTTGGTGAACATAAATATGCCATGAGACTACGATTCGATCCTATGAAACTGGCGGCATTTCAACTTACCCCTGAGGATATTCGTCAGGCTCTTTTAAGAGAGAATATTGACCTTCCATCGGGAAGAATTGAAGGTGCTAATAATGAATTGAGTGTTCGCTCTATAGGAAGAATGACGACTGCAGAGGAGTTTAATGAAATGATTATTAAGCAAGAAGCGAATGCCATCATCAAATTAAAGGATATTGGTTATGCAGAATTAGGAGAAATGAACGAACGAACCGCAATAATTAATGGTACCAATAATGCAAATCGAATTGGTGTGGGAATTGCAATTCAAATACAAAGAGGAGCCAACGCCATTGAAGTTGTGGATGAGTTCTACAACAGATTAGAACAACTGAGAATTGAAGTTCCTAAGGAATACCGATTAATTGTCGGATTTGATTTTACAAAACCTGTAAGAGAGTCTATAAAAGAAGTTGAAGAGACATTATTCATAGCTTTCGGATTGGTAGTGCTTATCATATTTTTATTTCTTAGAGATTGGCGCTCAACCATTATTCCTGTATTGGCAATTCCAGTATCCATACTTTCGGCATTTTTCATAATGTATATAGCTGGATTTTCAATAAATGTACTTACCCTTTTAGGATTGGTACTTGCCATTGGTTTAGTCGTGGACGATGCCATTGTGGTGCTAGAGAATATATATAAAAAAGTGGAAGAGGGAATGACCCCAGTTCAAGCTGCATTTAAAGGCTCACGAGAAATTTATTTTGCAGTAATTTCAACCACCATCACGCTGGCGGCAGTATTTATGCCAATTATTTTTATGGGTGGCATTAGTGGACAGCTATTTAAAGAGTTTGCCATAGTGGTTTCCGGATCTGTTTTAGTTTCTGCTTTTGTGGCCTTAACCTTGTCTCCAATGTTAAGTGCTTACTTGTTGAAAAAACAAAATAAACCTAATAGGTTGTATAGCCTTACCGAGCCTTTTTTTATTAAACTTAATAACGGTTATGAAAGATTGCTAACCTCCTTTATGAAAAGACGTTGGTTGGCCTGGGTGTTCTTGGTATTAGCAGGAGGATTAATTCTTATTGTAGGAAAAACTTTGCCTTCTGAGTTAGCTCCTGTCGAAGATCGTTCAAACTTAAGCTTAATAGCGGTGGCCCCTGAAGGCGTTTCATTTGACTATATGAAAAATGGGATGACCGAAGTAGGAAAATATGTCAACGAATCAACTGATGGTTTATATCAAACCTATAGTATGGTGGCTATTTCTTTTATCCCAGCTCCGGCACCTGTAAATGTTGCTGTTCAAAGTATTTATCTAAATGATCCTAAAGACCGAAAAATGTCGGCTCAGGATTTGTATAATCAGTACGGTGCAGCTTCGGGAAATTTTAGAGATTTCCTAGTCTTTCCCTACATGCCACCCACTATAGGTACGCGGTATGGAGGAGGAATGCCTGTACAATTTGTCTTACAATCACAGAGCCTCGATAGCCTAAACAAAGTACTTCCTAAGTTTTTACAAGCCGCACGCCAAAATCCTAAATTAATGTTTGTGGATTCTGATCTTAAGATTAATAAGCCAGAAATTAAAATTAATGTGGATAGACAAAAGGCGGCGTTAATGGGGGTTTCGATACAGGAAGTGTCTCGAGCCTTACAGTTATCCTTATCTGGACAGCGTTATGGTTATTTTTTGCGAAATGATAGACAATATGAAGTGATTGGTCAGGTCGAAAAACAGAACCGAAATGACCAAAGCGATTTACGCTCTATTTATGTTCGTTCAACCAACGGACAAATGATTTCTTTAGACAATTTGGTTACCATGGACGAAGGAATAAGCCCAGCAGCTATCTATCGTTATGATCAATATACATCTGCAACAATTTCGGCGGGACTTGCTCCCGGTGTAAGTTTGGAAGAAGGTATAAGGGAAATGCAGAAAATAAAAAGTGAGGTTTTAGGAGATTCCTTTAAATCAAGTTTGGCAGGGCAAGCAAGGGATTATGAGGAAAGTCAGGGTAATATTCTATTTACCTTGTTATTGGCGCTTATTATTATTTATATGATTCTAGCGGCACAATTTGAAAGCTTACGGGATCCTCTTATAATTATGTTAACGGTACCCATGGCAATTACCGGTGCAATTTTGAGTCTGTATTTCTTTGACCAAAGCCTAAATGTTTTTAGTCAAATAGGAATTATTACCCTAGTTGGATTAATTACAAAAAATGGGATCCTAATTGTAGAATTTGCTAATGACTTAAAGGCAAAGGGATTTTCAAAATTCGAAGCTGCAACACAATCGGCCGTCCAGCGATTCCGACCCATTTTAATGACTTCTTTAGCTATGATTTTTGGGGCTTTACCAATTGCTATGACTTTTAATAGTCGCCAATCCCTAGGAATTGTAATTGCTGGAGGACTAATTTTTGCTGGAATACTCACTCTATTTATTATTCCGGCCGTGTATTCATATTTATCCAGTTCAAAAGTGACCACCGAGGTTATTGAGGAAGAGAAACCATCAATAAAAGGTAGTCTAAAACTTTAAAAATCTTTCCAATGAAATCAAAAATTATAAAGCTAGTCTTTATCCTGCTGGTTTTTACATCGGGATTTACAACAACGGCTCAAAAAAGCGTCAGTTTAGAGGAGGCAATTGTATTGGCTTCTCAAGGAAACAGGTCATTAAAAATTCAAAAACTTGAAGAATTAAGAGCCCAACAAGCGGTAAAAGAAGCGAAGAGCGCTTGGTTACCAAATATCTCAATAAATGGAAATCTTTCAAGATATTTTGACAGGCAAATTATATTTCTTCCTGGTAGTTTTGCAAAAACCAATAAGGATGTTCAGGAAGTACGGGTTGGAGGACTGTACCAATATAATACGGTTGCAGCTTTTAACCAGAAACTTTTTTCAAGAAATGCGAACCAAAATATCAAAGCGACTTTGGTAGAAGCAAAAATTGAACAAGAGATAACAGCCGACTTGGAAAGCCGATTAATTGAGGACCTAACAAGAACTTATTACCAAGTATTACTTGCTCAAAATCAATTGATTTTATTAAAGAAGAGCCTTCAGCGCAATGAAAAAGCACTAACTGATGCAAAGGCTCTTTTTTTACAAGGTAATGGGTTGAAAATGGATACTTTAAGAAGTTATATAGCAGTTGAAAATCTTAAAATTTCAGTATCCCACCAAGTAAATTCAATTGAAATTTCAAAAGACCAATTGAAACAACTTATCGGATTAGATTTAAAGGATGATTTAGAACTTGTAGATAGTCTTCATTTGGAGGAAAATTGTGATGAGTTAAAAGTATTTGATGATGAAGTTACCATTGAAAATCTAAATAGACATGATCTTTCAATTCAAAAATTGATCGTAGAACTTGAAGAAAAAAGACTGTCTGCCATTAGGGCGAATAAGTATCCAGAAATATCCTTAATTGGGCAATATCAACTACAGTCCCAATCTGATGAAGCGAAATTTAATAGTCAGACCTGGCATCCTACGTCCTTTATGGGTATTAATGTTTCAATTCCGATTTTTTCAGGGGGTAAGACATCTTCTCAAGTAAAACAAGGTCTAATAAAGCTTGAGCAAGAAAAAATTAAAATGGAGGATTTAAATGCTCTGGTAAGACTTGAAATCGCTACTATAATGAATAATTGGAATAATGCAAAACTGCAATATGAGGCCCAAAAAAGTACGGTAGAGGCAGCCGAAGTAAATTTTGCAATAAATACCCAAAGGTATAGTAATGGTATTGGCTCAAAGCTTGAAGTAACCGATGCCGAACTCGCTCTAACAACAGCACAAATTACTTATTTACATTCTATTTATAATCTAAAAATAAGCAGAATGGAGCTTCAAAGGGCGCTTGGACGACTTAATAGTGAAAATCTTTAAAGGTAAATTTTATTAAAAATTATAAAAATAGTGCAAAATCTGCTAGGACAACTAATCATAGATTTGCCTAAAATAAGAATACAATGAAAACAAAAAATAAAAATACAAAAAATGATGTGGGAAACTATCCTTTGCGATGGACGGCATTATTTATACTATGTATAGCACAGTTTATAGTAATAATGGATACCTCCATTATTGGAGTAGCATTACCAGCCATTAAAGCTGACTTAGGATATACCCAGTCTGGTTTACAATGGATTTTTAATGCCTATGTTATAGCTTTTGGAGGATTTCTTCTATTGGGAGGAAAACTCTCGGATATTTTTGGCGCTCGTAAACTATTTATTTCGGGATTCGTAATTTTAACTATATCCTCCCTATTTGCTGGTTTATCATGGTCAGATATTTCATTAAATATTGCAAGAGCCCTCCAAGGATTAGGCTCGGCATTAATTGCACCTTCGGCCTTAACCATGGTTTTGTCCATGTTTAGGGACCCTAAAGAGTTAGGTAAAGCACTGGGATTTTGGGGGGCTGCAGCAGCGGCAGGTGGTTCTGCTGGGGTGTTTTTAGGAGGAGTTATTACCCAGTGGATTTCATGGGAGTGGATTTTTTATATAAATATTCCTATTGGATCATTGGTAATTTTAGCTTCACCTCGGTTTCTTCAGAAAGGAGAAAGGCGGAAGGGATCGGTAGATTTGTTGGGAGCTACTTTGGCTACTATTTCTTTGGTACTTGTAGTTTATGCCATAGTAACTGCCGAAAATAATGGATGGGCATCATTTACGACGCTTGGGTTATTAGTAATTTCAATTTCACTTTTTGGATTATTTATAAAAATTCAAAAGAAAAAATCGGAACCATTAATACCACTTTCCATTTTTAAAACAACTAATCTCTCTTCTGGGAATATTGTTATGGCATTATTGGCAGGAGCCTGGATACCATTATGGTTTTATTTGAATTTGTATTTGCAACAAGTTCTCAATTATTCTGCATTTCAAAGTGGGTTAGCTTTATTACCCATGACCATAACGATTATGATTCTAATGGTAGGTTTTTCTGGAAAATTAGTTCAAAAATTCGGTTTTAAGAAAAACCTTGTTTTAGGTTTGGTGTTTCTAACAATTTCCCTAATTCTTTTTAGTATGGTACCAGAAAATGGCAGTTTTGTTATAGATGTATTACCTGCATCTATGTTAGGAGCTATTGGCATGTCTTTAGCTTATATTCCAGGAACTATTGCATCAATATCTGGAGCCAAACCTGAAGATTCTGGTCTTGCATCGGGTCTTGTCAATACGAGCTATCAAATTGGATCAGCACTTGGGCTGGCCCTTATAGTTGCTATTGTAGCGGCCATTACTAAGAGCACAGATGCTATTAAGGGCATTGCTCAAGAGGCATTAATTGTAGGATTTAAATCTGCTTTTATCGCAGCTGCTATAATCAGTGGATTCGCCATGCTAATTTCAATAATTTATGTTAAATCAATAAAATCGTAAACACAAATATTAATATAAAAAAATCTATAAAATGGAAACTTTAAAATTTAAGACCAATATTAAATGTACAGGGTGTATTACCAAAGCAACACCCACTCTCGATAAAAAACTAGGTAGAGGGAACTGGGAGGTTGATATATTCACTCTAAAAAAAACCTTGACGGTTTCATCAACTTCTATAGATGAAAGTGAAATAATTTCGGCAGTAAAGGAAGCTGGGTTTACAGCGGAGAGATTAGGCTAATTAAGTATCAATTATCATTAATCGAATAGTCAAGTGGAATCATTAGCTCCTTAAGAGCTAATGGTTCTCCTGAAAATAATTCTTAGGCGAATAAAGGTCATGCAAAACTATCCTAAGGTATCTTAAGTTTTTTGTGGGGTTCTGTTTTTAAGTTTGCGTAATCTTAATTAAAATAAAATATGAAAAATATAATAGTATTCTCAGGTAGCAATAGCAGTAATTCGATAAATAAACAGTTGTTATTATCTGCCTCCAAAAAACTTGAATTAGATTCGGTTCAATATGTGGATCTTTCTGAATATGATGCTCCAGTTTTTGGAGAAGACCTTGAAAAAGAGGCTGGAATCCCTACTCAGATTAGGGATTTGAAAATAATGTTTTCCAATGCCGATGGATTTATGATTTCTATTCCAGAGCATAATGGATTACTCCCTGCCTTTTTTAAGAATATTCTAGACTGGTTATCACGCATAGATCAGAATATTTTTTATCAAAAGCCGGTATTTCTTTTGAGTACTTCCCCCGGGCAATACGGAGGACAATCGAATCTTAAAATTTTAGAATCCCTTTTTCCAAGATGGGGTGCCGAGGTAATTAGTGTGTTTTCCCTTGGAAATTTTTATGACAATTTTGACTTAGAGCTTGGGGTAATTAAAAATGACGAACTTCAACTAAAGTTGGAAGCCGCGGTTAAAGATTTTAGAAATGCCATAAACTTAGCTGTGGAAGAATTTATTTAGAATTAATCTAGGCTTAATTGACTTATAGCCCATGAAAACTTCAATATTTTAAGAGTACAAGCTTTGTTTCAATTTTGATCGAAGACTAAATAATGGTGAATGGTGTTGAAAGTACCAAGGGCAGGTGTAAAATTACTATGGATTCATTAATAACTATTAAATGGGAATAAAACCTTAAGGAACTAAAGCCATACCCATAACATTGTACAACATTCAAGTAATAAAACAGTAAAATGAAAAAGATTAAAGTTCAAATAGTAAATGCATTTGTAGATAATAATTCTGGAGGGAATCCAGCTGGGGTTGTTCTAAATGCAGATAATTTAAGTTATGACGAAAAGCTAGAAATTACATCCAAGGTTGGGTTATCTGAAACCGCTTTCGTTTCTAAATCTACGGTAGCCGATTTTAAATTGGATTTCTTTACACCCATCAGGCAAATCGCACATTGTGGACATGCTACCATTGCCACTTTTTCATACTTAAAACAACGGAATTTTTTAAGCCATAAATTTTCCTCGAAAGAAACGATTGATGGGGTAAGGAAAATTCAAATCGAGGGGGATTTGGCTTTTATGGAACAATTGCCTCCTAAATTTGTTAATGTAAGTCATAAACAGGACCTTATTCTTAAATCAATTGGATTAAATGCCAATGATTTATTGCCAAATGCTCCCATACAATTAGTAAATACGGGAAATTCATTTATTATTATTCCTCTAAAGAGTGCAAAAACCTTAGAAAAAGCTATCCCAGATTTTGATTTAATTTCTGAAATAAGTGTTGAATTTGATTTAATAGGATATTATATTTTTACTCAAGACCCCAATTGCCCAGACAGAGACGCAACCACCCGAATGTTTGCCCCTATATATGGTATTTTGGAAGAAGCCGCAACGGGAATGGCGGCTGGAACCCTAGCATGTTACTTATACAATACAATGAACCTTAAAAAGGCGAAATATTTAATTCAGCAAGGAAAGTTTATGCAAATACCATCCTCGAGTTTAATAATTGTGGGTATTACCACGGAAAACGAAAAGATAAAGTCCATTATGGCTGGTGGAAAGGGAAGTTTAATTGGTGAAGTCGAAGTAGAATATCAAACTAAATTGGATACACATCATGCAAATTAAAAATTTAGGCGATACCCCATTCCATGGCATTTTGAGTTGCTTTTTTTCAGCATTTGAAAATTATTTTGTTGCCTTTCCTAAAGATGAAAATCTCTTCAGAAAACGATGGGAAATGGCAAAAATAGACTACAAATTTTCTTATGGAATGTTTGACAATGATACATTGGTTGGATTTATTTTACACGCGATTGATGTAAGAGAGGGTCAAGTTACCGCTTTTAATTTGGCCACAGGGGTAATCCCAGAATATAGAGGTAAAGGGATCACGAATAAAATTTATGAATATGCCTTAAATGAGTTAAAACATAAAGGCGTCACAAAATGTAAGTTAGAGGTTATTAAGGAAAATATAAATGCAATTAAGGCCTATAAACGAGTTGGATTTGAAATTGTGAAGGGATATAAATGCTTTGCTGGTAAAATTGAAATGGAAGGGGAGGAGCCTATTGGAATAACTTCATTAGCGTTAAGTGATATTAATTTAAAAACCTTAGTAAATCAATCGTATTATTCTTGGGAAAATCAAATAGAAACTATTCAAAGTGGTGATTATAAATTGTATCAGGTTATATTTAATAACCAGGTTGAATCATACTTTATTATAAATGAAAATGGTTATATCCCACAATTTGAAACAGTATTTGATAATGAAGAAACTTGGAAACGATTATTTACTGGTATTGGAAAAATTTCAAAAACGATTAAAATCAACAATATTGATGAGCAACTCGAACATAAAATAAGTCAAGTTTTAAAATTTGGGTTAGCTAATACCATAGATCAATATGAAATGGAATTATTAATAAAGTAAGTGTGATTATTTTATAATTCTATCATCATTTATAATAGATAAAAGGTTACCTT
Source organism: Flavobacteriaceae bacterium (assembly GCA_002694465.1). Taxonomy (GTDB): domain Bacteria; phylum Bacteroidota; class Bacteroidia; order Flavobacteriales; family Flavobacteriaceae; genus Halomarinibacterium. Next base: position 252,499 of record NZMG01000003.1, on the reverse strand, counting down.
TAGAACACTAAATGATTAAAAATCCTCTCGAGGTGCTGCCATGGACTACGACGCAGTTCTTCTGGCTAATATAAAGCAATTAGTTTCTCTCTCTGAGGCTGATGAGGCACATATTTTGAATCAATTCCATCCACTAAAGCTTAACAAAAAAGAATATCTTATTGCTAAGGATGAGGTGTCTAATTACATGAATTTTATTGTTATGGGAAGCCTTCGAAGCTTTTATATTGATTCTCAAGGAAAGGAGCACACATTACAATTAGGTATTGAAAATTGGTGGATAAATGATTTGTATAGTTACTTAACTCAAACACCAGCCACCCAATACATTCAGTCTGTCGAGGAAAGTGTAGTGATGCGAATACCCAGACACTCGCATGATGAATTGTTACATACCATACCCAGTTTTGAACGATTTTTCCGATTAAAGATTCAAAGAGGGTATATTGCATTACAGGAACGCACCATTTTACGTATGAGCCAAACGGCAGAAGAGCGATATTTACAGTTTAGGACCAAATATCGATCACTAGAACAGCGTTTTCCGCAATATATGATTGCTTCCTATTTAGGAGTTACCACAGAGTTTTTAAGTGCCGTTAGGAAAAAATTGTCGACCCTGAATTGACCATTACTTGTAACTAATTAATTCTCGGTATTATTTAATCCGTTCAAGCTGTATTTTAGGATTAAAATATGAATCCAATACCTTTAAAAAGCGATAATATTTTTTTTATACTCTACATGATCAATTTTGATTTAAAAAAAATGAGCAGCGAAATGAACTTATTAAGACCAATATTCTTAGCATATATTATATAAAATTCTATTTCTAGCGTTTTTAAGGAACGTGGAAGTTTGTATTACTCCTATTAATAGGGCCTTTTCTAGAATTTTAGAAATTAATTGGGGCCATTATTTTACTTGCAACTATTTAATAAATAATAGAAAACTTAAAAGATTCGATATAAAGAACTTGCAGGTTAATATAAAATGTATATATTTGGTTAACCAATCTGGTAAACCAATTATTAAATAGGTTGGATTCCTATTTTTCTAGCCTGATTAACATGACTATGGCTTAAAATTATTATAAAATTATTGGGGTATCCCTAAGTAAAAATGTCTTTAAAAAAAATTATAGCGATTATATTGAGTTTTGGACCAGGTATTTTTGCTATTGGTTATACTATTGGTACAGGTAGTGTTACTTCCATGATTGTTGCTGGGAGTACCTACGGAATGCAATTATTATGGGTGCTATTATTAAGTTGTGTATTTTCAGGAATATTGATGTTTGTTTACGGAAACTATGCCTTAATTACTGGAGAAACTGCCTTGTATGGATTTAAAAAGCACCTTAAATATGGAAAGCTGATTGCCATACTAATCATCGTTGGGATTACCTTTGGACAATGGAACTCATTAATGGGAATTCTTGGGATTTCATCTAATATCATCTACGAGTTAATAGCTCTTAATTTTCCACAATTTTCCAATTATCAATACGAAGTAGTGCTTACTATTGCGATTTTAATAATGGGTCTTTTTTATTCTTTAATACTTGTAGGTAAATACAACTTCTTCGAAAGAATTTTAATCATTTTCGTATCGATTATGGGTCTTTCTTTTATCATTTCATTATTTTTTGTTTACCCTTTATCAACGGATGTTATAAAAGGACTAGTTCCATCAATTCCAGATGTTCCAGGTGGTAAAATGATGGTCGCTGCCTTTGTGGGTACAACCATGGCTGCAGCAACATTTTTATCACGACCTCTCTTTGTAAAAGGGAAAGGGTGGACAATTAATCACTTAAAACAACAAAAAAATGATTCCATTTTGGCCGCTGCCTTAGTGTTTTTTATAAGTGCCTCAATTATGGCCGTTGCATGCGGCGCATTGTTTCATCAAGGGAATCCTGTGACCAAAGTATTAGATATGGCAAATACATTAGAGCCCGTAGCAGGAAATTTTGCAGTAACCCTTTTCTTTTTTGGAACATTAAGTGCAGGTTTATCCTCCATTTTTCCCTGTTTATTAATTGCACCATTATTACTAGCCGATTATCAATCGGGAGTGTTGGATACTAATTCAAAGCAATTTAGAGGGATTACGTTTATTGCATGCTTAGTTGCACTAATTGTTCCGGTTTTTGGATCGAATCCAATTCAAATGCAAATTTTATCTCAAGTATTTAATGTCTTTGTCTTACCATTAGTAATTCTAGGAATCATATTAATGGTTAATAATAAAAAGGTGATGAAGGGGTTTAAAACGGGAATTGCAATAAATATAGGCTTATTTGCTGCATTATTTTTCTCCTGTATTATATCCTATAATGGAATAGTTGCACTAACGGAATATTTTTAATCGGTTCTCTTATAATCTAGGATTCCATGGATGAATCCAAGATCGAACCGAACATTTTTTTACATAAGAAATATGAATGAAATCAAACAATTGAAAATGAATTTAAAAGTTAATTACCTAAAACCAGCATCACTAATGAAGAATACTGCTACAATTATTTGTTTGTTGCTATTATTTTCAGCTTGCGAAAATAAAAACTCCAAAAGTAAAACTAATGACAAAGAATTAGGTGTTACCGCAAACGACATTATACCCTTTTTCGAACACTGGAATTTAATTTTAGGGGACGGTTCTAATGTAGGTCAGGCAACAAATTATGAAAATAAGGATTTCTTTTATACAGCAAAAGATGAAAAAGCTGATTGGGTAGTCTTTAAATCGCCAAATGCGGGAAACACCCATGGTACTTCAAACAATACTAGAACTGAACTTGCACAACTAAAGAAATGGTTCCCTATGTCTGAAGCTAAAATGAACGCTACCCTAAAAGTTATGAATGTAGCTACAACTGGCGACGCTCGCGTTGCAGCAACTTACTCAGTTGTAGTTGGACAGATTCATAGTGCAGATGGACATGAGAACGAACCATTAAAAATATTTTACAAAAAATTTCCTGGTCATACTCGAGGTTCTGTTTTTTGGAACTATGAAATAAATACCGCAGGTGAGGATAATTCAAAAAGATGGGATTATTCCTATCCTGTTTGGGGCTATGATTTTTCTAAGGTAGGAACAGATCAAAATACCTACCCACCAGAACCAACAGATGGGATCGCTTTAGGTGAAGAGTTTAGTTATGAAGTAGAAATAAAGGAAGGTATTATGTATTTAACCTTTTCTAGTGAAGGTCATGAAACGAAAACATTTACAAAAAATCTTATCCTATCGGAATATTCAGAGCGTGTAAACATCCCAGAACAAGTAAATGAATTATTTATACCCATAGGTCAAGATGGACTAGAGCGAGAAAATGCCTATGCTGGCGAAGGTCTCTTTTTTAAATTAGGGTGTTACAACCAAACAAACGGAAAAGACCCTAAGGTAAATAAAATATGGTGCTCAGGTGCAGAAACCCATGGAGGTGATATAAAAAAGCAATATGAGGATGGAAATTACGCTGAAGTTTGGTTTAAGACAGCAAATATTAGCATCAGTGACGATGCCATATCCAATGCAGGGTATTTCGAAGCCAATGATGGGTTAAGTAAGAAAACTGTTTATCCTCATGAGGTCATTCCATTTATGGATAAATTTAAAATATTAATGGGGGACGGTACCAATGTGGAAGATCTCACCGAGTTTGAACACAAAGATTTTTTCTATACTGTAATAGATGGTACTAGGCGTTGGGTTGTCTATAAAACGCCTAATTCTGGAGTCACTTCAAAAAACTCAAGTAATACAAGAACCGAGCTGCAGGAAAAAAGAGAATGGATCCCAGAACAGGGCGGTAAACTATCGGGGACATGTAAGGTAATGCAAGTTTCTATATCGGGAGATGCAAGAGTTGCTGCATCCTACGCAACCGTTGTTGGTCAGATTCATAGTGGTGAAGGACATGAAAACGAGCCTTTAAAAATATTTTACAAGAAATTCCCAGGTCATAGTAAAGGATCCGTTTTTTGGAATTATGAAATCAATACAGCAGGTGAGGATAATTCTAAAAGGTGGGATTATTCTACTGCCGTTTGGGGATATGATATGTCTGTCATTGGTACGAGCAAAAATGAATATCCTACAGAGCCCAAGGATGGAATAAAGTTAGGAGAAGAATTCACCTATGAAGTAAATGTTCATAAAGGGATAATGTATCTCACCTTCAAAAGCGAAGGTCATGAAACAAAAACATTTACTAAAAATCTGATAGAATCTGAATATATAAATCGATCCGACATACCGGCTCAAGTTAAGAAATTATTTGTGCCAATTGGACAAGATGGAACCGAACGTCCTGCTGCCTATAGCGGGGAGTTAATTTATTTTAAACAAGGCGCATATAACCAAACTAATGGGAAAAGCCCTAAAACAAACAAGGTCTGGTGTGCGGGTGCGGAGACATATGGTGGTGACATCGCTAAGCAATATGAAAATGGTTGTTACACGGAAGTGTGGTTTAGAGAGGCGACCATTGGTCCTGGAACGCCGCCAGATAGATCAAATTAAAAGTTATTAATACACTTATTTAGAAATTATTAAAAGCAATATTATATGAAAACATTTGGATCAAGTAAAGAATTTTTAATGGATAAAGACCAAGATTGGGAAGTAGTTGGTGAAGGTGTAAAAAGAAAAATAATGGGATATGATGATAAAATTATGCTTGTTAAAGTAGAATTTGATGAAGGAGGCATTGGTTATAAGCACGCACATCATCATTCTCAGGTTACCTATGTAGAAAGTGGGTCTTTCGATTTTAGTATTGGGGATGAGACAAAAACGGTGAAAGGTGGTGACTCCGTCTACATTCCTCCTCATGTAATTCATGGAGCTGTTTGTACAAAAAAGGGTATTTTAATTGATGTATTTAGCCCAATTCGTGAAGATTTTATGGAATAAAGTGAAAATAATTGAGAAATGACTTGTGAGTTAAGAAAAAGTTAATATATTTGGTAAACCAATTTGGTTAACCAGTTTGGTTTACCAAATTAAAAAAAGGACAGGTGTGCGCCTATCCTTTTACAATTACTCCTTTGGAGGGAAGTAATAACACATGTAGTAGCTAACTAAGACATGAAATGTAAAAGTAGTAAAAACTTTTATTTAAATATCCTCAGTCTTTTTAAGTTTCTATTATTTGCTAACCTAATAAAATTGAATTATGAACTTAAAAACGAAGCTATCTTTAATTTTCCTGCTTTTTAGTAGTATTATTATTGTAGCACAAGACAACTACCTGTTGGAAGGCAAGGTAGTTTCGACGACCGATCAACTCGGTATTCCTGGGGCTAATGTAGTTGTCCAAGGAACCACAAATGGTACTGCCACAGATTTTGATGGAAATTTTCAAATCGAGGTTAAAAGTGGCGATGTATTAGAAGTTACCTATTTGGGGTATGTAACCCAAACTGTGGCCATTACCAATCAAAGAACTCTTAGTATTGCGCTTGTAGAAGATGCAAATACTTTGAATGAAGTGGTTGTAGTAGGGTATGGAACACGAAAGAAGACCCAAATAACTGGGGCTGTTGCAAAAGTAGGTGGAGCCGAAATTGCAGCCATTCAGGCAAATCGAGTGGACGATGCATTAGGAGGTAAATTAGCAGGAGTCTTAATTCAAAATCAAGATGGGGCTCCAGGTGCAGATCCTAAAATTCAAATAAGGGCATCCTCTTCTATTAATGGTAATTCTAATCCTCTTATTGTTGTAGATGGTTATCCAATTTCGGGAAGTTTAGCAACCGTAAATCCAAATGATATTCAAAGTTTGGAAGTATTAAAAGACGCGGCTTCAGCGGCCATTTACGGATCTAGAGGAGCAAATGGTGTTATTTTAGTAACGACCAAAAAAGGGAAAAAAGGAACTCCAAATTTTAATTATAATACTTACACTAGTATTTCAAGTAGATATTTGACAGATAATATAAACATGACAGCGGGTGAGTGGGCCAATGAATTAGAGACTGGTATAGCAAGTGGAAGATTTGATGTATCTGAATTAGACTCAGATTTTTTAAACTACAAGATTAATGCTTATAAAAATGCACCCGATGTAGTAGCAATTGAAGATTGGCTTTTTAGAAATGGTTATACCACCAGTCATGATTTTAGCTATAGCGGAGGAACGGAAAACGCAAATTATTTTGCTTCGGTTGGATATCAAAATACAGAAGGTGTCGTAATAACTCAAGGATTTGAAAGGCTTAATGCACGATTAAATGTGGATGCCAAAATAGGTGACAAATTTGAAACGGGGTTGAGTTTTAATGGGTTTGTATCTGACAGAGATATTGTGGGACATGACATGAGAGATCTTTTAAGAGCTTATAGTATTCATCCTATTTACCATACAGATGCGTCTATTAGGTTTGTTCAGCAATTAGACCAACAAGCACAAAATTTAGGTCTTGCTCCATTTGATGAAGGCTATAGAGGTGGCGATGCACCTTTTAATAATAGTATTTATACATTGGAGCCAGGAATGACAGCACAAGACTGGCACTACGGAAGAAGTGGTAATGGTATTGGAGGATCTGGAGATGCCGGTCCTGCTACTAAGCTAGACAACACAGATCGCAATCAGAAAACATTTTTTGCTAACGTATCTACATATTTACAATACAGTATTCTAGATGGGTTAAATATAAAGACTGTGCTAGGTGCCGATATTCGGGATACCCAAGATTATTTCTGGAGAGGATTAGAATTTGATTCAAGGGCTCGTACAAACCAAACTGCCTTAGATGAATCAAGCCTAAAACAGTCATCAACCTTAGTGGAAACCACATTAAATTATTCTAAGGAGATTGGAAATCATGATATCGGTGCAGTAGCCGGTATTGAATTTCAAGGAATTCATTTTAGAGGCACCTCTATTAATGGAAGTAATGTGCCGTTTAGCAATATTATAAACTATAATTTGTTAGATCCTGAGGATATTACAGTTACAGAGCGGGAAGAAAATATTACAAGATGGAGCATTTTTGGTAGAGTTAACTATGCATTTGATAATCGATATTTACTTTCGGCATCTGTAAGAAGAGATGGAGACTCTCGATTTGGTTCAAATAATAGATATAAGACGTTTCCGGCATTTTCAGTAGGATGGAATATTCACAATGAGTCTTTTTACAATTCCAACCTTTTAAGTTCAATAAAGCCAAGATTTAGTATGGGGTCTTTGGGGACAACTTCAGATTTAGGAGCCTATAGTTCATTAAGTCTACTAAATCCTCAACCTACTGTTTTTGGTACAGGATTCTTAATTCCGTCGGATGTGGCTAATTCAGACTTAACTTGGCAAACAAATACAGAAACAAACTACGGACTTGATTTAGGTTTTATTAATAATCGAATTAGATTGGGAGTAGATTATTATACTTCTGATATTGAAGATATCTTGATTAATCAAAGTGTATCTGAAGTTTTCGGTACAACTTCAATAAGACTTAACTCAGGAGATGTAAGAAGTTCTGGAATGGAATTTGAGCTTACGGCAGCAGCTGTTCAGAAGGAAAATTTCAGTTGGACCATCGGGGCTAATCTATCTACCGTAAAAACAGAAATAACAGATCTTGGAGGGTTAACAGAGTTACCTCAAACTATTTATGGTCAAAGCGGTAGAGGGCCTGTATTTAGAAATTATGTAGGTGGAGAAATTGGTGAGATGTGGGGATTGGAAACCATTGGAATGGTTGAAGATCGATTTATTGAAGATCCTACAAGAGCGATTGGTATAAATAGTTCTGAATATTACGTTGTTGACCAAAACGGGGATGGTGTAATTGACAATACAAAAACTGTTGAAGAAGGTGGGGATCTTGTTAAAATAGGACAAAACACACCGGATTTTTACTGGGGTTTAAATAGCTCAATTCGCTTCAAAGCATTCGATATGTCTTTCCAATTTCAGGGAGCTCAAGGAGGAGATGTTTTCAACATTGACCCAATTTATTACAATTCAGAATTTGGTGGTAGATTGAGAGATAGTTTTGACGCCAATGGAGATGGAATTGCAGATCACAATGGAGAGTTTTATACGCAATCAAGAAATCAATTAGATGCCCAAGTGCAGGATGCGTCTTTTGTGTCATTGAGAAATTTAACTATTGGGTATACACTTCAACCTAATTGGGTTAATAAAATAGGGATTAATTCTGCAAGAATATATGCCGCAGCAACCAATTTATTATACTTATGGGGAGATAACTACACCTCTTTTAATCCAGAGGGAGTAGAGACTACAAATGGGGGTTACTTAGGGCCTACTACTTATGGAGTTCAAGTAGGAGCTAGTCCAATTGTTAGAAGCCTTACACTTGGCTTAAACGTTAATTTTTAAATTTAGTAAAAATGAAAAATATATATCTATTATTTCTAGGATCGCTATTATCCATTGCGTGTAGTACAGATTTAGACGAGGTTCCGCCCAATGTAGCTAGTGCAGATTCTTTAACAGATTTTGAAGGGGTTTTAAATGCAGCTTACTATTATCAACTTGGAGCTGCAACGCCAATGGCAGTAATGGGTGACTTTAGAGCAGATAATGCGCTAATGCAAGAATCACCATATACAGAGTTTGATGTATATGGACCAGGCTTAACGGCCATGGAGGATCAATTTTTTGGACCCTTTTACACCGCATTATACAAGTCGATTTTAAGTTCAAATAACGTAATTGAAAACTCTGACGACGCTACTCAAATAGGTGAAGCTAAATTTTTAAGAGCTTTATCCTATTTTAAATTGGTCCAAGTTTTTGGTGATGTTACTGTAATTCTTACTTCACCAGATATTGAAGACATTCCAACTTTCGATTTAGCAAGACAATCTGCAGACCAAGTTTACAATACCGTAATCGTTCCAGATTTACAAGATGCAATCGCTGCATTGGACAATTCTGGGTTAGGTAATGGTCGTGCAACAGATTTGGCAGCTAGAGGTATTCTAGGTAAAGTTTATATGACCATGGGTAATTTTGGAAGTGCTGAGCCACTGCTTGCAGCCGTTGTGAATGGAGCTGGTGGGGCAGGCGTAAGTTTACAAGAAAATTTTGAAGATATTTTTGTTTCAGATCTTAACTCTGAAATCATTTTTGCAACACAAAAGTCAAGTTCTATAGTAGATGAATATGGTTTTTCTGAATTCTGGGAATGGTCTTTTGGACTTGATACAAAAGCTCTTGATCCTCTGGATTTAAGTTTAGTTGAGGCTTTCGATAATAGCCCAGGCGACTTAAGAAGAGCGGTAACCATCGATCTTGAAACATTAGCGTCGCCAAAATTTCCGCAATCTGATGGTCCAGAACATGATTGGATAGAATTAAGATTGGCAGATGTCATGTTGTTATATGCAGAGGCAATGAATGAAAATGGTGCTTCGGCAGAGGATGTATTAGATGAGTTGGACGCTATAAGAACCAGAGCTGGGTTAGATCCCTTAGATCATACCGTTCTTAACACCCAAGCCTTGGTTAGGAAGGCTATTCTAGATGAAAGGAGACTAGAGTTAGCATTTGAAGGGCATAGGTGGTTTGATTTGGTTAGGACTGGAACTGTAGAAACAGAATTGGGGGAATCAATAAATAATAATTATTTCTTATTTCCAATTCCAATCTCAGAAATTCTCGCGAGTGATGGAGTAATTACTCAAAATGCAGGGTACTAAGTATTATATACAGGTAGTGAGTTTAGTTTAATGAAACACTTAGCATAAGCACATATTTGATTAGCCTGTTCTCATATAGTGTTTTAGTTCTTACTGGTCTAAGTTGGACCAGTAAGAATTTTAAAGAAACAATAAATTAACCGAGCAGAATTTTTTTCAGGATCCACTATTTTATTTCAAGTTTTATATAACTTTAAAGAATTCTAAGTGGTTAACCAATTATTGAAAAAATTATGAAAATAGAAATCCTTAACTCTAACGAAAAACGCTCACTTCAGAAAGAGGTTATTGCAAAAGTTAGGACCTTAATCAATGAAAAAAATCTGGAGCCGGGGGACAAACTACCTTCTGAAAGAATGCTGTCAGAAAAGTTTGAAGTTACTCGAAGCACTATACGTGAGGCAATTCAGAAATTAGAATTTTATGGATTATTAAAATCTATTCCACAAAGCGGAACATTCGTCGCGAACATAGGTGTGATTGCAATGAACGGGATGATAGATGATATTTTAAGATTGGAAGTTCCTAATTTTAAATCCTTAGTTGAGACACGAATACTTTTGGAATTAAAAACAGCCAGATTGGCTTCATTGAGGCGTACGGATGAAGATTTGATTAAAATGAAAGAAGCTCTGGATGCTTATTCAAAAAAAGTCTTAAACAATGAAATTGCTGTTCAGGAGGATTTATTATTTCATCTAGCAATTGCAAGAGCTTGCGGAAATAGTACCATGAACACCTTTATGCTTATCATTACGCCAGAAATTATTACGAATTTTAAGAAATATCATGTTTGTGATGATCAATTGGCTTATAGTGCCATTAATGAGCACAAGCAAATTTATAATGCCATTAAAGAACAAAACCCCCAATTGGCAAAACAAAAAATGAAGGAACATTTTAAAGAGTTATATCGATACTGTTATAATGTTAATGAGATTTAGGAATAGTTAGAAATTAAATGTGCGATTAATTTCTAATTTATTTTTTTCTTTGGAGGGACAAAACAATCAAGTAGTAGGTAAGATTTCCTATTTCTTTACTATTGACTTTCTCCCTTAGTTTTAAACTTAAAATATTTCAAGAAATACCATTCCAGGTAATATTTCTTGACGTAAAGTAGCAATATATCTGGATATAAGAACTGAAAAAAATGAAAATAAAAGGACTAAGATGGTGGATTATAACCTTAATATTTATAGCTACTGTTATTAATTATGTTGACAGAACGGCCTTTGCACTATTGTGGCCTCAAATGGGTGAGGATTTAGGAATGGATAAAACAGATTATGCGTTAATGCTTAATATTTTTATGATTACCTATGCAGCAAGTAAATTTTTATCGGGTAGATTATATGATCAAATAGGTACAAGATTAGGATTTGTGGTATCTGTTGTGGTATGGTCTTTAGCCGCAGGGTTTCACGCATTAGCGAAAGGAGTTGTGTCACTTTCAATTGTGCGCGGGTTATTAGGACTAGGAGAAGCAGGGCTATGGCCAGGTGCCGTAAAGAGTAATGGAGAATGGTTTCCAGTTAAACAAAGAGCTGTAGCACAAGGAATATTTAATGCAGGAGCTTCTATAGGTAATGTCATTGCACCTGTAATTATTGTGTTTTTATATTCACAATTTGGTTGGAAATCTACCTATATCATACTAGGATTATTAGGATTTCTTTGGATAATTCCTTGGCTTATTCTCAACAAAACAAAACCTCAAAAACATCCTTGGATCACAGAAAGTGAAAGAACTATGTTGTTAAATGATCGTATTAAAAATAACAATGAAGAAATTGAAGGTGCAAAGAGTTTAAGCATTATTAAAATACTTAGCTTCAAACAACCTTGGGGTATTTTATTATGTAGATTTTTTATTGAACCAATATGGTGGTTTTTTGCTGGTTGGATGCCAATCTACCTTCACAATAAATTTGATATGAGTATTGAAGAGATAGGAACAACTATGTGGATATCTTATTTAATGGCAGCTGCAGGAGGAATATTAGGAGGGATGTTTACAGAAGCAATAATAAAAAGAACATCGGTTGATGTTGGTAGAAAAGCAAGTATTGTATTGGGTGGATTTTTAATAATAATAGGTTTTGTATCAATAATCTTATTTGTTAACGATACCAATTATATGACTTTTATATACTTAGCAGGTATTGCGTTATTTGGTTTTCAATTTGCAATTGGTAATATTCAGACATTATCAAGTGACTTGTTTAGAGGGCCGTCAGTAGGAACATTAGCAGGATTGGCAGGTACAATTGCTGCCATTTCGCCAATAATAATGAACTGGTTTATTGGTAGAATTACTGAAGGAGGCTCGTATACATTTGCATTTATCGCCATTACAGTATGTGTAGTATTTGGGGTATTATCTGTTTTTCTATTTATTAAAAAAGTGAAGCTAGTAGTTAATTAAGAAATAAAAAAGTATTAAAATTTAAAAGAAAAGTTTATGAGTTATACAAAAAGCAAAGTTGCAATAATAACAGGAGCTACAGGTGGGATTGGTTTTGAAGTAGCAAGAAGATTAGGTAAAGATGGATACACGGTTGTCTTGAACGGTATAGATGATAAAGCTGGTTTAGAAAGAGTGAAGGAACTTACCGAAGAAGGAATTACTGCAGAGTATTATGGCTTTGATGTTACTAATGAGGAACATGTAACCAACAACATTAAAAAAATAGGAGAGAAATACGGGAAAATTGATGTATTAGTTAATAATGCCGGTGGATTAGGTGGGAGATCTCGATTTGAAGACATGACTACCGACTTTTACAGATTTGTTATGGCACTTAATCTAGATTCTGTATTTTTTGCATCAAGAGCAGCAATACCCTATCTGAAAAAAGGAACACATCCTTCTATAATTAACTATACTTCAAATGCTGGATGGACCGCGGGTGGTCCAGGTGCGGGTGTTTATGGAACATCCAAAGCGGGTGTTCATGCAATTACAAGAGCCTTGGCAAAGGACCTAGCAGAATACGGAATTAGAGTAAATGCAGTTTCACCTGGAACTATAGATACACCATTCCATGCCCAAATAAAATCTACCAAGCCAGAAGTCTTTGCCTCTTGGGCAAATAATATTATGTTGGGAAGGTTAGGACAGCCCGAAGATGTTGCAGGAGTTATTTCATTTTTGGCAAGTAAGGACGCTTCCTTTATAACGGCCGAAACTATACAAATTGGAGGTGGACAAGCGTTAGGAATATAATATTTAATTATAATGAACAAATTGAAAGGAAAAGTAGCCGTTGTAACTGGCGGTTCTAGAGATATAGGTAGGGCAATATCAATTAAACTTGCAAAAGAAGGAGCCAAAGTAGTAGTAAATTATTATAACTCAGAATCTGGAGCAACAGAAACTGTGGATGTAATAAAATCTATGGGAGGTGATGCCATTGCAATTAAAGCAGATGTGTCAAATCTAGAAGACATAAAGCGCTTAAGATTGAAAACCGTCGAAGCATATGGGAATAAAATTGATATTTTGGTAAATAATGCGGGGGGTCTTTTTGCACGAAAATCATTACAAGAACTAGATGAGTCATTTTACGATTTAGTGATGAATGTCAATTTTAAGTCAACCGTCTTTGTAATGCAGGCCTTTGAACCATTCATGAGTAAAGGTTCTTCAATTATAAACCTATCTTCTCAAGCGGCAAGAGATGGTGGTGGTGGTGGGTCTTCAATTTACGCTTCTTCAAAGGGAGCTGTAAGTACTTTAACAAAGGCAATGGCGAAAGACCTTGGTCCTAAGGGAATTCGTGTAAATGCAATTTGTCCTGGATTAATAGGAACTAAATTTCATGATGACTTTACTACAGATGAAATAAGAAATAAAGTCGCTAGTGCAACTCCATTACGGAGAGAAGGGCAAGCATCTGAAGTTGCTGATTTAGTTGCTTATTTGGCATCTGATGAAGCTTCATTTATCAATGGAAATAATGTAGATATTAACGGAGGTTTAGCCTTTAGTTAAGATCATATTATATTAATTACTATCTTAATTTATATTTTGAGGTATTGTGAATAAAGTAATCACTTTTGGAGAAGTTATGATGCGTTTAGCAACAGAAAGACATTTACGTTTTTCTCAAGCTAGGTCTTTTCATGCAATGTATGGAGGGGGAGAATTTAATGTAGCTATCTCACTTTCTAATTATGGCATTAAATCAGAATTTGTTACCAAACTTCCAGATAACGATTTGGGGAATTGTGTTATTATGGAATTGAATAAAAGGAAAGTAGGTACAAACCATATTATTTATGGTGGAGAGCGATTAGGGTTGTATTTTCTCGAAACAGGAGCTGGAACAAGAGGGAGTAAAGTAGTGTATGATAGAGCACATAGCTCAATGGCAACTATAAAAAAAGGTGAGATAAACTGGCGGGAAGTTTTTAAAGATGCTAATTGGTTTCATTGGAGTGGAATTACACCAGCAATCTCTAGGGATTCGGCGGATATCTGTTTGGAAGCTATTAAGTTAGCTTCCGAAATGGGGTTAACTATTTCCTGTGACCTTAATTACAGATCTAAACTTTGGAAATATGGTAAGGAGCCTAAAGATATTATGCCCGAACTTTTAAAATATAGCCACGTAATTCTTGGGGACTTGGATACTGCCTTCTTCATGTTAGGAAAGGAAAAAACAAATCCCAATTATGAAATAACTGATAGTTTGCCCAAACTTTACAATCAGCTCTACGATTATTGTCCTCATCTTCAAACAGTGGCAACAACATTAAGGTATTCTGTAAGTGCATCCCATCAAAAAATTGGAGGGTTATTATTTCATAATAATACCTTATACACTGCAGATTTAAGAGAAGTAACACCTGTTGTGGATAGAGTTGGAAGTGGTGATGCTTTTATGGGGGCATTAATTTATGGATTATTAAAAGAAGGAAAAAATTTGCAAAAGGCTTTGGATATAGCTACAGCAGCATGTTGTTTAAAGCATACCATTACAGGAGACTATAATTTGATAACTTTAGAAGAAATTGAAACCTTTATTGCTGGAAATACTTCTGGTAAAGTTTCAAGATAAATTAAATATACCAAATGGCAACATTTACAAGAATACAAGTAGCTAGTTTGATGGAATCTACAGGTTTAGTACCCTTGTTTTATGATTCAAATATTGAAGTATGCAAAAGAGTAGTTGAAGCCTGTTACCATGGAGGTGCTAGACTTTTAGAATTTACAGCAAGAGGGGATTTTGCTCACGAAGTATTTGGGATGCTCAATAAATATGTAAGGAGCGAATTTCCCGAAATGGCACTCGGAGTGGGTTCTGTTACAGACGCTTCAGCTGCATCTCTTTATATGCAATTAGGGGCGAACTTTATTGTAACTCCAGTATTACGAGAAGATATTGCTTTAGTTTGTAATCGTCGTAAAGTTCTATGGTCACCAGGTTGTGGGTCTTTAACAGAAATTGCTAAAGCTGAGGAGTTAGGTTGCGAAATTGTAAAACTTTTCCCAGGAGGAATCTACGGCCCCGAGTTCGTTAAGGCAATTAAAGGTCCTTGTCAATGGACCAGTATTATGCCTACAGGAGGAGTTTCTCCGACCAAAGAAAGTTTGACGAGTTGGTTTAATGCAGGGGTAACTTGTGTTGGAATGGGGTCAAAATTAATGGTTAAAGATGAAAATGGAAATTTGGACTATTCAAGAATTCAAGAACTCACAAAGCTGTCCTTAAAAATTATTTCAGAATTGAAAAAAGATGTGTAATTGAAAAGAGCCAAATTTGATTTTTAGATTAATTGTATTTATATAATTTTAGGAAATCTAAATCAAATCGCTCTGGTTTTGTTTCAAGAAATCCCGCTTATATTAAGCGGGATTTTTATTTTTAAAGTTTTTACTATTTTTAATTGTGCTAAAACTAACACCCAGAGTTAAGAGAAATATTAATCGAATTATTCCCTTTGGGCTTATATGGTTTATTCTCTCTTTAGTCTTTTTGTTTTCAGAGCATGCCGTATCAGGAGCTCAAGGAAACACCTTAGACTCTGCCATTAATGTTAATCTTCAGGTATTTATTTTTGCTTCTTTTGGGGTAACCCTGGTAGGTCTTTTAGTTGGAGTTATTGAGCTAGTATATCTTGAAAAACACTTTGTTTCCTATAGTTTTAAAGCTAAGATATTTTATAAGTTCATAATTTATACTGTTTTTTTAAGCATTATCATATTCGTCATGTTTATGATTGCCGCTAGTATTGAAATGAATACTTCAATTTTGGACATTCAAGTTTGGAATAAATATGTCACCTTTTTCTTTAGTATTACCCACCTAAGCACCCTAATGCAAATTGGCTTTTCGCTTTTAATTTCTCTGCTATATGCTGAAGTAAGTGAAAACCTAGGTCAAAATGTGCTAAAAAACTTTTTTACTGGAAAGTATCATAATCCTATTAACGAGGAACGGGTCATTATGTTTACCGATATGAAAGCCTCCACAACCATTGCAGAGAAGTTAGGCAACCGAAAATATTTTGAACTATTAAGAGCCTATTACAACGATTTGTCTAATGCCATTATTAATAATGAAGGGGAGGTATATCAATACATTGGCGATGAGATTGTAATTACTTGGAATCTTAAGAAAGTGAAAGGAGCCGATGCAAGTATTAAATGCTTTTATGATATGAAAACCGATTTAGAAAAAAGAAAAGATTGGTATCACAAAACATTTCATTTTTTTCCAGAATTTAAAGCTGCTATTCATGTGGGGGAGGTTACTACAGGTGAAATAGGCGCACTAAAGAAAGAAATATTTTTTACAGGAGATGTTTTAAATACCACGGCAAGAATGCAATCTTTATGCAAGGAATTTTCAACAGATTTGTTGGTTTCTCAAAAGGTTTTGGATGATATTCAAGAAAAGTCAACGTTTCAATTTAATTCCATTGGGAATATTCCCTTAAAAGGAAAACAAGAAAAGGTAAGCCTATTTACTGTAAAAATACATTGAGTTATTTTCTTTCATTAAATTGTTTCAAAAAATGGTTTAAATCGTCAGTTTATTATGAAAAAATATGTTTTTAAATATCTCCTACTCGGTTTTACATTCCTTCAACTTTCCTTTGTAAATGCCCAGCAGAATAGGGTATTGGCTTGGCAAGAAGATATTCAAGCCTATCAAGCTGGATTAGAAGCAAAACACATAGACGTTTATAATAACGTTAGCAAACAAGATTTTGAAAGTGAGCTTACTAGAATAAAAGAAAGTGTCCAAGAGAAGACCGATTTTGAAATTATGTTAGATCTCATGCGATTAACAAGACGCATTGGTGATGGTCATACCTCGGTGTCATTGCGAAATATTGAAACCCATAACTATCCTTTTGAAGTACGTTTTATAGAAGGGCAGTGGCGTGTGGTAAAGGTCGCAAAAGAGCATAAAAGTCTTTTAAAAACATCCTTAATTAAAATTGAAGGAATTCCTATTAATGAAGTAGTGTCAAAGGTTTCAGAAGTGGCGCAGTTTGTAGAAAATGAATATTCAGAAGTGATTAGAACAGGAGAATATATACCTATGAGCGAGTTGCTTTATGCGCTACACATTACGAAGAATAAAAACGAAACCAAATTCACTTTTATAGATGAAAATAATCGGGAAATAAGCCTTACTTTAAATCCTATTTCCAACAATACGTCTACAAAAGAAACCGATTTTGAAGCACTAACTATTAGCGTTCCCGAGATTACAAAACCCGAAGACTCCAAATTCGATTATTTATGGTATGCCCCCATAAAGGATACAAAAGCTATCTATATTAAATTTAAAGGTTATCCTAGTTTTGATGAAATGCTCACCTTTGGGGAAACCTTGGTTGGATATATTATAGCGAATGCACATTCAAAAGCAGTTATTGATCTTCGTGGCAATGGAGGTGGTGATCTATATGTAGGAGTGGTTTTGGCCTATGCGCTCAATTTGGCAGACACCATAGACTGGAAAAATGGAGTTTACATTATGTGTGACCAAATTACATTTTCGGCAGCAACAAGTAACACTGCCCTTTTTAAGAGGCTACTTAACGGCAAAGTAGTAGGCGAACCTACTGGCTCTAACCCCACTGGGTATCAAGATATGGATATATTTGAGTTGCCAAACTCAAAATTGGTGATTACGTATTCAAAACGATATTTTAAAATTTCAGATACTGTTACACAAGGGGTGCAACCCGATGTTTTACTACATTATCAATGGGATAGCTATGCAAAGGGGATAGATTCTATGTTACATTGGGTGATTCAAGATTTAAAAAAGTAAGGTTTAAAATTTTAAGAATGTTACCCCCTAATTGTTAATCTGTCCCAAACTTTTGTGAAGGAATTATTAAAGGGCGTACTACTTAACCTTAGTTGCTGTATCTTTAAGTATATCAACCCATTAAAACTAACATTATGAGAAGTTTGCTTTGGCTTGTAGCCGTAATCTGTATTATTATTTGGGTGCTAGGGTTTTTTGGCATCGTTGCCGGAATAGGAACCGGAAGTTTAATTCATATTCTTTTAGTGATTGCAGTGATTGCAATTTTGTACAATATTATATCGGGTAGAAAGCCTTTATAAGGATTTCTACAGTAGAGGGATAGGTAGTCAATTACTTGGCTACCTATTTTTTTTATTTCAGAAATAAATAAATGCGCTTCCTTTTCAACAAATTGTAATAACCTACCTTTGCAAAAACATTTTTTATGGCTCACAAAGCTGGATTTGTAAATATTATAGGAAACCCTAACGTAGGCAAGAGTACACTTATGAATGCTTTTGTAGGGGAACGCTTGTCTATCATCACCAGTAAAGCGCAAACCACTCGCCATCGAATTTTGGGGATTGTAAACGGTGAGGATTTTCAGGTGGTGTTGAGTGATACCCCTGGAATTATTAAACCTGCCTACGAGTTGCAAAGCAGTATGATGGAGTTTGTAAAATCTGCTTTTGACGATGCCGATGTACTGCTCTATATTGTAGAATTAGGCGAAAAGGAATTAAAAGACGAAGATTTTTTCAGTAAGATAAAAAGTGCCAAAATCCCTGTGCTATTACTGCTTAATAAAATTGATATGGGGAATGAAGAATCCCTGCTAGAAGCCGTAAAAATGTGGCAGGAAAAGGTGCCCAATGCCGAGGTTTTTGCCATTTCTGCTTTAAAGAATTTTGGAGTGCAGCAAGTATTTCAGAGGATTATTGAGCTATTACCAGAGTCGCCCGCCTTTTATCCCAAAGACCAATTAACCGATAAGCCCGAACGTTTTTTTGTGAATGAAACCATTCGTGAAAAAATATTAATGCAATACAAAAAGGAAATTCCGTATTCGGTAGAGATAGAAACCGAAGAGTTTTTTGAAGATGAAAAAATGATTCGTATTCGTTCTATTATTATGGTAGAGCGGGAGTCTCAAAAAGGAATTGTGATTGGTCATAAAGGACAACCTCTTAAATGGGTAGGGATTGAAGCGCGAAAAGATTTGGAGAAATTCTTCGGGAAGCATATTCACCTAGAGTTGTATGTAAAAGTGAATAAAAACTGGCGTAACGACCAAAACCAGTTAAAGCGTTTTGGGTATAACAATTAAAGTTGCAGTGTTTGCTTCATAAACCCATAAAGTTTTAGCATTTCTTTTTTACCAGCTTGTTTGCCCATCCTACCGGCAAAATAAAGTACAAACCAAGTAATTACCATAAGCCCCATGAATACTAATTGTAGTAGGTAAGGGGAGTCTAAAGAGGCATTGGTGTAAGCCCAAATCCCGAAGGCAATAAACAGCGATGCCACGGCAAAGTGGAAGAACATAAACATAGTCCATACCGCTGGTTTGGGACCAAAAAGCCCACGTAGGGTAGTCTTTCCTTCTTCAAAACTCGTAATTTCCAAATCCAGTTGAGGCGACCAAAAGTGTTGTAGGTGTTTCGGGATTTTAAGGAATACGTGATGGTCTACATGTGTAATCACAATATCCTCTGTGTTATTCTTTTTAGCTTCAAATGCCTTTATCGCTTCTTCGGGGGTACTTTTTAATTCGAAAGTAAACCGGGGGCGCAATACTATTTCTTCACCTAGTTCCAATAGATAATAATTTTAAACAGATTGAAATTAGCATTTTTTCTTCAATTTAAACCCCTACCTTTGCAATCCATTTTTCAGAATATGAGTATAGTAGCTATAGTAGGAAGACCCAATGTAGGTAAATCTACCTTTTTTAATAGATTAATCCAGCGTCGCGAAGCCATTGTAGATGCCGTGAGCGGGGTAACCCGTGACCGTCACTATGGTAAGAGCGACTGGAACGGAAAGAAATTTTCGTTAATCGATACAGGGGGGTATGTAGTAGGAAGCGACGATATTTTTGAAGCCGAAATTGACAAACAGGTAGAACTCGCTATTGATGAGGCAGATGCCATTATCTTTATGGTAGATGTAGAAGACGGCGTTACGGGTATGGATCAAGAAGTAGCGGAATTGCTTCGGAAGAGTAAAAAACCATTTTTCTTAGCCGTTAATAAAGTAGATAATAGCAATAGGGTTAATGATGCCATGGAATTTTATTCCTTAGGCGTAGAAAAGTATTATACCCTTTCTAGCATTAACGGAAGCGGAACAGGAGAACTCCTTGACGATTTGGTGGAGGCGTTACCTGAAGAAGCCGAAAAAGAAGAAACCACGCTGCCCCGGTTTGCCGTTGTAGGACGTCCCAATGCAGGAAAATCCTCTTTTATTAACGCCTTAATTGGTAAAGACCGTTTTGTGGTTACCGATATTGCCGGAACTACGCGCGATAGTATAGACACCACCTACAACCAGTTTGGGTTCGAGTTTAACTTAGTAGATACAGCCGGAATACGAAAGAAAAGCAAGGTAAAAGAAGACCTGGAGTTTTATAGTGTGATGCGTAGTGTTCGCGCTATAGAACATTGTGATGTAGCTATTTTAGTTTGCGACGCCACACGGGGTTTTGATGGACAAGTACAAAACATTTTTTGGCTAGCACAGCGAAATAATAAGGGGATTGTGATTTTGGTGAACAAATGGGATTTAGTTGAAAAAGAAACTAATACAACAAAAGAATTTGAAGCATACATTCGTAAACAAATTGAACCCTTTGTAGATGTCCCAATAGTGTTTATATCGGTCACCAATAAACAACGAATTTATAAGGCAATAGAAACGGCTGTTGAGGTCTTTAAAAACCGAAGCAAAAAAGTAAAAACGAGTGTGCTTAACGAGGTCATGTTGCCTATTATACAAGCCTATCCACCACCTGCTATTAAAGCAAAATATGTAAAGATTAAATTTTGTACACAGCTACCTACGCCTTTCCCTAGTTTTGCGTTCTTTGCCAACTTACCACAGTATGTAAAGGAACCATATAAGCGCTTTCTAGAAAACAAACTACGTGAACATTTTGACTTTACGGGTGTGCCCGTGACTATTTTTATTAGGAAGAAATAATGAATTAAAGATTTTCCTTAATCTTTAAAAGCTCTGCTTTAACGGTCTCCAATTTTCTAATAATCTCAAAATTGTCCAGCGTTTTGTGCTTGTTTTCTTTAAGATGCGTTTTTGCGCCTTCAAGCGTAAACCCCCGTTCTTTTACCAAGTGATAAATAAACTCTAGGTTTTTAATGTCCTCTGGGGTAAATTTTCTATTGCCTTTGGCAGTTTTTTTAGGCTGTAAAATATCAAATTCCTTTTCCCAAAACCGAATAAGCGATGTATTAACGTCAAACGCTTTGGCTACTTCGCCAATGGTGTAATACAATTTTTCAGGGAGTTCTAAGTGCATTAATCGAGCGATTGGTTTTCTAACTGGGATTTCTCTAGAATCTGAGCAAACTCTTCTGGAGTTAAGTTTCCGTAATAAAAATTAATAGGGTTTATACGGTCTCCGTCCTTAAATATTTCGTAGTGTAAATGAGGCGCTTCACTTCTTCCAGTGCTACCCACAAAGCCGATTAAATCTCCTCGTTTTACTCTTTGTCCAACGCGCACATTATATTTAAATAAATGTGCGTATAAACTTTCATATCCAAACCCGTGGTCGATACGAACATGGTTTCCATAGCCTGCAGCACTGTTATCTGCTCTGCTTACCACACCGTTTCCTGAAGCATAAACCGGCGTTCCTCGTGGGGCGGTAAAATCCATTCCCCAGTGGAACTTACGCTCTTTGGTAAAAGGGTCGGTTCGGTATCCAAAACCAGACGCCATGCGAGTTAAATCTTCATTATTTACTGGCTGTATGGCTGGAATAGCTTCTAGTAATTTTTGCTTTTCGGTAGCAAGCATCGTTATTTCATCCAACGATTTAGATTGTATCACAATCTGTTTGGTTAAAATATCAAGCCTTCTACTGGTATTGATAATGAGTTTGGAGTTATCAAACCCTTCTAGATCTTTATACCTATTTACCCCTCCAAAACCTGCTTTACGCTGTTCTTCTGGAATAGGATTTGCTTCAAAATATACACGGTAAATATTATTGTCCCTTTCGGCTACTTGTTCCAAAACTGCTTCGGCTTGTGTCATTTTTTTATTTAATAACTCAAACTGAAGCTCCATCTGCGAAAGTTCACGCCTTAATTCGCGCTCCTTTGGGGTTTCAACATTAGGTAGATTTAAATAAACTAATAGAAGTAAAAATCCGCTCAATAAAGATCCTAAAAGTGATAACAAGAATATTCCTAGCCTTCTCCCTTTTTTGCGTTCGATTTTTCGGTAGGAGAGCGTTTCGCTATCGTAGTAATATTTTACCTTAGACATATCTTAAAAAGTCCTATTTTTGCGGTGATTAAAGGCTAAAGCCTTTTTTGTAACGCATAACAAAGATAGAAATTGTTTGCTTTTATAGTAAATAAACTCTTACAAATACTAATTTTTTATGACTTCGGTAGAAATCCGTCAACAGTTTTTAGATTTTTTTAAGTCGAAATCTCATTCCATAGTAGCTTCAGCACCCATGGTGGTAAAAAATGATCCTACTTTAATGTTTATTAATAGTGGGATGGCGCCTTTTAAAGAATATTTTTTAGGAAATGGAAAACCTAAAAATAACCGTATTGCCGATACCCAAAAATGTTTACGTGTAAGCGGAAAGCATAACGATTTGGAAGAGGTGGGAATGGATACCTATCATCACACCATGTTCGAGATGTTGGGGAACTGGAGTTTTGGCGATTATTTTAAAAAGGAAGCAATTGAATGGGCTTGGGAATTATTGACCGAAGTATATAAAATTGATACGGATATTTTATATGTTACCATTTTTGAAGGAGATAAAAGTGAAGGATTAGATCGTGATACCGAAGCCTACAACCTTTGGAAAAAATTTGTTCCTGAAGAACGTATCCTAAACGGAAACAAAAAAGACAATTTTTGGGAAATGGGAGAACAAGGACCATGTGGACCTTGTAGTGAAATCCATGTGGATATTCGTTCTGCCGAAGAAAAAGCAAAAATTTCTGGAGATAAACTTGTCAACCAAGACCATCCGCAAGTAGTGGAAATTTGGAATTTGGTATTTATGCAATACAACCGCAAAGCCGATGGAAGTCTTGAAAAACTACCTTCGCAACACGTAGATACGGGGATGGGTTTCGAGCGTTTGTGTATGGTGCTTCAAAACAAACAAAGTAATTACGACACCGATGTATTTACGCCGCTTATTCGTGAAATTGAAGCCGTGACCAAGAGTCAATACGGGAAAGATGAAAAAATGGATGTGGCGATTCGCGTGATTTCAGATCATATTCGGGCAGTAGCATTTTCTATTGCAGATGGACAATTGCCTAGTAACTCAGGTGCTGGGTATGTTATTAGAAGAATCCTTCGTCGTGCTATTCGCTACGGATTTACGTTTTTGGATACCAAAGAACCTTTCATTTATAAGCTTGTTCCCACCTTAGTAAAAATGATGGGGAAAGCCTTTCCAGAATTGACTCGTGAAGAAAATTTAATTACGAATGTCATTCGAGAAGAAGAAGCTTCTTTCCTTAGAACTTTAGACCAAGGTTTGGTGTTATTGGAGAATGTTATTTCAGCTTCAAAGAGTAAAACTATTTCGGGTTCCAAAGCATTTGAATTGTATGATACTTTTGGATTCCCTATCGATTTAACGGCCCTTATTTTACGTGAACGAGGGTTAGAACTAGACGAAAAAGGATTTGAAGAAGAACTCCAAAAACAAAAGGAACGATCCCGTGCAGCCACCAAAGTAGAAACGGGCGATTGGGTGCTATTAAGTGATGATGCCGATGAAGAATTTGTAGGATATGATACCCTAGAAACCCAAATAAAGATTACTCGTTATCGTAAGGTGGAAAGCAAAAAGGAAGGGGAGTTGTTTCAACTGGTTTTTAATCTTACACCCTTCTATCCTGAAGGGGGTGGACAAGTAGGTGATAAAGGCTATTTGGAAGCTCAAAATGGGGAAGTAGTCTATATTATTGACACCAAAAAAGAGAACAACCTTATTGTTCATTTTGCAAAAAATTTACCACGTGATCCTGAAGCTACTTTTAAAGCTGTGGTTGATACAAAACAGCGATTTAGAACCGCATCAAACCATACGGCAACACACTTGTTGCACCAGGCTTTGCGCAATATTTTAGGAACCCATGTGGCTCAAAAAGGGTCCATGGTTCATAGTAAAAATTTGCGTTTCGATTTTTCACATTTCAGTAAAGTGACGGATGAAGAATTGCAAAAAGTTGAAGATTTTGTCAATGCCCGTATTCGAGAAGGTATTGCTTTAGAAGAGCGTCGCAATATTCCACATCAACAGGCCATTGACGAAGGTGCTTTGGCATTATTTGGCGAAAAATATGGAGATACAGTACGTGCCATAAAGTTTGGAAAGTCCATGGAATTGTGTGGCGGTACCCACGTCCAAAATACCAACGATGTGTGGCATTTTATCATTACTTCGGAAGGAGCAGTGGCTTCAGGAATACGAAGAATCGAAGCCATCACAGGCGATGCTGCCAAACTATATTTTGAAGAACGTGCAGCCTCTTTTAAGCAAGTTCAAAAATTATTGAACAACACACCAGACCCTGTAAGTGCTATCGAAAAACTACAGGAAGAAAACAACGAATTACAGAAGCAGATTCAGCAGCTATTAAAAGATAAAGCCAAAAATTTAAAAGGCGATTTAAAGGCTGAAGTAAAAGAAATAAATGGCGTACACTATTTAGCCACAGAAATCGATTTGGATGCTGCTGGGCAAAAGGATTTGGCTTTTGAATTGGGGAATGAAGTAGACAAATTGTTTTTACTCTTTGGAAGCGCAACCGATGGAAAAGCCTTATTAACCTGTTATATTTCTAAAGAATTAGTTGCCGAAAAAAACCTAAATGCGGGTCAGATAGTTCGTGAATTAGGAAAATACATCCAAGGCGGCGGTGGTGGACAACCCTTCTTTGCTACGGCTGGAGGTAAAAATCCGGACGGGATTACTGAAGCCTTAAAAGCGGCTGAAGATTACTTGAAATAAATGAACCTTCAAACCCAAATACCACTTTCTCCCAAGGAACCTCAAATTAATTACCAATCTAAGGTGGTATTGATGGGCTCTTGCTTTACCGAGAATATAGGAGGGAAGCTGGACTATTTTCAATTTCAGAATATTCAAAATCCGTTTGGGGTAATTTTCAATCCTGTTTCTATAGAAAAACTCATCTTTAGAGCGTTACATGATGATTTTTATACGGAAAATGATGTTTTTCAGCACAACGGTTTATGGCATTGTTATGAGGTGCATTCGTCACTATCAATGGTAAATAAATCTGAGTTTTTGAACCGTATCAATCTTCAACTTAGCCATTTTAAAACATACCTTTTCCAAGCCTCACATATGATCTTTACTTTAGGTTCGGCTTGGGTGTACTTGCATCGTAAAACTTCCCAAATTGTCGCCAATTGTCATAAAGTCCCACAGAAAGAATTTTCAAAAGTGTTACTTTCTGTCGACATTATTTCAAAAAGTTTGCAAAACTGTGTGTCTGAAATTAGTGAAGTAAACCCAAAGGTTACTTTCATTTTTACGGTTTCTCCAGTGAGGCATATAAAAGATGGGTTTATAGAAAATACCCTAAGCAAGTCACATTTACTTTCAGCAGTACACCCATCGATTTCTGTGATTGAACATGCACATTATTTCCCTTCTTATGAATTGATGATGGACGAGCTACGGGATTATCGTTTTTATAAAGAGGATATGTTACACCCTAATGAAGTTGCCATTCAATATATATGGGAAAAGTTCAATCGAGTTTGGATTTCAGCGGAAACAACCCACCTTCAAAATGAGATTGCGACCATTCATAAAGGATTAAAACACAAACCATTTAATCCGGATAGTGAGGAACACAGCGTGTTTCAAAAAAATCTTCAAAAGAGCATAGAAAAGCTTCAAAAGGAACTTCCTTGGATACAGTTTTAGTGACTTTGGTCATTTAATTGTTTTTAGAAAAATGATAGTTTTGACTATATTTAATAAGTTTAAAAAGCTACGGATATGAAAAAAAACATGGGACAAGGTGATCGTTTTTTAAGAATTATCATCGCAGTCATTATCGCCATTCTTTATTACGCAGGTGTTATTTCTGGTACTTTAGGGCTTGTACTATTAATCCTGGCTGGTATTTTTATACTTACTAGTTTTATAAGTTTTTGCCCACTGTATGCACCTTTTGGTATCAGTACGTGTAAGGTAAAAAAGAAATAAAAATAGCGCCTATGGGCGCCATTTTTGTATTATACGACAATTGCCGTATTGTATGCGCTTTGGTTTTAGGACAACTTTGTACCTAACAAAAACCAAAACATACAATTATGAAAACTTTAAAAATTCTTTCTTTATTCTTTTTTGCAAGTTTAGTGCTTGCTTCATGTAAAAAAGACGATGACGGGGGTGACGACCCACAGGCTGCCGCAGGGACTATGACCGCAACTGTAGATGGTGGTTCTTTTGAGTCACTTGAAGGGACTGTTATGGCTCAAGAGACCAACTCTGGAGGCGTAAGAGTTATGGCTGTTTCTGCAGGAACAGTGGATTCTGAAAATTTACAAATGATTATCCAAAACTTTGATGGCGTAGGAACCTACGAGTTAAACTTAGCTAATATTGGAACCTATAGTTATTTACCAGACCCAAGCAATCCAGACCCAACAACCGTGGTTGTGTACATGGCTGTAAATGGAACTACTTCTGGAGGAGAAATTAATATTTCTAGTTATACATCAGACAGAGTAAAAGGAACCTTTTCTTTTACAGGGTATAATATTCAAGATAACACAGATACTGTTTCTGTTACTAGTGGATCTTTTGATATGGAAGTAACCCAAAACTAAATCCCATTTAAAAAAATCTCAAGTGTTGAGGTTTTTACGTGGAGCCGGGAGTAGAACTTTGTTTTGCTTCCGGTTTTTTATGTAACAACCATCTACCTAAAATCCATTACTATATAAATTATACGTCAATTGCCCTATTGCCCTAATAGGTAATCTTTTACACCTTTGAAACAAACAAACTAATACCACGATTATGAAAACAATTTTCAACACACTTTTTGCTTTTTTAATAGCTTTAGGGACGTTTGCACAAAAAGCTGAACAACCCGACTGGAGCTATGATATAGGTGGAAAAATTAACGAAATGTATCTTACCGAAGCAGGAACACTTGTTGTTGCAAGTAACGATGGATTGGTAGGAATTAAGCCGGGTAGCAATGAATTGCTTTTTAAATTTACCGATTACGGTCGTGTAAAACCAGAAGAGCTCACTTTTATTCCTGCTTCACCTTATGTTATGGTGGCACAAGGCGGATTTATGTCTTCCAAGAAAACTGTAATTGATTTTGTTTCGGGTCAAATACTTTTTAGTTCTGAAGGGAATCAATGGAAACAAATTTTCACAACTTCTACAGCGATGCCTCAAAACAAACTTATTGTTAGTGGGCTTCAAAAAACAGGTGGCATGGCCGAGAATAACACCCCAAAAGTCGCGGTATACGACTTAGGAAATGGAAAAGAAGACTACTCTTTCTATTTATTTCCTCCTGGAAAAACGACTATGAAAAGTTATATGGTAACAGGTGATCCATTATTGTTAAAAGACAAAATGCTTATCCCAACCAGTCAAGGAATTATTGCAAAAACACTTACGGGTGAAACCCTTTGGGAAAATAAAATCAAGAATGTAAACTGGATGACGGCAGATGCTTCAGAAAAGGAAATCTATGCTTTTGAAAGCAACACTTCGGGAAGTAGTATGGAAATTTATAAAGTAGGTGCAGATGGAGCAGAGCTTTGGAAAGATGCTGCAAAAGTAAAAGGACAGGTGGTGAACTTCGAAATTTTACCACAAGGATTGGCAGTAGTAAGTAACAAGAGTAGTGGTGGAAGCAATAGTGTATTTGCAGCAAAAGACGAGTCTGAGATAGGATTTTTAAGCGCACAAACGGGTGAGGATTTATGGGATAAAGCACCTAAGACAAAAGGATATGTGCAGCATTTCTATATTATGGATGACGGAATTCTCTTCGGAATACAACAGGGTGGGATTAATAAAATTTCGTTTGATGGAAAAACCCTCTTCAAAAAGCCCTTAAAAACAGGTGAAAATATTATGGTAATGGCACATACTCCACAAGGACTTATTTATATCACGAGTGAAGATGCCAATATTGTAAACCTTGAAACGGGTGACCAAGTGTGGAAAAAACCTTTAAAGTATAAAAGAGCAACTTCTGTGTCGTCAACCTTCGATAAAAGTAACAATCGTTATTTAATCTCTGCAGATGATGAAATTATGGCTGTAGATCCTACAACAGGAGATGTTTCAGCTTTTGCAAACACAGATTTTGATGAAAAGGAACAACCCAGTTCAATTCAAATGAGAAATGGTGGAGTTTATTTAGGTTCGGATCAAAATATGACTTTAATAGACTTTAATGGGAACGAAGTATATCATCAATATTATAAATCGCCCTCAAAGAGCACCTTTGCAAAAATTGTAGGGGGTGTTATTGCTGTAGCATCCACAACTATGGCTGTTTCTGCCGCGGCAGCAGCCGGAGCAAACAGAAATAGCTTGGGAGATTATAACGAATATGGAAGGGAATATGATAGACAATCGAAAATGTTCTCTGCAATAGGCTCTGCATCATTTGAGTTTATGTCGCAACGATTTAAAGCTACGGCTGCCACCGAAAATGCACAATTCATTTTAACCAAACTAGATGACGGCGTAGGTCTGGTTAAAGTAAACAAGGATTCGGGAAAGACAGAAAAAGAAATCATTTTAAAAGATAAAAAGCCAGAGTATGAAGTAGATGATTTTGGAGGTGTGTTGTATTACAAAGCCAAAGACGATCTTATTTATGCGTATGATCTTAAAAAGTAATTAACTAGCCAAGTTAATCGCGACGATTTAAATGAGGAGTTTAGGTTTGTCGCAAAGCAAGCCCCATTGGAAGCAATGGGGCTTTTAAACTATATTTAGTGTATGGGTACTATTTTTTTACCGAATAAATTTAATTACCTAGTTTGGGGAAATGCACTTTTCTTATTAGTGCTACTGCTGTTGGATGTAACAGACCCCATAAGTGTTGTATTTGCCTATTTTTTGGAAACCATCATTATTGGGGTTTTTCATTGTGTGAAACTGTGGATGGTAAATACGTATGGTAAAAGTTCAAAGATAACTGCTAAGATGCCAACTTCTTCTATAGGGCTTATTTTATTTTTTATGTTCCATTATGGAATGTTTGTAGCTATCCAATCCATTTTTTTATTTTCTTTTTTTGAAAAGGAATTATCTCAACTAAAAGATGGGTTTCATTTAATACACAATTATGGAGTTATTCTTCGGCTAGAAGGAATGCCTATTTTAATAGCTTCATTGTTTGTTTCAAATCTGAAATATTTTTACACCAACTTTTGGAAAAATGACCAGTTTAAAGAGTATTCTCCAAGCGGATTATTTTTTAGGCCTTATGTGCGTATTTTTATACAACAGTTCACCGTTATTTTGGCAGGGTTCTTTTTTATATTACTATCGGAAGGATTTGCTGCCGCCGTTTTATTAATTTTATTCAGATTGATTGTAGATCTTATCATTATCGGAATTCACAGAGACTCCAACAATATGGATAAACTTTTAAGAAAAATCACAAAGACCGAAGCCGAGTATTTGGAAGCAAAGGAAAAATTTCAAGAATTTTCAGAATGATATCATTAGTGCCAAACAATGATTACGGAATTTGGGGATATGTCCTAGGTTATTTTCCGGCTTTATTTGTTTTATTAGGCCTACTGGTTTTAGTTTGCATTCTTGATTTTTTGCTTCTGAAAATTGCTAAAAGCAAGCCCAAAACTCAAATATATAGCTATGGTATTTTAGGGATCATTCTTAGTGTCATGGTGCTAAGTACCTTTTATCAAGGTACTTTTAATGAGACTGTTTATCTTTCTTTTCCTGCGGGTATCGTGGGAGTTTGGGTAGTTTTTAAATTTCTGAAAATCTCAAAGCTGCGTTTGCTTTCCTTGGTTTGGTTGGGGGTTTTACTTGCATTAATTATTGTAGGACTATGTTTGGTTTATTTTTAGGGCAAATGCCCTATTATATAATTTAATTTTTTTTTAGTACTTTGTTTATACACTTAAAAACCTTTCAATTATGAAATTAGTAACCCTATTTTTCAGCCTTATTTTCAGCTTCAATCTAGCGGTAAATGCTCAAGTCCCAACGCCTCAAGGAGTTAATAGTTCTACATCTGGATTAACTTGGACAAAAACCAGCGAATACAATTATTCGCTTAAGGAGAACGGCCGACAACTAACAAACGTTGTTGATTTAAAGTACCTAAGTACCAATACACTTGCGGTTTTGGATAAAAGCTCAAGAAATGTGTATTTATTAGAAGATTTTAAAGAAGCAGCTAATGGCTCTTCAGGGAAAGCAACTCTTTTGGAACGTAATGTAGGAACCAATTTCTATCTCACAAATCCAAACTCTTTTGTTTTTTATTCGGATGATGAATACATATCTGGTCCCTTTGTTAATATTGGGGGAAGTTATGTTTACTATGTTGCCGAAAAAAATACAACCTATTACCTTCCAGATATTCGAAAATTTTCTAATTGGGGAGCTAAAACAGCATCAAAGCTAGACTATTCTGCAGAAAATGTATATTGGTGTAGAGTGGCAGAGAGTAATAGCTATCATGTGGTTGAAAAAGGAGAGTCTATGGACTACACTAACGCTTCTACCGAAAAAAGAGATAACGACCTAATTGTTAAGGTAAATGGCGTAGATAAATATATTCTTCCTGGATATTACACCATGGCGTCATTAGTTTTTAAACCAGTAAAAATGGCATCTACGGGTTCAATTCCCACAAACAATAGTACTTCAGGTTGCGTTGATGGGGATTGTCAAAACGGATGGGGAAAATACGAATACGACAATGGATATTATGATGGTTTTTGGAGAAATGGAAAAAAAGAAGGCTACGGATTGTATAAGTGGGATGGTATTGGAAAGTATATTGGAACGTGGCAAAATGATAATATGAATGGCTATGGTGTTTATTTAGCCGATAATAATGACAATATTATTGGTGAATACAAAAATGGGCAGCTTAATGGATTAGGTATTACTGTTACTGGAGATAAGTGGGATCAAGGAATATTTTATGATGGAAACATTAGTACTCATTACGATTTCTATTCAACAGGAAATGATTCAGGTTGTACTGCCGGTGATTGCCAAAACAAATACGGAAAGTTTGAATGGAGTAATGGCGATACTTTTATTGGGTTTTTTAAAAATGGAAAACTACATATGGGTACCTACAGTTTTGCTAGTGGCGATAAATATTCGGGAATGTTTAATAGTGATAATCAATTTCACGGAATGGGAAGATTTTTCTTTGCAGATGATGCGTATTATGGAGGAGAATGGCGAAATGGAAAATATGAGGGTAGAGGCTACTACCACAACAGTAGTTTGGAACAAAAAATAGGCGAATGGTCCAATGGAACATTAGTCAAGAAAATGTAAAAAGTTGTTATAATGAAAACACTAAAAATTACATTTACGATTATTGGGTTCTTGCTTTTTTCAATGGTGTATGCACAAGGAGTGCCACAACCTAAGACCCCTCAAACTACTACAGAAAAACAATACCCCTATTGTGAAAGTGGAGATTGTATAAATGGCTGGGGAAAGAAAATCTATGATTACGGTTATTATGAAGGTTTCTTTAGAAATGGAAACCGTGAAGGATATGGACTTTTTAACTGGACGACCTCCGGAAGTTATATGGGGTTTTGGAATAATGATGAGTTACATGGATATGGCTGCTATATTGGAAAAGAAAAGAACTTGATTGGCGAGTACCGCAATGGGATGATGAATGGAGTGGGATATACCCATGAACTCGATAATGATAAATGGGAGTACGGTATTTTTAAAAATTATTTAGTCGATACGGCGTATACTTTTTACGATAACAAAGTTGAAACAGGGTGTGTTGCTGGAGATTGTCAAGATAAATACGGGCGATATATTTGGAGCAATGGTGATAGATTTACTGGTTTCTTTAAAAACGGAAAAATGTACATGGGGACATATACCTTTGCCTCTGGAGACAAGTACGAAGGTATGTTTAACAGCAATAATCAATTTCATGGTGAAGGAAGGTTTTTCTTTAATGACAATGCCTATTATGGGGGTCAATGGAGCAATGGACAACAACACGGTAGAGGATATTATCACGATAGTAGTTACAAGACTAAAATAGGCGAATGGAGTAATGGGCAATTAGTTAGAGCCTATTAATTTCAGAATAATATTTATAAAAAACACGGCAATTGCTGTGTTTTTTCTATTTTCATACCTTATAACTAGTTTTTGATGAAATACATTCTTTGTACAGTTTTTCTTTTACTTTTAACGAGTTCAATTGCCCAGACTTCATCAAAAGAGATTGATAGCTTGTTACACATTTCAAAAACTGCAAACGACTCAACAAGGCTCAGAATTTATAACAAAGCAGCTTTCTTTTA
Organism: Flavobacteriaceae bacterium; assembly: GCA_002694465.1. Classification (GTDB taxonomy): domain Bacteria; phylum Bacteroidota; class Bacteroidia; order Flavobacteriales; family Flavobacteriaceae; genus Halomarinibacterium. The sequence goes on along the minus strand of NZMG01000003.1, from coordinate 219,695 downwards.
TATATTTAATGATTCAGATAAAGCTAAGGATTATTTAAAAAATGCCATAAAAGAATCGATTGATAAAAACTACTCTTTTTCTCAGGCAGAACTAACAAACACCTATGGAATTTATTTTGATGTTTCGGGACAACAGGATTCTGCAAAATACTATTTTGAAAATGCCTTAAAAATAAGTAAACTGCATAATTTTCAAGGAATTACGGCAATGATAACCAATAACCTTGGGATGTTTAACTGGAATAAAGGAGATTATCAAGAAGCATTAAAATATTTTTTTAGTGCCATAGAATTAAATGATAATGCCCCAGAGGTAAATCAAAATAAGGGAGCAGTATACTTAAACAATATAGGACTCATTTATCAAGAAATGGGGCAATTTGATAAAGCGCTAAATTATCATAGAAAATCTCTTGAAATACGAGAAAAGGAAAAGATGTTTAATGAAATCCCAGCTTCATTGAATAATATTGCCATAAACCTAAAGGAAAAAGGAGATTATTTAGAAGCTGAAAAAGTTGCTAAAGAGGCTATTCAAAAGGCCAAAATTGCAAATTCTATGCAGTATTATTTTAGTTCGCTAAACACCTTGGCAAATATTTATATTAAACAAGGCAAGTACCATCAAGCTATTCCATTACAGAAACAAATTATTATTGGTCGTGATTCGTTAAATGTTGATAGAACAGCTTCATTGGCTCCTATTGCAAGTATTCTTGAAAGCTATAATTATTCAAACAAACCTTCCGAAGCCCTACCCTATATTGAAAAAGGAAAAGATTTAATTAAAGAGTTTCCCGATCTACGAAATGATTTGGTTGGGTTTTATGCCTCGGCTGCACAAGTGTTTTATAGACTTCAAAATAACAAAGAGGGGGATAACTATTTAAAGTTAAGCTTAGCAATAAAGGATAGTATTTTCTCTTCGGAGAATGCAAAGTCATTGGCAACTCTTGAAACAAAATATAATGTAGCCCAGCAACAGCGAGACCTTGCTGAAACTCGTGCCAATCTTGCTGAAACAGAACTTGAAGTTGAGCGAAAAAACAAATTTATATATGGAACTTTGGCTTTTGGATTGGTTTTGGGACTTTTAGGATATCTATTTTACAATCAGCAAAAATTGAAAAACAATCAATTAAGACGTGAAGCCGAACTAAAGGAGGCTTTAGCAAAAATTGAAACTCAAAATAAACTTCAAGAACAGCGATTAAGGATTTCCCGGGACTTACACGATAATATTGGTGCACAGCTTACTTTTGTTACTTCCTCTGTAGATAATTTAAAGTATGGCTTAACAGATAAGGATGACAAAGTTTCAGATAAACTAACAAGTATAAGTGCGTTTACGACACAAACTATTTATGAGCTTCGAGATACTATTTGGGCTATGAATAAAGAAAAAATATCTATAGAAGACTTGCAAGCTCGTATCTCCAATTTTATTGACAAAGCGGGTGTTGCAGATACAAAAGTAAAGTTCATCTTTCAAGTAGCAGATAATATTTCAAATGAATTTATGTTGCCTTCCATTAAAGGGATGAACGTTTACCGGATTATACAGGAAGGTGTAAACAACGCATTAAAATACGCCGAAGCCCAATCCATTATTGTAAGTCTTTCGGAAAAGGATAATCAATTCGAACTTTCAATTTTAGATGATGGCAAAGGATTTGACCTCAAAAATACTGAAATGGGAAATGGGCTCAACAACATTAAGAAAAGATCTCGCGATTTAGGCGGAACGGTTTATTTCAATTCAAATAATAAAGGAACGAAAATCACGCTTACCTTTCCCATGGATTAATATTTTATTAATTTATAAGTTCCTGTTTGATCTGCTGAACTCACTTTCAAAATATAGCTTCCCGAGGCTAAAAATGAAACGTCCAATTTTTTTAATCTAGCTTGAAACCTTTCTGAATATACTTTATTTCCTAGCATAGAATAAATTTCAATTTGTTGTAATTGATGATTTCCTTCTAATACTACGAAATCTTTAGTAGGATTGGGATAAAAAATTAGTCCTTCAATGGTAGTGTCTGTAATAGATAAGAGATCTTGATCATAATACCCAGACCATCCAAATTGTTGGGTTAAACCAGGTTGTATAATACCAACGGCAGTTAAATTTCCTGTGTTTGCATTCATTTCATATAAAACCGAGTCACCAATGGTCGAATTATAGGCGGTATTATAAATTTTTCCTTCAACGGGGGAATAGGTCATCCCTTGTCCAAAATTTGCATCATATCCAATGGAACCCATGGGAGATACAAATCCCGTAATTGGATTCACTCGGTATGCCATATCATTGTCAATATCAATGGTTACTAACTCCCCATTTCCATCTTCGGCCAAAGCAATGGGTAGAACGAGGTCATTTCCTTTAATAAAAGTAGCTGTAAGGGTATTAATATTAATGCTATATAAGGCACTTCCACCAGGAGTTCCATTAGTGGCGATTCCTAAGAGTAAATGGTCTGAAGCACCTCGGGTCAACCCTGTAATGGAAACTCCTGCTGGAATTCCAGTAACAACGCCATAGTCTGTGTACGTACCCGTTAGTGGATCCCGATGTTGTAATCTATTAGAGGTGTCCAAAATAATATAGGCATCTGTACTTTGATTAGTCGAACCTCTAATAACCACACCTGCTCCTTCAAAATCGGTATTGGGAGAATTGCTAAGAATATCAATGGTTGATAAATTGTTTGGATTAATATCAGCCGCTTGAACTGCTGTTACCGATTGGGTGGTCGACAACTTAATGTTTTCGAGGGCCTTAAAATTTTCTTCATTAAAGATGGAAGTATTAAAATGTTCTTTTAGTACCTGAAGTTCTTCTAAGCTAAAAACATCGGTAACTTTTCCCCTATGATTTTGAGAAAGTATTGCTAAAAGTTCATCCAAGGAACGTTCGGTTTGTGCGTAAGTGTCACAAAAAAAAGATATTAGGATTGCAGAAAATAAAAGTGTAATATTTTTCATTTTGTATTTATTTAAGAGTCTAATATTCAGTAAAATACAAAAAATAATTTCATTGTTAAAATTATGGTCCTAGTATCAATAATACGTCACATGCCTTATACGTATCTCAAAAGTAATTGACTATTTTTATTTCGTAAATAAAATATAGAATAATTGTGCTATTTACCATTTGCATAACAGTTTTAATATGTGGGACTTTTGGGTTGTATTTTCAATACAAAAACAAAGCTCTTAAACAACATGCTATTGCGCAACAGGTATATTTAATTGAAGAAACATTAAAGCACAAAAATCAAATTCAGTTTCGAGAAACTGGGTTAAACAAATATCATTTTCTACAATACAATCTCGATGAAGCTTTAGAAGTGCAGTCCGAAATAAATATTTGAGTATTTTTAATGTAAATATTTTTAGTCGTGACCAAAACCAACTTCCTCTTAGTTTTACTTTTTTTTGTAAACTCCTTTCTTTTTTCACAAACCCAAAAAGAAATTGATTCAATTAATAATTTATATACACAGGGATTAAATATTCCGCAGGATTCTATTATAAGTTTGTTTCAAAAAAATTTAAGTGATGCAAGAAAGATTTCCTACGAAGATGGTATAGCAGGTGCTTTATCAAAACTATCTCTCGTATTTGGATATCAAGGGAAATATGATGAAAGCACAAAATATGGTTTAGAGTCTATTACCATGTTTGAAAAGTTACAACGGTGGGACAAAGTTTCCTATCATTATGCCGAAATGGGTTACGGAATGAAATATCGTGATATGCCAAAGGCTTTATATTATATGCAGATGGGGAAGAACTTAGCAGAAGAAAATAACCTCGAGAATAGCTTAAAGGATATTTATAATAATTATGGAGTATTAAAGGAAATAAACAATGAATTGGATAGTGCTTTGTACTATTTTAATAAAGGATTAGAATTAAAGCGAAAATTGAAGGACTCTGTTGGGATTCCTTACAGTATTAGCAATATTGCCGGAGTCTATGGACTGCAAAAAAAATATAATAAATCTCGAGAGTACTTTACTATGGCTCTTGAAGATAGATTAAGGCGAGCAGATTCCATCGGAATTGCCGAAAACTACACTCAAATAGGAGAGGTGTATATGGCAGAAGAAGATTGGAAAAATGCCAAACCATTTGTTCATAAGTCACTACCCATCTCTATTAAAAAGCAATACCGAAATCTTACACAATACAATTATAAATTGCTTTCAGATATTTATAAAACACAAAAGAATACAGACTCGGCATTATATTATTTTGAACAATACGTAGCCGTAAAAGATAGTATTCATAATATTAAAGTAAACGAAAACATTGCTGCATTATCTATTGAGTTTGAAACCGAAAAAAAGGAAAATGAAATCCTTCAACAACGTGCTCAATTAGCCGAAAAAGACCTAGAAGTTCGTCGTAAAAATACATGGATTTTTGGAGGGTTCGGATTGGCTATTATTTTAGGGTTACTGGGATATTTAGTGTACAATCAACAAAAATTAAAGAATCGTCAATTACAAAAAGAAGGCGAACTTAAAGAAGCACTTGCCCGTATTGAAACTCAAAATAAATTACAAGAACAGCGATTACGTATTTCTCGAGATTTGCACGATAATATTGGTTCTCAACTTACATTTATTATTTCAAGTATCGATAATATAAAGTTTGGATTTCCAGATGTAAAAGAGAAGTTGGCTAATAAACTTTCCGAAATTAGCGCCTTTACTACGCAAACAATTTATGAGTTAAGAGATACCATTTGGGCAATGAATAAAAATGAAATTTCATTTGAGGATTTACAAACTCGAATAACCAATTTCATTAATCAGGCAAAAGTAGCCGCAACAGGCATACAGTTTGATTTTCAGATAGACCCTTTCATAGATAGTCAGCATTCTTTTACATCGATTAGAGGGATGAATATCTATCGAATCATCCAGGAAGGGGTAAACAATGCTATTAAATATGCTAAAGCTTCTAAAGTGGTGGTTCAAATTAATGAAACTCCTGAAAGCTTTACGATAACCATTCAGGATAACGGTGTAGGTTTTAATAAGGAAGAGGTTGTTATGGGGAATGGCTTACAAAATATGTCTAAAAGAGGACGTGATTTGCAAGGAGAACTCAAAATCAATTCAGAGGACGGTAAAGGGACCATCATACTTTTAGAAGTTCCGAAAAACTGAACTTATTTATACGTCAAATGCCTAATTGTGGAAATGTCAAAAAACCTTACATTTATGGTATAACCAACAATTACGAAAATGAACCTTAAAATAGCCATTGTAGATGATAATTCATTTCTTATTAATGCTATTAAGGAAAAACTTTCTTTTTTTGAAGATATTACGGTAAAGCATACGGCTTTAAATGGAAGTGACCTATTGGGAAAACTGGAGGATAATCACAATGTCGATTTAATTTTAATGGATATTGAAATGCCAGTTTTAAACGGTATTGAAACGACCCAAATTGTAAAACAAAAGTATCCTCAAATCAAGATTATCATGCTAACCGCCTTCGATAATGATGAGAATATATTTAACGCCATAAAGGCCGGTGCAGATGGCTATTTGCTGAAAGAAATCAATCCTAAAGATTTATACGAAGGTATTGTTGAAACCTTAAATGGAGGTGCAGCTATGAATCCTTCCATTGCTTTGAAAACATTAAAACTATTACGTAATCCTCTTTCAATTGAAAATGAAAAAGACAAAGAAGATATTTCATTAAGCAAACGGGAAATAGAAGTACTAGAACAGTTAAGCACTGGCTTAAGTTATACCGTTATTGCCGAAAATTTATTTTTATCGCCCAGTACGGTTAGAAAGCACATTGAAAATATTTATAAAAAACTTCAGGTACACAGTAAAATTGAAGCGGTACAAAAAGCAAAACGACATAATATTATATAAAAAATCCCTTCGAAAGAAGGGATTTTTACTTTGTCCTTTATCACAACTATAGATTAAAAACATTTTTCACTTTTTCAACATAATCCAGTTTTTCCCAAGTAAATAATTCTACATCAAGTGTTTTAGACTGTTGGTCTGGTGTGTAAAATGTTTTTGAAACTATTTCATTTTTTCTTCCCATATGCCCATACGCTGCGGTTTCAGAATACATAGGTTGTCTTAGTTTTAATCGTTCTTCAATGGCCGCTGGTCGCATATCAAAAATTTCAGAAACTTTTTTAGCAATTTCTCCATTGGTCATGTTCACTTTTGAAGTGCCATAGGTGTCTACAAAAATTCCCATAGGTTCCACAACACCAATGGCATAACTCACTTGGATTAACACTTCATCACATACTCCAGCGGCAACAAGATTTTTAGCAATATGGCGTGTAGCATACGCTGCAGAACGGTCCACTTTGCTTGGGTCTTTTCCGCTAAAAGCACCTCCTCCATGAGCACCTTTTCCGCCATAGGTATCCACAATAATTTTTCTTCCAGTAAGTCCAGTGTCTCCGTGTGGACCACCAATAACAAACTTTCCCGTAGGATTAATATGATATTTAATCTTATCGTTAAATAACTTCTGAATTTCCGGGTTTAATTGCGCCTTAACTCTTGGAATGAGAATATGAATAATATCGTTTTTAATTTTGGCAAGCATAGCGTCTTCATCTGCATTAAAGTCATCATGTTGCGTGGAAACTACAATCGAATCAATTCTAATAGGCGTATTATCATCATTATATTCTATAGTTACTTGACTTTTCGAGTCTGGGCGTAAATATGGAATTTCTTTACCTTCTCTTCGCAAGGCCGACAATTCTTGTAATATTTTATGTGATAAATCTAGAGCCAAGGGCATAAAATTTTCAGTTTCTTTGGTAGCATATCCAAACATCATGCCTTGGTCACCAGCACCTTGTTCCTCCTTACTGGCACGATCAACCCCACGGTTAATATCATCACTTTGCTCGTGAATCGCCGAAAAAACACCGCAAGAATTCCCATCAAATTGGTATTCTCCTTTAGTATAGCCAATTTTGTTGATAACGTCACGTGCAATTTTCTGAACATCTAAATAGATATTGGATTTTACTTCACCCGCTAATACAACCTGTCCCGTGGTAACTAAAGTTTCACAAGCTACTTTCGAATTAGGATCAAATGCTAAAAAATTATCGATTAATGCATCACTAATTTGATCTGCTACTTTGTCTGGATGACCTTCCGATACGCTTTCGGAGGTAAATAAATATGCCATTGTTTAATTTTATTTTTTGTATTGAGATTTGGCTGACGCTAGGAAGGTAGTATGTACTGCCTTTAGCATTTTTTTGCGAGGTTGCAATCAGTCAAATCTTTCCTCTTAATTTGAGGTACAAATGTAAACATTTAAAAAAAACTACTCAATTATTTTTGATATCTAATTGGATTTTATAAAATTAATTCCAACATTTGTTAAACACAATGCAAAATACAATTACCAATATCATTATTACCATTATTGCCATTCCAAGGCGATAAGGGTAGGTATTATTTCATTTTTGCAATGTGTAAAAAGCCTTCCCAGATTTGGGAAGGCTTTTTTATTACATAAAACCGAATCAGTGGATATCGTAAAAAAATAATTCTAAAATGCTGAAATGCAATGAGATACATCTAAATATGCCTAATTGGATTTATGCAATAAAACAAAATACAAGGAGGGAAGGTATTTCAATTCTATACCTTCGAAACATAAATAAAGACAGGCCTTAATAAACAATGAATGCATTAAATAAATATAGTAAAGTAGTAACCCAAGATCCAACCCAACCTGCGGCTCAAGCCATGCTACACGCAATTGGCTTAACAACCAAAGATTTTTATAAGCCTTTAGTGGGCATTGCGAGTACTGGATATGAGGGAAACCCGTGTAATATGCACTTAAACGATTTGGCTAAACTTGCCAAACAAGGGACCTTAGAGGAAGAGGTTGTGGGGCTCATTTTTAATACCATAGGAGTAAGTGATGGTATCTCTATGGGAACTCCAGGAATGCGCTATTCCTTACCTTCTCGTGATATTATCGCCGATTCTATGGAAACGGTGGTTCAAGCCATGAGTTACGACGGATTAATAACAGTTGTTGGCTGTGATAAAAATATGCCAGGGGCTTTAATGGCCATGATTCGTTTAAATCGCCCATCCATTTTGGTGTATGGTGGAACCATAGATTCTGGGTGTCATAATGGTAAAAAACTAGATGTAGTTTCTGCATTTGAGGCTTGGGGAAGTAAGGTGGCAGGCACCATAACCGAAACAGAATTCCAACAAGTGGTAGAAAAAGCTTGTCCTGGAGCAGGAGCTTGCGGAGGTATGTATACCGCAAATACCATGGCATCTGCCATTGAAGCTTTAGGAATGGCACTTCCGTATAATTCCTCTAACCCTGCCACGGGAATTGAAAAGAAAAAGGAAGCAATTACAGCAGGTAAAGCGATTAAATTGTTATTGGAAAAGGATATTAAGCCAAGCGATATAATTACAAAAAAATCACTAGAAAACGCCATTAGGTTGGTTACCATTTTAGGTGGTTCGACCAATGCAGTATTGCATTTTTTGGCCATCGCGCGAGCCGCAAATATTGATTTTGACTTACAAGACTTTCAAAAAATAAGCGATACTACTCCCTTTTTAGCCGATTTAAAACCAAGCGGAAAATATCTCATGGAAGATATACACGCCATTGGAGGGATTCCATCTGTACTTAAATATTTGCTGAAAAAAGAATTGCTAAACGGAGACTGTTTAACAGTTACTGGAAAAACACTGGCCGAAAATTTATTGGATGCTAAGGATCTTCCCAATAATCAGGACGTTATCAAACCCATTGAAAACCCAATAAAAGTAACCGGTCACTTACAAATGCTTTATGGGAATTTGGCTACCGAAGGTAGTGTGGCAAAAATTACAGGAAAGGAAGGCCTTCTCTTCCGCGGAAAAGCAAAAGTTTTTAATGGTGAATATGAGGCTAACGATGGTATTCGTGATGGAAAAGTAGAGAAAGGCGATGTGGTTGTTATTCGATACGAAGGTCCTAAAGGAGGTCCAGGAATGCCAGAAATGCTTAAACCCACGGCTGCTATAATAGGTGCGGGATTAGGAAAAGACGTAGCTCTTATTACGGATGGACGCTTTTCGGGAGGAACTCACGGATTTGTGGTAGGGCATATTACTCCCGAAGCTCAAGAAGGAGGGACTATTGCCTTAGTAAAGGATGGGGATACAATTACTATAAATGCTGAAAATAAGTCTATAACCCTTGAAGTTTCCGATGAAGAATTGGTCGAAAGAAGAAAACAATGGACAGCTCCTAACTTAAAGTTTGGTAGGGGAGTCCTTTACAAATATGCCAAAACCGTTTCATCTGCCTCAAAAGGTTGTGTTACGGATGAATTTTAATATAAAAACGTTCTTGCCTTTTCTGTTTTAAAAGGGTGAGGAGAGAATAAAATTATGGAATCACAAGTAATTCAAAAAAATCATCAAGAAATAGTTTCAAAACCCGAACGTATTTCCGGTAGTGAAGCTGTGGTACGCTGTCTTCTAGCTGAAGGGGTGGATGTTTTATACGGCTACCCTGGAGGGGCTATTATGCCAGTATATGATGAATTGTACAAATATCAAAAGCAAATTCATCATGTTTTGGTGAGACATGAGCAAGGGGCTACACATGCCGCACAAGGCTATGCTAGAATTTCTGGAAAGGTAGGTGTGGCTATTGTTACCTCTGGACCAGGAGCTACCAATTTAATAACCGGAATTGCCGACGCACAAATAGATTCTACCCCCTTGGTGTGTATAACTGGACAGGTAGGATCCCATTTACTGGGAAGTGATGCCTTTCAAGAAACCGATATTGTTGGAATTTCTACTCCAGTAACAAAATGGAACCATCAAATTACCAAAGCTTCTGAAATTCCTGAGGTTATGGCAAAAGCCTTTTACATTGCCAAGAGTGGAAGGCCTGGACCAGTATTAATCGATATTACCAAAGATGCCCAATTTGAAGAGTTCGATTTTGAATATAAAAAATGCTTGGGGATACGAAGCTATACACCTACTCCTAAATCCGATAATTCATCCATAGAAAAAGCCGCCAAAATTATCAATAAAGCACAAAAACCGCTTATTGTTTGGGGACAGGGAGTTATTCTTGGCCAAGCAGAAGAAGAGTTTACGGCGGTTATTGAAAAAGCGGGGATACCTTCGGCATGGACCATTTTAGGGGCTTCAGCCATTCCCTCTTCACATCCCTTAAACGTTGGAATGGTAGGGATGCATGGAAATTATGCCCCTAATAAATTAACTAATGAATGCGATGTGCTAATAGCCATTGGTATGCGTTTCGATGATCGTGTTACTGGCAACTTAGCCACCTATGCTAAGCAGGCAAAAATTATTCATTTTGAAATAGACCCTGCCGAAGTTAATAAAAATGTAAAAGCCGATGTAGCGGTCCTAGGGGATGCGAAAGAAACCCTTTCAAAATTATTAGTATTACTAAATAGCAATTCCCACCCCAAATGGCATCAGCAATTTAAGGATTTATATCAAATTGAATATGATGCCATCATTAAAAATGACTTGTATCCCACCAAAGACGGGTTAACCATGGGAGAGGTCCTAAAAGAAATAAATGTGCAAAGCAAAGGAAACGCTGCCATTGTTTCGGATGTTGGACAACACCAAATGATTGCCTGTCGGTATGCTAATTTCAATAAATCTAAAAGTAATATAACTTCGGGTGGCTTAGGCACTATGGGTTTTGCCCTTCCCGCAGCGATTGGAGCAAAGATGGCGGCCCCCAATAGGGAAGTTGTTGCTGTTATAGGCGACGGAGGATACCAAATGACCATTCAGGAATTGGGAACCATTTTTCAAACTCAGGTACCCGTAAAAATTGTGGTGCTCAATAATAATTTTCTTGGAATGGTTCGCCAATGGCAGCAATTGTTTTTCGATAAGCGATATGCTTCAACAGAAATGACCAATCCTAATTTCGTACAAATTGCGGAAGGTTATTCTATTAAGGCAAAACAAGTAAATAAACGAGAAGATTTGGCTTCTTCAGTAAGAGAAATGATGGCCCATGACGGTCCTTATTTCTTAGAAGTTTGTGTAGAAAAGGAAGCCAATGTATTTCCCATGATTCCAACGGGAGCGTCGGTATCAGAAATAAGACTAAGCTAATTATGGATACAGAACAAAAACTATTTACAGTTTCTATTTACACAGAAAATAATGTTGGACTGCTCAATCGCATTTCAGCTATTTTTCAGCGTAGAAAAATAAATATTGAAAGTATAAACTCCTCGGTTTCCGAAATTGATCATGTCTCTCGTTGGACCATTGTGGTGACCATTTCCGAAGAGCAAATGAGAAAGATTATTGGGCAAATAGAGAAGCAGGTTGAAGTCATTAAGGCCTACTATCATACAGATGAAGAAACTATTTACCAAGAATCCTGTCTATTTAAAATTAAGAGCGATTTGCTTTTTGAAGAACGTACCATTCAAAATATTATTAAAGAAAGTAATGCCCGAATTGTGACGGTGAATCGAGAGTTTTTTGTCCTTGAAAAATCGGGACGAAAAAGCGAAGTTGAACTGTTATATCGAGAACTTAAACCCTTCGGAATCATGCAATTTGTTCGTTCGGGAAGAATTGCAGTTACTAAAGATGAAATGAAAATTACACAATTGCTGGAAGCTTTTGCCAGCGCATAAAATTAAAACCATGGAAAATTATTTTAATACCCTATCATTACGAGAAAAATTAAAACAACTAGGTAAGTGCCGGTTTATGGATGCTTCCGAATTTGCAGAAGGAATTAAAGCTTTAGACCAAAAAAGAGTCGTCATTTTAGGCTGTGGCGCACAAGGGTTGAATCAAGGATTAAATATGCGTGATTCAGGCTTAGATGTATATTATGCCTTACGGCAAGAGGCGATCGAGCAGCAGAGAGAATCTTACCAAAAGGCTACCCAAAATGGTTTTGTCGTGGGAACATTTGAGGAACTCATACCAACCGCAGATTTGGTCTGTAACCTAACTCCAGATAAGCAACATACTCATGTAATCAACAAAGTGGTTCCTTTAATGAAAAGAGGAGCTGTACTTTCGTATTCACACGGCTTCAATATTGTGGAAGAAGGAATGGAAATACGAAAGGATCTAACTGTTATTATGGTGGCTCCCAAATGTCCCGGCTCTGAGGTACGGGAAGAATATAAAAGGGGGTTTGGAGTGCCTACCCTTATTGCAGTGCATCCGCAAAATGACCCTCAAGGAATTGGTTTGGAAGTTGCCAAAGCATACACTTTTGCCACTGGAGGACATCGTGCTGGCGTATTAGAATCTTCTTTTGTTGCCGAAGTTAAGAGCGAGCTTTTGGGGGAGCAAACCATCTTGTGTGGAGTATTACAAACAGGCTCAATTTTGTGTTTTAACAAGATGGTTGAGCAAGGAGTGGAACCAAGTTATGCGTCAAAATTAATTCAATTTGGATGGGAAACCTTAACCGAAGCCCTAAAGCATGGGGGAATTTCAAATATGATGAACCGACTTTCCAACCCAGCAAAGCTTAGAGCCTACGAGCTTTCTATTACATTAAAAGAAATAATGAAACCGTTGTTCGAAAAGCATATGGACGATATTATGAGTGGAGATTTTTCTTCAGGAATGATGCAAGACTGGGCCAATGATGATGCCAATTTGCTTCGCTGGAGAGCCGAAACTGGGAAAACTGCATTTGAGACAACCGAACCAACCCCAGAACATATTCCAGAGCAGGAATACTTTGATCACGGAGTGTTAATGGTGGCCTTTACTAAAGCGGGTGTTGAATTAGCCTTTGAAACCATGGTGGCATCCGGTATTGTTGAAGATTCGGCCTATTATGAATCCCTACATGAATTGCCTTTAATAGCGAATACTATCGCTCGTAAAAAACTATTTGAGATGAATCGAATTATTTCGGATACAGCGGAATATGGTTGTTATCTCTTTGATCATGCCGCAAAACCAATGCTCAGTGACTTTATGAATACAGTTCAACCTACCGACATTGGAAGAGGGTTCCCAAACAAGGGGGTTGACAACGTAGAATTAATAAAAGTGAATGACGCAGTGGCAAATCATCCTATCGAAAAAATTGGTAAGATACTTCGTGGAGCCATGACCGAAATGAAGGTACTACATACGGTAAAAAAAGAACTTGCTAAAACATAGATGAGCACACAAATTATATATATGCCAACATTGGAAAATGTTAGGAAAGCGGCAGAAATGCTGAATGAGGTGGTGCAAAAAACACCGTTTCACAAGAGCAATCGCTTTTCAAATCTTTTTCAGGCTCATATTTATCTTAAAAGGGAAGATCTTCAAACGGTTAGGTCTTATAAAATTAGGGGGGCATATCATAAAATGGCCTCCCTTTCTAATTTACAAAGTGATAAAGGGATTGTTTGTGCAAGTGCAGGGAACCACGCGCAAGGGGTGGCATTATCGTGTAAATTGTTGAAGATTCATGGGGTTATTTATATGCCAACCACGACCCCTTTTCAAAAAGTAGAGCAAGTAAAAATGTTTGGGGAAGCCTATGTAGAGGTTAAATTACAAGGAGACACATTTGACGATTCTTACTCATTGGCACTTTCTGAAAGCAGGGTTGAAAAAAAAGCATTTATCCATCCATTTGACGATAAAAAAGTAATGGAAGGTCAGGCTACAGTGGGGTTGGAAATTTTAAATCAAACAAATGTCTCCCTAGACTATATTTTCATACCTATTGGTGGAGGGGGGTTAGCAGCGGGATTGAGCAGTGTATTCAAAAAATTGTCTCCCAAAACAAAAATTATTGGGGTAGAGCCCGAAGGTGCCCCTGCCATGAAAACATCCATAGAAGAGGGTCGAGTCGTTACCCTTTCTCACATCGAAAAATTTGTGGATGGAGCGGCCGTAAAAAGAGTGGGAGACCTCACCTTTGAAATTTGTAAGGAACACCTTGATTTGGTCATTACCGTGCCAGAGGGGAAGGTATGTCAGACCATCTTAGACCTTTACAACAAAGATGCCATTATTGTAGAACCTGCTGGAGCATTGAGTATTTCGGCATTGGATTATTTTGCTGAAGAAATTAAAGGAAAGCATGTGGCTTGTGTAGTGAGTGGGAGTAATAATGATATCACTCGAACCGCCGAAATAAAGGAACGGGCATTATTGTTTTCCAATCTAAAGCATTATTTTATTGTAACCTTTCCACAACGCGCCGGGGCTTTACGTCAATTTTTGGAAGAGGTTTTAGGGCCAAATGATGATATCACTCATTTTGAATACACCAAGAAAACCAATCGTGAAAATGGAAGTGCTGTGGTAGGGTTGGAGTTAAAAACTCCCCAAGATTTGCCACCTTTAATCGAAAAAATGAAGCGTTTCCAATTTTATGGAGATTATTTAAATAACAAGCCCGAACTATTCCAATTTTTAGTGTAAATCAATTAAAACAAAACCAGTGAAAGTATTGAAGTTTGGGGGCACTTCTGTTGCCAATGCCGATAATATTCAAAAAGTTATAGAAATCCTAACCTTGGAAGTTCAAAAGGATACTCTAGTAGTGGTGGTTTCAGCTTTAGGAGGAGTTACAGATATGCTTCAAAAGACTGGGGAACTTGCCAACACGAAGGATCAATCGTATTTAACATTATTTAAAACAATCACTTCCAGACATATTGATACAGCAAGAACTTTAGGAGTTTCAAAAAAAGCCATGGCCCCTTTAGAGGCTCTATTAAAGGATTTGGAAAAGATTCTTCAAGGCGTGTACCTTATCAACGAATTTTCCAATAAAACCAAAGACAAGGTCTTGAGCTTTGGGGAGTTATTATCTTCGTTCATAATTTCGGAAGCCCTAAAAAATCAAGTAAACAGTGTGGTCCTAAAGGATAGTAGAGACTTGATTGTTACCAATTCTAATTTTACCCAAGCTCAACCCTATCCAGAAATAACGGCGGAAAATATTCATGACTATTTTCAGAAAAATCCTAATAAAATTACAGTTTTACCAGGTTTTGTAGCGCGAAATAAAGAAGGAGAAACAACGACCTTGGGGCGGGGAGGATCTGATTATACCGCCGCTATTCTTGCAGGAAATATAAAAGCCGATGTCTTGGAAATTTGGACCGATGTAAGCGGTATGTACACCGCCAATCCGAAAATAGTGCAACAAGCTTTTCCTATTGAAGAAATATCATACGAGGAGGCAATGGAGTTGTCGCATTTTGGGGCTAAAGTGCTATACCCTCCAACCATTCGTCCTGTCCTAGAAAATGGTATACCCATTCATATAAAAAACACCTTTGCTCCTCATGAAAAAGGCACCCTAGTCTCTAGAACACTTCAAAGAGAAAATGGCCCCGTAAAAGGGATTAGTCATTTGCCCAATATAGCGCTGCTTACATTAGAAGGAACAGCCATTTTAGGTACCCCTGGGTTTTCAAAAAGAATGTTTGAAGCGCTTTCGGAAAAAGCTATTAATGTAATATTAATAACCCAAGCATCGTCTGAACATTCCATATGTGTGGCAATACAGGAAAAAGAGGCGAGAATTGCTGAAAAAGCTATTAACCTAGCGTTTGCATATGAAATTTCATTGGGAAAAATCCATCCTGTATCGGTAGAAAAGGGAATGGCAATAATTGCACTAGTAGGTGATAAAATGAAAAGTCACCAAGGAATTAGTGGTAAAATGTTTAGCTCTTTAGGAAAGAATAATGTGAATATAAGAGCTATAGCTCAAGGTGCTTCGGAAAAAAATATCTCTACGGTAATAGATGAAAAGGATGTACATAAAGCATTAAATACCTTGCATTATCGGTTTTTTGAAAAGCAAGTAAAAATATTGAATTTATACATAGTTGGCGTGGGTAATGTAGGAGCACGATTGTTGTCACAGCTCCAAAAGCAGCAAAAGCATTTATACGAACATTTATTTTTAAAGGTGAATGTGGTGGGAATTAGTAATTCTCGAAAAATGGCCTTTAAATCATCGGGAATTAATCTTAAGAATTGGGAAGAAGCCCTCCAACAAGGGGATGATAAAACCCATGAAGCTTGGTTCGAAAGAATTAAAAAAATGAACCTTCTTAATAGTGTTTTTGTAGATATAACAGCTGATGCAAATATTGCCAACAGTTATGCACAGTACCTTAAAGAAAGTATTGCAGTAATTGCGTGTAATAAAATAGCCTGCTCTTCCCAATATGATTCTTACCAAAATTTGAAGGATTACTCTCGAAAATATAATGCTCCCTTTCTTTTTGAGACCAATGTTGGGGCTGGGTTGCCTATTATCAATACCTTGAATAATTTAATTAATTCTGGCGATAGTGTCACCAAAATTCAAGCAGTACTTTCGGGAAGTTTGAACTTTGTTTTTAATAATTTTAATGAGGACAATACCTTTTATAATGTGGTGTTACAAGCCCAAAAAGAGGGGTACACCGAACCCGATCCTCGAATTGACCTAAGTGGAGTGGATGTAGCTAGAAAGATTCTAATATTGGCTCGGGAAAGTGGCTACTCTTTAGATATGGAAGATGTAGAAAATGTTTCTTTCCTTCCTAAGAAATCGTTGAAAGCCAAAATGGTTCCCGAATTTCTCGAGACTCTTAAAACGGAAGCGCAACATTTTGAAGCCATGTATAAAAAAGCTACCCTAAAGAAATGCCGACTCAAGTATGTCGCAGAATTCGACCAGGGTAAGGCTAAGGTGAGTTTAATGGAAATTCCAGAGGCACATCCCTTTTTTCATTTGGAGGGAAAGGATAATATTGTGTTATTTTACACAGAGCGATATGCAGTTCAGCCTTTAATCATTAAAGGAGCTGGAGCTGGAGCTGAAGTAACGGCATCAGGTTTGTTTGGCGATATCATTCGTTTAGGGAAAAATTAAACTATGGAACAACTTCGCATTTTTTCACCAGCTACAGTAGCCAATGTTTCTTGTGGTTTTGATGCTTTGGGCTTTGCGTTGGACGGGTTGGGGGACGAAATGTTTTTTACCATAAACGATTCAAAAAAGGTGACCATATCAAAAGTGGAGGGGGCTACCCTTCCTATGGAAATTTCTAAAAATGCCGCAGGTGTTGTTGCTCAAAAGATGTTGGAGGCGGCAGATTTTCCTTTTGGAATTGATATTGAAATTTATAAAAAATACAAACCAGGTAGTGGATTGGGGAGTAGTGCTGCTAGTAGTGCTGGAACTGCTTTTGCCATAAATCACTTTTTAGGAGGAACTTTTTCTACGCTGGACTTGGTTAAATTTGCCATGTTGGGAGAGGAAGCAGCTTGTGGTTCACAAATAGCAGATAACGTGAGTGCAGCATTATTTGGAGGTTTTGTTTTAATAAGAAGCTATCTCCCATTAGAAGTGGTTTCTTTACCTACCCCTGCAGCTTTATATGCAGTAGTGATTCATCCGCAGGTTGAAATAAAAACTAGGGATGCTCGGGACATTCTCCCAGAAGTAATCCCAATAAGGGATGCGGTTGCCCAGTGGGCTAATGTGGGTGGATTAATAAGTGGACTCTATACCAACAATTATGAACTTATAGGGCGTTCACTAATCGATTTGGTGGCAGAACCTGCCCGTAAAATATTAATACCATTTTTTGACGAATTAAAACGTGCAGCATTAGATCACGGGGCTTTGGGAGCTGGTATTTCGGGATCTGGACCCTCTGTGTTTGCGTTGTGTAAAGGAGAGAAAAATGCTCAAAAAGTGGCATTGGCCTTTAACGAAACCTATGATAATACTGGAATCGATTATCACCTTTATGTTTCTGCCTTAGGTAGGGAAGGCGTTAAAATATTAAAAAACTAATGCAATATTTCAGTTTAAACCACAAGGCTCCTAATGTTTCATTTAGGGAAGCAGTATTACATGGTCTGGCAGCAGACAAAGGGTTGTATTTTCCTTCGGAAATTACTCCGTTACCAAAAACTTTTTTTGACACTATTGAAGAAAAAGATACTACTTCCATCGCATTTGAAGCGATAAAGCAATTTGTAGGAGCCGATATTCCTAAAGAAGCTCTACAACAAATTGTAAATGAAACCCTTTCGTTTGATTTTCCATTGGTTAAAATTGAGGATAATGTGGCTGCTTTAGAACTTTTTCACGGTCCCACATTGGCTTTTAAAGATGTAGGTGCTAGGTTTATGGCACGCTGCTTAGGATATTTCAATCAAAATAATGAAGAAAAAATAACCGTTTTGGTAGCTACTTCTGGTGACACGGGTGGTGCGGTTGCCAACGGCTTTTTTAAAGTGCCTGGTGTGGAAGTTGTTATTTTATATCCCAAGGGAAAAGTTAGTGAGATACAAGAAAAACAACTTACTACCTACGGTGAAAATATTACGGCTATTGAGGTTGATGGAGTTTTTGATGATTGCCAAGCTATGGTAAAAGAGGCTTTTTTGGACAAAGATTTTGAAGGAAAACGTAAGCTTACCTCTGCCAACTCTATTAACGTAGCACGATGGATTCCACAAATGTTTTATTACTTTTTGGTATACAAAAAATTGAAGAATCTAGATCAAAAATTAATTTTTTCGGTACCCAGCGGAAATTATGGAAATATCTGTGCTGGAATGTTAGCACAAAAACTAGGATTGCCAATTCATCATTTTGTGGCAGGCACCAATGCAAATGATATTGTTCCAGCTTATTTACAAAGCGGAAAATATATTACAAAACCTTCGGTGGCAACCATTTCTAATGCCATGGATGTTGGTGCTCCAAGTAATTTTATTCGCATTGAAGCCTTACATAATAATAGCTTTAAAACCCTTTCTGAAAATCTTTCAGGCTATAGTTTTACGGATGATGAAACTCGAGAGGCGATGAAGTCGCTTTATGAGCGTCACAATTATATTGCAGATCCTCATGGTGCTGTGGGTTATTTAGCGTTAAAAGAATATTTAAAAGAACACCCTAATAAATTAGGAATCTTTTTAGAGACAGCCCACCCTGTGAAGTTTTTGGATGTTATTCCGAAGAAACTTGTGGCTAGAATTGAAATGCCAGAATCCATAAAACAAATCCTTCAGAAAAAGAAAAAGGCCGAAACTATTTTGACCTATTCTCAATTAAAAAGCAAACTATTATTAAACTAAATTATATTATCGTGGACTGCCCTAAATGAATATTTGCAAAATTAATGTTTGAATCTTTAGGGTTTATGATAAAATCTTCTATAAAATCCCCAACCCTATCGGTTGTTATTGATGGATTTCTCGAATTTAAATCGGGTGTGGTAATTCCTAGCTCTAATGATTTTTCAACGGCCTTTCTTATTAACTCGGCCTCTTTAAAAAGGGCAAAATGCTCCAATAACATGGCCGCAGAAAGGATGGATGCAATGGGGTTGGCAATTCCTTTTCCTTTTGCTTGGGGATAGGAACCATGAATGGGCTCAAATAAAGCATATTTTTCACCCACCGAGGCCGAAGCTAAAAGGCCAATAGAACCTCCAATTACACTAGCCTCATCGCTTAAGATATCCCCAAACATATTTTCTGTAAGGAGTACATCAAATTGCTTTGGGTTTAAAATGAGTTGCATGGCCGCATTATCCACAAAGAGGAAATCTAGGGTGACATCCTGATATCCTTTAGAGACTTGGGTAACAATTTTCCGCCATAGACGAGAGCTTTCTAGGACGTTTGCCTTATCCACCAAGGTTACTTTTTTATTTCGGGATTGTGCTGCTTTAAAAGCCAGATGGGTGATACGTTCGATTTCAAATTTTGAATACACACAAAGATCTGATGCCTCCGTTCCTTCCTCATTGAGCTTCTTTTCGCCAAAATAAATACCACCAGTTAATTCGCGATAAATACTTATATCCGTTCCTTTAATTCGCTCCTCTTTTAAGGGCGATTTATCCAATAGAGTATCATAGGCCTTTACCGGACGAATGTTTGCAAAGAGCCCTAATTCCTTGCGAAGTTTTAATAGTCCTTGCTCTGGTCGTACTGGTGCTGAAGGATCATTATCGTATTTTGGATCACCAATGGCACCAAATAAAATGGCATTATTTTGTTTACATAATTTTAAGGTTTCTTCGGGCAGGGGATTTCCCTTTTCCTTAATGGCTACGGCTCCCACGGAGGCGTGTTTAAAGGAAAAGGAATGATTAAATTCCATGGCAATGGCATTAAGCACTTTAATGGATTGTTTTGTAACTTCAGGTCCAATGCCGTCCCCTGGAAGTACTGCAATGTTTAATTTCATGGTGTTATATTTTTTGAGCCTCGAAGGCTTCAATTTGGTCTTTTTTACTCAATAAATAATCAATATCGTCATACCCATAAATCATGCACATTTTTTTGTATGGATCTATATCAAAAGATTCCGATAGCGTTGTTTCTAGAATTGAAATTGTTTGATTTTCTAAATCTACGGTGATTTGGGTGTTAGGATTTTCTTTTAATCGCGTTAATATTAGAGCAAGAAATTGTTTAGAAACTTGCACAGGTAATAATCCGTTATTTAAGGAATTCCCTTTAAAAATATCTGCAAAGAAGCTGGAAACAACTACCTTAAATCCATAACCAACAAGTGCCCAAGCCGCATGTTCACGACTGGAACCGCATCCAAAATTGGTGCCTGTCACCAAAATACTTCCTCTATAGTTAGGATTATTAAGAATAAAATTTTCATTAAGTTTCCCCTCTTTTGTAAATCGCCAATCTCTAAACACATTATCTCCAAACCCTTCCTTATCTGTTGCTTTTAAAAAACGGGCTGGGATAATCTGGTCGGTATCTACATTCTCTACTTCCAATGGAATGGCAGTGCTAGTAAGTTTTGTAAATTTTTCCATATTAGTTGAGGTGCTGGGTAATGTCTATTATTTTACCTTCAATGGCGGTGGCTGCTGCGACCAATGGACTTGCCAAAATGGTACGAGCTCCTTGCCCTTGACGGCCTTCAAAGTTTCTATTGGAGGTAGATACACAGTATTCACCGGCAGGGATTTTATCGTCATTCATGGCCAAACAGGCAGAACATCCTGGCTGTCTTAACTCAAATCCAGCTGCTTCAAACACTGCTTTCAAACCTTCTGCTTCAATTTGAGCCTCAACTTGCTTACTCCCAGGGACGAGCCAAGCCGTAACATTTTTGGCTTTTTGTTTCCCTTTTATAAAGTGGGCGGCCATTCTAAAATCTTCAATCCTAGAATTGGTGCAACTACCTAAAAAAACATAATTGATAGGTTTGTTAAGCATACTTTCACCTGCCTTGAAGCCCATATAATCTAATGACTTTCTAAAGGATGGGTCGTCTATTTTTGGTATAATTTCTGAAATTTTTATTCCCATGCCTGGATGGGTTCCATAGGTAATCATGGGTTCAATTTCGGAGGCATCGAAAGTATATTCTTTATCAAAAATTGCATCTGAATCTGTGGCTAAAGTTTTCCAATAGGCTACTTTTTTATCAAATGTTTCATCTTTTGGTGCAAATTTTCGGCCTTTTACGTAGTTAAATGTAGTTTCATCGGGAGCAATCATACCACCACGAGCTCCCATTTCAATACTCATATTACATACGGTCATACGGCCTTCCATACTCATACGTTCAAACACCTCGCCTGCATATTCACAAAAATACCCAGTACCTGCGTTTGTACCAATTTGAGAAATGATATATAAAATAACGTCTTTGGGAAGGACCCCTTTTTTAAGGGTTCCATTTACCGTTACCCTCAACGATTTGGGTTTGGTTAGTAACAAACATTGACTCGCAAAAACTTGAGCCACCTGACTGGTTCCGATGCCAAAAGCTATAGCTCCAAACGCCCCGTGGGTGGAGGTATGACTATCTCCACAAACAAGGGTTTTTCCAGGTTGTGTTATACCTAACTCAGGTGCCATCACATGTACGATACCATTATATTTGTGACCTAATTCATACAATCTAATACCGTGTTTATTACAATTTTCAGAAAGTTGTTTTAATTGGTTTCTTGAAAGAACATCCTTTATCGGTAAATGTTGATCAAGGGTAGGTGTATTGTGGTCTGCAGTGGCGACAATTTGGTTGGGCCGAAAAATTGGAATGTTCCGCTCTTCCAGCTCATTAAAAGCTTGCGGACTCGTTACCTCATGAATTAAATGCGTATCAATATATAAAACTTGGGGGCCGTTCTCAATAGAATCAACCACATGGGCATCCCAAACTTTATCGAATAATGTTTTTCCCATTATGCTGAAATAATTTGTTGGTACACATTACTGGTTTCAATGATTTGATGAATATCGTCGTCTTTAACTTCTTTTTTCTTGTCGGCAAAATTTAAAAAAGTTGCGTATACATCATCCAATTGGAGTTTTGTGAGTTCGTAGCCTACCTTTTTAGCACGATATGCCAAAGCAGCTCGACCACTACGAGCTGTAAGCACGATGGCAGATTCGGTAACACCAATCTCTTTTGGATCTATAATCTCATAGGTTTCTCTATTTTTTATAACCCCATCTTGATGAATTCCTGAACTATGGGCAAACGCATTGGAGCCTACTATGGCTTTATTAGGTTGGGTGTATACACCCATATGGTGGGACACTAACTGACTCGTTTTATAAATTTCTTTGGGCTGAATATTTGTGGTTAAATTTAAATAAGGATGTTGTTTTAAAATCATCACCACTTCTTCTAAAGCTGTATTTCCTGCACGTTCACCAATGCCATTAATGGTACATTCTATTTGACGTGCGCCGTTTATGACACCCTCAATGGAATTGGCTGTGGCTAGGCCCAAATCGTTATGGCAATGGCAGGAAAGGATGGCTTTTTCAATTCCTGTTACATTTTCCATTAAGTATTTTATTTTTGCACCGTATTCATTGGGCAGACAATAACCAGTTGTGTCTGGAATGTTTAGTACCGTAGCACCAGCTTTAATAGCTGCTTCACAGACTTTAGCCAAATACTCATTTTCGGTTCTTCCCGCATCTTCCGCGTAAAATTCTACGTCCTCAACAAAGGATTTGGCATACTTTACTGCTTCAAAAGCACGGTCTATAATCTGTTCGCTATTGCTATTAAATTTATATTTTATATGAGAGGGGGATGTTCCAATTCCAGTATGTATTCTTGGTTTTTTAGCTTTTTTCAAAGCTTCCGCAGCCATTTCAATATCTTTTTTCACCGCACGGGTGAGTCCGCAAACTGTAGCATTTTTTACAATTTCAGAAATGGCCTTGACGCTTTTAAAGTCCCCGGGACTGGAAATTGGGAATCCGGCCTCAATAACATCTACACCCAACTTTTCCAATTGCTGTGCAATGATAAGTTTTTGGTCTGTGTTTAATTTGCAACCAGGAACTTGCTCACCATCCCGTAAGGTAGTATCAAAAATTTGAATTTGAGATTGTGACATTTCTTAAAAATAAAGTTGATAATTGTTATGCGAATTTATACTTTGGAATACCAAAACATAGTAATTTTGATAAGGGAATTACGGTGTTAAAATAGACAGAACCTAACTTAAAAAACTGGAATACAGTAATTTAAATATACTTGGCTTACTATGTCCAAAGTTTCAAAAGACCATTTATTCGATCTAATAAAATCACTTTCCAAGTCTGAAAAGCGACAATTTAAATTGTACGCAGGGAGATTAGGGGTAAATGAGGGTGCAAAATTTATGGAGTTATTTGATGTTTTGGAGAAACTTTCTGTCTATGACGAACATGAAATTTTGAAGCATAAAAACATTCAAAAAAAACAGCTTTCAAATTTAAAAGCCCATTTATACAAACAAATTCTCATTAGCCTAAGGCTTAACCCGGTCCATCAAAATGTACGATTACAGATACGAGAAATGTTGGATTTTGCAACCATTTTGTATCATAAAGGGTTATATAATCAGAGTCTAAAGTTACTGGATAAAGCCAAGTCTGTTGCCTTAATGAATGAGGAGAAAAATACGGCGTACGAAATTATTGAACTAGAAAAGGTGATAGAATCGCAATACATTACCCGGAGTATTAGTAATCGTGCAGACGAACTTACTATTGAAGCCAAAAATGTGAGTCAATTGAATGTTTTGGCGAGTAAGTTATCCAATTTGTCGCTTCAGCTATATGGGATTTTTTTGAAAAAGGGTTATGTAAAAAGCGACGAAGAATATCAAGTAATTACAAACTATTTTAATGCGCGATTGCCAAAGTTCAATATTGAAAAAATTGGATTCCGTGAAAAATTATGGTTGTACAAAGCCTATTTATGGTATAGTTTTTTAATTCAGGATTTTTTATCGTGTTATCGATATGCTTTAAAATGGACCGAATTGTTTTTTGAAAACCCTAATATGATTGTTTTGAACCCTGTATTTTTTATTCGGGGGGAACAATATCTTTTGGAGGCCTTGTTTTTTATTGGGGACATACCTAGATTCAAGGAGGCGCTTCATCGTTTTGAAGAAACCTTGCAACAAGACGATTTTCCTTCCCGTGAGAATGTACAAAGTTTGGTGTTTTTATATTTGTATTCGCATAAAATGAACCTTCATTTTATGGAAGGAACTTTTAAAGAGGGACTGGAATTGGTCCCAGAAGTTTTAAAGGGTATAAAAGCGTTTGAGGACAAGATAGACGAACATCATATATTAATTTTTTATTACAAAATTGCTTGTTTGTATTTTGGTGTGGGTGATAACCGAAAATGTATTTTATATCTAGAAAAAATCATCTCTAATAAGTCGCTGGAAATGCGTGAAGATTTACTTTGTTATTCTCGAATTTTGAACTTGGTGGCTCATTACGAAGCTGGGGACGATTACCATTTGGAGCGCTTAATAAAAAGCACCTACAAGTTTTTAATTAAGATGGAAGACTTGTACCAAGTGCAAAAGGAAATGATTAAATTTTTACGAAGACTGGGAGAGATTTATCCGCATGAAATAAAAAATGAATTCAAAAAATTACATTCAAAGCTAAAGGAATTAGAAGAGGACCCCTATGAGCGAAGGAGCTTTCTTTATCTCGATATTATTTCTTGGCTAGAAAGTAATATGTATGGTGTTTCCATACCAGAAATCATTCAAAATAAGGCATCATTAAAAAAATAAAATCTTTAAAAATATTTGGAGAAGTCAATTTTGTTTTTCAATATTTGTGCTCACAAAGTTCAATAACTTACTGAAATGTTATCAAGAAAGGTGGAGGGACTAGACCCGTTGAAACCTTAGCAACCCTTTGTTATACAAAGAAGGTGCTACATTCTACACTGCAAATTGCGGCTGATAGATAACGACAAACCCATTTTTTTCCTAAGTGGTTTTTCAAATTTCTTAATAACATTTTTCTAGTAGATCCGTCGTAAGACGTATTTGAATTTTTTGGTTTAATCTATTTATTAACTCAAAAAAATTAGAAAAATGAGTGCAACAAAAATTATCCATTCTATTCCAAGTGACCCATTAACGGGTGCTATCTCGGTACCTGTGTACCAAACTTCCACTTTTATTCAAGAAGCCCCTGGGGTGAATAAGGGTTTCGATTACGCAAGAAGTAACAACCCCACACGAAAAGCGCTGGAAGACCTTGTAGCCAAGCTTGAACATGGGCATTCGGGATTTGCTTTTGCTACTGGATTGGCGGCCATTGATTCTGTTTTAAAATTACTTTCTTCAGGAGATGAAATTGTAGCGGTAGACGATATCTATGGTGGAGCATATCGCTTATTTACCCATGTGTATGAAAAATTAGGCATTAAGGTAAAATACATAGATACTACCGAAGTTGATAATGTAGCTGAGGCAGTAACATCCAAAACAAAACTCGTTTGGATAGAATCTCCAACTAACCCGACTCTAAAAGTTTCAGACATTAAAGCCATATCTGCTGTTGCCAAAAGTGTGAATGCTTTGTTGGTAGTCGATAATACTTTTGCTTCCCCTATTGGACAAAATCCAATTGATTTAGGAGCCGATATAATCATCCATAGCGGGACAAAGTATATTGGGGGTCACTCCGATTTGGTAGCTGGTCTGGTAATTACTAAAACAAAAGAGCTTTCCGAAAAAATTAAATTTGTGCAAAACGCGTCGGGAGGAGTCTTAGGCCCATGGGATTGCTTTTTAACCATTCGAGGGATTGAAACTTTGGATTTACGTTTTAGAAAACAATGTGAAAACGCATTAAAAGTGGCTTTGTATTTAGAACAGCATGATGCCGTAGATCAGGTATTTTATCCTGGGTTGAAAAGTCATAAAAATCACGAAATTGCCAACACTCAACAAAACGGATTGTTTGGCGGCGTAGTTTCCTTTAGTTTAAAAAACGATACACAGGATGCTGCAAATGAATTTGTTACAAGTACAGCATTTTTTAAACTGGCTGAAAGTTTAGGGGGTGTGAAAAGCTTGCTGTGTCATCCTGCACAGATGACGCATGCTTCTATTCCCAGAGAGAAACGATTGCAAGCTGGAATTACAGATTCTCTTATTCGTTTATCCTGCGGTATTGAAGAAGCAGATGATCTAATTTCAGATTTAGAAAATGCTTTTAAAAGTGTCCAAAAAGAAGCCGAAGTTTTATTTGTTTAAATCCCAGAAAAATGAGCAATGAAATTTTAGAACTACCAAAGGCACGCATTAATTTGGGTGCCTTAAAAAAGAAGCAAATTAATATTGCAGTTTTTGGAAGAGGAAATGTAGGAACGGTATTAATTGATCAACTATTTGAAAGAAAAAATGAAATTGCGAAGCGTCGCGATTTGGAATTGAATATATTTTGTATTGCGAATTCCAAAACGGCACTTTTGGGACAACATATTTCAGCAAATTGGAAAGAAGAGTTTACAATAAAAACACAATGCTATTCCATTACTGATATAATTCATTTTGCTGAAACAAATCAGCTGAAGAATCTTATCGCTATTGATAATACTGCTTCTTCAGAATTTGTGAAACATTATCCCGAGCTTATAAATTCAGGATTTAATTTGGTTTCATCCAATAAAATTGCCAATACTTCCAGTTTAAAATTTTATCAAGAATTACGAGGCTTACTCGCAAAAAATGATAAAGAATATTTATATGAAACCAATGTGGGCGCTGGACTGCCATTGATTGACACCATTAAGCTTTTACACCTTTCAGGTGAAAATATTACACGAATAAAAGGCGTTTTTTCAGGGTCGTTGAGTTATATATTTAATTCCTTTTCTGAAGCGGAAACTTCTTTTAGTTCGGTATTAAAAAAGGCAATTCATTCAGGCTATACAGAACCTGACCCACGAGAAGATTTATCTGGGAACGATGTAGCTAGAAAACTTCTTATCTTAGCAAGAGAATTGGATTTGCTTAATGAGTTCGAAGATATTTCGATTCAAAATTTAATTCCAAAGGAATTACGTAAAGTAACTAAAGAAGCTTTTTTACGAAATTTAGCAGCACTAGATGTTCCGTTTCAAATTAAAAAGAAGAACCTTAGTAAAGGTCAGGTATTGCGATACATAGGAGATTTACATGGTGATTTGTCTAAGGACGATGGGGCTATTTTGGATGTAAGTTTAGTATCAGTTTCTAAAAACAGTGCGTTAGGAAATTTACAAGGAAGCGACTCATTATTTGAAATTTATACAGAAAATTACGGTAATCACCCCATCATTATACAGGGAGCTGGAGCGGGTTCAAAAGTAACGGCAAGAGGTGTTTTGGGTGATATTTTAAGATTGAGTGATAAAATAAGATAATTCATGAAAGTAACTTTAAATAGAATTAATGAGGATTACCTTTTGGAAGGAAAAGGGGAAAACAATATTTCGGTTTTAATAGATAATAAAACAAATGACGAAGTGCATGGGGCAAGCCCTATGGAGCTTTTATTAATGGCGGTAGGTGGCTGTAATGCAATCGACATCATTTATGTTTTAAAAAAGCAACGACAAGTTGTAGATTCTTATAAAGTCGAGGTGGTAGGAACTCGGGAAGAAGTTCGAGAGGCAAAGCCGTTTAAAAGTATTCATGTAACGGTGTATTTAGAAGGGGATATAGCCCCTGCAAAGGCACTACGAGCTGCTTCGTTGAGTTTTGAAAAGTATTGTTCGGTTTCTATAACCTTAGAAAAATCGGTGAAAATCACCTACGAAGTTGTTTTAAATGGAACTAAAATCTAATTTTACTACATGTTATCCCGTAAAACGAAATATGGATTAAAGGCATTATGCTTTCTCGCACGTAGAGAGGGTAATGATCCCGTTCAAATAGAAGTAATTTCTAAGGCCGAAAACATTTCCCAAAAGTTTTTAGAAAGTATTTTACTTACCCTTAGAAAGGCTGGCTACTTAGGTGCTAAAAAAGGCAAGGGAGGGGGATATTATTTACTTGACAAAACCAGAAAAACACCCATCGCGGCATTTTATAGGGTGTTGGAAGGCCCAATAGCTATGGTGCCCTGTGTGAGTCTTAATTTTTATGAAAAATGTGAAGACTGCCCAGATGAGGATCATTGTAGCGTCCATAATTTAATGATTCAAGTGAGGGATAATACCCTTTCCATTTTAGAAAATACTTCACTTTCGGATTTCATCGACAATCAAATGACATAAATCATATATTTTTTGAATTAATGTTTGTATGTTTGCAAACCCTACTAATCCCATAGGATAATAGAATGAATCAAATCACTCCTCAGAATATTCATTTATTTAATGAAAATGTTCGTTTCGAAGACCCCTTAGAAATTATTTCTTTCGCCTTAGAACAGGCAAATAAACCATTGGTTACTACTAGCTTTGGCGCCTATTCCGCAGCTTTGTTATGGGCATGTACGAGGGTAAAAAAGGATATACAAGTAATTTGGTGTGATACAGGTTATAATACCGAAGCAACCTATAAACACGCTCAATATTTAATCGACACCCTTCCGTTAAACATAGATATTTTTAGCCCAAAATATACTACCGCCTTTATAAATAGTAAGATTGGCCTGCCTGATATTAATAATCCAAACCATCCTATTTTTTCAGAAAAGGTAAAGTTGGAGCCTTTTAATAGAGCGTTTAAAAAGCATCAACCCGATGTTTGGTTCACAAACGTGCGTAAAGGGCAAACCGAGTACCGAAATAAATTGGACGTATTTAGTTTCAGTCACGAGGGAATTTTAAAGGTAAGCCCCTTTTATCATTTTGACGATCTTGCATTAGAAGCCTATATAAAAGACAAAAAGTTACCAATAGAATTTGATTATTTCGATCCTGTAAAAGCTTTAGAGAATCGTGAATGTGGAATTCATTTAAAGCATTAAATTTTTTATACTAAGAATTGGTAAAAACAATTTTATGCCTTTTCTTTGTGCCAGTTCATACACTTTTTGAAACGTTATCAAGAAAGGTGGAGGGAATAGACCCTTTGAAACCTTAGCAACCCTTTGCCTTGCAATGAAGGTGCTACATTCTATCTGAAGTTTATTTCAGAATAGATAACAAAACGAAGATTTCTCCTCTTTTTATGATAGCATTTTTTAAAGTCTAATTTATAGACTCTGTTTGTTATGCATAGTATTGAAAAATTATTGAGGGAACGAATTTTGGTACTCGACGGCGCCATGGGAACCATGTTGCAACGCTATCAATTTTCCGAAGAAGACTTCCGTGGAGAACGCTTTAAAGATTTTCATAAATCGGTAAAAGGAAATAACGATTTACTTTCGTTAACCCAGCCGCAAGCTATAGCCGAGGTTCATAAAAAGTATTTTGAAGCCGGAGCCGATATTGTGGAAACCAATACTTTTTCTGGTACTACCATTGCCATGGCAGATTACGATATGCAAGATTTGGTCTATGAATTAAATTTTGAAAGTGCCAAAATAGCAAAACAGGTAGCCGAAGATTTTATCAAAAAGGAGCCTCATAAACCTCGTTTTGTGGCAGGTGCTTTGGGCCCTACCAATAAAACAGCTAGTTTGTCTCCTGATGTGAATGACCCAGGATTTCGCGCGATATCATTTGATGAATTACGGATTGCCTATAAACAACAAGCAGAAGCACTCATCGATGGGGGAGCTGATTTATTATTGGTTGAGACCATTTTTGATACTCTAAATGCCAAAGCGGCTTTGTTTGCTATTGAAGAGATAAAAGAAGAACGAAATCTCGATATTCCCGTTATGGTAAGTGGTACCATTACCGATGCCTCTGGACGCACACTTTCTGGGCAAACAGCCGAAGCTTTTTTAATCTCCATTTCACATATTCCATTGCTTAGCGTTGGATTTAATTGTGCCTTGGGGGCAAAACAGCTGACTCCACATTTAGAAGCTGTTTCTAGTAGGACCAATTTAGCTATATCTGCTTATCCCAATGCTGGATTACCAAATGCCTTTGGAGAGTATGATGAGTCACCAGAACAAATGGCAAAACAAATAGAAGAGTACCTTCAAAAGAATCTGGTCAATATTATTGGCGGATGCTGTGGAACCACACCTCCTCATATTAAGGCCATCGCAGAAGCTGCCTCAAAGTTTTCGCCGAGACCGTTACCTAAAAATGAAGCAGTAATATGATTCCCTTCAAACAAGACATATTAAATGCTTACAAATGTGTTAAGCCTTTTGTTCATAGAACACCTGTGCTTTCATCCTCGGCGATTAATGAATTAGCAGGAGCTAACTTGTTTTTTAAATGTGAGAACTTTCAGAAAATGGGTGCCTTTAAAATGAGAGGTGCTGTTAATGCGATTCAAAATCTTTCTGAAATTCAAAAAGAAAAAGGCGTAGTCACACATTCTTCAGGAAATTTTGGTCAAGCTGTTGCTTTGGCTTCAAAGAGTTTAGGAATAAAAGCCTATGTCGTAATGCCAGAAAATGCTCCTTCAGTAAAAAAAGAAGCCGTTCTGGGTTATGGAGCTGAAGTTATTTTTTGTGAGTCTACACTTAAAGCAAGGGAAGTCACTTCAAAAAAAATAGTACAAGAAAAAGGAGCTACTTTTTTACATCCATCCAATAATTTGGATGTGATTTTAGGAAATGCGACGGCAACATTAGAGTTGCTAGAAGAATACCCAACGCTGGATGTAGTTTTAACGCCAGTGGGTGGTGGCGGATTGATTGCCGGCACAGCACTTTCAGTTTATTACTTCGGAAAAAATTGTAAAACGGTAGGAGGTGAACCCTCAAATGTAAATGATGCGTTCCGGTCGTTAAAATCGGGGGTTATTGAAACCAATGAAACTTCAAATACCATTGCCGATGGTCTAAGAACAAATTTAGGCGATATCAATTTTCCCATCATTCAAGAATTAGTTAGTGAGATTATTTGTGTGGAAGAAGTGGAAATTATTGAAGCCATGAAGCTTATTTGGGAGCGAATGAAAATCATTGTGGAACCCTCCAGTGCGGTTCCGTTAGCGGCTGTGTTACAACAAAAAGAAAAATTTAAGGGACAACAGATAGGAATAATTCTCTCTGGCGGAAATGTAGATGTTAAAAACTTGCCTTTTTAGAATGGAAAACGAGAAAAGATATTTAAAGCTTTCAGGTTTAGAACCTTTGGTAATCACTCCAGAAAGTAACTTTATAAATGTAGGGGAGCGCACCAACGTGGCGGGTTCACGTAAATTTCTCCGGCTTATAAAGGAAGAGAATTATGAAGAGGCACTAACCATCGCCCGCCATCAAGTTGAAGGCGGGGCTCAAATCATCGACATTAATATGGACGACGGTTTGATTGATGGAAAAGAAGCCATGGTTAAGTTTCTTAATTTGGTGGTTGCAGAACCTGATATTTCCCGAGTTCCAATTATGATTGATAGCTCTAAATGGGAGATTATTGAAGCAGGTTTACAAGTGGTGCAAGGAAAATGTGTGGTGAATTCCATCAGTTTAAAGGAAGGTGAAACTGAATTTCTTCGTCAGGCAAAACTCATTAAGAGATATGGAGCTGCTGTAATCATCATGGCATTTGATGAGACGGGACAAGCGGATAATTACGAACGAAGAATAGAAATTGCTAAACGGTCCTACGATATACTCGTAAATAAAGTTCATTTTCCTCCAGAGGACATCATTTTCGATTTAAACATTTTTCCGGTGGCTACGGGAATGGACGAACATAAACGAAACGCGATTGATTTCATAGAAGCCACTCGTTGGGTAAGAGAAAATCTTCCACATTGTAGTGTGAGTGGAGGTGTAAGCAATGTTTCTTTCAGTTTTCGAGGGAATGATGTGGTTCGTGAAGCGATGCACTCGGTTTTCTTGTATCATGCCATTCAAGCAGGAATGAATATGGGGATTGTAAATCCAACGATGTTGGAGGTGTATGATGATATCCCTAAAGATTTACTAGAACGAGTAGAAGATGTTATGCTCGACCGAAGAGACGATGCCACAGAAAGGCTGTTAGACTTTGCTGAAACCGTTAAAGGGACACGAGAAGAAAAGAAGGTGGATTTATCTTGGCGTGAGAAGCCCTTACAAGATAGAATTACACGTGCCTTAGTAAAAGGAATTGACGCATTTATTTTGGAAGACATTGAAGAGGCGAGACTAGCCGTTACAAAACCTATTGAAGTAATTGAAGGACATCTAATGATAGGTATGAACGTGGTGGGAGACCTCTTTGGCAGTGGAAAGATGTTTCTTCCCCAGGTGGTGAAAAGTGCACGAGTCATGAAAAAAGCCGTTGCCTATTTGCTTCCCTATATTGAAGCTGAAAAGGATCATGTGTCTTCTTCAAATGGTAAAATATTGATGGCGACCGTGAAAGGGGATGTACATGACATTGGAAAAAATATTGTTTCGGTAGTATTGGCTTGTAATAATTATGAAATCATCGATTTAGGAGTCATGGTACCCCCCGAAAAGATTATCGCTACCGCAAAAGAAGAAAATGTAGATGTTATTGGTTTAAGCGGATTAATTACTCCTTCCTTGGACGAGATGGTGTTTCTCGCCAAAGAAATGCAACGACAGAATTTTAAAGTGCCCTTGTTAATTGGTGGCGCTACGACTAGCAAAGCGCATACCGCAGTAAAAATAGACCCAGAATATGGACAAACGGTGGTTCACGTAAATGATGCATCGCGTGCTGTTACGGTAGTAGGAGATTTACTGCAGAAAGAACGAAAAGATGCGTATAAAATAAAACTGAAAGAAGAATATAAAATTTTCAGAGAAGGGTTTTCAAAAAGACAACGTGTTAAAGAATATTTGTCTATCGAAGAAGCCCGAAAGAATAAATTTAAAATAGATTGGAAGGCTTCAGAAATTGTAAAACCCAAACAGCTGGGAATTCAGGTGATTGAAAGTTTAGATTTAGAAATTCTGAAAGAGTACATAGACTGGACTCCTTTTTTTAGAAGTTGGGAACTCCACGGAAGATTTCCAGACATTTTGAAAGATGAGGTGGTAGGAAAACAAGCTTCCGAATTATTTGAGGATGCACAACAGTTGCTTCAGAAAATCATTTCAGAAAAACTATTGCAAGCGAAAGCTGTCTTTGGACTTTTTGAAGCTAATACCATTAATGATGATGATATTGAAGTAAAAGCTTTCAATAAAATAAAATACTTCAGAACCCTACGTCAACAAAGCAAAAAAGCCGAAGGACGTCCCAATATTGCTTTAGCCGATTTTATTGCTCCAAAAGATTCAGGTCTTAAAGATTATATAGGTTGTTTTTGTGTTTCGGCGGGTTTTGGAACGCAAGAATTAGCAGCGAAGTTTGAAAAAGAACACGACGATTATAATTCCATTATGGTAAAAGCCTTGGCCGATAGAGTTGCTGAAGCCTTTGCTGAGTATCTTCACAAGGAAGTACGTACAAAACATTGGGGCTATGCTGCCACTGAAAGCCTTTCCAATGAAGAATTAATAGCCGAAAGTTATAAAGGAATTCGTCCTGCTCCAGGATATCCAGCCTGTCCAGATCATTTAGAGAAAAAGACGATTTGGGAAGTTTTACAAGTATATGGAAACATTGGCGTTTCTCTTACTGAAAGTTTGGCAATGTGGCCAGCAGCTTCGGTTTCCGGATACTATTTTGGGAATCCTGAAGCACGATATTTTGGTCTAGGAAAGATTAGTGAAGACCAAGTGGCAGATTTTGCCCAACGAAAAAATATATCATTAACTGAAGCCACTCAATGGCTTCAACCCAACATTGCAGAGTAAATGAAAGTAACAGAACATATAGAACAAGCCAACGGAAAAACACAATTTTCCTTTGAGATTCTTCCACCTTTAAAAGGACAAAACATTCAATCTATTTTTGATGGCATTGACCCTTTAATGGAATTTAACCCCCCATTTATAGATGTTACTTATCATCGTGAGGAATATGTGTATAAAGAATTGGAAAACGGTTTTCTACAGAAGCAAGTAGTGCGAAAACGTCCTGGGACTGTGGGAATTTGCGCTGCCATTCAAAATAAATATGATGTGGATGCCATTCCTCATATTTTGTGTGGAGGTTTTAGTAAAGAAGATACCGAGAATTTCTTAATCGATTTAGGCTTTTTAGGGATTGATAATGTGATGGCACTTAGGGGTGATGCTGTAAAAAGTGAAACTTATTTTTCTCCAGAAAAAGATGGTCATAGTTATGCGAGTCAATTGGTGGCTCAAATTTCAGATTTAAATAACGGAAAATATTTGGAGGAAGAGCTTCAAAACACAACACCTACCAATTTTTGTATTGGGGTAGCTGGTTATCCTGAAAAACACCTTGAAGCACCAAGTATGGATAGCGATATTTACTTTTTGAAAAAGAAAATCGCAAAAGGGGCGACATACGTTGTAACCCAAATGTTTTTTGATAATTCAAAATATTTCAGTTTTGTCGAAAAATGTCGTAAAGAGGGGATAACCGTTCCAATTATTCCAGGTTTAAAGCCTATTGCCACAAAAAAGCAATTGAATTTAATTCCGCATCGCTTTAATGTGGACCTTCCGGACGATTTAATTATGGAGGTTGTTAAATGCAAAGACAATCAGGCTGCTAGCCAAATAGGAATTGAGTGGTGTATTGCGCAAAGTAAAGAGTTAATTGAAAAAGGAGTACCCGTACTTCATTACTACTCCATGGGTAAGAGTAACAATATTAAAACCATTGCTTCAAAAATATTCTAATTTTTTTGAAGCAGTGGAAATAAAATGGCTTAATAGTTAGTTAATAAACTATGTCATGTTTCCCTTGTAGCCGTTTGTTTAATATTGTAAAAGTAAACTTTTATTGATGTTGAAGAATTCAGTCCTGAGGGGTTAATATTTGAAGATTAATGTATATTTACGGCTTCTTAAAAGCTATGAGAAATTTTTTTAATCTGTTTTTTTTTCTGATTGTTGCCCATGTCACTGTAGGACAACAAAATGAGGTAAAACCATTTTCTATAGAAGCAGATTATTTTTATGGAAGTATTCTTGAACACAATCAAGATATCTCTCATTTAATTACAGATTTTCCAAATGGTTTGTGGCTTTCCTATAACCGAAAAACATACGGGTGGAATGAATGGGAAGGAAGGTATAATTTTCCAGATTGGGGCTTTACATTTTCATACCAAGATTTAAAGAATACATATTTAGGTGAAAACTATGGACTATATGGACATTTTAATTGGTATTTTTTAAATAGATATTTAAGAGTTACAGTGGGTCAAGGTGTGGCCTATGCTTCCAACCCTTATCACCCAGATGATAATTACGAAAACAGCGCCTATGGGAGTAGGTTTTTAAGCTCCACTTTTATAAAGGCTGGATTTGTAAAGGAAAATATAATTGATGGTTTAGGAATACAGCTTAATTTGGGAGTTTTACATTATTCCAATGCAAATCTAAAAGCTCCTAATAATAGTACCAATACACTTTTTGCAAGTGCAGGTTTAAGCTATCAATTTGATGCCCCAAATTTCCCGGTTAGAATTCCGGTGGGGTCTTGGAGAAGTTCAAATTATGCCGAGCGAATTCATTACAATGCCGTTTTTAGAACTGGAGTTAACGAAGCCGATGTGAATGGATTAGGTCAGTTCCCCTTTTATACTTTTTCATTTTTTGCAGATAAACGAATTAATTATAAAAGTACTTTTCAAGCTGGTGTAGACGTTTATTTTTCTTATTTTTTACTTAATTTAATTCGCTACCGAGAAATTGCATATCCTGGTGACGGGCTAACTGGGGATGAAGATTTTAGAAGGGTAGGAGTCTTTATTGGACATGAGTTAAGATTTAATAAAGTGGCGTTTGTATCTCAGTTGGGGAGATATATTTATTGGCCGTATGAGTTTGAGAATGTTACCTATAATAGACTTGGGTTAAAAAGATATATGTTTAACGAAAAGGTATTTATCGCCGTTACCGTTAAAGCGCATTGGGCAAAGGCCGAAGCCGTTGAATTTGGTTTGGGTGTAAGATTATAAAATGATGAGAAATTTATTTTACATAGCATTTCTGTTTTTAATACTGGGTTGTGATTCTGAAAACGCTCCAGATTGCTTTCAGTCTGCTGGAGATATGGTTGAAGCGGTATATGATGTTGATGACTTTAATAGTATTATTGTGTGGGATAGAGTGAAATTGGTTTTAGTAGAGGGCCCTGATAAGAGAGTTATGGTTCGATCTGGGAAAAATCTATTTAACGAGATTAGAGTTCGGGTAGAAGATAGTATTTTAAAAGTAAGTGACAGGAACAGCTGTAACTTTGTTAGAGATTTTGATGAAGGAACCACCGTTTATGTTACTGCTCCAGTAGATACACTTAATATTCGAAATAGTTCTGGCTTAACCGTTGAAAATATTGGGAGAATTACCAATGTTAGACTTGTTTTAACTTCTGAAGATAGAGAGGAAGAGGATGAATTCCATATTGATGGTGATTTTAACCTTAATAATTTGGATGTTTCTACAGTGGTTGTTAATGCCAACGGGTTGTCTACTTTTCGATTACAGGGAAAATCTAGAAATGGTATTTTTGGTCTTTTTGATGGTGACGCTAGAATAGAAGCTGAAAATCTTGAGGTTGAGGCAATTCAAGTTTTTCATAGAAGTACCAATAAAATTATTTGTTACCCAACAAAATCAATTCGTGGAACCATTGTAAGTGTAGGAGATGTAATTGCAAAAAATCGTCCGCCTCTAGTTGAGGTAGAAGAACTCTATTCTGGGAAACTTATTTTTGAGTAGTTAATTCAATAAATAATTTCTCTAAGGAGGTATTTTTTTGATGCAATTGCAAAATCTTCAATCCATTATCATGGGCAAAATCAAATACCTTACTTCGCATATCTTCTTCGGTATTAAAGTATAAATGATATAAAAAGCCTTCTTTGTTTTCAATCTTTTTTATGGATGAGATATGTTGCAATGCCACTTCTTCAACCCTATAGTCAAACTCCACTTCAATAATTTGTGTTTTGTTATTCCGAAGCTCTTTTAAGGGTGTATCCAACACGATTTTTCCTTTATTGATAATAATGACACGGTCGCAAATTGCTTCCACTTCTTGCATAATATGGGTAGAAAGGAGTACGGTTTTTTCACTACCAACGTTTTTTATTAATTCACGAATTTCAATCAGTTGGTTGGGGTCTAAACCCGTAGTAGGCTCGTCTAAAATTAAAACATCTGGATTATGCAATAAGGCATTGGCCAAGCCCACACGCTGTCGATATCCTTTTGATAGTTGCTGAATTTTCTTATGTGCTTCAGAAGTGAGACCTGTTTTTAAAATAACATTCTCAACTTCATTTTTAGAAATTCCGTACACTTCAGCATTAAAAAGGAGGTACTCTTTTACGTACATATCCAAATACAAAGGATTGTGTTCTGCTAAATAACCAATACTCCTTTGAACATTTGAAGCCTCTTTTTCAACAGAAAAACCATTTACAGAGGCGCTTCCATTGGAGGCTTCGAGATAGGTAGTTAGTATCTTCATCATCGTAGATTTTCCAGCACCATTGGGACCAAGAAACCCTACAATCTCTCCTTTTTTAAGAGAGAACGAAACATTGTCTAAGGCTTTTTGATTGCCATAGGTTTTTGAAATATGTTGTACTTCTATCGACATAATTTTAAAAAGGTAAAGCTACACAAATAAAAAAACGCAAAAAAGATTTTGTTGTTATAAAGTATTGTTTACTTTAGCAACAATTAATAGAGCAATGAATACCTATTTTACATATTTCAACTTTTGGTTTTTTTACTTTTACGGTAAGAACCGGGGAATTATGTAATTTATGTTAAATTATAAATTTAGAAACCCGGAACTTATTTCCGGGTTTTTTTATGGAACATTTTAATTATTAGAATTATGAAAATTGCAATACAAGGAATTGAAGGTTCCTTCCACGATGAAGCAGTTCAGAAATTATTTCCAAATGAGAAAGTAGATTTGGTTATGTGTGACTCTTTTGATGGGGTTACCCAAAGTGTGAGAAATAAAAAAGCAGATTTTGGTGTTCTCGCCATTGAAAACACCATTACCGGATCTCTTTTACCTAACTATAATCTGGTTGAAAAAGGGGATTTTGAAATTTTAGACGAGGTATTTCTCAATATTCAAATGTATTTAATGGCGCTTGAAACCGAATCAATCATTGATATTTTTGAAGTGCATTCACATCCCGTTGCATTGCTTCAGTGTCGTGATTATTTAAGAAAATTCCCGCCGCAATTCAAAATAATTGAAGGTAACGATACGGCTAGTGAAGCCAAACGCATTCGTGAAAACAATCTTCAAGGAGTAGCCGCTATTGCAGGAAAACAAGTTGCAGAACGTTATGGATTGAAAATTTTGGATAGTAATATTCAAGATATAAAAGAGAACCACACCCGGTTTGTATTAATTGGGAACAGGGGTACTTCAGCTACTAAAAAAGTACCAAACAAAGCTTCCATACGATTTCAATTGGGTCATGAAGTAGGAACCTTGAGTAAAGCACTTCAAATTATGGCATTGCATAATATAAATCTTACTAAAATTCAATCCTTACCAGTTTTAGGAACACCGTGGAAATATGCTTTTTTTGTGGATGTGACGTTTTTGGATCCACAGGATTTTTATAGTGCAACCGAAAGTTTAAAACAATTTGTAAAGAATTTCAAAATACTTGGGATGTATGCCCAAAACATTGAAAATGTACCCAGTGAATTAACAAACGTATTACAAGATGGAGAATAAAAAAGAATTAAGAAATTGGTTAGACGCTATGGAGTTGGCGCATCCTTTAGTGATTGCAGGACCTTGTAGTGCTGAAACCGAAGCGCAAGTACTTAAAATTGCTCATGAACTTAAGAACACAGATGCTACTGTTTTTAGAGCTGGTATTTGGAAACCCCGTACCCGCCCAGGAAACTTTGAAGGGGTTGGTACATTAGGGTTAAAATGGCTTCAAAGAGCTAAGGAAGAAACTGGGCTGCTAACCACTACCGAAGTGGCGAATGCGAATCATGTAGAACTAGCCTTGGAACATGATGTAGATATTTTATGGGTAGGAGCGCGATCTACCGTGTCACCTTTTATTGTACAAGAAATAGCAGATGCCTTAAAGGGAACTGATAAAATTGTCCTCATAAAAAACCCGGTAAATCCAGATTTGTCTCTTTGGTTAGGTGCCGTAGAACGTTTTTATAGTGCCAATGTAAAAAACCTTGGGGTAATTCATAGAGGCTTTTCAACCTACGAAAAAACCAGATATCGAAACAATCCTGAATGGCAAATAGCCATCGATTTGCAAAATCGCTTTCCAGATTTGCCTCTAATTTTAGACCCTTCGCATATTGCAGGAAGAAGGGATATTATCTTCGATTTGTGTCAAACAGCGTTAGACCTCAATTACGATGGTTTAATGGTGGAAACCCATTATGATCCGGACAATGCTTGGAGCGATGCAGCGCAGCAAATTACTCCGTCAACTCTCGATAAAATGACAGTTGATTTAAAAATAAGAAAAGAGGAAGGCGATGCTGTTGAGTTTAATAATAAACTAGCGACACTAAGAACCAAGATTGATGTTATTGACCATCAATTAATTGAAATGCTTGGAAAAAGAATGAAAATTGCCGACGCCATTGGAGAATTGAAAAGAGAAAACAATGTAGCTATTTTACAATCGAAACGATGGAATGAAATTCTTGGTAAAATGATTTTGGAAGGGGAAGAACATCGCTTAAGTGAAGAATTTATCCTTAGAATTTATAAAGCCATTCACCAAGAATCCATTAACCATCAAAATAAAATTGTTTCACAACAAGAAAAAAGCCTGCATTAGCAGGCTTTTTTCTTTCAATAATATTATTGTTTTACTCTTTTAAAAATATACCGAGTAATATAAATTCCGTTGTCGTCACCTTTACCTCCGTAGCTTTCAACACCACTGTTTACAAAAGTAAGCTCCCAGCCTTCTTCAGACATTGCATTAAGTTTTGAGGTTACAATAGCATCATTGGCCGCAATGTTTTGGAAACGAATTCCGCCCAAATTAAAGAAATTTAATAGTTTGGTTTCGTCAAATCCCTTTACTCGAATGTCGCTTCGGTCAGATTTGTTTCGATCGTTGTCCTCTTCAGAGCGGGTAGAAGTAAACTCTTTATAATCTCTTTCATCATTTACAGAGATCATTCTAGAGCGACCCAATCCATTAGGGATAATAGATTCAATAACCGTTATGGTTTTAAATTCATATACCTGCGCATTTATTTCAGGAATGAAAACAAGTAACAAAAGGAGAATTACAAATTTTTTCATAATTAAGTGTTTAATTTTTGTGGAATTGCAAATATAAAATTTATGTGAGGTCGTTTGCTTTAATTTTCAGATTTTTGTGATAATGAAAGGCACCGTTTATAAATCTACAGGAAGTTGGTATACCGTAAAATCACAAAACGGAACTTTTTATGAATGCCGTTTAAAGGGGAAGTTTCGTATTGAAGGCATAAAGAGTACCAATCCAGTGGCTGTGGGTGACCGTGTGTTGTTTGAAGTGGAG
This sequence comes from Flavobacteriaceae bacterium, assembly GCA_002694465.1. Taxonomy (GTDB): domain Bacteria; phylum Bacteroidota; class Bacteroidia; order Flavobacteriales; family Flavobacteriaceae; genus Halomarinibacterium. The sequence continues at coordinate 178,690 of NZMG01000003.1, read as the reverse complement.
ACCAAAGGAGATGAAACCATTGGTATTATTTATGAAATTGAAGAAAGAGAAAATTACATCATCCGTAAATCTGTTAATCTTTCAAAACAAACCCACATTATTGCAGCCAATATCGATATTGCTTTTTTATTAGTGACACTGAATAATCCTCCTACATTTACCACTTTTATTGATCGTTTTTTAATTACTGCTGAAGCCTATCACGTAAAAGCCGTCTTACTTTTTAATAAAATTGACACCTATACTGAAGAAGAGATTTTAGAAATTAAATACTTAGCACATTTATACAGAAGTATTGGCTATGATTGTATAGGGATATCTGCCAAAACAGGAAAAAATATTGATAAGGTAAAAGCATTAATGCAACATAAAGTATCTATGTTTTCTGGCCATAGCGGGGTAGGGAAATCTACTTTAATTAATACCATTGAACCAAGTCTTGATTTAAAAACTTCCGAAATATCTGAACAACACTTGCAAGGGCAGCATACAACAACGTTTGCAGAGATGTACGACCTTTCCTTTGATGCACAAATTATTGATACCCCAGGGATAAAGGGTTTTGGTATTGTGGAAATGGAAAAAGAAGAATTGGCCGATTATTTTCCAGAGTTTTTTACTTTAAAAACGCATTGTAAATTTCATAATTGTTTGCATCTTGAAGAACCAAAATGTGCCGTGAAAGAAGCTTTAGAAAAGGATGAACTTGCTTGGTCGCGATACAAAAGTTATTTACAGATTTTGGAAGGAGAAGACGAAACCTATCGAAAAGATATTTATAATAAAGAATGAGAGTTGTAGTACAAAGAGTAAAAAAAGCTTCCGTAACTGTTGAAGGGAAAATTATTTCAGAAATTAATAATGGGTTTCTTATATTGCTAGGCATTGAAACAGAAGATTCTGCAGAAGATATTCAATGGTTAAGTAAAAAAATAGTTCAATTAAGGGTGTTCTCAGATGAAAACGATGCCATGAACAAATCGTTGTTAGATATACAAGGGGAGGTATTAGTGGTTAGCCAGTTTACACTACATGCAAGTACCAAAAAAGGGAATAGGCCTTCTTTTATTAAAGCCGCTCGCCCCGAAATTGCAATCCCATTATATGAAGAATTTGTAAAACAACTTAAAATGGATAGCCAACAAAAAGTAGTGACTGGAGAATTTGGTGCCATGATGGATGTTGCTTTAATTAATGATGGACCTGTAACAATTATAATAGATTCTAAAATTAGAGAGTAATGGATATTCAAAACGCTCAAAAAATAGTAGACGACTGGATTAAAGAACACGGGGTTCGTTACTTTAATGAGCTTACCAATATGGCGCAACTTACGGAGGAAGTTGGAGAAGTAGCTCGCATTATAGCCCGGAGATATGGTGAGCAAAGTGAAAAAGAAAGTGATATGGGCAAAGATCTAGGCGAGGAGTTAGCAGATGTCGTTTTTGTAGTACTTTGTTTAGCAAATCAAACAGGTGTAGATTTACAAGAAGCATTCGATAAAAAAATGGAGAAGAAAACCAAACGTGACCACGACCGTCATCACAATAACGAAAAACTGAAATAGCATGTTCAAAAAAATTGTTAATTATAAAAATTTTTGGAGGTCGGTTGTCACTTTGGCAATTGCATTTGCAGTGCTATTCTGCTTATTTAAATGGGCGATTGAAGGCTTTAGCTTCGAATTTATTTCTAGAGATCCCGTTGTTTTTTTACTTTCTATTGGTCTAGGGGGCTTTGTGTATGGTTTTTTTGTTACCTACGGAAAATTTTGGAAAAAATTGAAAGAGAATCAGAAATAATTTGAAAGCAATTCTCCACCATACAACACTTCCCAAAAAAACGTTTGAGGTCCAAATAACGGGTTCAAAAAGTGAATCGAATCGTTTGCTTATTCTTAAGGCATTATATCCTCACATCACTATTGAGAATCTTTCAGAAAGTGATGACACCCAATACCTTCAAAAGGCCTTAAGCTCAAAAGAGAAAGAAGTTGATATTCACCATGCGGGCACAGCGATGCGATTTTTGACAGCCTATTATGCATGCAAAGAAAATTCTGAAGTTATTCTCACAGGTAGTGAAAGAATGCAAGAGCGTCCCATTGGTATTTTAGTAGAAGCATTACGACAAATGGGGGCGGATATTGAATATGAAAAAAGGGAAGGTTTCCCGCCTTTAAGAATACAAGGAAAAAAAATAATTAAAAATAGAGTTTCCATAGCGGCAAACACAAGTAGTCAATATATTTCAGCTCTTATGTTAGTTGCTCCATCATTACCCAATGGGTTAACAATACAATTGGAAGGGAAAATTACTTCAGTGCCATATATAAATATGACGCTAGCTTTGATGCAACAGCTAGGTATAAAAGGAAATTTTTCAGAAAATAATATTAATATCCCTAATAAAAAAAGTATCGAGAATCAAACGGTTGTTGTGGAATCAGATTGGAGTTCGGCATCCTATTTTTATAGTATAGTAGCACTTTCTGAAGGAACGGAAATTATTTTAAAAAGTTATCGAAAGCAAAGCTTACAAGGAGATGTAGCACTTTCAATAATTTACACAAGCTTAGGAGTTGAAACTGAATTTTTCCCAAAAGAAAATACCATTAAACTTTCAAAAAACAACATTGAAATTCCTCAAGAATTAAAATTGAATTTAGTCAACACTCCAGATATTGCGCAAACTATTGCTGTGACTTGCTTTGGCCTGGGAATTGGATGTGAGCTTAATGGACTACATACGTTGAAGATTAAAGAAACCGACAGGCTTCTAGCTTTAAAAAGAGAATTGGAAAAATTAGGTGCTACAGTTGAAATTAATGACAATAGTCTCAAATTAAAGCCAAACAAAGAAATATTAAGAGAGGTTGCTATCGATACCTATAACGATCATCGTATGGCCATGGCATTTGCTCCATTAGCATTAAAGGCATCTTTTCAGATACATGATTGTGAAGTAGTTTCAAAATCGTTTCCTACTTTTTGGGAAGACCTTAAAACAGTGGGTTTTTCAATCGATTTCCAATAATAAATCCCTATTTACTTGACAACCCCTATCTCGAGGTTGTATATTTGCCGCTTCTAAAATAAAAGCCATCACTTATGGGAATGAAATTATCCAATTTTAACTTCGACTTACCAGCCGACTTACTTGCAGAATACCCAGCACCAAATAGGGACGATGCGCGCCTTATGGTGTTAAATAGAAAAGAGAAAACCATCGAGCATAAAATGTTCAAGGATTTAATTGAATATTTTAATGAGGATGATGTATTGGTGTTAAACAACACCAAGGTTTTTCCAGCGCGACTTTTCGGAAATAAAGAAAAGACCGGAGCTCGTATAGAAGTCTTTTTATTACGTGAACTAAATCCAGAAACACGTCTTTGGGATGTTTTGGTAGATCCAGCGCGTAAAATTAGAATTGGAAACAAATTGTATTTTGGAGATGATGAGTCTTTAGTAGCGGAGGTGATAGACAATACTACGTCTCGAGGAAGAACACTGCGTTTTCTTTTTGACGGGTCATATGAAGAATTTAGAAGTAAATTAACGGAATTAGGAGAAACACCACTTCCAAAATATATTAAAAGAGAGGTAGAACCAGAAGATGCAGAGCGTTACCAAACTATTTTTGCAAAAAATGAAGGAGCAGTTGCTGCGCCCACCGCTGGATTACACTTTTCAAAACATTTAATGAAGCGTTTGGAAATTAAGGGAGTAAATTTTGCAGAAGTTACATTACATGTTGGATTAGGAACTTTTAGCCCAGTGGAGGTTGAGGACCTTTCTAAACACAAGATGGATTCGGAAGAGATGATTATTCATAATGCCGCCGTTGAGACCATAAACCGTGGTATAAAGGATAAAAGGCGTATTTGTGCTGTGGGGACAACGGTAATGAGAGCTTTAGAGAGTTCGGTTTCTTCTGGAGCAACCCTAAATGCCTATACTGGATGGACCAATAAGTTTATTTTCCCTCCTTACGATTTTAGTATTGCTAATAGTATGGTAACCAATTTCCATACACCAAAGTCAACCCTATTAATGATGGTAGCTGCTTTTGCTGGCCACGAATTTATTAAGGAAGCCTATGCAGAAGCCATAAAAGAAAAGTATCGTTTTTATACCTATGGCGATGCGATGTTAATTATATAACATAAGCTAGATAATGATTAAAAGCCCTATTTTTTGAATGGGGCTTTTTTTGTGCCTCAGTTTTTTCTAAATTCAAAAGAAAAAACTATCTTAGTTAGTTGATAACTAACCATTTTAAATTGAAAAGAGCTCGTTTCTTATTGCTTTTTTTTATTTCCTACTTCACAGCAATGTCGCAAGAGGGCAGGACTCCATTAAGTTGGGAGTTACAGCTCGATGATATTACCCCAATAGAATTGGTACCTTTAGATTTAGTCGCTTTAGCAATTGAAGACAGCATAAACGACTTAGATAAAACACTTCCCTGGAGATATGGAGTGGAACGAAGCATTACACTAGATTTTGAAAGTAATGGTTTTTGGACACTTTTAGATGATGGGAGTAAGCTTTGGAGAGTGGCAATAAAATCTCCTGAGGCACTTAATATGGGGGTTAATTTTAATAATTTTCGACTTCCTGAGGGTGCTACCTTGCAAATGTATAATAATGACAAAACTGATTTTTCTAAAGTTTATACCACTGAAAACAATAGGGATTCGAATGTCTTAGGTTCTTGGTTTATTGAAGGAGAAACTATTGTAGTTGAATATTTTCAACCACCCCATGTTTCAAGCCCTCCTTTACTAGAGATTGGCAGTATTATTCACGGGTACCGTATGGGAAGAGTACGGCAAATGTTGGAGAATGGAAGGGGTCTAGGAGATTCTGGTGATTGTAATTTTGATGTAAATTGCTCTGTGGGTAGTGATTTTGAAAGCAAGAAAAATTTAATTAAAAAAACGGTTGCACTTTTAAACTTAGGAAACGGACATCTTTGCTCTGCTGCTTTAGTAAACAATACTATGCATGATAAAAAACCATATTTGCTAACTGCAAATCATTGTTTGAATAATTCAGATCCTGCTTTATGGTCGGTTCGTTTTAATTGGGTGAGCCCCAATCCAGTTTGTGGAATTGATGGTGAAAGTGCAGATATCCAATCTAATTTCACCATGAGTGGTGCCCAATTAAGAGCCAGTAATACAATTACAGATTTTGCTTTGGTAGAACTTTATAATTCAATTCCAGCTTCATGGGATGTCGCATTTGCAGGATGGGATAGAAGTGATATTCAGCCTCAGTTCCAGGTTGGAATTCATCATCCTAATGGTGATATTATGAAAATTTGTAGAGATAACGATCCAGCCATTAAAGAAAATGCCAATGGAGTAAAAGTGTGGCTCATAAAAGGAATTTCTGCAGGAAATGGAAATGGTTGGGATATAGGAACAACAGAAAGTGGATCTTCTGGATCACCACTTTTCAATGAATTTGGAAGGATAATTGGACAGCTATATGCAGGGCAATCTAATTGTAATGGTGTTGAAACTAATGGCGACTATGATATTTATGGAAGGATAGGAATATCTTGGAATACAGGAACTTCCCCTGACACCAGACTTCGTGATTGGTTAGACCCACTTAACAGTGGACAAAACCAAATTGATACCATTGAAAACTCATTAAGTGTTGGAGATTTTGAATTTACAGGCCAATTATTTGTTTATCCCAATCCAGCATCAAACTATTTTATGGTGATGAATACGCGATACCCTAACTTAAGTTATCGGCTTTATAATATGTTAGGGCAAGAAGTATCAATAGGAAGTATGTCGAATTCCGAAAATAAAATGAGGGTTGAAAACTACCCAGAAGGCATTTACTTTTTGCATTTAATTGATGATGACACTAATGATAGTATCACAAAAAAAATTATCATTAGGCATTAACCACCGCTATACTATTAAAAGTAATAAAGCCTCTTAATTTTAAGGGGTTTTTTATTATACCCAAAAATATATGGTAATTTTGCCAGATGATTTCCGAAAAAAAAGACATAAGAGCACTTTCCAAAGAAGAACTTCGAGATTTTTTTGTTTCCAAGGGAGATAAAGCCTTTAGAGGGAATCAAGTCTATGAATGGCTATGGAATAAAGGGGCACATTCTTTTGAAGATATGACGAATATTTCAAAAGAAACTCGTGCACAATTGGAGGAGAATTTTGTGATCAATCATATAAAGGTAGATACCCTTCAAAAAAGCAAAGATGGTACTATTAAAAATGCCCTACGATTGCATGACGGTCTCATTGTTGAATCTGTGCTTATTCCTACTTCAAAAAGGACAACCGCTTGTGTATCTTCTCAAGTGGGTTGTAGTCTGGATTGTAACTTTTGCGCCACAGCACGATTAAAACGAATGCGTAATTTAAATCCCGATGAGATATACGATCAGGTAGTTGCAATTCATCGCGAAAGCATGCTATATCATAATAGACCCCTTACGAATATTGTTTTTATGGGTATGGGTGAGCCCCTTATGAACTATAAAAATGTTCTCGAATCCATTGAGAAAATAACGAGTGATGAGGGCTTAGGGATGTCTCCCAAGCGAATTACTTTATCTACCTCGGGTGTGCCAAAAATGATAAAAAAACTGGCTGATGATGAAGTTAAATTTAATCTGGCTGTTTCATTACATTCTGCCATTCAAGAAACTCGCGAACAAATCATGCCGTTCGCAAAGAGTTTTACACTTCAAGATTTACAAGAATCTTTAGAATATTGGTATTCAAACACCAAGAGGAAAATCACCTACGAATATGTAGTTTGGAAAGGAATCAATGATATGGATGATGACATAAAAGCTTTGGTTAGATTCTGTAAATATGTGCCTTGTAAGGTTAATTTAATCGAATATAACCCGATTGATGATGGCAATTTTCAGCAAGCAGATGATGATGCAATTCAAAAGTATATTCAGCAGTTAGAATCTAATAGAATTCCGGTTACAGTGAGAAGAAGTAGAGGTAAAGATATTGATGCTGCTTGTGGTCAATTAGCGAATAAAAAATAAAAAAGAGCGGCAATTGCCGCTCTTTAAAATTGTACCTAATTAGTTAAATTATTTCTTAACAATTTTAAAAGACTTTACTTGTCCTTCAATAGATACAGTTGCAATATAAACACCTGAATTTAATCCAGAAATATCTATAACTTCACTGTTGCTAGAAAGCTTAGCCGATAATACCTCTTGTCCTAATACATTGTATAAAGCCACTTTTTCCATTGCAATAGATGCAGAAAGATTAAGTTGGTTGTTGGCATCTACAAAATAAGTAAAACCATTAAAGTTTTGATCTGAAACTGCAAGAATACCATCAACAATAACATCATCAATTAATACAGAATTTTCATCTGTAGTGTCATAATGTCTAAACGTTAAGTATACAACTTGTCCATCAAAAGCTGAAATATCAACAGTTAATGTTGCCGCAGACTCAGAACCGTCTGCTTGATTGCTTGGGCAATCATCACCAACAAATTTTGTAACAACAGGGGTTGCCGCTAAAATATCTAATACAGCATTTGAATCTGTTAGGTAAATAGAATATTTATCATTAATAAAGGTTCCATTAACTTGATAAGTTCCAACCGTATAAGTAAGAGAAGATCCTGTAGAATTTGATAGATTTAATGGAGTTTTTGTCACTAAATAATTATCAGGTGAAAATGCACCACCCTCCCAAGAGTCCGAATCAGCCGCTAAAGTTTGCATTGGGTGATTAACCGCACCACTGGTTCCAGTAGCAAACGCAAACATATCAGTTACTTCCCAAAAATTTCCATCTCCGTCTTCATCATGGTTATCCCAATTGGTAAATAGGATAGAATCAACGGGATCTGCTTCAAAATCTTCAGAAAAGATAATTTGTCCATTCATAGCAAAAGCAGCAAAGAAAGCTGCCAATAAAGTAATTTTTTTCATATTAAATATATTTTAAGGTTTAATGAAGCTTTAAAATTAAACAAATGCATACTATATACTACAATTTTAATTCTAATTTAACGTAATTTGTATCTCTTAGTATATGAAAGTCGTTTCCAAAATAAAATTGCCCATTGAGGAAGAGATGGAACTTTTCGAAAAAAAGTTCTCTGAGTCCATGTCTACAAAAGTGGCGCTTTTTAATAGAATTACACATTATGTGGTAAATCGGAAGGGAAAACAAATGCGACCCATGTTTGTTTTTTTAATAGCCAAAATGTGCAACGAGGGTAAAGTGAATGAGCGTACCTATCGTGGGGCTTCAGTAATTGAGTTAATACATACTGCAACCCTTGTGCATGATGATGTAGTGGACGATAGTAATCGAAGACGAGGATTCTTTTCCATCAATGCCCTTTGGAAAAATAAAATTGCTGTGCTGGTAGGCGATTATCTGCTTTCAAAAGGATTACTACTCTCTATAGATAATGATGATTTTGATTTATTGAAAATTATTTCGGTGGCTGTGCGTGAAATGAGCGAAGGCGAATTACTTCAAATTGAAAAAGCTCGTAGGCTTGATATCACAGAAGAGGTGTATTTTAATATTATTCGTCAAAAAACCGCTACACTTATTGCTGCTTGCTGTGCTATGGGAGCTCAATCTGTTCATGCAAAAGCCAATGATGTCGAAACTTTAAGAAAATTTGGAGAATTAATAGGGATAGCATTTCAAATAAAGGATGACTTGTTTGATTATGGCGATACTGCCATTGGGAAACCCACAGGAATTGATATTAAAGAAAAGAAAATGACACTTCCTTTAATATATGCTATCAATAATGCGTCAAAAAAAGACCGTGTTTGGCTTATTAATTCGGTGAAGAATTATAATAATGATAAGCAAAGAGTAAAAGAAGTTATTGCGTTTGTAAAGAATAGTGGAGGTTTGGATTATGCTATTTCAAAAATGACAACCTACCAAGAACAAGCACTAACTCTTTTACAAAGTTATCCTGCCTCACCTTATAGAGACTCCTTAGAACTTATGGTGAACTACGTTATAGAGAGAAAAAAATAATTTTTTTGAACCCGAGGCAACCTTTTCTTTCGATGTTGCGTCTTTATAATAGAAGCGTTTTTTAAAACCTTGTATGCGATTAGTTTCATTACATAAAAATTACAAAAGTGTTATTTCTAGAGCCAAAGATGGTAACAGAAAAGCACAGCAGGAATTGTATGAACTTTTTGCGCCAAAGATGCTAAGTGTTTGCAGGCAGTATATTAAAAGGGAGGATATTGCGGAAGAGGTGATGCTTACTGGATTTCTAAAAGTATTTACCTATTTAAACTCATATAAGTTTGAAGGCAGTTTTGAAGGTTGGATACGCCGTATTATGGTAAATGAGTCCATCTCTCAATTGCGCAAAGAGAAGGCTTTGTTTTTTGAAGATGAGAAAGTGTTGGGACAATCTACAGATCACGTAGCCTATATTGAAACAGAATTGGAAGTAAATGAAATCCAAAAAATGATAGACGAACTTCCCGATGGCTACAAAACCGTTTTTGTGCTATATGCAGTTGAGGGTTATAAACATAGTGAGATAGCAGAGTTATTACAAATTTCTGAAAACACATCAAAAACACAATTGTTTAAAGCACGAAAGGCGCTTCAAAATAGGATGAATCAAGAAAACAAATTAAGTTATGGCACCCATTAAATTTGAAGAAAATATTAGAGAAAAGTTGCAGGAAAGGGAGCTTACCCCCAGCAAAGAGGCTTGGGCAAAACTTTCAGCAAAATTAGATACACAAGCCCCGCAAAAAAGGAACAATACCTTTATTTGGTTTGCTGTCGCAGCAAGTTTTGTAGGGATATTACTGGTAACCACCTTGTTTTTTAGTAAAGAAAAGGTAAATACCCAACTAGTAAATGAAACACCAATAGAAGTGTTAGATGCCAATGAACAATTTCAAAATGAAGGAGGAATAGCTTCTGAAAATATTTCAGAAGAAAAAGATAATGAGATCCCTGCCGAAAAAATAGAAGAGGCTCAACTTCCAAAATCGAACATTGCCAAAACTGAAAAGAACCCAGCTTCAATTAAAAAAGAGACTATCACTCCGTTAATTGAAATTCAAAACCAAAACAAAGAAGTCATTGCTTTAAACGAAGCTAAGACTGAAAAAGAACCCACAAAAGAAGAGCTTTTTATAAACAAGAAAGTAGATGAGGTAGTGATTGCGGTTCAGAAAATTCAAAATGAAAATAATACAGTGACCCCAGATGAAATCGATGCGCTTTTGGCCAAAGCACAACGGGACATCTCCAATAATAGAATCTTACAGGCCAACACCCAAAAAGTAGATGCTGCAGCCCTACTGTTGGATGTAGAAACCGAACTAGAACGTAGTTTTCGAGATCGGGTTTTCGATGCCTTAGGGGAAGGATTCAACAAAGTGCGGTCTGCCGTTGCAGAACGCAACAATTAAACAATTCATCAATCACGCTTTAAAAAGCACAAATCACGAACATTATGAGACTTATTACATTTAGTGCCGCTTTGGCGGTATGGCTACTAACTATGTGCCAAATCCACGCTCAAGAAACCACTTTAGAAACCTTAGAAGCTTCAAAGGAAGCTATTATTAATGAAGAAAAGGACTTGTTAAAAGGGGAAGTAGAGAACATTAATAAAAGATTGGAGAACAATCAAATTACTGAGGCTGAAGCAGAGCAATTAAAAAACGCCGCTGCCGAAAAGCATGCACTCAATATTGAAAACCGAATCGCTATTGTAGACAATAAAATAGCATTAATCCAACGCAACAATACTGTGGAGGTTATTGATGATGATGATCGAACTGTTTTGAGTTTTGGACTGGGAGGAAAAGACAAAGACGGCTTTATTTACCTAGGTAGAAAGTATAAAGAAAGAAAATACGACCGTCGTACCACCAGTGATTTTGTTTTGGCTTTTGGCTTAAACAATGCGATTGGCGATCGACAATCTTTAAATGATAGCGATTTTAAAATAGGAGGAAGCCGATTTGCAGAAATTGGTTGGGCTTGGAAAACGAGAGTTTTTAATGAAAGCAATTGGCTTCGTGTAAAATACGGAATTTCATTTCAGTTTAACGGACTTAAGCCAACAGATAATAGGTATTTTGTGGATACAGGAGACATGTCCGAACTGCAAACGTTTGATGGAGATTTGGATAAATCGAAATTCCGAATGGATAACCTTGTAATTCCAGTACATTTTGAATTTGGCCCCTCAAACAAGATTGAAAAAGAAACCTATTTTAGGTATAATACCTATAATAAAATAAAAGTAGGTTTGGGTGGGTATGTTGGACTTAATTTAGGCGCACGTCAAAAATTAAAGTTTGATGAAGAAGGTGAAAGTGTAAAACAAAAATTAAAGGCCAATTACAATACTAATAATGTAATTTATGGATTGAGTGGGTATATTGGATGGCGAGACACTGCGCTTTATGTAAAATATGATCTCAACCCAATTTTTAAAGATAATACTATAGACCTTCACAATGTATCCTTAGGATTGCGTTTCGATATGGATTAGCCAGATGTTTCAATAATTAGCAAGAAAAGGCACTCGGTTTTTGAGTGTCTTTTTTATTGTATCATCGAGCGCAGTCGAGAGGTTTTCATTTAGTATATTTGTTTTAAATTTAGCTCCTTTTGATTTCAAAAACCACCATAGATCAAGTATTTGATACCGCCCGTGTTGAGGAGGTTATTGGTGATTTTGTTCAGTTAAAGAAATCGGGGAGTAACTATAAAGGATTGAGTCCTTTTTCTGAAGAACGCACCCCCAGTTTTATGGTATCCCCCGTAAAGCAAATTTGGAAGGATTTTTCCAGCGGAAAAGGAGGTAATGTAGTGGCATTTTTAATGGAGCACGAACATTTTTCGTATCCCGAGGCCATTAAATATTTAGCCAAAAAGTATGGAATTGAAATTGAAGAGACTGAACAAAGTGCCGAAGCCAAAGAGGAAGCAAGCGAACGGGAAAGTTTGTATTTGGTGAATGAATTTGCACGAGACTATTTTGCAAAAACACTTACGGAAACTGAAGCTGGAAAAGCCATAGGCTATAGCTATTTTAAGGAAAGAGGGTTTACTGAAGCTATAATAAAAAAGTTTCAGCTTGGGTATTCGCCAGATGAGTGGGATGCGTTTACCTCTGAAGCCTTAAAAAATGGATACCAACTTAGCTACCTTGAAAAAACAGGGTTAACTATTGTAAAAACAGAAAAACAATTCGACCGATTTAAAGGACGTGTTATTTTTCCAATCCACAGTTTAAGCGGACGCGTATTAGGTTTTGGTGGCCGAATTTTAACCAGCGATAAAAAAGCAGCAAAATACCTTAATTCACCCGAGAGTGAAGTATATCATAAAAGTAAAGTCCTCTACGGAATTTACTTTGCAAAACAAGCCATTGCTAAAGAGGATAATTGTTATTTGGTTGAAGGCTATACCGATGTGATTCAGTTTCACCAACGCGGAATTGAAAATGTAGTTTCTTCTTCTGGTACTGCGTTAACTTCAGAGCAGATAAGACTCATTCATCGATTAACCAAAAACATCACCTTACTATTTGATGGAGATGCTGCTGGGCTTCGTGCCTCACTGCGTGGGGTGGATTTAATTTTGGAACAAGGGCTTAATGTAAAGATTTGTACTTTTCCAGAAGGCGAGGACCCAGATAGTTTTGCGAAAAATAATTCACTTGAAGATCTCACGTTGTATTTAGAAGAGAATGCTAAAGATTTTATCAATTTTAAAGCATCTCTTTTAGCTTCTGAAGCCAAGAATGATCCTATAAAAAAAGCGGAGACTATTCGGGATATGGTCACGAGTATCTCGAAAATTCCAGATTCGATAAAGCAGGAAGTGTATTTAAAAGAATGCTCTCGTATCATGGATATTAGTGAGGAAGTGCTTTTTAACACGCTTGCTCAAATGCTTCAGAAGGAACGAAGGGAAGCATCAAAAAGGCCTCGAAGAGATACAGAAACTATGGAAGTGGTGCCTGTAGAAAAGGAGGTCATTCAAAAAGTAGATGCGCAATATCAATTAGAGCAAAAAATTATTGAATTGTTATTGCTATATGGAAATGAGGAGGAGCGTTTTGAAGAATTAATTATTGAAGCATCAGAAGAAGGTGAAATTGTTTTTAAGCCTGAATGGGTGACAGCAAAGGTGTTTGAAAAGATTTATTTGGATCTTCAAGAGGATGAAGTTGAGTTTACAAATGATGCCTTTCAGCAATTATATTACGCTGTAATAAACACTTATAATCAAGAAGGAGAGTTGAAAATAGATCAATTAATAAATCAACTTCCTAAAGAAATTGCAGAGGTAGCCAGCCATGTGGTTATGGATGAAGAAAAACATCAATTACACCATTGGGATAGAAAGGATATTTACGTAAAAGAGAAAAAACACGGTATTTCACAAATGGTGAGTGAAACCATTTTGAATTTACGTAGGCACTTGGTGTCTAAAAAAATAATGGATTTAAGTGAAGCAGTTAAAAATCCCGAGATTTCTGAAAACAAAGAAAATCTCCAGGATATTATGGATTACATTACGTTGAAAAAAGTCCTTTCAGAAAAACTAAATAGGGTGCTCTAACTACCCAAACTGAAACATTCTCGATTGGTTAATTAAATCTGCTAAATTATCCACTTTTAACTTTTTCAACAGTCTCGTTTTGTAAGTACTAACAGTCTTTTCGTTAATATCAAGTGCGTTTGCAATGTCTTTATTGCGTTTTCCACTCGACAATAAATTGAGGACTTCAATCTCGCGAGAAGATAATTTTTTATAACGGCTTATAGCACTAGATTCTCCAACGTTTCTACTAGTAAAAGTTGAAGTAAGTTCTTCATTAAGGAAAATGCCTCCTTTGGCAATTCGTTTCAGTGCTTTTAAAAATACCTTTGTTGAGGCTGTTTTTGGAACATATCCTGCGGCACCAGATTTAATAGAACGAAGTGCGTAAATTTCCTCGGGATGTGTAGAGAAGATTAGTACTCTTGTTTGGGGAAATTCAGTTTTTATGCTTCGTAAGACATTTATGCCGTTTATCTGAGGCATATCAATTTCCATAATTAAAATATCAGGATTGATTTCTTCCAAATTCTTAAAAAGTTCATCTCCATTATTTACTTTTCCTACGATGGAATAATCCTTCGACTTTTTTAACATGCAAGCAATCCCTTTTCTGGTAACTGGGTGGTGATCTGCAATAACAATTTTCTTCATTCTTATTTCATTTTGTTAAAGAAAACACTTAAAACAGGGGATTATAATAAGTGTGAGGTTTTTGTAATATTTATACTACAAATCAAAACTATAAAAAAGAAGTTGAGACTCAATTATTTTTCGTCGAACTGTACGAAAATTCGTTGAAGAACTGTTAAAGTTTAAGATAAGGTGGTATTTCACAAACAGGAATAGGTTTCATCTTATGTTGGTTGGCCTTATTTAGTCGTGCGTATATTTTGAGTACTTCTTTTTTGCGGTCTTCAAAGTCTTCTGGAGATTTGTTTTCTTCAATCATTTTCATTGCCCATTCTAGTTCGTCATAACTTGCTCCAATTTGATCTTCGTCCGTTCGGCTATCGCCAAAAAGGCCATCTGTGGGAGCTGCTTTTAAGATAGAATCTGGAACATCGACATGTCTACCAATACTATACACTTCACTTTTTAGTAAATCTGCAATGGGGCTTAAATCCACGCCACCATCTCCGTATTTTGTGTAAAAACCTACCCCAAAATCCTCTACTTTATTCCCTGTTCCTGCTACTAAATATCGATGTAATCCTGCAAAATAATATAGTGTTGTCATTCGTAGGCGAGCACGGGTATTTGCAAGGCTTAAATCAAGAAAGGCATCTGCTTCGGTTTGATGCACTTGTTTTTTAAATTCTTCAAAAACAGGGGTAAGATCTACTCGTACGTCGGTTACATTGGCAAAGCGACTTTTTAATTGGGCAATATGCTCCTGTGCTCTTGTCACTTGTGATGCCGCTTGATGAATGGGCATTTCTACGCAAAGGGTCCGTAATCCGGTCATTGCACAAAGGGTTGAGGTTACCGCAGAGTCTATTCCGCCACTAACTCCAACAACAAAACCATCCATTTTGGCATTTATGGCATATTCTTTTAACCAATTTATAATATGGTCTGTAACCTTTTCTGTGTTCATTTTGGGATAATTTAAATAAGATTAATGATACCTTTGCATCACAAAAATAGAGAAAACAAAATTTAAAAAAGGGAATACCGTTATTAATGAAGAATTTAAATTTTATGAAGTACCTCGTTTCATTTTTTTTCGTAGTTCTTTTGCTTTTGGGATGTCAATCGAAGTCTAAAACAGAGGAGGAAGTTGAAAAAATCCCTATAAATCTTGAGTTAGTGCGTTTTGATAAAGTTTTTGCTCAAGCCAGTCCTTCAGATTTAGAAAACCTTAAAAGTCAATATCCTTTGTTCTTTCCAGAGCAATATCACGATAGTATTTGGGTTGAGAAAATGCAAGACACGCTTCAAAAGCAACTAAATGATGAGGTCCTAAAAGTATTCCCTTCCGAAGAAAAGCTTGAAGATGATTTAATAGCACTGTTTCAGCATATTAAATACTATTTTCCGGACTTTTCAACACCTTTGGTTTTTACCACTACCTCAGATGTGGATTATAGAACCAAAGTTATTGCCAACGATCAATTTTTGATCATAGAATTTGACACCTATTTAGGGGAGAATCACTTTTTTTATGAAGGAATTTCGAAATATATTTCAAAAACTATGAAACCTTCGCAGATAATACCAGATGTTGCATCTGCCTATGCTAAGAAGTATATTTCGGTACCCACCCAACGATCATTTTTAGAGCAAATGATATATTATGGAAAGGAACTCTATTTAAAGGATTTATGGTTGCCTAATGTTCCCGATGCTGATAAAATGGGGTATACCGAGGATGAAATGATTTGGGCTGTTGAAAACGAAGTGGAGGTGTGGCGTTATTTTATTGAAAATGAACTTTTATACAGCACCGATGTAAAATTGCTTCAACGCTTTATTACGCCTGCGCCCTTTTCAAAATTTAACTTAGAAATTGATAATGAATCTCCCGGAATGATTGGGAGATATATAGGCTGGAAGATTGTGCAATCGTATATGGAAGAAAATCCAGTTTCATTGCAACAATTAATGAACAAACGTGCCGAAGAGATTTTTAATGATTCAAAATACAAACCAAAGAAATGAGTAAAATTACATCAGAAATTAAATTAACAGTGGGAATGGACGAAAATCGCATTCCAGAAAAACTGCATTGGGCAGCACCAGACGGTGGCGTAGATAATATGGAAACAAAGGCGATGCTACTTTCGGTTTGGGATCATAAAAATCAAGAAGCTTTACGTATCGATTTATGGACAAAAGATATGCCGCTGGACGAAATGAAGGTGTTTTTTCATCAAACACTAACAGCCATGGCAAACACTTTTAAGCGTGCGACAAACGATGAGAAAATGAGCGCTACCATGCTTGACTTTTGCGATTATTTTGCTGAAAAATTAGAATTGAAAAAAGACTAATTTGAAGCTTATTTTTGTTTACAATGCAACCTCAGGAAAAGTACAAGCACTTTGGGATACTGCACATAAAATTATAAGTCCAAAGAATTATTCTTGTAGTCTTTGCGCCATTACATTTGGTGCTTTTTCAGAAAAAAAGATTTGGAAAGATTTTAGGGAAAACTCAAAAACTGAATTGATTTTTCTACATCGTGATGAGTTTCAAAAACAATACAAATCTAAGTGGCTTCAAAAGGTTGATTTCCCAGTAATATTAGTATCAATAAATGAAGGTTTAGAGGTTTTTATTTCTTCGGAAGAGTTAAAAGAACTCAAAACCCCAGAATCTTTAATCGAATTAATTACAGAGCGGTTAAATCGGAATTAATTTGATTAATGTACCCTAACAATTCGTCACGTCCGTCACCATTACTTGAGGAAGTGACAAAATACTGAGGCATTTCTTCCCAGGTTTCCAGCATTTTTTGGGTGTAAACTTCCAAATTTCTAGTTAGGGCGTTTGGTTTTAGTTTATCGGCTTTTGTGAAAATAATACTAAAGGGAATCTGACTTTGCCCCATCCATTCCATAAACTCCAAATCGATAGGTTGTGGCTCGTGTCTGCAATCAATTAAAACGAAGCCTAGCACAAGTTGTTGACGTTTTTCGAAATAATTGGTAATAAATTTCTGAAAGGTTTTTTTACTAGATTTGGAAACACGCGCGTAACCATAACCAGGTAAATCTACCAAGTACCAATTTTTATTAATTAAAAAGTGATTAATTAATTGTGTTTTTCCGGGTCTGCCACTTGTTTTCGCAAGGCTTTTGCGTTGCATCAACATGTTGATTAAAGAGGATTTACCAACGTTGGATCTTCCAATAAAGGCGTATTCGGGTAATTTATTTTTTGGACATTTGGCAACATCACTGTTACTCATTACAAATTCTGCCGAAGTAATTTTCATAATGAGAATGTTAAAAACCTCGCTCTTGTAACCAGCCGTACAATATGTCGTTAAATGTATCTGGATGTTCCATCATGGCAGCGTGTCCACATTTGTCAATCCAGTATAAATTTGAATCAGGCAGTAATTCGTGGAATTCATCGGCTACTTCAGGAGGGGTAACATTATCATTTTTCCCCCAAATAATGCAAGTTGGATTGTGCATATGGGGTAAATCCTTTGCCATATTATGTCGAATGGCACTTTTGGCAATAGAGAGTGTTCTGATAAGTTTGTTTCTATCGTTTACACTGGCGTAGACTTCATCTACAATTTCTTTGGTAGCAATAGAAGGATCGTAAAAAACATTTTCTGCTTTTTGTTTAATATAATCGTAGTCACCTCTTTTTGGATAAGTCTCACCCATGGCGCTTTCGTATAGCCCAGAACTACCTGTAATCACTAAGGCTTTTACTTTTTCTGGATACAATTTTGTGACCATTAAGCCAATATGACCTCCTAATGAATTTCCTAAAAGAATAACCTCTTTATATCCTTTAAAATCGATAAAACCCGAAACGTATTTTGCAATGTTTTTTACATTGGTTTTAAGAATTGGCATGGAGTAAATGGGTAACTCCGGGATAACTACTTTGTATCCTTTTTTCGGAAAAAAATCAACAACTCCATCAAAATTACTCAAACCACCCATTAGCCCATGCATAATTACAATAGGAGTTCCTTCGCCAATTTCTAAGTAAGAGTATTTACCTTCTTTTTTAAGCCGATGTGCCATAAAGTGCTTTAAAACTTAAAACAAAAGTAAACAAATTTTAACGAAATGATGTGCTTGTTTTTATTGTTGAAAACTTCCGCAAATGCCAGTCTTTAATCTGCTGTAAATCAATACAAATAGAAAATTGGCATACTAAATTCATATAGTGGGTGGTAAAACTTATCAACAATGTGGTAAAAAGTGGTAAAAAGTGGTAAAATTCATTTATATTTGGTTTTACTAAATCAAACTCAAGTTTACACTCATGCTCAATCTTATTGGGACATACCACTGCAAAGCCGACTCCAAAGGAAGGGTTATGGTGCCAGCCGATTTAAAAAAGCAACTGGCCACTGTCGCTCCTTCAGGATTTGTAATTAAGCGAGCTGTGTTTCAGCCATGTTTGGAGTTGTACCCTATGGAAGAGTGGCAACAATTGATGCAGAAAGTGAGTGGGTTAAATCGATTCAATAGAAAAAACAATGACTTTATTCGTCGTTTCACTGCTGGGGTAAGAACCGTAGAAATGGATACAGCAGGAAGACTAAACATTCCGCGAGATTTAATGGATTTTGCGGGTATCCATAAGGAAATTGTGGTGTCTTCGGCAATAAGTATTGTAGAGATTTGGGATGCAACTAAATATGAAAAAGCAATAGATGATGCTGCCAATGACTTTGCGGACTTAGCCGAAGAAGTCATGGGTGGTGTCAATGATGATGATAATGGAATATCATAATCCGGTTTTACTGAAAGAGACTGTAGAGGGTCTCAACATCCAGCCCGATGGTGTTTATGTGGATGTAACTTTTGGCGGCGGGGGACATTCTAAGGAGATTTTGGAAAGACTTGGGAAAAATGGAAAACTACTTGCTTTCGATCAAGATAAAGACGCTCTTAAAAATGCTATCGATGATCCACGCTTTACGCTCATCAATCAGAATTTTAGATTCTTAAAACGGTATTTACGATTTTATGGACATACCAAAGTGGATGGAATTTTAGGAGATTTTGGTGTTTCCTCGCATCAGTTTGATGTTCCAGAGCGTGGATTTTCTACAAGGTTTGAAGCAGACTTAGATATGCGGATGAATCAGGATAGTCCGCTTTCGGCATATCAAGTAGTAAATGATTATGATGAAAAAATGCTTCGGAATGTATTGCGGGAATATGGTGAATTGAAAGCGGCGGCAGGAATGGCGCGATTGATTGTAGAAGGAAGAGCCAAAGAAGCAATAAAATCGAGTGAACAACTAAAAGTAGTGTTGGGAAGATTTTTACCAAAGCATAAAGAGAATAAAATTTTAGCGCAAGTGTTTCAGGCTATTCGAATTGAAGTTAACCAAGAATTGGAAGTTTTAAAAGAATTCCTTTTGCAAACACCCGAGGTGCTAAAAACGGGAGGTAGACTTAGTTTAATATCCTATCACTCTCTTGAAGATAGACTTGTAAAACGATTTATGCGAAATGGACTTTTTGAAGGAGAACCAGAGAAAGATGTTTTTGGAAGGGTAGAAGTTCCTTTTAAACTAGTGGGGAAATTTATTATTCCTTCCGAAGAAGAAATTAGTAAAAACAATAGAGCTCGAAGTGCAAAATTAAGAATTGCCGAAAAGTTATAATGAAAAAGAACTTCTACAATATCATTAAAGGAAAATTTTTAGTGAGCGACGATGCTTTTAAAAATTGGAGGTTTATCATTTTTCTTTCGGCCTTGGCTTTAATGATGATTGCTAGTTCGCACCAAGCCGATAAAAAAGTACACCAAATAGCACGATTGAGTAATCAAGTAAAGGAGTTAAAAAGTGAATATGTAGATGTTAGGATGCAATTAATGCAAGCTAAAATGGAAAGTAAAATTATAAAAGCGATGGAAAGTAGGGATCTTTTTCCTTCTGAAATCCCACCGCAAAAAGTCATCATTAAAAAAAGTGAATAGCGCGTGCCAGTAGAGGACAAGAACATATTAAACCGATTCTACTTTATCGCCGGAGGTATGTTCATCTTCGGGCTTCTCATTGTATTTAAGTTGGTGAGTATTCAATTTATTGAAGGGGATAAATACCGTGAGCTTGCAGAACACAACACTACAAAAAACTTTACCATTGAAGCCAATAGAGGAAATGTGTATGCAGATGACGGGAGTTTATTAGCTACCTCCGTTCCAAAGTACGATATTCGTTTCGATGCGGTTACGGTTTCAAAAGAAGACTTCGATAAAAACCTTGTTCCGCTTTCCAAAGAGTTAAGTAAGCTCTTTGGTAAATCTTCTGCCTATTATCAAAACCTTTTCAGAAAGGCGAGGGCCGATAAAAACAGATACTTACTAATTGCACGTGGATTGGGGTATTCAAATTACATAAAAGTAAAAAAGATGCCTTTGTTTAATAAAGGGCCTTATCGTGGAGGTATTATAGTGGAGCAAAACACGGTTCGGGAGCATCCAATGGGGAAAGTTGGTGAACGTCTAGTAGGGAATGAAAAAAATCAAGAAAAAGGAGTGTATGAAGTAGGTTTTGAAGGAGCTTTCGATGAATTTTTAAGAGGGAAAAATGGGAGACGTCTTAAACAAAAAATAGCACAAGGACAATGGAAGCCAGTTTCGGATGAAAATGAAATTGAGCCCCAAGATGGGTATGATATTGTAACAACAATCAATGTAAATATCCAAGACATAGCACATCATGCCTTGTTAAAGCAAATGGAGTTTTACGAAGCCGAGCATGGAAGTGTTATTGTCATGGAGGTTAAAACTGGCGAAATTAAAGCGATTTCAAATCTTGGTAAAACGGATGTTGGGACGTATTACGAAAAATTGAATTATGCTGTGGGCGAAAGCCACGAGCCGGGTTCAACTTTTAAAGTGATGGCATTTATGGCAGCTTTGGAAGATAAGGTAATTGATACTTCTACGGTGGTCGATACCAAACAAGGTAGTAAACGATTTTATGGTAGGAATATCACCGACTCTAAACGCGGTGGATACGGAAAAATTTCTGCCGCAAAGGCACTGGAAGTATCTTCCAATATTGGCTTGGCATCCATTATAGATGACCATTATGCTAAAAACCCTAATAAGCTTATTGACCATTTTAAAAAATGGCATTTAAACAAAAAGGTTGGAATTCCTATTTCTGGAGAAGGGAAACCTATGATACCAGAGCCAGGTCATAGTAAATGGAGTAAAAATGCATTGCCGTCCATGGCCTATGGGTATAATTTAAAAATGACACCCCTACAAACACTTACTTTTTATAATGCAATTGCAAACAATGGAGTGATGGTGAAGCCTCGATTCATCAAAGAAATAAGAACGATGAATAAGGGAGTGGAAGTCTTTGATACCGAAATTATTAACCCTAAAATATGTTCAGATAAAACGCTTGATGAAATTCGAGATATTCTCAAAAATATTGTAAAGAGAGGAACGGGGAAAAGCTTGTATTCTGAAAATTTCTCTATGGCCGGGAAAACAGGAACCGCTAGAACCGAATACTGGCTTCCAAATTGGGATAAAGATCGAAAGTATATTTCTTCTTTCTCTGGATATTTCCCAGCAGATAATCCAAAATATTCTTGCATAGTCGTTATTCATAAACCTAGCACCAAAAAGGGATTTTATGGAGCCGATGTAACAGGGCCTGTTTTTAAAAGAATAGCACAAAAAATATTTACCGATAGTCCTTTAATAGATGAAGTAAACGAAGTAAACGAAGAAAACCCAAAAGCGCCTTCGGTTTCAAAAGATTTTGAAACCTATTATGCCAAAGAACAAAAAGGAGGTTCAAAAGTGCCAAATGTGGTTGGTATGACGGGGATGGATGCGATATCCATTTTGGAAAATTTAGGGTTAAAAGTGGTGACTCAAGGCAATGGAACGGTTAAAGAACAATCCATTCCGTCGGGTGAAAAAATTCAAAAGGGCAAAAAAATAATATTGAATCTATCGTGATTTTGTTAAAAGACATATTGTATAAAGTAACCCTCGAAAAAGTTGTGGGGAATACCTCTGTGGCCATCACGAATATTGAATTCGATTCTCGTAAAGTGGCACTTAACGATGTGTTTGTAGCGATTAAAGGAACACTTTCTGACGGACATGACTTTATTAAAATGGCTTCAGAAAAAGGAGCTATTGCTATTGTTTGTGAAACCTTACCAGAAATTATTATTAACGGTATTACGTACGTTCAGGTAAAGGACTCTCAACAAGCACTTGCCTTTATGGCGGCGAACTTTTACGAGAATCCTTCCGAAAATCTAAAACTCGTAGGAGTTACAGGAACCAACGGAAAAACTACCATTTCAACCTTGCTTTATGAGCTTTTCAAAAATGCAGGATTTGAAACGGGCTTACTTTCCACAGTAAATATTAAAGTAGGAGATACAACCTATCCTGCAACGCATACTACACCAGACTCGCTAACTATTAATAAGTATTTACGAGAAATGGTCGATGCTGGGGTAGAGTATTGTTTTATGGAAGTTAGTTCTCATGGAATTCATCAAAAGCGTACTGAAGCATTGCATTTTGCAGGAGGTATTTTTACCAATCTTTCGCACGATCATTTAGACTATCATAAAGACTTTAAAGAATACCGCGATGTAAAAAAATCCTTTTTTGATGCTTTACCAAAATCGGCTTTCGCATTAACAAATGTGGATGATAAAAATGGTCCAGTAATGCTTCAAAACACATTGGCTAAGAAATATACCTATGCTCTAAAGAGTATGGCAGACTATAAAGCCCAGATTTTAGAAAATCAGTTTACAGGTTTGTTACTCAAAATAAATACTCATGAATTGTGGGTAAAACTTATAGGTAATTTTAATGCATACAACTTATTAGCCATTTATGGTGCTTCCGATTTATTAGGATTGGAAACTATGGAGGCGCTTCAACTAATGAGCACCTTGGAAAGCGTGGACGGGAGATTTCAATATGCTGTTTCTTCAAAAAATATAACAGCCATAGTAGATTATGCACACACACCAGATGCCTTGAAAAATGTATTGGAAACCATTAATTCCATCAGGACTGGAAATGAAGAATTAATTACGGTGGTAGGATGTGGTGGAAATCGCGATGCTGAAAAAAGACCTAAAATGGGAAACATTGCTGCAACACTAAGTACAAAAGTGATTTTTACGAGTGATAACCCAAGAAATGAAGACCCCGAGCTTATCATTGAAGCCATTGAAAAGGGAGTTTCCCCAACGCATTATAAAAAAACACTTTCCATTACCGATAGAAGGCAAGCCATTAAAACGGCATGTCAAATGGCTAATGAAGGAGATATTGTTTTAATAGCTGGAAAAGGTCACGAAACCTACCAAGAAATTAAAGGAGAGCGATTCGATTTTGACGATTTTAAAATAGTAAACCAAATGCTAACCGATTTACATAAATAAGATGCTGTATTACTTGTTTGATTTTCTCGATAAAACCTATGACTTGCCAGGTGCTGGACTCTTTCAGTTCATCACATTTAGAGCGGCTTTAGCAGTAATGCTTTCACTGTTTATCGCTACCATCTATGGTAAGAAAATCATAGCGTTTCTTCAGAAAAAACAAGTAGGGGAAACCATTAGAAACTTGGGGTTGGAAGGACAAAATGAAAAGGCAGGAACTCCAACTATGGGTGGAATCATTATCATTTTAGCCACCATCATTCCAGTACTTCTTTTTGCCAAGTTGGAGAATATTTATGTCATCATGCTATTGGTGACCACCATTTGGATGGGAACAATTGGGTTTATTGACGACTACATTAAAAAATTCAAAAAAGATAAAGCAGGGCTACCAGGAAAATTTAAAGTCTTTGGGCAGGTTGGCTTAGGAATTATTATAGGGGCTACCATGTATTTTCACGACGACATCACCGTAAGGAGAGAGAAAGTAGATAAAATTCCAAATCAAACCGAAATTACTCAAAAGGCAGATAAAGATTTTTATGCAGAGGAGAAAACTCTTTTAACAACCCTTCCCTTTGTTAAAGACAACGAAATCAATTATGAAAAACTAGTCACTTGGGCAGGAGATGAATACAAAGATTACGCTTGGCTGGTTTTTATCCCGATTGTCATTTTCATTATTACAGCCGTTTCCAATGGAGCAAACTTAACCGATGGAATAGACGGCCTAGCTGCAGGTACTTCGGCAATCATAGGAGTGACCCTTGCCATTTTCGCTTGGGTTTCGGGGAACGTAATTTTTTCAGATTATCTCAACATTATGTACATCCCCAATACGGGTGAGTTGACCATTTTTATTATGGCATTTGTGGGGGCACTTATTGGGTTTTTATGGTACAATGCCTATCCGGCTCAAGTTTTTATGGGAGATACAGGAAGCTTAACCATTGGTGGAATCATTGCAGTAATAGCGATTGCCATTAGAAAAGAATGGCTTATCCCTATTCTCTGTGGAATTTTCTTAATGGAAAATCTTTCGGTAGTGATGCAAGTAAGTTGGTTTAAATACACCAAAAAGAAATATGGAGAAGGGCGTAGGATTTTCAGAATGTCACCCTTACACCATCATTATCAGGTTAAAGGCTATCACGAAAGTAAGATTGTTACTCGGTTTTGGATTGTAAGTATTGTGCTTGCGGTGATCACCATTGTAACATTAAAAATTAGATAAAGGTGGCAAAAAGGCTGGTCATATTGGGCGGAGGAGAAAGTGGTGTGGGCACGGCCATTTTAGGAAAGAAAAGGGGGTTTGAAGTCTTTGTTTCAGACTTCGGAAAAATAAAAGAAATCTATAAAAAAGTTCTTTTACATCATGAGATTGAATGGGAAGACGAGGGTCATACCGAAGCTAAAATACTATCGGCAGATGTCGTTATGAAAAGTCCGGGAATTCCGGAAAAAGCACCTTTGATAGTAAAGCTGAAAGAGGCTAACGTGAAGGTAATTTCTGAAATCGAATTTGCTTCAGAATATACTGAAGCTACTATCATAGGAATAACTGGGAGTAATGGGAAAACCACTACCGCTAGTTTGTCTTATGCATTGCTGAAAGATGAGTTGAATGTGGCTTTAGGAGGAAACATTGGGAAAAGTTTTGCCCAACTTGTTGCTGAAGATAAAAACGAGAATTATGTATTGGAGTTGAGTAGTTTTCAGTTAGACGGTATTGAGACTTTTAGACCGCATATAGCAGTCTTAACCAACATTACACCGGATCATTTAGATCGATATGACTATGATTTCAATAAGTATATCGCTTCAAAATTTCGGATAGCCATGAATCAAACAAAGGAAGACTTTTTCATTTACGATGCAGATGATGAAGTTATCGGGAAATGGCTTTCAGAACATCCAATTCAATCACAATTATTGCCTTTTTCATTGGATAAAAAACTTGATGAGGGCGCATATATAGAAAACAAAAATATCATCATAAAAACAAAAATAAACTCACATACCATGCCAATCACAAATCTACAATTAACTGGAAATCATAATTTAAAAAATGCCATGGCAGCCTCTACGGTAGCTACGCTACTTCGAATACGTAAAGATACGATTCGACAATCCTTGGAGAGTTTTCAGGGAGTAGAGCATCGATTAGAGAAAGTGCTTAAAATTAACAATGTGGTGTACATCAACGACTCCAAAGCAACCAATGTTAATGCTACGTTTTATGCCTTAGACAGCATGGAATCACCCACTGTTTGGATTGTGGGAGGAGTAGATAAAGGCAATGAATATGAAGAATTACTTCCCTTGGTAAATGAAAAGGTGAAAGCAATTATTTGTTTGGGAGTAGATAATGATAAAATAATAAAAGCCTTTGGGAATGTGGTCGATATCATGGTAGAAACTGAAAGTATGCGTGACGCAGTACAAGTAGCCTATAGACTTTCAGAAAAAGGGGATACGGTTTTACTATCTCCAGCGTGTGCCAGTTTCGATTTATTCGAAAATTATGAAGACCGAGGAAGACAATTTAAAGAAGCTGTTAGAAATCTTTAGTTAAATGAAAAACGTATTTCAATACTTACAAGGAGATAAGGCTATTTGGGCAGTAGTTGCCCTTTTAGCATTGTTTTCTTTTTTACCTGTATACAGTGCCAGTAGCAATTTGGCTTATTTATACGGGAATGGAAATACGATTCAGTTTTTATTAAAACATTTTGCCCATTTGCTTTTAGGATTTGCCATCTTATACGGTGTGCATAAAATTCCGTACCATTATTTTAGAGGACTTTCTATTATTGCATTACCCATCGTTATTATTCTTTTGTTAATCACATTAGCGCAAGGAAATACTATTGAAGGGGCTAATGCAAGTAGATGGATTCGGATTCCTTTTGTTGGGGTTACTTTTCAAACTTCGGCCTTGGCGGCAGTGGTGTTAATGACCTATGTAGCACGATATTTATCCAGAATTAAAGACAAAGAAATAAGCTTTAAGGAAACTTTAGTACCTCTTTGGTTGCCAGTATTTATCGTTTTAGCCCTTATTCTTCCAGCAAATTTCTCTACTACCGCAATTCTGTTTGCTATGGTGGTTGTCTTGGTATTTATAGGAGGCTATCCTCTTAGATACCTCGGAATTATCCTTGGCGCTGGTCTGTTATTTTTAACATTGTTTGTTTTAACAGCAAAGGCCTTTCCAGGCGTTTTCCCTAATCGTGTAGATACCTGGATAAGTAGAGTTGAAAACTTTGCAGATAAAGAAGATACTGAAGCAGATTATCAAATAGAAAAAGCCAAAATTGCCATTGCTTCAGGGGGTGTGGTAGGATTAGGACCTGGTAAAAGTGTACAGAAGAATTTTTTACCACAATCTTCTTCAGATTTTATTTATGCGGTCATAGTAGAAGAATTTGGCATTGCAGGGGGTTTAATATTACTGCTTTTGTATTTGTTGTTGCTTTTCCGATTAATTATTGTGATTTATAAAAGTACCTCGTTATTTGGAAAATTATTGGTCGCAGGAGTGGGGCTACCCATCATATTTCAAGCACTTATAAATATGGGCGTTGCGGTGGAATTATTTCCTGTAACCGGGCAAACCTTGCCACTGATTAGTAGTGGAGGAACGTCCATTTGGATGACCTGTTTAGCATTGGGAATGATTTTAAGTGTAAGTGCAAAAAGAGAAGTTCAAATAAAAGAACAAGAAGAAGAAAATCCATTAGATATTTTAAGTGAAGCCTTATAAATTTATCATATCAGGAGGAGGAACTGGGGGTCATATTTACCCAGCTGTAGCCATTGCTAACGAATTAAAAGTTCGCTATCCCAATGCCGAATTTCTTTTTGTGGGTGCTAAAGACCGTATGGAAATGGAGAAAGTACCACAAGCAGGATATAAAATTGAAGGGCTTTGGATTTCAGGATTGCAGCGTAACTTGAAAGTGAGCAACTTGAAGTTTCCTTTAAAGTTAGCTTCGAGTCTTATTCGAGCAAAGAGAATCATCAAAGATTTTAAACCTGACGTTGCCATTGGTACAGGGGGATATGCAAGCGCTCCTTTGCTTCGGGTTGCTTCCCGAAGAAAAGTTCCTTCATTGATTCAGGAGCAAAATAGTCACGCAGGTATTACCAATAAATGGTTAAGTAAAAAAGTAAAAACCATTTGTGTGGCCTATGAGGGAATGGAGCAATTTTTTCCGAAGGAAAAACTCGTAGTAACGGGCAATCCTGTGAGACAAGATTTATTAGAAATACATTCAAAAAGAGAAGAAGGGCAAACATATTTTAAACTTGATAAAACTAAGAAAACCCTCTTGGTGTTAGGTGGAAGTTTAGGTGCTATGAGAATAAACCAACTTATAGAAAATGAACTTTCTTTTTTTGAAGAGAACCAACTACAAGTTATCTGGCAATGTGGGAAATATTATCATGAAACCTATAAAAACAGAGCTTCCAAGAATGTTCAAGTACACGCATTTTTAAATACTATGGATTTGGCGTATGCAGCTTCAGATATTATTATTTCACGTGCTGGGGCGTTATCTGTTTCAGAATTATGCTTAGTTGGAAAGCCAGTAATTTTTATTCCATCGCCCAATGTGGCAGAGGACCATCAAACCAAAAATGCACATTCCATTGTAAAGCAACATGCTGCCATACTTATTAAAGAAGCCGATTTGGATGCGGATTTTGAAACTAAATTTTCTGAAGTCATTCAATCTAAAGAATTGCAATTGAAGCTTTCAGAGAACATTAAAAAGTTAGCAAAACCTAA
Source organism: Flavobacteriaceae bacterium (assembly GCA_002694465.1). Taxonomy (GTDB): domain Bacteria; phylum Bacteroidota; class Bacteroidia; order Flavobacteriales; family Flavobacteriaceae; genus Halomarinibacterium. The sequence goes on along the minus strand of NZMG01000003.1, from coordinate 150,165 downwards.
TGCTACAAAAGCTATTGTTGAAGAAATTGAAAAACTATTGAAAAAGTAAAATTGAAACCTTTAGAAAACATATCGAACGTTTTTTTTGTTGGCATTGGCGGTATTGGAATGAGTGCTTTGGCGCGATATGTAAAATTATTGGGTAAAAAAGTATTTGGATATGATAAAACTACTACCCATTTAACCGATGAGCTAGTAAAAGAAGGGATGGAAATCACTTTTAAAGATGCCGTTTCGGAAATTCCAAAAGGTTTAACAATAGAAAATTCACTTATTGTGTATACACCAGCTATTCCAAAAGAATGCGCCATTTTAAACCATTTTACAACTGAAGGATATGAGGTTGTTAAACGAGCAAAACTATTGGGTGAAGTAACCAAAAATACCTTGTGTTTAGCAGTGGCAGGAACTCATGGGAAGACAACAACTTCAGCAATTTTAGGCCATTTAATGGCCGAATGTAATATGCCTGTGACCGCATTTTTGGGTGGTATTGCCGAAAATTACAACTCTAATTTTATTAGCAAAGGAACTGAAATCACAGTGGTAGAAGCAGATGAATTTGACCGTTCCTTCCTTCAGTTGCAACCCGATATTGCTTGTGTTACCTCGATGGATGCAGATCATTTGGATATTTATGGAGATGCTTCCAGCATTGAAGATTCTTTCAAAGAATTTTCAAAATTAATTAAAAACAAAGAACATTTATTACATAAAAAGGGACTTCCATTAAATGGTCAAACGGTGGCCATAGAAGAAGATGCCGACTTTGAAGCACAGCGTGTTCGAATTGAAAATGGAACCTATGTTTTTGATCTAAAAACACCGAATGAAACAATTAAAAACTTGCAATTTATCATCCCTGGTCATCATAACCTACATAATGCGGTAACAGCTTTGGGTATGGCCATTTCTGCGGGAACCCCAACTCCCGGCCTGCCCAAAGCTTTATTATCTTTTAGAGGGGTTCAACGTAGATTTTCGTATAAAATTAAAACCGAAAATTTAGTGTTAATAGACGATTATGCTCATCATCCTACCGAGATTGATGCCCTTTTTCAAGCGGTTTCAGAAATGTATCCTAACGATAAAAAAGTGATTGTTTTTCAACCACATTTGTTTAGCCGCACTCGGGATTTTGGTGATGGATTCGCCAAAAGCCTTTCACATTTTGATGAAATCTTCCTTTTAGAAATATATCCAGCGCGTGAAGTACCCATAGTTGGGATTCATTCAGAATGGCTCTTGAATAAAATTTCGAACCCTAAAAAGGCGTTAATTACTAAAGAGTCTTTAAATGAAAAGTTAAAGTCCTCCCATTGTAAGGTGAAATTGATGGTTGGTGCAGGTGACATTGGCGCGGAAGTAGAAAAAGTAACTCAATATTTAAAGCAATGAAAGGTACTTGGGGATTCATAAAATTGTTATTTGTAATTGTACTTGCAGGGGTCTTGTTTGGATTTGCTAGACAACGTAACAACTCGCGTAAAATTTCACATATTGATATAAAGTTTACCGATGAAAACAACCCTTTTATCACATTAACGGCGGTTAATAAATTGTTAATACAAAATAGCGACAGTGTTACGAGTATCCCTAAAGAAACTTTAGTTTTGAAAGAGATGGAAGAGAGATTGTTAAATAACCCTATGGTGCGTGATGCCCAAGTGTTTATAACAATTGATGGTGGTTTGGGAGCCAAAATAGAACAACGAAATCCTATTGCCAGAGTGGTGGGGTCAAACCACTTTTATATTGATGAAGATGGAAAGAAAATGCCTATTTCCTCTGTGTACTCAGCAAGAGTTCCATTAATAACGGGCAGTTCAAAAACAGATTTTACAGAGCTTACACCATTGCTCCTAAAATTAAAAAATGACGCTTTTATGAAACAGATTGTGTCTGGACTTCATAAAAATAGAAACGGAAAAGTTGAGCTTATTTTAAGGAAAGAGGGATTTAAAGTACAGTTTGGAGACCTAAAGCATATTGATAAAAAGATTCAAAATTTTAAAGCTTTCTATCAAAAAGCAAAAAAAGACAAAAGGCTATCTGCCTATAATTTAGTGGATTTACAGTTTGGAAGTCAAGTAGTGGCTACAAAAAAATAGAACATGGAAAATAATAACATTGCGGTTGGATTGGACATAGGAACCACAAAAATTGTGGCTATGATTGGGCGTAAAAATGATTACGGAAAGATGGAGATTATGGGTATTGGTAAATCCAAAAGTCTTGGTGTGCATCGAGGAGTGGTTAACAATATTACACAAACCATTCAGTCCATTCAACAAGCGGTACAAGATGCTGAAACATCTTCTGGAATGAAAATTTCTGAAGTAGTGGTTGGTATTGCCGGTCAACACATCAGAAGCCTTCAGCATAGTGATTATATAACCCGTTCTAATAGCGATGAAGTAATTAACGATGAAGATATCGATAGGCTCTGTAATCAAGTACATAAGCTAGTGATGTTGCCTGGTGAAGAAATTATTCACGTATTACCACAAGATTTTAAAGTAGACGGACAGGCTGAAATTAAAGAACCTATTGGAATGTATGGCGGGAGGTTGGAAGCTAATTTTCACGTGGTGGTTGGGCAAGTTTCTTCTATCAGAAATATTGGTAGATGTGTAAAAAGTGCTGGTCTCGAATTGGCTGGAATAACACTTGAACCGCTTGCTTCGGCAAATGCTGTATTGAGTCAAGAAGAAAAGGAAGCTGGTGTGGCTTTAATAGATATTGGGGGTGGAACTACCGATTTGGCCATTTTTAAGGATGGAATCATTAGACATACTGCGGTTATTCCGTTTGGTGGAAATGTGATTACCGAAGACATAAAAGAAGGTTGTTCCATCATTGAAAAGCAAGCCGAATTATTAAAAATTAAATTTGGTTCCGCCTGGCCAGGAGAAAATAAAGACAATGAAATTGTATCAATCCCGGGATTACGTGGTAGAGAACCAAAGGAAATTACACTAAAAAATCTTTCAAAAATAATTCATGCTAGAGTGGTTGAAATTATCGAGCAGGTATATCTGGAAATAAAAAATTACGGTCACGAGGAGCAAAAAAAGAAATTAATTGCAGGTATTGTTTTAACAGGAGGCGGAGCTCAATTAAAACATTTAAAGCAATTGGTAGAGTATATCACAGGAATGGATACTCGCATAGGATATCCTAATGAACACTTGGCTGGAGATAGCGATAGTGAAACTACAAGTCCTATGTATGCGACTGCCGTAGGATTGGTGTTAAATAGCTTAACTGGAAAGAGCAAAAACCAGGGGGCTAAAATGGCATTGAATGATGAACTTCCTGAAGTGGAAGAGAAATTAGAAAGTGTAGATAGCGAGCATGAAGAAAAAGTAACAACAAATAAAGGAGGAAAGCGATTTTTTGATAAGTGGGCCGAAAAATTTAAAGAATTTTTGGACAACGCCGAATAATCTCAAACCTAATTAGAATAATATAATATAACAACCTCACAAAAAGAAGACAACTATGAGCAGCAACACAGAATTTGATAATATTTCATTCGACCTGCCCAAAAATCAGTCGAACGTCATAAAGGTCATAGGCGTTGGTGGCGGTGGTAGTAATGCCATTAACCATATGTTTAGCCAAGGGATTAAAGGCGTAGACTTTGTAATTTGTAATACCGATGCACAGGCATTGGAAAACAGTCCCGTTCCAGTTAAAATTCAGTTAGGAGTTTCCCTTACTGAAGGTCTTGGAGCGGGAGCCAATCCTAAAATTGGAGAGCAATCTGCTGTGGAGAGTATGCAAGAGATTCAGGATATGCTTTCTACCAATACCAAAATGATTTTTATTACTGCTGGTATGGGAGGAGGTACTGGAACAGGTGCAGCACCTATTATTGCAAAAATGGCAAAGGATTTGGATATTTTAACGGTGGGAATCGTTACCATTCCTTTTCAATTCGAAGGGAAGATTAGAAATGATCAAGCGCAAATAGGGGTAGAAAATTTAAGACAAAATGTAGATTCTTTGGTTGTTATTAATAACAACAAATTACGTGAGGTATATGGGAATTTAGGTTTTAAAGCAGGGTTTTCTAAAGCAGATGAAGTATTAGCAACTGCTGCGCGAGGTATTGCCGAAGTAATTACACATCACTACACGCAAAACATTGACCTTAGAGATGCCAAAACAGTTTTAGCCAATAGTGGCACCGCCATTATGGGTAGTGCAACGGCTGTGGGTTCTCAAAGAGCTCATGAAGCCATTACAAAAGCGTTAGATTCGCCATTACTTAACGATAATAAAATTAGCGGAGCTAAAAATGTACTCTTGCTTATTGTATCTGGTTCTGAAGAAATCACGATAGATGAAATTGGAGAAATTAGTGATCACATTCAAAATGAAGCGGGTCACAGTGCCAATATTATTATGGGAGTGGGTGAAGATGAAGAGTTGGAGAAAGCCATTTCTATTACCGTAATTGCTACAGGATTTAATGCCGAGCAGCAACACGAAATTGTAAATACCGAAAGCAAAAAAATCATTCACACGCTGGAAGAAGATCAAAAGGCAGAACAGAACTTAAGTGCAAGCCCTACAGCGACACCCATCGATTTTTCTTATGAAGAGCCAAAAGCTAAGGTTAAAGAAGAACCACCTGTAGTAAAGCATGTGCTTTTTGAAGAAGAGTTTGAAGAGGTTGTTGAAAAGCCAAAAGTGAATGAGCTTCCGTTTGAAGGATATATTGAAACTACGGAGCTTATTAAGAATCTTCAGGTAGATTACGAACGGGTGGATATTCATTTTTTAGCAGAGTTTCAGCAACTTCAAATAAATGAAATTGATGTAAACGATTTTGTGATTGTGGAAAGCAAAATGAATAAAGCTGAAGAAGTTGTTGAGGAAGATCTTTCCGAAGAAAATGAAATAGGAACCATGGACGAACAAATTTTAATGTTCGATCTTCCTATTCATTCCCCAAAAGAAGAAAATAATAAAGTAGCTTCTTTTGAAAAGCAACAAGAGGAAGAAGAGGAGCCAGAATTACTGGTTAAGAATATTGAGGATATTGAGGTAAAAGCGGTGGAAGTGATTCCTGTGACTGAACATTCAGATAAAGGAGTGAAGCGCTATAGCCTTGATGACTATGAAGAAATGGAAGCCAAACTTAATCAGGCAAAACCTGCTGCCAAGAAGGAGGAAGTAGCCGAAGAGGAGTTGAAATTTGAAACAAAAACTGTTGAAAAACCTGTAAAGGAAAAAGATAAAGATGAACCCGCAGATCCACTTAATTCACCCATTTCAAAGTTATTAAGCGATCGAACCGAGGAGCGTAAACGAAAGATGAAGGAATTCAATTATAAATTTAGAAATAGCAATTCTAAAATTGATGAAATTGAAAAACAACCTGCGTATAAGCGTATGGGGATTGAATTGGACGAAACTGATAGTAGCGATACTAATCTTTCTCGTACGACGGTAAATACAGATGATGATGAGTTGGATTTACGTTCTAACAATTCATTTTTACACGATAATGTGGATTAATTTTAAATGAAAAATATTAAAAAGCCGCTCCATTGGAGCGGCTTTTTTAATTTAGTGACTGCGGAGGGATGGATTTCCCAACAAAGCTCCGCTTTTTCTGAAAACCATTACTTTATTTGGATTACCTCGCCTTGCTTGGTGATCCCCAAACCTGCCTGCCGCAGGCAAGGGATCCGCTTTGAAAATACTTCAAACAAAAAAACGCTCAAGCAAGCTTGGCGTTTTTTCTTATTGAACTATTTATTCGTGACCGCGGAGGGATTCAAACCCCCAACCCTCAGAGCCGAAATCTGATATTCTATTCAGTTGAACTACGCGGCCTTTACTTTTGGCTTAGGAGTTCAACTAAATCCGGAAGGGACAGTTGAACTACGCGGCCTTTACTTTTGGCTTAGGAGTTCAACTAAATCCGGAAGGGACAGTTGAACTACGCGGCCATTTTATTAGTAAGTATATAATAGTCTTTATGATAACTTAGCTTTCACAATCGTAGAAATGGTTTTTCCATCGGCTTTTCCTGCCAATTGACCACTAGCCATTCCCATCACTTTTCCCATATCTGCCATAGAACTAGCACCGGTTTTTGCAATTATATCCACCACTACTTTTTCTACTTCTGCTTCACTTAATTGCTTTGGTAGAAATTGTTCAATCACAGTAGCCTGAGCTATTTCTGGCTCAGCCAAATCGTTTCTACCTTGCTCTGTAAAGATGGCAGCGCTATCTTTACGTTGCTTCACCAATTTCTGTAATAATTTTATTTCTTCGGTTTCAGATAATTCTGCTTTGGCACCACTTTCGGTCTGCGCCAACAAAAGGGCAGACTTTACAGCTCTTAACGATTCTAAAGCCACAGTATCTTTCTCTTTCATGGCCGTTTTTAAGGCCTCCATAATTTGGGTTTGTAAACTCATAAGAAATATAATTTCAGGTGGCAAAGATAGGGAAATTCAATTTCAAAAAATAAAGGAATGCGGTATTCAAATCTTTTTAAAGAACAAATAAACTTTCTATTTTTATGCTTCAAAAATAATATACTTTCAAAATGACTAAAATACTTGCTGTAGGTTCCCGAATTAACCACCCCGAACACGGAAAAGGGGTTGTTACCAACGTAGATTCTAAAATGTATTGGGTGACTTTTATTGAAAACGGATTGGAAACCATTCCGCTGGATGACGATTTTGAAGTTATTGAAGCTTCCGAAGACGAATTAGATAAAGTGAGCTTCTATGAAGTAGAAAAAACACTACGAAGTATTTTAAAAAAGTGGAGCGATGTAAGTGAAATTGTTCCTATTGCGGATAAGTATAAAGGTGGCACCATAGTTCTTCAGCCTAAGGATTCAAATTTGGCCAATAAGGAAATTCCCATAGAAACCTTTTTTCACAAAATAGTGATGCTCCGTGACCGCTTGCGAGTGATGGAACAAAAGATAAACTCTAGCAATAACCTTGACGATCAAGAAAAAGTAGATTTGCAGCAGTATATTACACGTTGCTACGGAAGTTTAACAACGTTTAACGTGTTATTTAAGAACAATTCACAGCAATTTAAGGGAGAAAGTAGCAAGTAATAAAGCACTATTTTTAGCGTTTTATACAGATTAGCAAGGATTTACAAATAATTAGTACCTTTCGCTTCCCAAATCTTTATGATGCTACTTTTACAAACCGACGAAAATGCAACCTGGTTGGCACCTTATGCCTACACCATTGTATTATTAGGATTCTGTTTTTTTCTCTTTCGAGTTTTTGAAAATTGGTATGCATCTAAGTACGATCGTCCATTTTACAGACATTATTTTGTTTTTAGGAAACTAAAACCAAATCAAATATCAGTTCTTCAAAATGAGTTTGATTTTTATAATCTGCTTTCTAAACGGGAGAAAAGGCAGTTTCAGCATCGAATTTCGGTATTTTTAAATGATAAAAAGTTTGTGGGTAGAGGAGGACTTGAAATTACAGATCGAATCAAAACACTCATTGCCGCTGTGGGTTGTATGCTTTCTTTTGGAAGGAAAAACTACGATTATAGCCTTATAAACTATATCATTGTCTATCCCGATGAATTTTTCAGCAAGTTAAATGACAGTTATCACAAAGGAGAGTTTAATCCAAGGGAAAGAGCTTTGGTGCTTTCATGGAAACATTTTGAAGAGGGTTATCAAATATCTAACGATAATCTTAATTTGGGAATTCACGAGTTTATGCACGCTATGCAATTGGAATCTAAAAATAGTGCCGATATTGATTCTACACGCTTTTCGAAACAATTTCAGAATATTTTACAGCGTTTAACCGAACAAGAAGTAAAAGATAAATTGGATGCTACTCAGTATTTTAGGGATTATGCTTTTACCAACCAATATGAATTTATGGCGGTTTTAGCTGAATATTTCTTTGAATCTCCTAAAGACTTTAAAAGTCATTTCCCAGAAATCTACGATTCTACAAAAAAGCTGCTAAATTTTCGATTTGCAGGCTACTAACCCTTTTTTACTATATCTGAAGCAATCATCGCTGCGTGAATGCGCGAGTTTTCAATAAACCATTTATGGGTTTCCATACCACCGCAAATGACTCCAGCAAGATAGACTCCTTCTACATTCGATTCCATAGTTTCTGGATTATACTGAGGTAGGTATTTGCCATCCTCAGAAAGCGAAATTCCAATATTTCTTAAAAACTCTAAATTAGGTTGATACCCTGTAAGGGCCACGACAAAATCATTGGGAATGGTAATGTCTCCTTCGGGAGTTGAGATAATCACTTCAGATTCCCTAATTTCTTTAATTTCAGCATTAAAATAGGCTTTAATACTTCCTTCTTCTATTCGGTTTTCAATATTCGGTTTTACCCAATATTTTACCCGTTCTCCAATGTTGGGTCCTCTAACTATCATAGTGACATCGCCTCCTTTTTGCCAAATTTCTAATGCTGCATCCACTGCCGAATTGCTTGCCCCAACCACCATGGTTTTTTGCATCACGTAGGGATGCGCCTCCTTAAAATAGTGCGAAACTTTGGGCAATTGCTCCCCAGGAACATTCAAAAGATTGGGAATATCATAAAACCCTGTTGCGATGATGATATTTTTGGCAGCGTATTGATTTTTGTTACTTTCAATATTAAAAAAATCATCTTTCTTTTCAACAGAAAGTACTTTTTCATAAAGATGTATATTCAATTCATACGATTTGGCAACCCTTCGGTAATATTCCAACGCTTCATCTCGATGGGGTTTTGGGTTATTGCTTATAAATGGGATGCCGCCAATTTCTAGTTTTTCCGAAGTAGAAAAAAAGGTCATATTAAGCGGGTAGTTATAAAGTGAATTTACCAGTGCTCCTTTCTCTAACACCACATAATCCAAATTATTTTTTTGACACTCCAAGGCACACGCAATACCTATGGGGCCTCCACCAATAATAAGTACGTCTTTTTCTTTTTTCAATTGCTAATTCTTTGGAGTAAAGATAAAAAAGCCTGCTTGTTAGGACAAGCAGGCTTTTACTTATTATGTAAAAGGAACTATTTCTTCACCATTATTTTTTGCGTATAGGTATTTGCACCCTGTTTTGCTACAAGAATATAGATTCCTTCACTTAGCTTAGTAGCACTCCAAGATTCTTGGGCAACAGCAATAGTGTCTACTTTTTGTCCTAGTATAGTGAATACTTCAATGGAATCTAATACCTGAGTTTCTAAAGTATTTAATTTGAATTCTGAACCCATTGTTGGACTGACTAAAATTTTACTTTTTTTAAAATCTTTTATAGCCAGCGTAGCATCTCGAAAAACGACTGCGTTGGGTTGTAGTAATCCGCCAGAACCACTACTCACAATGCTTCCTTGAAACGTTCCATCATTTGAAAATTCATCTATTTGACCAGGACCACCGTTGCCAACAACGTAGTTAAAAGTAACAGGATGAATGGCAATTCCTTCTGGCTGAGTAACGGATGTTGTAAACGTTTCGATATGGTTTCCATTATTATCAAAACGTTCAATATTTCCTCCATTCCAATTTAACACTAATATCGTTCCGCCTTGTTCAACTAAAACATTGGTAGGTCCAGAAAGTTGTGTGTCGATTAAGACCCCCTGTGAGATGCCAGAACTGTCGAATTTAGTAACGGTGTTGCTTCCATACGATCCTACATACATATTTCCAACTAGATCAAAATCCAATCCCACACTTCGCCCCACTCCAGTGTCTGTGTATTCTCCTAATGGTGTGCCGTCTTGCTCAAATCTTAACACTTTGTTGTCTGAATTACTCCATTGAACAACGTAAATAGTGTTGTCAGGACCAATTTTCATACGTGTAGGTCCTCCTGGAACAGCTGCAAAATCTTCAAGATAGGCACCAGTTGAAGCATCATGCTTTGTTATTTTATTGCCTATTAAACAAGAAATAAGAACGACTCCTTGGTCTTCCAGAAATAAGATGTCTTGTGGCCAACCTACACCTTGTGCAGCAAAATCATCACTTGAGATAAAAACTTGGGGATTGCTACCATCTAAGTCATATCGTAAGACTTGCGATGTTGGGATATTAAAATTTCCAGCGTCACTTACATAGATGTAGTGTGATGTTTGTGCAGAAATTGTCATGGTCAAGAGTATTGTAAATACCGAGAGTATGAATTTTGTTGCTTTCATAGTATTGATTTTAAAGTTTCTGATAGCTAATATCCCCACATGAAAACTATAAGGGGTTCATATTTATAAAAATGGACTCTTTTTTTATAAATTACGAGGTAATAACGGTGTCTCGAAACTGTGTAGGAGTGCAGTGAAACTCTTTTTTAAAGGCATTGTAGAAGGTCGCTTTGTTATTAAAACCTACATCAAAATAAATACTTTTTATACTGTATTCTGGGTTTTCCAACAGTAAGCGTTTGGCTTCCTGCAATCGATAATCATTAATAAATTGATTAAAATTTTTTCCAGATTTTTTATTGATCACTTTTGAAAGTAAATGGGTAGAAAAACCTAAGTCATCTGCTAAATTTACCAATCGAAGCTCGTTATCTATGAATGGTTTTTCGATTTCCATGTGTTTGGTGAGTTTTACATAAAGTTCGTTCATTAATGATTCTTCAAACGAAGTGTCTTTATTGTTATTGGGAAGAAACAATTCAGCAAAGAACTCTCCATCAAAAACCTGCGGTTGTTTTATGATAAAAAATCCAATGGTATAAATGGAAATACTCATGGTGATGGAAATCATATAATCCCATTCACTATTAAAAAAGGGAAAGCGAACCAAAACATAATAAGAAATATAAGCGAGTGTAAATGCAGAAAACAAGATCACCAATATTTTACTCCAACGTGCGCGAAGTTTTTCATATTGGGTGGTTGTTTTTTGCTTATAAATTTGAAGAAATATTAAAGTTGAATAGACTCCCATGTGGATGGCGATGAACCACGGATTCATAGAAAACCAGCGCCATGGAACTCTAAATTCAGCAATCCCTAATTGATTGGTTAAAATGGCAAGATAAGTGACCAAAACCAAAAAGGCGGGTAGAAAATGGAATCCAAAATTAAACTTTACTTCCTTCTTATGTAAATTGAGAAAGTATAAATAGAGGAGGGGTCCAGTCGTGTAGTAGCATACATGAGGAAGTAATTGTAAATACGGAAAAACTACCTCATAGCGTGTCCAATACAAGACATACTGAAAAAGAATAAGTGAAAACGCCAGCATTAAAAATCCTATGGGGAGGTTTTTTTTATCCTTTGTAAACATAATCGATAGAAATAAAAATAATCCCATGGGTACCGCCAAAAGGAACATGGACGTCCAAGAATCGAAAGAAGGAGTAATTTGCATTTTCAAGATTTAGGTTGAAAATTACAATAAAGCTACTAAAAGAAGTTTAAAATTATAATTATTGACCTTTATTGGGTCAGTTCTTTAAGCCCTGCGATGGTCTCAGTAGGGTTTTGAGCGCCAAATACATAACTGCCAGCAACCAAGACATCGGCACCAGCGTCTTTTAATTGTTTTGCGTTTTTGTTGGTAACACCACCATCGATTTCAATTTGGGTAGCAGCCCCTTTTTCAGAAATTAATTTTTTTAGGGCTTTAACTTTATGGTAGGTATTTTCGATAAAGCTTTGCCCTCCAAATCCAGGGTTCACACTCATAAGGCAAACTAAATCCACATCTTGAATGATATCCTCTAATAAGTGAATAGGCGTATGCGGATTTAAAGCCACACCTGCTTTCATACCTTCAGCTTTAATGGCTTGGAGGGTACGGTGAAGGTGCGTACACGCTTCGTAATGTACGGTAAGTACATTGGCTCCCAAAGAAGCAAATGTTGAAATGTATCGATCTGGATCCACAATCATTAAATGCACATCTATTGTTTTTTTGGCATGTTTGCTAATGGCTTTTAAAACAGGCATTCCAAAGGAAATATTGGGTACAAACACACCGTCCATGATGTCAATATGAAACCAATCGGCTTCGCTTTGGTTTACAATTTCAATATCGCGTTGAAGGTTGGCAAAATCGGCTGCTAAAATGGAAGGGGCAATTAATGTAATACTCATAATTATAAAAGGAATGGATTTAACATGCGTTGTATGTTTTTTGATAAATGGTGAAGCGAATTTTGATTTAAATAAGCTTTTATAGTATCTAATTGGTTATTGGTCTTCACAATATTAAACTCTGAACTATAGGCCTCAAAAATGGGATGTTTTATATGATAATTAATAATGGTTAAAATATCACTATGCCTTTTATCTTCACTTATTTTATGGAGGTAAAGGTCTTCAATTATTTTCTTTTCACCTTCCAATACTTGGAAAAAATTTCCGAAACCATACAATAAAATTCCTTTAATATTTTCAGCGTTGTTCCTTGTTTGAGTCGTAGTGAAGATTTCCTGGATTTCTAAGTCCGTTAGTCCTTCTTTTGCTTTGCTTATATAACAAATAGTATGATTCATTAATAAAGGTTGGTTGTTCGTATAAATATATGAAAAAACCTCCGGTAATCAGCCGGAGGTCATTCATCAATCAAAAAACGAACAGTCTTTATTTCCAAGAAGGAAACTATATACTGTTGTTATTGTTATGGGACTAGCCCAAATAGGTTTTCAAGATTTTACTTCTTGAAGTATGTTTTAAACGTCTAATCGCTTTTTCCTTGATTTGGCGTACACGCTCACGTGTTAAATCGAAGGTTTCACCAATTTCTTCTAAGGTCATAGGGTGTTGATTTCCTAAACCAAAGTACAAACGGATCACATCTGCCTCACGAGGCGTTAAGGTTTCCAAGGCACGTTCGATTTCGGTACGTAATGACTCGTGTAACAAAGAGCGGTCTGGATTAGGAGACTCACCACTACGTAATACATCGTATAGGTTAGAATCTTCACCTTCTACCAATGGCGCATCCATAGATACGTGACGGCCAGAGTTTTTCATAGACTCTTTTACGTCGTTAATAGTCATATCCAACTCTTTTGCAATTTCTTCGGCAGAAGGTGGACGTTCGTGTGCTTGCTCAAGAAAAGCAAAGGTTTTGTTTATTTTATTGATACTTCCAATTTTGTTAAGAGGAAGACGTACAATTCTAGATTGTTCGGCCAAGGCCTGTAAAATAGACTGACGTATCCACCAAACGGCATAAGAAATAAACTTAAATCCTCTTGTTTCGTCAAAACGCTGTGCGGCTTTTATAAGCCCTAGGTTTCCTTCGTTGATAAGATCGGGAAGGGTTAAACCTTGATTTTGGTACTGTTTTGCTACCGAAACAACGAAACGAAGGTTGGCTTTGGTTAATTTTTCCAAGGCGCGTTGGTCACCCGCTTTAATGCGCTGTGCCAATTCTACTTCTTCGTCTGCGGTGATTAAGTCAACTTTTCCAATTTCTTGTAGATACTTGTCTAAGGAAGCGGTTTCTCTATTAGTAACCTGCTTGGTAATTTTAAGTTGTCTCATTAAAGGGGTCTCCTACTTTTTTAAGTTAAATTTTTCCTTTCGTATGGGGTTATACGTAAAGGAGAGGCAAAATGTTACAAAAGTTTGGGTTTTCTTTTAACAAGGGGGTGGTTTTTGTAGGATTTTTTGAAGGAATTTATATGTTATATACGGGTGTTACCAGCAGTTTTTATTCACAAATCTTTAAAAGTTGTTCTAAGTCTAAACTCAATTAATTCTTCCAAAAACATTCCTCTTACCGGATACGCATATTGTTTTTCTACTCGGTAATAATAATCTGGATAATAACCTTTTATTCCGTCTTCTCCAAGATTGCTAATATCAAACCTTTCACTTTCGGGAAACTCCACTTCAATACTTTTTAGGTCATTAGCTGTTTCTAAATAACCATTCCCAAGAAATTTTGGATAACTATAAAATCTTTTCTTCGAATCTAAAAATATGGACTCGAATTGATATTTGCGGTGAAAATAATTCCCTTCTTTGTCTTTTGATAAGTACAATATTAATTTATCATAATTCTCGAATCCAGGTCTTCCATAATGGTCGTAAGCTTTAAATTCAATTGTATCATTTTCAATTTGATTGTATAAATTCCGTTTTACAAGATATTTACATATATACCCATTATCCATTACATAACGAACTCTTCGAATTGTATCTCCAGTTATTGAATCAATCTCAATTTTAATATTATTTTCATTTGGGTCAAATTCCGTTACAGATATTTTTTCACCTATGAATGCATATAAATTTTTTGAAGTGCCAATTTTTGGCAATTCAGTTTTGGCATTCTTATGAATCGTTTTACACGATATAAAAATGATTAAAAAGCTAAAAGTTAAAATTATACGATACACTTTTTTCAAATTGCTGGTAACGGTTTGGCTATGGCAAGTGCGGGGTTTTGAAACCGAATCTTTGTCCGCCAGACCGAATGTTGTTTAGTTGTAATATTTTCATTTTTAAGCAGTCAGCCCGCATTTGCTATAGCCGATGTTGGCAACTGGCTTTTAATTTTTTTCCGTGTTTATGGATTCCAATAATTTTTTCATTTCAGAGTCCAATTCGTTCATAACAATTTCTTTATTCAGTTCTGTTGCGTAATCAGATTTTACTCGGCAAAATATTCTATTATTTTCTTTGTAGAAATTAAATTCCAAATGTTCATTTTTCGGGTCGGTTTTGTAAAGAACTAATTCCGAATAGACTAGATTTTCTGAGTAATTAATGACCAAAGTATAAATTCCCTTTTCTTTCGGAAAGTTATTTTTCACGATTTTATTTTCTCGAAACAGGTCATAAAGAGTGATGTTCCAACCAAATCCTTCGACCAGCTTTATTGTCAGTTTTTCCGTTTCTATATTTTGGTCAGTTGTAATATTTATCATTCCGCTTTTAAATTCCGTTTGAGTTTGCGCAATCAAAATGTTGGTAAAAAGTAATAATATCCAAATTAATGACTTCATTTTCTTGATTTGGTCAGCTTGTTGCCAACGGTTTTGGCTATGAGCCGTGGCGTGGTTTTGCGACTAAGTTACCAAAAAAGTCTGAACGGTAGGAAAATCCGTGGGATTTTCCGGGTAAGCGAGCAGGAGCTATGGCTGATAGCCGATGTTGTGCCTAGTTTTTATTTCAAAATATTCAATCCAGCTTTTTCGGCAATTTTTATAATCGGAACTATTTTTTTCTCATCAGTATACCAAATGATATTAGTCCAATCCCATTCTTCGCTGTAAATAGCAGAAAATTTTGGTAAAATCAAACTGTATCTTTTTCCGCTCTGTGACCATAAATTGTCAAAATCGCATTTCCTTAGAACGTCTTTATAATTCATTGGCTTTTTCAAAACCAATCGATAATTTCGTTTATATTTCCAAAAATAAATATCAGTTGCTTTATATAATTCTTCCACAACTATTTTGAATTTTTTTCTGCGTGCTATTAATTCGTCTAGATTTTCGTCGACAAAAATCATTTCACTCGCTTCTTCGTTTGTTAACCAATGGTCAAAAACGCTAATGAAAATTTTTTTATATTTTCCGTTTTCAATAAATGATTCTTCTTGTTCAATTATCTTTTTATAATCTGGAAGATTTTGTTTTATTTCCTTTAATTCCGCTTTCGAAATATTAGACATCATAGTAAGTTCGGGCGTTTTTTTAAATTAGGCACAACGGTCTCGTATAACCGTCAGTTACGGGTTTATATGCGTTAATATTCGGTTAAGAACTGGCGTTAGCAATTCCGAGTGGATTCTAGCCTGCCCTGAGCTTGTCGAAGGGTAGTCGAATCCGCCGTAATTGCGGTTATACATTGTTATATAGTATTATCACTCATTTTTATCAAATTGCTTTTAAACCCTTTATTTATAAGGGTTTTATATTTTTAGTCAATGCAAATTAATGCAATAAAATGCTACTAAAAGTTAGGTTTGTTGTACCTAATGTTGTACCTTCGTATTGCGTTGCGCCCATTTGCACCGCCTATTAATCAGGGTTTTATGTCTTCAATTAAAGTAGTATTAAGAAAAAACAAGATAGATAAAGCTGGACTTGCACCTCTTTATTTACGAGTAATCAAAAACAGAAAAACTAAATTCATTTCATTAAGCGTAAAATTACAGCCAAATGAATGGGATGAAGATAAGCAAAAAGTAAAGAAGAATCACAAAACTTCAACAAGGTTAAACGCATACATATCAAGAAAGATAGCAGATGCAGAAGGCGAGATTGCTGACCTTGAAAGAAGAAATCAATCTACATCAGCAAGAAGAATAAAAGAAGCCATTAAGGGTAAACCCTTAATTAACTTTTTTGAGTTTGCTTATGATAGATGCGAAAAGCTAAAAGATACTGTTACGCTATCTACTTACAGAAGCTATAAAAATAACATAGAAAAATTTGAAAGGTTTATAGGACATCGTGAAATAATGTTTGATGATATTACAGCTACAACCTTAAAAGATTATGCATCACATTGCAGTTCTAAATTAGGCAACAATAACACGACTATAAATTATGCGTTTAGAATCCTAAATTTAATGTTTAGAGAAGCCAAGAAAGAGGATTTAATATCCAACGAGCTTGTACCTTTTACCAAGTTTAAAGTAAAGAAAAACAAGACTACAAAGCGTTATTTAAACGAAGAGCAGTTTGAAGCCTTTATCAATTTAGAGGTTCCACAACAGCACAAAGCACAGGTTATTAAAGATATGTTTATCTTTTCTGTTTTTTCTGGAGGGTTACGTTTTGGCGATGTTATCGAATTACAATGGAAGCATTACGATAGCAAAAATCACAGAATTACAAAGACGATAAGAAAAACAAAAAGACAACATAGTATTAGAATAGGGCAAAAAGCAGTTGATATTTTAGAGAAATACAGAACCGAAGACCAAAAGCAAAACGATATAATTTTTCCTTTTGCTAAAGTTGATGAGTTATATTTTAAAGATAGAGAACACAGAAGTTTAATAACCAATAGAGCAATTTCATTGAGTAATATGTATTTGAGCAGAATGGGAGAAGAATTAGAATTACCTTTTAATTTATCCTTTCATATTAGCCGACATACATTTGCTACAAGGGCATTAAACAATGGTATGCGTATAGAACACGTTTCTAAACTTATGGACCATTCAGATATAGGTATAACGCAAGTGTATGCAAAAATTATAAGTAGTGAATTAGATAACGCAGTAGATAAATACATCAATTAATATGGGTGAATATTCAAAAATAGAATTATTGTTGTTAGACAAATTCACGGAAGCTATTGATAATTTTATTCAAATAGCTATTTACTCTCAAACAGATAAGGATAAATTAATGTATAGTTCCTGTGTTAATGATGAAGAAAAAGAAGTATTTACTAAAAAGGAAATTAAAAAAATGCAAAAGAAACTCGCTAAATGTAATCCAGATATAGCGGAGTTTTTAAGATGCTATATAAGTCCAACCGAATTTGATTTATCAGGTGATAGTTATGATCAATACAGAGAAAGATTAATTAGAAATTTTCTATCACAAGAGTTTGATGATGTTTTAGAAGTCTTAACAATGAAATTTAAAAAGATAGAAGATGTTGAGAATGTTGATGAATTAGAATGGGAAGAAATGATTGAAGAAGGGCATTATGGGATTGATAATAAGTTTATGTCGCATTTCATTAAATATATGGCGATTGCAGATAGATTAACAACTTTCAAAAGTATATTAGAAACCGTAGAGGAAGAGAACAAGCAACAGGTAAAAGAGAAATTAACCAATCCAGTAATGACCTACACCCACTACCAAAATGATGAATCTACAGATGTTTTAATTGTAGAAGAGTTAGAAAAACGTTTAGCGATTGAAGCAGTAGAGTACAAACGCAAACTTGATGATGAATGGGAAAAATATACTTTTGACCCTATGTATTTTGATAACTTCATTTCTGGCGACTTATACAATGAGTTTTTAAAATCCCTATATGAAAGAATCAAGCCATTAAACGACTTTGAAATTAATAAATACCTCACATTATCAGTAAATCAATTTAAAACCCATACACCAGAAAAAAGAGCAGAAGCATTTAAACGCCTATATCACGATACGTATTGGTTTCCAAATTATATGGAATACAAAGAAGAAACCTATTTATCAAAATACGCTATGCACGTTTGGAAACACTACACCAATCATTTCCACTTATATAAAGAGGCTACTATAAATGCTTTAAACGATTTTAAAATTGGTATCACAACTACAACTAAAAAGCCATCTAAAGAACTAAAAAAAGATTTCAATTCTCTTATTCCACAAACTAACAAACAAGATTATATTTTACAGTTACTTGAAGATTTAAGCATAACACTAAATGGCACTAGTATTTTAACACCAAGAAAAAAAGGTGCATTAAGGGGAGTGATTGAAGCATTAAGAGAAAAAATGATAATTCCGAATATTGGTTTGTCAACCTTATGCAATGTTTTTGCCGATAAAATAAATTTAGAATTGAAGTCAGAATTGGATGCATCTACAACATCAGAAAAGTACAAAAAGGAAGCATTACAGTACATTAAAAACAATCCAATACATTAAAATACACCTGTTATAAGGGTATTATAAGGGTGCCCCTATAGCTACCTATGTTAAGGGCAATATTGCGGTATAATTTTAAAAATATATCGTAATGGAAGCAATCATTTTAAGCACCCAACAGTACAAAGATTTAGTTAATCGTTTAGACGATTTAAACAAGCAATTAGAGGAAAAACAAAAGAAACCTCAAGACACATTTTTAGACAATCAAGAATTTCTTCAGCTAATGAATATTAGCAAACGTACAGCGCAAACTTGGCGTGATGAAGGTGTTATTTCATTTTCACAAATAGGCTCTAAAATCTATTATAGAATGAGTGACGTGCAAAAGTTATTAGACAATAACTATCGTAAAGCATTCACAACAAAAAGAAATAATTATTAATCCTTAAATCTTAAAGTTATGCAAGTTGCCGTATCAGTCTTTAACGACTTCATTTATAAGGTTGAGGATAAGCCTTTAGAAAAAATCCTTAATGATATTAAATCAGGGACTTATAAAGCCAAAATAAGCGATATAAGAAACCTTCTATCCAATGACAATAAAAAGGAAGCAGACCAATTAAAAAAGCAATTACAGGCGTTCACAGTATCAGGTACTTTTAGTAAAGGTAGAAGTATAGATAAAATAGATACATATAGCAAATATGTAATTTTGGATATTGATAAACTTTCAGAATCTCAATTAAAAGAGGCAAAAAAAATCACACGTTTAGCACCTTACACCTATGCGTTATTTATTAGTCCTAGTGGTAAAGGCTTAAAAATTATTGTAAAAGTTAGTTCTACTAAAGAACATCACAAAGAAGCCTACAACCAAGTTGTGGCCTATTATGAACAAGCCTTAAATATAGATATTGACACCTCTGGAAGTGATATTTGTCGCTTATGTTTTATGTCTTATGATGAAGACTGTTTCATCAATTCAAATGCAGATATTTTTGAAGTCAATATAAAATTAGAAGAAGAAAAACCACTTCCAATAAAACAGAATAATTCAATAAGCAATGATATTGAAACTTATATATCTGAAATAGAAAAAACAGCAACCGATATTACAGGAAACTATGAAACGTGGCGAAATTTAGGTTTTGCAATTTCAGAAGAATATGGCGAAACAGGTAGAGATTACTATCACAGAATTAGTAGATTTTATATCAATTACAACTATCAAGAATGCGATAAACAATACACCAATTGTCTAAAAGCGAAAGGCACAGGAGTAAATATTTCTACATTTTACTATATGGCACATCAAAATAATATTAAGCCATATAAAGAAGCTATTGAAGAAGAAATATTAATAGAAAAAGAAGAAACCAATTCAGAAGATTATTCAGATAGTCCAACATTCTCAACTTCCTTAATTCCGCAACTTCCGCAATTCCTTCAAAAAGTAGTTAAGTATACAAAAACAGACCAAGAAAAGGATATAATGATATTAGGGGCTATAACAGCTATTAGTGCTTGTTTACCTAAAATATACGGTATCTATGATGGCGATAAAGTATATTCTAATTTGTATTTATTTGTAACAGCGGCAGCAGCTTCAGGAAAAGGAAAACTAAAATTTTGCAAAAGATTGGTTTATAAAATTCACAAATCAATGCGTGAAGAAGCTAAACTAATGGAAGCAGAATATGATGCCGAATTAGCACAATACAACAAGAATAAGGCAAAAGATGAAAACTTAAAGAAACCTCAAAAACCACCTATTAGAATGTTGTTTATTCCTGCAAATAACAGTTCAACAGGTATGTTTCAATTATTGTATGATAGTAAAGGTAGAGGACTAATTTTTGAAACCGAAGCAGATACGTTAGCTAAAAACTTTAAAACAGATTATGGCGATTATTCCGATGGTTTTAGAAATGCCTTTCATCACGAAACAATAAAATATTTTCGTAGAACAGATAGAGAATATATAGAGATTGAAGAACCTTGTTTGTCTTGTGCTTTAACAGGAACACCAAAACAAGTTTTGGCGTTAATGCCAAATGCTGAAAATGGTTTGTTCAGTCGCTTTATGTTTTATCAAATGCCAACAAGTACGACTTGGAAAAACGTTTTTGCTATTAACACTAAAAAAGGCTTAAATGAGTATTATGATCAATTAGGTAATGAATTTTATGAGTTATACAGACAACTAATCACAAATACTGAAATTCAGTTTTCATATACAGAAGAACAGCAAGAAGTATTTAATCAATTTTTTTCAAAAATTAATTTATACTATCTAAATGTAAATCCTTTAGAATACAATTCTTCAATTAAAAGAATGGGTATTATAGCGTTTAGAATTAGTATGATTTTAACTGTTTTAAGGATATTAGAAACAGGCGATATTTCAAATCCTTTGTACTGTTCTGATGAAGATTTTCAATCTACATTAACTATCGTAAAAGCCTTAATAAAACACAGTAGTAAAGTGTATTCTAGTTTACCGGTTGATAAAACTGCTATAAACTACAAGAACAAAAAGGAACAATTTATAGATAGTTTACCATTACGTTTTTCTACACAAGATTATATTAGTTATGCATCTAAATTAAATATTACCCAAAAAACAGCAGAGCGCTACATTACCAATCTTTGCAAAACCAACTTCTTATTAAGAGAATCACAAGGCAACTACTACAACCCATCAAAAGAAGAAAGTGAGGAAAACAAGGGAAGTGAGGGTACAATATAATTAGTTTCCTTATTTCCCTCACATTCCTCAAGTATCTAATTTAGTACATTAATCAAAAATATAACGTAATACATTATATTAATATCAAGCAAAACATATATATTTAGTGTTTCAAATTTTCCCTTATGAACCGTATTAAGCAAGTTTTAGAAGAAAAAGGTATAAAACAAGTATGGTTAGCAGAAAAACTTGGTAAGAGTTTCAATACCGTTAACGGTTATGTTCAAAACAGAAATCAACCCAGTTTAGAAGTGTTGTATGAAATAGCAGAAATTTTAAATGTTAACCCTAAAGAATTACTAGAAACAAAATAAAATAAATGAGCCAAAATATACTACAGTACGAATCTAAAGTATGGTCAACTGCCGACCTTTTAATTGGTGCAGGAATTAAGCAATCAGACTTTCCAAAATATATGATGCCTTACTTTGCAATAATAATGTTGGAAAGTAGATTAGTTAGGCATTACAAAGAGTTATTAAAAGACTTTGATGCAGAAACGATTAAAGATATTGAAAACATAGACGACTTTCTAGAAGAGTTTAAAGATTACAATATTGGGTATAATGATTTAGTAATTAGAAGTCAAAAAACACTAGCTGAAATATGCAGAAATGATAAAACTTTTGACAACGATTTTGATTCCTACTTGAAAGCATTCGACCCAGAAACAAAAGAGCTTTTAGGTGTTGATAGAGGTAATACAGAAGAGAAGTATTTAGATATTTCAGGCGTTAGCGGTCAACTACGTAAAAAAGATATTCTTTTTGATACCGTAAAAAAATGGAGTGAGATTGATTTAACACCTTTCAATAACTCGGATATAACAACTTTAGAAGAACACATCAAACGTAAATGGGCTGATATTTCTGCCGAAACTGCTGGAGAGCAATATACACCTGATGATATTATCTCATTAATTTCAGAAATTATATTATCTAAAATAGAAGATAAAAACGAGTTTTTAACCATATACGACCCAACCTGTGGTGGAGGTAACTTGCTGTTTGGTGTAGAGGATAGAATTAAAGAAAAGTTCAACAGACCTACAAAAACATACGGAGAGGATTGGAGCGATAGTTTATACGCTTTAGCAAAAATTGAAAGTCGCTTCCGTAATGATTCAGATATTCGTTATGGTAACACACTTACTAAAATTCATTTCATTGAAAAACAATTCGATGTCATTGTAGCAAATCCACCTTACGGTGTAGATTGGAAAGGATACAGAAAAGACATTGAAAATGATACTACAGAACGTTTTCACGCATTGCCTTCCATTTCAGATGGTCAGTTTCTGTTTACACAGCATATTTTATCTCAATTAGATACCAAAGGACTATCAGTTGTTGTACATAACGGTTCAACATTGTTTAGTGGTGATGCAGGTAGTGGAGAGAGTAATATTCGTAAATACTTTTTTGATAACGATTGGGTAGAAGCTATTATACAAATGCCAACAGATGAGTTTTTTAACACAGGTATTTATACCTATCTATGGATATTCAATAAAAACAAAGCTGAAGAACGCAAAGACAAAGTAATACTAATTGATGGTAGTAACTTTTGGGAACCATTAAAAAAGAGCAAAGGTAAAAAGCGTAGGGAGATGGTTTTTGATAATAGAAAAACCATTGTAGATACTTTAACTGATTTTAAGGATACTGAACACGCAAAGGTATTTGATAAATGGCATTTTTATTATAACAAACAAGCTATAATGCTAACCAATGTAGATGAAAACGGAAAGACTTTTGAAGACCAGTTGCCGGTTAAAAAAAACAAACAAGGCGAAGAAATTAGAGCTAAATCCATAAAGTTAAATCCGACTAAAATAACGCAAGTTGTAGAAGAAGAAACAATTGAGCTTACAGACTTTGAAATTACATCTTATGATACTTCTAAATATAATTCTTTAATAGAGTATTATGCAGAAGGTGTAAAGCCTTTAATTAATAGTTTAGATTATAAAGAGGCAGACTTAAAAGTATTTACAGCCAAAACAAGCTATTATTTTGATGCGGATAAAGAAACGATTATTGAGGTTTCTAAAGACGATAAAACAGAATTAGGATGCGGTAAAATAGTAGTAAAAGCATCTTACAAAAAAGCTACTAAAACTAAAGAAGCACGTATTGAAATTTCTGTGGAGTTAACACCTGATTATGAGAAAGATTATGAAATAATTCCTTACAGTCCTAACGAGGAAGAAAACCAACAGAATATTGCCGATTTTATGGCAAAGTACATTACAAAACCCTTTGCTTATATAGATAATACCATTGGGGTTGAAATTAACTTTAATAAAGTCTTTTATAAACCAGAGCAGTTGCGTTCACTACAAGAAATCACATCAGATTTAGGGGATCTAGAAAATGATTTAAAGCAACTTGAACAAGAATTAGCATTGTAATGGAAAAGTATAACGACTATAAAGATTCTGGAGTTGAATGGTTTGGTGACATTCCTACTCAATGGAATGTTAGAAGAATTAAAGAGTCTTCAAAGAAAGTAAAAACAGGAACAACACCCTCAACAAAAGATGGAGACTATTTTTCAAATGGTACAGAGAATTGGTATACACCAGTGGATATAAAAAATAATGTTATCGCTTCTTCTTCAAGAAAAGTAATAAAACAGGCTTTTAAAGATAATCAAATAAGTCTTTTTGAAGAAAAGTCTATATATCTAATCGGTATTGGTGGTACTCTTGGTAATGTAGCAATTTCGAAAACGAAGTCAAGTTGCAATCAGCAAATCAATGTAATTACAGTTAATGAAAAGATTAATAATCCTAAATTCTGTTTTTATCAATTAATTTTAATTGGCAATACACTACTAAAATGGTGTAATTACACCACAATGCCAATTTTTACTCAAACTGCTACAAAGCAATTAGATTTAGTTTTACCACCACTTAAAGAACAAACTCAAATAGCCAACTATTTAGACATTAAAACCACTTTGATAGACAAAAAGATAAAACTATTAAAGCAAAAAATAAAGCACTATAAAGCTTATCGTAAGACTTTAATTAATAAAACTGTTACCAAGGGATTAAATGATGATATTTCTGGTTGGGTAAAATTTAGATTAAAGGATTTGGGTTTTTTATATAGTGGATTATCAGGTAAGAGCGGTGATGATTTTAATCAAGATAACAATCCTAAAAATAAAGGTTTTATTCCCTTTACTAATATTGCAAATAACACCTATTTGGATAAAAGACAATTAGGTACTGTAACAATAGAAGATAATGAAAAACAGAATCAAGTTAAGAAAAATGATATTTTCTTTTTAATGAGTTCTGAAGGTTATGAAGATATTGGTAAATCAGCAGTATTAATTGAGGATTTAAAAGAAACATATTTAAATAGTTTTTGTAAAGGCTATAGGTTGACTAGTAAAAATTGCGATGCTTCATTTATAAATTATTTGCTTTTAAGTGATAATTATAGACAGCAAATGTTGGTTGAAGGGAAAGGGTTTACACGTATTAATCTAAAAATGGAAAAGGTTAATAATTTTTCAATTCTCATACCGCCAACTAAAAAAGAGCAACAACAAATTGCAGCCTATTTAGATGCTAAAACTTCTACGATAGATGATATTATAAATAATATAGTAACCCAAATCAAAACCTTAAAAGAACTACGCAAAACGCTAATAAATGAGGTAGTAACTGGTAAGGTAAAAGTAACAGTATAACTATGGATGAACTAATATTACAAGATAAATACTTAATGAGCTTCTTCACCAATCCTACCAATGGTTTAGGGTATAAAGAGGTTAAAGCTAATACAGTATCAAAGCTTCATTTTGTTGTTGAAGATTTAAAAGAGTTCATCAGCGAAACTACTTTAAATAAAAAAGCATATAGAACATTATTAAAGAAGTTTGATAATAACGAAAAAGAGCTACTTCAAGAATTTCAAGAGTTTTTAAACAAACGTATTGGAGAGTCTATGAATATGGCATTATTTATTAATAATAATAAATCTGTCACATTCAAAGGGGTTAAAATTAATCTCTTTTACCCAAGTGGTAGCATTACTCACGGTGATAAACTATTTGAAGAAAATATATTTTCTGTAGTACAAGAGTTGCCATATATGTATCACTATCAAGGCAAAAAACAGTTCAGTTTTAGACCAGATATTACCTTTTTTGTCAATGGTATATTTTTAGGCTATTCAGAGCTAAAATCAAACTATAATAATCAAACAGCTAGTAAAGATGGCAAAACTAAAATAGCTAACGATTACCAAAAGGCAGTAACTAATTATCTAGAAATAGCAGATGGTAATGATGTAGATAAAAGTATTCGCAAAGACTTTTTAAAAATATTTGAAAAGGCAATACATATAACAACTACAGATGTTCAAGATACGTTTATCATTAGAAACATAGGCAATCACTTTGATACCATAAAATCTAAAGTTGAAGATAAATCCTTTGATTTTGAAGAGTATAAAACTAAAGTAGCTTACGATTTAAAGTCATATCCAGTACTAAACAGAGAAGCCAACAAACAAGAACGTTTTGAAGAGGTTTTTAAAGCCTTGTACGGTAAAAAAATGATAGAGCGTGAGATATTGTATTACAACTTTATTGAGCGTGAATTAGTAAAATCAGAAAAAGGAAAACAAAAAGAATACAAGCATAATGATGGTAGGCTAATAGCACCAAGACCAAAACAAAAATTCGGTGCAGATAAAATCATTAGCAAAATAGATGAGTTTTTAGAACACGAGGACGAACCAGATTATTTCATCAATAAATTAAGACAACAACTAACTGAAAAAGGTTTAGGAGCTTCACAAATTGAAGAACTAATTACTAAAAGACAGAAATATCAAAACAATAAAAATGTATATTCATTGCTACTGCAATATGCAGCAGGTTTTGGTAAAAGTAATATCATAGGTTGGTCATCTTTAATGTTGAAAGATTTACGTAAAAATGATGAGTTTGTTTACGATAAAATAATGTTGGTTGTAGATAGAGTGCAATTACGTGATCAGTTAGATAGTAAAATGTATAATATGAATATTGCTAATAGTATGTTCATAGAAGCTAACAGTAAAAAATCATTTTTAGAAGCCTTAAATACAGATAAACGTATTGTTGTAGTCAATCTTCAAAAGTTCAATTCAATAAGAGAGTTTTTAGATGATGAGGTAGTAAAGACATTATCAACTTTGCGTATTGCTTTTTTAATTGATGAAATACACCGTTCTAATAGTGGTACACAGCACGAAGAAATGGTATCGTTATTTGATGAGTTACAAAACAGTTTCGATTCCAATAAAGAGTATAAAAAGGAATACAAAAAGAAAAACCTAATCATAGGTTTTACTGCAACACCAAGCGATGTTACTTTAGCACGTTTTGGGGAGTATAACAAATATGCAGAAGCTGAAAAAATATGGGTTCCGTTTGATAGTTATACAATGAAAGAAGCTATTGAAGATGGTTATATTTTAAATCCAATTAAAGGTATTGTTCCGGTATCAGCTAAAATGTACTTTGAAAAGCCAGATGATGCAACTGAAGGTTTTGAAAGAGACACAGGGTATTATGAGCAATCATTACCTGATAATCCAGATGCAGGTGTAGATGCTAATGGTAAGAAATACAGGATTAGTAAAAAGAACATTTACGAGAACGAAGAACGTA
The DNA here is from genome assembly GCA_002694465.1 of Flavobacteriaceae bacterium. Lineage (GTDB taxonomy): Bacteria > Bacteroidota > Bacteroidia > Flavobacteriales > Flavobacteriaceae > Halomarinibacterium. The sequence continues at coordinate 123,205 of NZMG01000003.1, read as the reverse complement.
TTGAAGCTATTTCAAAGTTTGTTGCCAAACGATTAGTAACTGCGGTTTATCACAATATTCGAGGTACAGCTAAAGCAATGTTTGCAGCTTCTTCTATCAAAGCAGCTATAAAATATCGAAAGTATATACAGCAGTATTTTAATGAGTTTGTAGAAGAAAAGAAATATGAACGTTTTAAAGATGCACCAATCTATATAGTGTATAGTTCAGATGGCCAAAAATATGAAAGCGCAACAACGCTAAACGGTGGTTTATCAGAAGCCAAAGTATTGCAAAATTTTGCTATCAAAAAGAATGGTTTAATCATAGTAGTAGATAAACTACAAACAGGTTTTGATGAACCTAAATTACATACCTTATTTTTAGATAAAGAGATTAGCGGTATCAATGCAATACAAACAATTTCAAGAGTTAATAGAACAGCAGGTAAGTATAAAAAGGACTGTAAAATTATTGACTTATCCTATAAAAACGTAAATGTAAATAACATCAAACAAGCATTTGAACACTTTAGTAATGTTGTAGTAAGTGATTTTGACCCACTAGGGCAAGAGCAACTATTACAAGAAATATACGAGGGCTTAAATCAAGACAATATCTTTAAACAGCATTTCCAATCCTTTAAACTCTACCAGCAAGGAAAAAAGGAAGATATACAGCCTATTTTAGATTTAGAAAACACAATAACTCAATTTGTAAGAAAGCAACCAGAAGAAGCTAAAAAGCTAAAGCATAACATTAATAAGTATTTCAAAATATTAAATCTAATAGCATTTGTAATTGAAATTGATGATAAATATAGCGATGAATATTTTACAGAGTTTTGGTATAGATATAGTGTCTTATATAATTCATTAACAGGTACAACAGAGTTAATAGATGATGTTGAAGTGTATTTTGATAACAGAATAGGTATAGTTGCACCACCAGAAGAAACAACAAAACCTAAAAGTAAGCCAAACGATAATGAACCATCAGGCAAACCAGGTAAACAATATAAGTTTGATATTCTAGCAGTAATAGAAAAACGTAATGAAGAGGAAGAAGAAATTGAAGCCTTAATATTAGATTTTCAAAATAAAATAGAAGCCTTTTTTGATTATGTAAATAAGGAAGGTGCTCGTTTAATTGCAAAAATGAAAAGTACTAAAACCGTTTTTGATGAAGACGAAATCTATAAAGACTTTGAAATAATCTATAAAAAATACATCAGAAGAAATCGTAAAACATTAGGTCAATTCTTCATTAAAGAAACAGAAGATATAGTAAACCAACTTTGCGATGATTTTGAGAAAACGATATAAAATAGTTTATGGCAAAATCTAAAAGAAAGAGAATTATTCGTGAAAAAGTAACCACGAGTGCAATTAAGGAAACAATTATAGTTGAAGAAGGTTTTACAAAAAATGCTTCTTCTGATAATGCTAAAAAAACTTTAGTTTTTAATGAACAATTAAATATAGAAATTTGGATTGATAAACATTATCAAAATAGAGTTTATCACGGTTCAGACGATGGCACTGTACGTGATGGTATTGAGTATTCAAACATAGAGCCTGTTTTAATAAAATCTTTTAAGCATATACTATATTATTCATTAAAACATAAGAATTTTGTCTTTTTAAACCATCCACCAAATAAGGTTCATAATATTCGTTTGATTCTAAAAGAATTAATTGAAGATGAAATATTTCTAAATATAGTTGTAGAATATCATTTTATAAATCTTAATACAATTGAAGTTACATTGGTTACAGCTTTGAAAAGTGATGATTTTAATTTCTCTGTTGGTCAGTTTGGTATAGAATTTGAAAATAATTATTCTAAATTATTGCAATTCAATAATGGTAAGATAAATGAAATTGATTCGTATGAATACCTTGATTAATTGTTAATTTTTACAAAAACAGCTTAATTAAGCTATTTATTTTATATATTTGTACTATCGTATAGGCAGAACGACATCTGGACAGCTATTTATAGCAGGATTTAGTTTGGACAGCCTAGCGCTAGAAGAAAATTTTCAAAGCCTCGCATTTTTGTGAGGCTTTCTTTATTTACATTATTGCCCCACAAAATAAAACCCAGTTTTTTCGTACCTCAAAATCCTCTGTCTTTTATTTTGTTCCGCTCGCCAACGCGCTTGTAGTTTTTGGTTGCCAATCCTCATACAGCACATTACTTGTTTTATTTAAACTTTTATATTTTAATAAATAGGTACAATAAAAAAGTAAAAAGCTGTTTCCGACGCTCACACCAAAAACTACCCAAAGCTATGTTTACATAATACAAGTTATAGTAGCAAACGGCACTTTTCAAAGGTTTGCTATCGCAGTGTTAATGCATTTTGTAGCTATAACTGGTATTATGTAAAATATCCACTATTCCAACGCGCAATTCCGTACATTAAACCACATTTTGAACAAATATTAAACATCTGTACATTTTAAGGATTCCGTTATTTGATAATAATATTCGTTATCTCATTCAAGCTGCACAAAACCATCGTTAAGTCCAAGTATTCCTTACCTCAAGTCTTTGCTTGTTTCATTTCGTTAACCAATAGTTATTATTATACTATGGTAAAACTCTTAACCTAGTTTGATGTTTATTTGTTTCACAGTATCTTTTAATTATATCAACAGGTAGAGTGAAACCAGTAGCTAATTCAAAATCAGAATAAGCCAAATCTGTTTTATGCATTAAATATCCTTTTCTGTACAATTCAGGTGTGTCTATGTATATATCAAAAGGTTCTTTCTTCTTCCAACCTTTTCTACTAAACTCTATGTTTAAGTAAGTGTATGTTTCTTTTGTTATACAGTCGAGGTCTTTTGCTCTTCTTATTATTGATGCCATAGAGGTAAGCCAATATCTTTTATACTCTGCTAAATCTGATAACCTTAAATCATAGAGTGAGTTTTTTATAGCTGCTTTGGGCATTAAAAATTCAGAAGCAAAAGTATTAGCCTCATTTTCTAATTCTTTTTTTCTATGTTTTGGTATTGCAGGATTGTTTATTGAGTGCATCAATAAATGTCCAAGCTCGTGTGCAAGTGTAAATCTTTTTCGGTCATTGCTGAAATTTTTATTCAAAACGATTACCGGATATCCATTATCTGTTTCAAAGGATACACCATCAAATTTTTCAAAAGCATCAAGTTCTGCTATAATAATTCCATTAACCTCTAAAAGATTACAAATATCTTTTACAGGTTCGTTAGGTTTTAGCCCTAAAAATTTCCTAGTATAATTCGCTATATATTCTGGTGTATAGCCATCTTCTATATCTAAAGTTTTAAAAGCAAAATCAGGCCACATTAACGAATCAGCCATTTCGTCTATTATATAGCCTATTAATTTGTAACTATGCTCAATATCTGTTCTGTCTTTTTTTGTTATGGTTGTTCTTTTTCTATAATGAGCAGTATTTGATTCATTAGATATGTTCTTGCTTAAAAATTCAAATGGAAAGTCTAAAAAGGATACTATTTTTAACAGTAATTCATCTGACAATGTACTTAATCCTTTTTCAAACTTTGATAAGTTTGGTTGTGACAATCCATCAATCATAGAAGATAAATCTGTTTGTGAATATCCTCTGTATTCTCTCGCAAATGTTAACTGTTTGTGATTGATTTTCATATCTTTATTTTAAAGGTTCTTTTAAAAAATAATCGGTCGTACTCGATAGGGTTAATAATTAGCCAATTTTTTTGTTGCCTTTTTTCCCTTCTCTTATTAAAGGGGTAGCGGCTTTTTGTGGTTTCGTAGTCATATCTATTGTATTATTAATATTAATATCATCAACAGTTACAACCCACTTCACTCGTTCTTCATCTACATAAACTAATTTAGGTTCAGAAATAATTCCTATACTATTCTTCTTATATCCAAAGAATAATATAGGTTCTTCAACAAAATTAGTATCATTAAACAAAGGTAGTGAGAGCTGATTGGAAATAGCTTCCACTGATTTTGTTTTAATATTCATAGGCTTATCATATTTATCCAATTTTTTGAATAAAATAATATAGCCATTCGTTCGCAGTGTAAATCTTTTGTATTTACCAAACTTCCAATGATTGGGAAAATACTTCTGAATACATTGTATCATTTTTGAGTTCAACAATGATGCTTCATAACCTCTCGCTCTCGCTTCTGGAGGTGTTTTAGTGATTTCACTTTCGTAAAGTTCATACGCTTCCTTAAATGCTTTAAACATTAAAGGAAGTTCGCTTTTTAAATCGAATTTTGCACCCTTTATCGTTGCAATGCGCCTTTTGTTTTGACGTAAATTCAAATTATTTTTGTACATTTGTACCATAGAATTAAAATATTTATTATCGGTACGACCGAAAATTTAGTATCTCTGTTGGCGCAGAGATATTTTTTATTCTGCAAATATATAAAAATTAAATTAAATTGTATTTTTAATTATATAATTTCTAAACAAAGTTGTAAACAATTCTTTTAGTTTTTTGTTTTTCATAAAATCCACTTTTCCCCACCACCCAAGTCAGCGGTTATAAAAAAATAGGTTTATAAAGTATAGTAATACGCCATAGCACATTACTTTTTATCGTACCTCAAAAAAGCAATAAGCTATTGTCTAGAAGTCCTGTATAAGTAGCTTGTTTAAATGCTGTTTTATCAAACAACTATTTAAAACGCTACCCATACAAACGCTTCATCCAACGCTCAATACGATACTAAAACCTATTTTTTTAAGTGTTAATTCCCCAGAAAAGTTATATTTATAGTATGAAACAAATGTTTGAAAATTTATTCGATTTATTCTTTCCTCACGATTTAGATAAAAACGGTAATAAAATCGAAAATCCTGAAGGTGATGATTCTTTTGGCACTAAACTTTTCACAATTATAATGCTTGTTATTATAGTTATATTGGCAGGTATAACATTAAATTAATAAAAGATAGCAAATATATGTGGCTACCTACAGCCCACGCTATAAGGCTATAAAGCTCAAGCCTACGGTTTTTTAAAAAACTTTTTATTACAGTTTTAAAGCAACTTTTCATTTAAATTAAAGCAGTTTCAATTTCAATAATATTCCTAAAAAACTTTTTTAAAAAAAGCTTGACAGCCTTTCCCTCGCCACAAAGCGGAAGGCTTTCTTTTTTTAATTTTTTTCTTTTTCATTTTCAAAAAAAATATGTGTGAGCGTAGCGAACTTTTAATTGGATAGCTATGTCTTATTTTGAAATGAAAACCCACCAAATCGGAAGAACCTACTCGAACCCTCATTTTTTTATCCTAAACAAAGGGCTTAACAGCGGAAAGCCGCTCTCAAACCCTTGTCCTAACTGTTTTGTAGTAATCACAAATACGGAAGCAGAAAAAAACACGCTTTTTCACTTATCTATGATGATGCAAATTGGCGGTTTTTACGCTTATTATTTAAAAGGTAGTGTTATTCCGTTTATTTCTGTAGATGATTGCAGAAATACGCTTAAAAATGGCATCAAATCTTCTCATAATGTCAGCGACCAGATGCAAAAACACATAAAAGCGGTTGAGGTTATCAGTAAAAAGGAAAAAGAGCTACAAAATGTCATTGATAAAATGGCAGTTTTAAAGGTCGCATACATCCGTAATTGTTTCAAACTAATGCAAACAAAAGAAGCTTAACGCAAAGGCATCAGACAAGCCTAAAACAGTAACAAAATGGCATAATTCTCGTTATATTAGTAATGTAAAAAAGGTTTAAAAGCAATATCAAGTCCGTACCAAGTCCGAACAAGTATTAATTTTAAATTGTTATAAAAATGGGAAAAATTCCACAAGGTATTTTAGGAAGTCTATCCGGAAAGGTAGGTAGTATTATTGGCGGTAGTTGGAAAGGTATTGACTACATCAGAATCAAGCCAGCAAGCGTGGCGAATCCACGAACAGAAGGACAGGTAAATCAACGTAATAAGTTTACTATTACATTGGAATATCTTCAAGCGACAAGCGATTTTATTAAAGTTGGATATAAGGCTTTTGCTGTTAAGAAAACAGAATTTAATGCTGCAATGTCTTATGTATTAAATAATGCAGTAGGAGGTATCGCACCTAACTTTACAATCGATTATTCTTTAGCTTTATTGAGTAGAGGTTCTTTGTCTAGTGTTTTAAATGGTTCAACCGATTTAGCAACACCAGGACAAGTAACTTTTGATTGGGATGATAACTCGGCAGAAGGTAATGCAAACGCAACCGATAAAGCGATGGTATTAGTTTACAATCCAAGTAAAAAAGAATCTGTATCAATTCTTGATGGTGCTGATAGAACTGTAGGTTCTCAAGTAATTACTATACCGAATACCTATGCAGGAGACACAGTAGAGCTATTTATGGCGTTTGTTTCTGCTGATGGTACACAAGTATCGAATAGTGTGTATTTAGGCTCTGGTACGGCAGCTTAATAACTTTAAGTTTAAATACATATTAAAAACCGTTTCTATTAATTTAGAAGCGGTTTTTTTATGCTTTTAGATCTCTTCAAATTTTAGGTTAAAATGTTATACCTATGTTGTACCTTTTTTTAAATAATCTTTTTAAGCCCTTTATTTATAAGGGTTATATGAGTTAATTAATATAATACATTGTTGTACATAGTGCTTTTTCCATTTTTCAAAGTCCAAATACGAACGGTTTTTTTCCTTTCGTTGTTATTTTTAATTCAGCTGGAATTTCCCAAATATCCAATTCAGTTTTCCAGTCAGTTTTATATCCTTCTGCTATTGGGTCAAATTTGAGTTTACTATTATTAAATCCGTTTTCCCTAAATTTTTTCACAATCTTTTGCAATAAATTCCAAACAGGTTTTTCATAGTCTTCGATTGTTTCCGCTGTATAGTCAAAATAGAAGTCAGGTTCCGCTCTCCAAAATATTAATGAAGCAGTTCCTTTGTCACATTTTGGACTGTCAATTATCCAGTCCAATACAATTGGTCCATCGTCCCAGTTATAGTTGTCTGCAAGGAAATACTGTTCTGCTGAATTCAGAGTTTTAAATTTCTCAAAATTGGGTATTATTTCTACATCGTCATCTTCGTCCTCATTGAATGAAAATTCGATAAAATTTTTCTTAATCAGCAATATTTTATGTGGTCGGACTATCATTTTTTCCGCATTATGTACAACGTCTCCGGCTATCCCCAGGCGGCGACTGGGCGGCTGATTCGGCCGAGCATCGGCAGCTGCAAAGCAGCGTGCGAATCAGCGTAGGTGGGTGCCGCCACCGTGGTTTTGTCGGAGTAGTTTACTATTTTTTATAAAGTTACTATTTTTCTTTTACCTAAATACCCGCTTGGGGATAGCCGATGTTATGTAGTGTTTTTAGCTATTGAACTTTCGGATACCAAATTCCGCGCACTTCTGGAATTCCAATGTTTGGAATTATATGGTTATGATCTAATTCGGAAATTGATATATCTTTTTTGATATTTACAATTTTCCAATTTTTGTCATTAGAAATATATTTTTTAATCAGGTTTAAAGCATCTTCCTCAGTAAAGGCGGTAACACCTATCATTTTCCAAGAATTATCCGTTGTATCTAATTCAATCCAATATTTTGTCAATAATTCTAGCATTTTTTGAAATACTACATAACGGTCTTGGCTATGGTTTGTGGCGGTCTTCGCGGCCGGCGCTCGGCCGTGGCGTGAGCGCATTGTGGCAACGTCGCAAAAGCTGGCAGCGGGCTCGCCCGCGTGAGAATCAGCAGGGTTGGCGCCGCGCTCGCTTTTTTATCCGCCGTTACAATTTAGTCTTTTTTGTAGGAAAATCAATATTCTTAACCAACTACCGCCATAAACTATAGCCGTTGTTGTAACACGTTTGTTTATTCTTTTTTTAGTGTATAAATCGGTTTTAATGTCAGTTTGGATTTTGTGAGCTCTATTATTTGTAGAGTGTCCTTTCTTAATCCGCTCCAATCTTTATATTCGATTTCGAGTAAAGAGTCAGAAACATTTTTCCAAGTTCCATAAACTGTTTCATATACAATCGGTGGTGTTCCGCACCAACCAGAATTTTGTTTGCGAGTGATAGCTCCGTTTTCTTTAAATTCGATTCCAGGCTTATCTTTTTTAAAATTCCGTTTACTTTCATAAATCAAATTTCCGTTTTGATAATCCTCGTAAATCCATTTTTGAAATAAAAAATCCGACACTTTAGATTCCGTTATTTGGAATGAAGTAAAGATAATAGAAAGGATTAAAATCGCTATGTAATTTAGAATTCTCATTTTTTCTCAAATGTGTTACAACTTGTTATATCGTTTCATTTATTACTGATATCCCGTAACTGAGTCAGGATATCATAACTTTTTTATTACTGTTATCCCGTAAAGATAAATTTTTTATTGCTAAATCAAGAGGGCTATTTATTTCCTGTAAATCTTTTCGCGACACGTGCGTATAAATCATGGTAGTTTCGGGTCTACTATGTCCCAATAATTCTTGAATATATCTAATATCAATACCTTGCTCAAGTAAATGAGTGGCATAACTATGCCTTAGAACATGGGGTGTTACAACTTTTGTAATACCAGCATTTTGTGCATTTCTTTTTAAAAATGCTCTTATAGATTCTGCACTATATTTACCTCCTTTGGGGTTTTCTAAAAAATACTTCTTTGGCTTATATGTTTGATGATAGTTTTTTAATAGAGGAAATATAGCTTCGGCAATGGTAGTGTATCTTGCTTTGCGTCCTTTCCCATTTTTAATGTGAAGCTGTTTTCTAGGAAAATCAAAATTACTTAATTCTAGATTTATTAATTCCCCAATACGCAGTCCAGAACCATACAGCATAGCAATTGCCACTCTATGTTTTAAGTTTTTTGTAGAACTAATAAGATTTAACACTTCTTGTATACTTAAAACTACCGGCAGTTTTTTATCCTTTTTAGGCATATGTATTTTTTCGGCATTTATGACACATGCAGGATAGAAATAGGCAAAATGCCGTAACCCACTTACCATTTGTCTATGAGTGCTTATACTATAGTTTAATTTGCCAACCGCCCATTGTATATATAAACGCACATCATTTTCGTTCAATTTTTCGGCGGGTTTGTCTTCTGTAAATCGTAAAAAGTCCAATACAAAATTACTATAGGTGGCAATGGTGCTTTTACTAAATCGTTTTCCTTTTAAAAAATCTAAAAAATGTCTATAAATCTTGGTTTTATCTGGGGTTAAGGGGGGAAGCTTATATTGCTTCCCTTTCTGGATTTGGCTAGTGTTTTTGGGCTCGTCTTCTAACACCTGTAACCCTCCTTGCTTGAGGTGCTTCTTAAAATTTTTAAGCCGAACTTCGTCATAAAACAAATAAAAGGTGCGATAGGTTTTGGTCCAATAAACACCCTCAAATTGTTTAATGTATTCCTTTGTTTCAAAACTATAGGGAAATTTTATTGCCACGCAACTTTTTGCTTTATGGGTAAAGGGTTCTAGAGAAATTGTCGTCATAGTTTTATAAAAATATAAAATCTATTTAAAAACAACTAGTGTGTTAAGATTCATAGTTAAATCACCCTTTACGCATCACCTCTTTAAGCGTGGCTAATTGTGCGTTAAGTAATTTATTTTCTTCTTTTAATTGTTCTAGTGCTTCTTGCAAGGCAAGGGTGTTGTCTGGGGCGTGGGTGGTAAAGTCTGCCGGCAGTTGTGCCGCGAGGTCTAACAGAAAATTGTGCCGCATCGCCACACATAACTCCCAAAGTGTTTGCAACTGCAGGCTAGGCCTTTGTAAAATAGAGTACAACGCTTGGTGGCTATGATTTACGTTACGTGATAAAGCAGCTTTTGATATTCTTCTTTTTTTTATATGGGTGCGTATTACCTTACCCACGTCTGGGCAAGTAGCTATAGGGGTTCTAGGTGTTTTCATAAGCGTAGATTAAAAATTTTGTTTAGTATTTTAAACAAACTTTTGATACTTTATCAATATTCTGTTTAGTTTTTAAACAGTTTTTTGATAGTCTATCAATATTCTATTGAACTTTATAAACAAACTTTTGATGTTTTATCAATATTTTGTTTAGTTGTTAAACAGTTCTTTGATATTATATCAAAGTTCTATTTAGTTTTTAAACAGTTTTTTGATAGTCTATCAACATTTTATTGCTTTTACTAAAAATTTTGTTTACTTCTTTGTGTGCATTTGGCGCAAAAAGAGCCCCATAGCGGGGCTTCTTGTAGTTTGGTACAGCATTTAGATACCGTCTTCTGGTTCGTCGGGTTTGTTATTCCCGCCTTGCCCTTCGTAGCGTTCCTTCATAAACTCATAGTCTTCTTCTGCCTGTGGTATACCCCCTAGTGCAGCCATTTTATAAATGTTGTACACGCCATTGGCGGTGGCATAGGCTTCGTGCCCTGCAATGCGTTTAAGGTCGCTTACACGCCCTAAGGCTACTTGCAAACGGTTTTCTAGTGTTTCTAGCTGCTCAAACACCCCCAAATCGTTACTAAGGTTGGCATCGCTAAAAAAGTTGGGTAAAATAACAGCGCCACTGCCTTGCATGACGGTAAGGACACGCTCTGCAAAGCGCTTGTTATCTACATTAATACTGCTTAAACGGGCTTGTTGCTCTGGATTAAGCGAGTTTTGTGGTAAACCGTCTATAAGCGCATTTACATTGGTAAGACTCGTAGTTACAAAAGCCTCATCTAGCAATTGATTAAGGCTGTTTTCATGAAAATTTGCCATTCTATTATAATTTTATGGATTAAACAATAGGGCAATTTTTAATATTATTATAAATAAGTCAAGGGGTATTTATCCCTTTTTTACACAGGATTTTTCTTGGGAATAGACAGGATTTTTCCTGTTTTAGTAAATTTTTAAATAAAAAACGCCCCTTAAGGTTAAGAGGCGTTTTGTTTTTATAGAGACCCTTCGACTGCACTTCGACCCTTCGACAAGCTCAGGACAGGCAGGCTCAGTGTGACAGCTCAGTGTGACAGCTCAGGGTAACATTTTTGTTAATCTCTCTTTTTATCTCTGCTGTCACGGTTTCTATTGTCGCGACCTCTGTTGTCTCTACCGCCAGAGCGTTTGTCGTCACGCTTTGGGCGTTCTACATAGCCTTCGGGCTTTGGCAATAAAGCTTTACGAGATACTTTGTCCTTTTTAGTTCTTGGGTCTACACCAAAGTATTTTACATCAAAAACATCGCCCATGTTTACCACATCGCTTACGTTTTCGGTGCGTTCCCAAGCTAATTCAGATACGTGTAATAACACTTCGTTTCCTGGCGCATCCATATATTCTACCACGGCTCCAAAGTCAAGCATTTTTATCACTTTTACTTCGTACACGCTACCTACTTCGGGTTTAAAGGTTAACGAATCTATTTTCGCTAATACCGCATCAATCCCTTCTTGATTGGTTCCTAAGATTTCCACAATACCTTCTTCGGTAACAGGGTCTTCATTAATTACAATCGTAGTTTTCGTCGCTTTTTGAAGCTCTTGAATCACTTTTCCACCAGGACCAATTAGGGCACCAATATATTCATTAGGAATCGTGACCGTAATCATTTTTGGTGCGTGAGGTTTTACATCGGCATTAGGTGCTGCAATGGTTTCGGTCAACTTATCTAAGATATGCAGACGTCCATCTCGTGCTTGCTTTAATGCTTTTACCAAAATCTCGTACGATAGTCCTTTTACTTTAATATCCATTTGGCAAGCGGTAATTCCATCGGCCGTACCGGTTACTTTAAAGTCCATATCGCCTAAGTGATCTTCATCCCCTAAGATATCAGACAATACTGCATATTTTCCGCTATCGCCACCAGAAATTAATCCCATCGCAATACCCGATACTGGTTTTTTCATTTGTACTCCCGCATCCATCAACGCCATAGTACCACTACAAACCGTTGCCATAGAAGACGAACCGTTACTTTCTAATACTTCTGAAACCACACGCACCGTATAAGGGCAATCCTCAGGAATCATTCCTTTTAACGCTCTTTGTGCCAAGTTTCCGTGTCCTACTTCTCTACGTGATGTCCCACGAATAGGTCGTGCTTCTCCCGTAGAAAAAGGAGGGAAGTTATAGTGAAGGTAGAAAGTCTCTTCTCCTTCAAAAGAAGGCATATCTATTTGGTTAGATTCTCTAGAAGTTCCTAGGGTTACGGTAGCCAAGGCTTGTGTTTCCCCACGAGTAAAGATAGCCGAACCGTGTGTTGAGGGTAAATAATCTACCTCACACCAGATAGGACGAATGTCGGTTGTTTTTCTTCCATCAAGACGTAAGCCTTCGTTTAAGGTTAAATCACGAATCGCTTCTTTTTCAGCTTTGGCAACATACTTATGAATGAGTTTTCCCAATTCTGCTTGCTCTTCTTCCGAAAAAGAATTGAAAACTTCTTCTTTTATGTTACTAAACGCTTGTCCTCTTTCGTGCTTTGAAGAACCTGCTTTGGCAATAGCATAGGTTTTATCATACACCATATCGTGAATTTTCTTAGCCAAATCTTCATCCTCAACTTCTGGTTCATATTCGCGGGTGGGTTTTTTACCAAAGGCTTCTGCCAAACGAACTTGTGCCTCACACTGAATTTTAATGGCTTCGTGCGCAGCTTTAATAGCCTCGGTCATTTCTTCTTCGCTAATCTCCTTCATCTCACCTTCTACCATCATCACAGAGTCGGCAGAAGCTCCAATCACCATATCGATGTCACTTTGCTCAAGTTGTGTACGAGAAGGATTAATGATGAATTTTCCATCCACACGACCTACTCTTACTTCAGAAATAGGACATTCGAAAGGAAAATCGGATAATTGAATGGCTGCAGAAGCGGCTAAACCTGCCATAGCATCTGGCATGACATCGTCGTCATGAGACATTAACTGAATCATCACTTGTGTTTCGGCGTGATAATCTTTTGGGAATAATGGACGTAATACACGATCCACTAGGCGCATCGTTAGTACTTCGCCATCACTTGGACGTGCTTCTCTTTTAAAGAAACCGCCTGGATAACGTCCTGCGGCTGCAAATTTTTCGCGATAGTCTACCGTTAGGGGTAAAAAATCTACGTCACTCTGGTGGTAGTTAGAAACTACGGTACACAATAGCATACATTTACCAGATTGCACAACCACAGACCCGTGGGCTTGTTTTGCTAATTTTCCGGTTTCGAGCGTAATTTGTCGCCCGTCGCCAAGGTCTATGACCTCTTTAAATACTTTAGGTATCATTTTTTGTTTTTCATTAGTACGCTGAAGCAAAATTGCACCAGGGTACGGTTATTAATGGTCTTTTGGCTGTTTTTCAGCCGTGTTGTTGTGTTGTTGTGGTTTGACCAATGAAAAACTAAGGGTAGCTTTTTCTATTTCAAAAAAAGTCTTTCAGAATTCCTTCTGAAAAGTAAAAAGGGGCATAAAGCCCCTTAAATGTATTACTTACGTAATCCTAATTCTTTAACAATTGCACGGTATCTCAAGATATCTTTCTTCATTAAATAATCTAATAAAGAACGACGCTTCCCTACCAATTTTACCAAAGAACGCTCTGTGTTGTAGTCCTTGTGGTTGTTTTTAAGGTGTTGGGTTAAGTGATCGATACGATGTGTAAATAAAGCGATTTGACCTTCGGCAGAACCTGTGTCATTAGCGCCTTTACCGTGTTTTTTGAAAATTTCTTGTTTCTTTTCTGATGTTAAATACATGCCAATATTATTTTAAATGATTTTTATGTATGCGATTCGTTTTAAGTGAATCAGCGTGCAAAGATAGTTCTTTTCAAAATTCCTGCAAGGAAACTATGGATTTTCATTTTAATTAACATAAAATTAAACTTTTACAAAGTTGCCAAGTCATAGAACTGAAACTCAAAACAACAATATTATGAAACCAAAACTTTTAAAAGTTGGATTAATTGCTCTTTTTACAACTGGATTTCTTTTAACCGGATGTAGTAAAGAGGATTCACAAACTGAAGAAAATGAAACGGCATCATTAACCGCTGAGGAGTCTAAACAAAGTACTGAGGCAGATGGTGTTTCTAACGATGTATTTAATGTACTAGAAATGGCATACGCCGAAATTGAAGAAGAAGCCGGACGAAATGCTAGCTTATTTACAGACTGCGTTACTATTACCATTTCACCACAAAATGGAGTCACTTTTGTAACCCTAGATTTTGGACTTGGTTGCCAATTAAACAATGGAGCATTTGTCTCTGGAATTGTAAATTTAACGTATAGTGAAATTGTAGCTGGAACACGGACTATTACTGTAACTTTTGATGATTTTACCTATAATAATAAAGGAGTAGATGGGGGTGGAACCATCTACCGTGAAAGAAATAATGCCCAAGGCAATCCACAGTCTACAGTTAATTTAGCAATTGAAGTGACGTTCCAAAATGGAACCGTAGCACAAGTGCAAGGTACACGAGTAGCCGAATGGATTGAAGGTGTTGGTAGTGGCACCTGGTTAGACAATGTGTTTTCTATTACAGGAGATCGTGACATAGAATTTAGTACCGGATTCACACATCAAGCAGTGGTAACAGAAGCATTGCGAAGAGAAGTTACTTGTGACCATTTTGTGAGTGGGGTTATAGAAATAACTAGAAATAATGGTCAAGGCTTATTGGATTTTGGGGATGGTACCTGTGATAATTTGGCTGTATTAACAATTAATGGTGAAGAATTTATTATTATTTTACCTTAATAACTTGGTTAATAGTTTTTTTAAAAGGAGTAGGGTTGCCTACTCCTTTTCTTTAATTTTACAGCCATAAATACGTATTTACTTACTTTTACGTTATAATTGCTAATGTTTATTATTAAAAACAATCACTATGAAAACCCTACTAAAGAAAATTGCCCTACTTTCTTTTGCTTCAGTGCTTATATTACTTACCTCGTGTAAGAAAGATGATGATTCAAACGATCCAGATGTAATAAATTTTTCTCAAGAGAGTACAACCTATGCTGCTAAAACCGATGTCATAGTAGAGGGTTCCCAGAATATTGCCGAAAGTGCCTATGTGCAATACGAAGAACCAGGACGTATGCCTAACTCTTATTTCTCCAATTGCGTCTCGTTTACCCTAACTGGTGGGGGTGAAGGCAGTGGAACTATTGTAGTTGATTTTGGGACAAGTTGCCAACTATTAAACGGTGCCATTGTTTCTGGAAAAATTAATATGAGCTATGGTCCTATTTTAGCGGGTGTACGAACCATAAATTACGAATACGAAGATTTTACCTATAACAGTAATGGAGTAGAAGGAGGAGGAACCATTACACGAGATATTGAAAACAATGACGGAAATCCACAGTCTACCATCAATGAAGATATTACCGTATCGTTTACTGGAACCACCATTACGGGAACTCGTACTGCGCAACGAATTGCAGAATGGGTAGAAGGTGTTGGTAGTGGAACTTGGACAGATAATGTATTCCATATTGAAGGGAATTGGCAAACCGATTTAAGTAATGGCTTTAGTAGAACGGGTGTGGTGACACAAACCTTGGTTCGTAAGGCAAGTTGCTTGTATTTTGTAAGCGGAAAAATTACCGTCTCTCAAGAAGGTCTTACAGGTATTCTAGACTTTGGAAATGGAGTTTGTGACCCTTTTGCGACCATTATTTTTGAAGGACAAGAGTTCCCCATTATATTAGGAAACTAAGAACAGATACTATAAACATAAAAAAAAACCGCCAACTGGCGGTTTTTTTATGCTAGCTCTTTTTCTCTAAGCGGACGATTTTGAATTAAATCGATGTAGAGATTAATATTTCGTTTTAAATCTTTACGGTGGGATATAAAATCTAAGAAACCGTGTTCCAATACAAATTCTGCGGTTTGAAATCCGTCTGGGAGTTCCTTTCCGGTAGTGTCTCTTACTACACGGGGTCCCGCAAACCCAATTAGCGCTCCAGGTTCACTTATATTGATATCACCTAACATCGCAAAGGAAGCAGTTGTTCCTCCTGTAGTGGGGTCGGTACATAAAGAAATGTAAGGGATTTTTGCCTTGGAAAGCTGCGCTAATTTTGCACTTGTTTTTGCCAATTGCATTAAAGAAAGAGCCGCTTCCATCATACGGGCACCACCACTTTTTGATATGATGATAAATGGGAGTTTCTTTTTTAAGGAGTAATCTGCGGCACGGGCAATTTTTTCACCTACCACACTTCCCATAGATCCTCCAATAAAACTAAAATCCATACATGCAACTACAATGTCATTTCCCATAGATTTCCCTACGGCTGTACGAACTGCATCTTTAAGACCTGTTTTTTCTTGGGCGTCTTTTAAACGATCTGGATATTTTTTTGTGTCAACAAATTTTAGGGAATCCTTAGAATCTAAATTTTTATCCAACTCTTTAAACTTATTATCATCAAATAGAATTTCGAAATATTCTTTACTACCAATGCGAACATGATACCCATCTTCTGGACTTACATAAAAATTTCTTTCTAATTCTTCAGCATCTACAATTTTACCCGTTGGAGATTTATACCATAGCCCTTTTGGGACATCTTTTTTTTGATCTGTAGGAGTTTGAATTCCCTTCTTTGTTCTTTTAAACCAAGCCATATAGAGGAGTTTGTCTTGTTTTTATAATGTGTTTACGTTGTTGAGGTCTTCAAAAGCCTTAATCAATCGTTTTTTGAAAGTTACCTCACCTTCGCGAAGCCATTTTCTAGGGTCGTAATATTTTTTGTTCGGTACATCGGCCCCATCTGGATTCCCAATTTGAGTACGTAAGAAGTCTATGTTATTTACCATATAATCGCGAATTCCTTCAGTAAATGCAAATTGAAGATCGGTGTCGATATTCATTTTAACAACGCCATACCCAATAGCTTCTCTAATTTCTTCAAGCGTAGACCCACTACCACCGTGGAAAACAAAATCAACAGGATTATGTCCTGTGTTAAACTTTTTCTGAACATACTCTTGAGAATTTTTCAGAATAATAGGAGTTAATTTTACATTTCCTGGTTTATATACACCGTGTACATTTCCGAAAGCTGCTGCTACGGTAAATTGATTGCTAACCTTCATGAGTTCTTCATAAGCATAAGCAACTTCATCGGGTTGGGTATATAGTTTTGAACTATCCACATCGCTATTATCTACGCCATCTTCTTCACCGCCAGTAATTCCTAATTCAATTTCTAAGGTCATATCCATTTTGCTCATTCGCTCCAGATATCTTTTACATATTTCGATGTTTTCTTCTATAGGCTCTTCGGAAAGGTCTAACATGTGAGAACTGTACAACGAAGTTCCTGTTCTTTTATAATATTCCTCACTAGCGGTAAGTAAACCATCTACCCATGGCAGTAAGTTTTTTGCGCAATGGTCGGTATGTAGGATTACCGTTGCGCCATAGGCTTTGGCCATTTCGTGTATATGGTGGGCACCTGCAATACCTCCTGCGATAGCAGATTTTTGTTGTTCGTTAGAAAGTCCTTTTCCGGCATTAAATTGGGCGCCTCCATTTGAAAACTGAATCATTACAGGAGCGTTTAATTCTGCTGCTGTTTCAAGTACGGTATTAATGGTATTGGATCCAACAACATTTACTGCTGGCATGGCAAATTGCTTTTGCTTTGCTAGTTTAAAAATTTCCTGAACATTTTTTCCTGTAACAACGCCTTTGGGAATATGGTGGCTCATATATAATAGTATTTGTTATGAATGAACAAAAATAAAAAATTAAAATGGTTTAGAACGGATAGTTAATACCTATGTTATAAACAGCATTGGCAAAATTGTATTCTTTAAACCAACGATCACCAATGGCTCTTCCTGGATTATGTGTTTTAAACCCAACATCAAACCGAATTACGAAAAATCCGAAATCATATCTCAATCCAAATCCAGTAGCGAGTGCAATTTCTTTTAGGTCTTTTATACCGTCAAAACGAAATGCCTCACTCTCGATTTCATCAAATACATTCCAAATGTTGCCAGCATCAGCAAAAAAGGCACCTTTAAAACTTCCTAGTAGGGTATAGCGATATTCAGCATTAAAGGCCAATTTAAAATTAGCTTCATTAAAATCGAGAAGACTACCACTGCTTCCTGGTCCTAAATCGTAAGGTCTCCAGCCTCTATTATCATTGGCTCCGCCCGCAAAATAACTACGCGTAAAGGGTATAGAATTACTATTTCCATATGGGATAGCGATGCCTCCAAAAGCTCTTACGGCAAGTAAGGAACTACCAGCCAATTGCCAGTGCCTAATATAGCTTGTTTCAAATTTGGCATATTGCGAAAAGACAACACCTAGAAGCTCATTATTACCGTCGGCGTTCTTTTCAAGGTTAGCCAAAGAGGCGATTCCAGATAGTAAATTTCCAGCTAACTCAACTTTCCATTGTACTCTGGAAAAACTATTGTCGTTAATATTTTCGCGACTATCTCTGGTCCATGTGAAGTTGGAAGCAAAAATCAAATTGTTTTCAGAGAGTCTATTTTTTCTCTGTACAATAGATGTCATTTCATCAATTAGGTCTTGGGAGGCGTTATATGGGTTTCCGGGAGCAAAGAATGCATTTATAAACATATCAGTCTCATTTGGAATAATTAACGCTTCATCTTCATTTTCAAAGTCATATCCAACTTCTTGGGCAATTTCATTTAACCTGTCATAGGACGAAACATATACATTAAAATAGTTTGTTGGGTTAAGGTTTCTTACATATTGCAAGTTCACCAAATCGAACCTGTTTGTCCTAATGGTTGTAGGTTTCCAGCGGTAACTAAAAATACTGTTGATGTTTTGTCTGTCTAACCCAATATTATTTTGAACATTAATTCCTGCACTTATGGTAGTAAATGGAGAATTGTATTTAGGGATGAACTTTTCAGTATTAATAGGGAAAAGAATAGTTGGGAAGGTCAATTTTACATCAAACCCAACATCGGATGTGTTGAAAAATTTACTACTCGAGTCAGCATTATCCTTTGACGAACCTACGCTACCACTGGCCGAAATTTCTAAATTTTCAGCTCCACGAAACACATTTCTAATTAAAAAACTACTGCTAAATCCAATTCCAAATTGTTGAATAGTAGAGGTGTAGGCATCAAAATCGAGTCCAACGGTATATTTTTTTCGAGGAGTTAAAAGAATGGTAGTAATCAAGCCTGTACCCGTGGTATCCCTTGGATCTTCTTGATAGGTTATATTGGGATATCTAAAGTTTCTAAGTTCACTAATTTGGTTATAGGTTAAGGTTCTATCAATATCTTTAAAAATTCCACCAGGATTAATGGAAATAGCATCTGTAATAGCTTTGGGACGGTATTTTAATTTGTCATATCCAAAAAGTTTATACCCTTTATATTGTACAGAATCCTTAAATGCACTGTTCCGGTTGGCCGTTTTATAGTCTGTTATAATACGCACTTCGTTTATGGTATGCACTTTAAAGGGCTCATACGCGGTGGAATCACCTCTTCGAATTCTCCTGTCTGGAATAATATATTCTATATGTACTTTGTGTCCAACGTTGTTTGTGTCAGCTTCAAAATTTACATAGTCTTGATCAAAATAATACAGCCCAGAGTTGCGCAGCTGAAGTGTAATTCTGGAGCGTTCATTTTCAAAATTGGCCACATTGTATTGCTCGCCCGATTTAATAAATGTTCTACCTTTTGAACGTTGAAAAAGAGAATCCACCACGGGAGAACTTATTTTTTCTGAAATAGAATCGATTAAATACGGGGTTCTTTTTTGAATGGAGTAGGTTACAAATCCTCTTTTTTCCTTTGTTGAATCTTTTGAAATTGTATAATCTCCATCCACATTAAACCATCCCTTGTTGTAAAAATATTTTTTAATTTGCCTAAGGGATTTTTCGGCTCTTTTGTCCTCAATAATCACAGGTGCCGTACCATTTCTTTTTAACCATTCGTTAAATTTAATTTTACTGCTATCCAGCGCCAAGACTTGCTTTTTAGATAATAAATTGTTGAGCCGTTTTTCACGATTGGGTTTTCTATTTAACCAAGCTTGAAAAGTGGAGTCTGGCTTTGGTTCGGCTAGATTATAAATATGTAAGCTAAACGGAATCCCTAATACGGGAATTCTGGGGTTGGGCTTTTGAGAAATTAAACTATATACCTCGGCATCTTTGCTCTTTTCGCCATTAATCATCACCACATTTTCTTCCAATAAAAGCTCATCATCTTTTAAATGTTTAACGGCATTACACGAACCTAAAAGCACGAGTATTCCTAAAAATAGTGATATTTTTGCGAGAGTTTGAGTCAAAGAGTGTGTATTTCTCAATTCAAAAATAGGATAATTTTGATAAGCAAAAGCGAAATTAAATTAATAACGAGTCTACAACAAAAAAAGTACCGAAATAAACACGGACTTTTTATCGCTGAAGGGAAAAAGATTATATCTGACTTGATTTCTGGAGGCGTAAAATTACATTCGCTCTTTGCCACTGAAGATAAATCAGAAATTTCAGAAAGCTTTCAAACTATTTCTGAAGACGAGTTAAATAAAATTAGTGCTTTAAAAAATGCTAATGGAGTTTTAGCCGTTTTCGAAATTCCGTCAGAAACAACCATAAAAACGGAAGGATTGCAATTGGTGTTAGATTCGGTTCGGGATCCTGGAAATTTAGGAACCATTATAAGACTTTGCGATTGGTTTGGAGTTTCTCAACTAATTTGTTCTTTGGATACCGTAGATTGCTATAATCCTAAAGTGGTGCAAGCTACCATGGGGTCTATCGCTAGAGTTTCGGTATTATATACAGATTTAAAACCTATTTTGAAGGAAATAGAATTACCCATTTATACAGCCGTAATGGATGGAAGTGATGTATATTCAGAAGTGTTGCCAAAAAACGCTTTGTTGGTAATGGGGAATGAAGCCAATGGAGTTTCCGAAGAAATACTTCAACTTGCAAAATATAGAATTACAATACCCAATTTCAGTAAAAATAATGCTGCCGAAAGCTTAAACGTAGCTACGGCTACAGGAATTTTGTTAAGTGAATTCCGAAGAACTACTGAAACGTAAAGTTTAAGAATATACCACGGGTAGACATTTGATCGATATTCGAAGTCCATGGACTATTAGGATCATCATCACGCACTAATTCGTCACTTGTCGCAAAAACACCACGTATAGAAGGTGTAAATTTGAAATAAAATAAGTACAAGTCGATTCCAAAACCTAATTCGAAATAGTTTGTTCCTCGAGTCATTCTAAACTGTCCTTCGTTATTGTCCTCCGGATTTTTTTCGTTACTACCCAAATTGATAGACCTAGACATTCCCACCACTACAAATGGTTTAATGTTATTTAGCCTTTTGGTAGAAACTTTAAGCAATAAAGGAACGTGAATGTAAGTGGATTTAACTTCTCTAAAATAATCAAGCTCTTCTTCAAAACCTGGAAAAATTAAATTGCGTTGGGTAAAATAGATTCCCGGCTCCAGCCGTAGATTCATATATCTATTAATACGCATATCTCCTATAAGACCAACATTAAAACCTAACTGGCTTTCAACTTCTATATCTGTGTCTAAGTCGGTATTTTGGTTGGCATACTCAAATTTAAAATCGTATTGATTAAAACCCAAGAAGTATCCCCAAGTAAGAAATCTGTTGTCGAAAGTTTCTAGGTTGGCAAGACGTTCTTTGCTAAACAATTGCGCGTTCATATGTTGCGCAAAAAGGCACAATGCTAATAGTAAAAATAGTTTCTTCATAATCATTTAGACGCCAAATAAATGGTAGCTACTCCTAAGGTTTGTGGCTTATTTTCCACCTCTATAAACCCAATTTTTCTTAAAATATTGTTTAGTTTTTCGCCGTGAGGAAAAACGGAAGCACTTTCGCTTAAATAACGATAGGCTACTTTATCTTTCGAAAAAACTTTCCCAATAATAGGTAAAATTCCTTTACTGTAAATATGATAACCCTGCTTCCATGGAAATTTCGTGGGCACCGAAGTTTCTAAAATCACAAAAATACCATTAGGTGCAAGTACCCTGTATATTTCTGAAAGTCCTTTGTCTAAATCTTCAAAATTCCGAATTCCAAAAGAAACTGTGATGGCATCAAAGCTATTGTCTTCAAATGGTAAGTTTTCACTATCTCCTTTTATAAAATCTACTTTCGTGTTTGAAGGTTTTTTTAATGCTTTCTTTTTTGCAATGGAAAGCATTCCCTCAGATAAATCAAGGCCAACAATTCTTTCGGCTTCAGTTTTCTGTGCAAATTGCAAAGCCAAATCACCGGTTCCTGTAGCAATATCCAGAATGGATTTGGGATTTTTCTGTTGGACAAATTTGACCACTTTTTTTCGCCAGGAAACATCCGTTCCTAAAGAGATTACCCGATTTAAACCGTCGTATTCTTCCGAAATGGTATCGAACATTTGTTCAACTTGTTCCTTTTTATTCAAAGAAGATTCTTGATATGGTGTCACTTTTTTTTCCATAAATGCGGTTGCAAAACTACTATTTTTTAATGGAATGATACCATGTAGTTGATTTTAAATGACGGTCTTAAAATCCATTAGGATACTTCTTTTTTGTACCTTTGTACTCTTATTGCACATTCATTTATATGAAAATTATTATTGCCGGTGCCGGTGAGGTAGGATTTCATTTAGCAAAGCTACTTTCTTTTGAGTCGCAAGACATCACCCTAATAGATACCAACAGAGATTCTCTTGCGTATGCAGATACCCATTTGGATATTCGTGTAATTCGCGGGGATGCAACATCTATCAATGTTTTAAAAGACGCTCAGGTAGATCGAACCGATTTGGTTATTGGCGTTACTTCCAGCGAAACGACCAATATTACATGTTGTGTATTGGCAAAGCAATTGGGAGCAAAGCAAACCATTGCTCGAATTTCGAATACAGAATTTTTGGATAACAAAGATGAAGTAGGGTTTACCAAGTTTGGAATTGATGAATTAATTTCTCCAGAAGCGCTTGCCTCTAATGAAATTGAATTGCTGCTCAATCAAAGTGCATTTAATGATACTTATAAATTTGAAGATGGTGCCCTGACCATGATAGGCTTATATTTAAGCCGAACCGCTGCTTTTGTTGGAAAAACGGTAAGAGAAGTAGGGTTGCAATATCCAGAATTAAACTATGTTCCTATTGCCATACAGCGGTATGGAACTCAGTATACCTTAATTCCGAGAGGAGATACACAATTTAAGGAAGGAGATCAAGTCTATTTTACTACCACCGAAGAAGGTGTAGAGCATATCTACAAACTATCTGGTAAAATAAAAGAAGATATTAAAAATGTCATGATTTTAGGAGGAAGTAATATAGGTTGCAAAACAGCTATTGACCTTTGTAAAAGTAAGTTTAATGTAAAACTTATTGAAAACAATAAAGAAAAGGCTTTTGAAATTGCCGATGATATCCCAAATTGTTTAGTGATTAATGGGGATGGTAGAAATGTTGAATTGCTTCAAGAAGAATCTATTTCCGAAATGGATGCTTTTATTTCGGTAACGGGGAATAGTGAAATCAACATCATGTCATGCCTTGTTGCGAAATCTAAAGGGGTTAAAAAAACGATGGCATTGGTTGAAAATATGGATTACTTCCAGCTTTCACATTCAATAGGCATTGATACATTAATCAATAAAAAACTGTTGGCGGCAAATCATATTTTTAGATATGTTCGAAAAGGTGAAATTGTAGCCATGACCCGATTAAACAACATGAATGCCGAGCTTTTGGAATTTGTGGTTTCTACTACTTCTCAAGTTTGTGATAAATTGATTAAAGAAATTAATTTCCCACGCTCTGCCATTATTGGTGGTGTGATTAGAAACGGAGAAGGTATGATAGCCCTTGGAGATTTTAAAATTCAAAGTGGTGACCGAATTGTCGTGTGTTGTCTTCCACAATCCATAAAAAAAGTGGAAAATCTATTTACATAATGGGTGTCTTTTCCAAAATAAACTTTCGAATTATTTTTCATCTCATGGGGCTTCTCTTCATGGTTAATGGAGGCTTTATGCTTTTATCGGCACTCGTGAGTTTACTGTATAATGATGGTGTATTTACTGAAATGGTTTATGCTTCATTGGTCGCCATTGTAGCAGGAGGGGTTATTATGTTGGTTACTCGCAAACATAGAAAGGAAATTCAGAAAAAAGAAGGGTACATCGTGGTTACTTTTGGGTGGATCTTTATGGCACTTGTGGGAACACTTCCTTATGTATTTACAGGTGCCATTCCAAGTTTTACCAATGCTTTTTTTGAAACCATGAGTGGCTTTACAACCACTGGGGCTTCTATATTAAATGATATTGAGATTATTCCCAAAGGGGTGCTTTTTTGGAGAAGTATTACACATTGGATTGGTGGGATGGGGATCATCGTACTTGCGATCGCTATTTTACCTTTATTGGGAATAGGGGGAATGCAGCTTTTTGCTGCCGAAGCACCAGGTCCAGGAGGAGATAAACTGCATCCTAGAATTACAGATACGGCAAAACGACTTTGGCTTATTTATGTAGGTTATACTCTAGCTGAAACTTTATTGCTTTGGATTGCAGGGATGTCCTTTTTTGATGCGATCAATCATTCCCTGAGCACCTTAAGTACGGGTGGGTTTTCAACTAAAAATGCTAGTGTAGCCTATTGGAATTCCCAACCCATCATTCAGTATATCATTATGATATTTATGTTTTTGGCTGGAACTAATTTTGTGCTGAGCTATTTTGCTTTTAAAGGAAAGTTTCAAAAAATACTAAAGGACGAAGAGTTTAAATTATATGCTTCCTTTATTGTAGGACTTACCATGGTAGCTGCATTTTTTATATACTTTTTTGCCAATCATGATACTGCTGCCATTCAAGACCCCATGGTTTGGGGATCTTTAGAGTATGCCTTTAGACATGGATTATTTCAAGTATTAACTGTAATAACAACAACAGGATTTGTCTCCGCCGATTTTACTACCTGGACTCCTTTTTTAACCATATTCTTTTTCGGACTCATGTTTTTAGGGGGCTCGGCAGGATCAACTGCTGGAGGTATTAAGGTTGTTAGGCATCTTATTATGATTAAAAATGGAATTTTAGAATTTAAAAGAACGCTTCATCCCAATGCCATTTTACCTGTTCGATATAATAATAAAGCAGTTCAACAACCCATTGTATTTAATGTCCTGGCTTTCTTTATTTTGTATATGCTATCCTTTATTGTTGGTGTTTTAGTGTTTTCTGCTTTGGGGTTAGATTTTGAAACCTCTTTAGGTGGCGCAGCTTCCTCTTTAGGAAATGTGGGTCCCGCTTTGGGGGATTTGGGACCTGTTGAAAATTATAGCGGATTACCATCAAAAGCAAAGTGGTGGTCAAGCTTTTTAATGCTCATTGGGAGGTTAGAGTTATTTACCGTATTAATCTTATTTACCCCGTTTTTTTGGAGAAATAGATAGTGTTTAGTCAACACTTGTAATTTCAATTTCTACCCTCCGGTCAAATTCATCCCCTTTTCCCGTTGGATATCGATAGGCCATTCCTATAAAGCGCATGCGTCTTTTATCGATGCCGTGCTTTGCTAAGTAATTGTACAAGGATTGTGCTCTGGCTTCCGAAAGGTTATCCTTTCCTGTGCGTACGTTTTTTAAATCAATATAACGCCGTTCATCATCGCCACAGCAAATATGTCCAATGAGTTTAAATTTTACTTTGGGGTGTTTTTTCAAAAATGAAACGAGTTCTTCTAAGGCTTCTTTACTTTCATCCATAATGACATCTCTGTCGGGATAAAACATAATTCCTTGTAGTGTTACTTTATCTCCTTTTTTGGGAATAACCAAGTTTACAATAGAAGGTTGTGCCTCTTCGACCATCGGTAATTCCATAATTTCCCCATCCACAGGAATATGGTCTGTCTTTAAGTGAATTAAGATATCCACACGACGATTATTTGCTGTTTCGCCATCCAGTTGTCCCAAACCTTGGCTAGAGATGATGGTAAAATCGCGTAATTCTTTTTTTACATTTTCGGCTCTTTTTCTTGAAAGTTCCATATTATAGCCCTCTTCACCAACACTATTGGTATAGCCTTTAATGTGTATATCGAAAAGCGATTTATTTTCTAAACTCCTTAAACTATCAATTAGCTGAAAATGTACTGGAGTAAGTTCGTATTTGTCATTTTCATAAAATAAAGAGAACTTTTTTTCGGTTTCTTGAGCCGAAGCATAGCAAGAGATAAATAGCAAAAGAAATCCTATAATCTTCATAAGGTGTAGACTTACAACAGACTAAAATTACTGAGAAAGTTTGAGATATCGATTTTTTTATCGAAAATCTGAAGAATTACAAATTGACTTTCACCTTTTTAGCTAGTTCTTTGGCACGCTGTGTTACCTTTTCCACATCGCCATTAACCCAATCGTAAGTGACTACAACGCCCATTCTTCTGTAAGGTCTGGAACTGGGTTTTCCAAATATTCTGAAATCACTTTTTGGCGCGGATGCTATTTCAGCTATTCCTTCATAAGAGGGTTTTTCAGAATGTCCATCTGCAAGAATTACTGCTGAAGCTCCCATGCGTTCCTGAGTAATTTCAGGAATAGGAAGACTTAAAATGGCACGAAGGTGTAATTCAAACTCATTAAAGTTTTGCGTATTGGCTAAGGTCACCATTCCTGTGTCATGAGGTCTTGGAGATAATTCTGAAAAATAAACCCCGTCATCTCCTACAAAAAATTCGACTCCCCAAATACCTGCTCCTCCAAGGGCTCCGGTTACTTTAGCTGCCATATCTTGAGCTTCTTGTAGGTGTTTCGCCTCCATAGTAGCGGGTTGCCAACTTTCTTGGTAATCGCCTCGCTCTTGTCTATGTCCTATGGGTGGGCAAAATAGGGTAGCACCGTTATTTTGAGTGACTGTCAATAAGGTTATTTCGTAGTTGAAGTTTACAAAAGCTTCTACAATCACTTCTGCCACATCGCCTCGGGAACCTTCTTGGGAGTAGTTCCAGGCTTTTTCAAGGTCGCTTTCAGATGCAATGGTGCTTTGTCCTTTTCCACTGGAAGACATTAAAGGTTTTACCACACACGGTATTCCAATTTCAGAAACGGCTTTTTTTAGTTCGGATGCTGAGGTTGCATATTGATACGTTGCTGTTTTTAAGCTCAATTCTTGGGCAGCCAGATCGCGAATGGCTTTTCTATTCATAGTATAATTTGCCGCCTTTGCAGAAGGTACAACCGTATAGCCATGCTTTTCGTAATCGTAAAACCGTTCAGTACGAATGGCTTCAATTTCTGGAACAATAAAATCGGGTTGGTGTTTTTCTACAATAGCATCCAATGCCTTGCCATCAAGCATATTTATAACTTCAAATGCATGAGCCACTTGCATAGCAGGAGCATTAGAGTAGCTGTCCACTGCAATCACAGTTTGCCCGATGCGTTGGGCGGCGATGACGAACTCCTTGCCTAATTCACCCGAACCGAGAAGGAGAATCTTAGCCATATTTAACTTAATGCTTTTTTAATTCGGCTCATGGCTTCTTTTATATTTTCTTCCGAAGCGGCATAGGAGATACGAATGCAATTTGGGTCGCCAAAGGCCTCACCTGTTACCGTCGCAACACCTGCCTCCTCCAAAAGAAAGATGGCAAAGTCTTGCGCAGAACTAATGGTTTTTCCTTTTAAGGTCTTACCGAAGTAATACGAAATATCTGGAAAGACATAGAACGCACCTTCGGGTTCATTGGTTTTAAAGCCAGGAATTTCAGAAAGTAATCCTAAAATTAATTTTCTACGTTCTTTAAAGGCATCCACCATATACTGAATTTTACTTGGTGGGTTTTCTAAAGCTGTAATGGTGGCAATTTGGGCAATACAATTAGCACCACTGGTTACTTGGCCCTGCATCTTATTACATGCACGTGCAATATACTCTGGAGCACCAATATACCCAATACGCCAACCCGTCATGGAATATGCTTTTGAAACACCATTGACCGTAACGGTACGATTGTACATATCTTCAAAGGCTGCCATAGAAACATGTTCTCCTGTAAAATTAATATGCTCGTAGATTTCGTCGCTTATAATGATAATGTCTGGGTATTTCACCAAAACATCTGCCAATGCTCTTAATTCCTTTCTGCTGTAAACAGATCCACTTGGATTGCAAGGAGAGCTGTAAATCATCATTTTGGTTTTAGGTGTAATAGCTGCTTCCAACGCTTGCGGGGTGATTTTAAAATCGGTATCGATAGTGGCAGGAATCTCGACTGGAACTCCGCCAGCAACTTTGCTTATATCTGCATAACTCACCCAATAAGGAGCAGGGAGAAGTACTTCATCTCCTTCATTTAATAATACCTGAGCAAGATTTGCTAGGGATTGTTTAGCACCCGTTGAGACTACAATTTGAGAAGGTTTATATACTAGATTATTATCTCGCTTAAATTTGGTAATAATCGCTTGCTTTAATTCGCCGTAACCATCCACAGGGCTATACGAATGATAATTATCTTTTATAGCTTTAATTCCAGCTTCTTTTACAAATTCTGGGATGGTGAAATCGGGTTCTCCTAAGCTAAGTCCAATAATATTTTTTCCTTGTTCTTTAAGTTCTCGTGCTTTGGC
Source organism: Flavobacteriaceae bacterium (assembly GCA_002694465.1). Taxonomy (GTDB): domain Bacteria; phylum Bacteroidota; class Bacteroidia; order Flavobacteriales; family Flavobacteriaceae; genus Halomarinibacterium. Next base: position 94,559 of record NZMG01000003.1, on the reverse strand, counting down.
TGCCATGGCAAGGGTGGCAGACGTTGACATTTCGTTTACACGGTTGGAAAGTTTTGGATTCATATAAAATTAAGCAGATAATGCGGGTTTTGCGCCCATTTGTTTTAAATGTTTAAAATGTGCTATTACAGCTTTGCGAGTGGTTTCGTATTCGTAGTAGGGTAGATTGAATTCTTTGGCTGTATTTCTAACTATTTTAGAAATTTTAGTATAATGAACATGGCTAATATTTGGGAAAATATGGTGCTCTACTTGATGGTTTAAACCACCAGTAAACCAGTTCATAATTGGGTTTTTGGTCGAAAAATTTACGGTTGTAAAAAGTTGATGAATCGCCCAAGTATTTTTCATAGTTCCTGAAGGATCTGGCAAGTAAGTATTTGCTTCTTCAACCACATGTGCAAGTTGAAAAACAACACTTAGTATAAGTCCCGCAACATAATGCATGATAAAAAATCCTATTAAGATTTTCCACCAAGCAATATTGAAGAAAAGTATAGGGATGACTAACCAAATGATAGCGTATATAACTTTAGCAATAATAAGTGTACTCCACTGCTTAAATGGTGTTGGAAGCTTTCCGTAGGATAGCTTTTGATCTAAATAACGCTTGGTTTGCTTAAAGTCTGAAGTTAGAACCCAGTTAATCGTTAATAAACCATATAAGAAAATACTGTAAAAGTGCTGAAATTTATGCAAAGGATGCCATTTCATATGCTTTGAAAAACGCAGAATGCGACCTGCATCTAGGTCTTCATCATGTCCGTGAATATTGGTGTAAGTGTGGTGTAATACATTATGTTGTACTTGCCAGTTGTATACATTTCCCGCGAGTATGTAAATACTTCCTCCAAATATTTTATTCACCCATTTTTTTGAAGAATAGGCTCCGTGGTTAGCATCATGCATCACATTCATGCCAACTCCTGCCATTCCAACTCCCATAATTACTGCCAAGATAAGTTGTAACCAACCAGGCATATCAATAAAGAATAATAAAAAATAAGGTGTTATATATAGCGCAAACATAACAAATGTTTTAACATACAATCTCCAGTTACCATTACGCGAAAGATTATTTTCTTTGAAGTAATTGTTAACTCTTTTATTTAGTGTACGGAAAAATTGCGCAGAATCTGTTCGGGAAAATTTTATAGATGAATGACTCACAATAAATTAGGTTTTCAAATAGGTTTATTACTAAGTTGGTAAAAATACATATCTTAAACGTAAATCCCGTGTACATTATGCTAAATTTATGAAGGAAACTGTACTTTTGCAATTCATAAATCCCAATGGACTTAATTCATAAATATTTTCCAGACCTTACAGAGCTTCAAATTGAAAGATTTTCAAAGCTTTATGACTTGTATAAAGATTGGAATCAAAAAATTAATGTGGTTTCACGAAAAGATTTTGAGGAATTGTATTTACGTCACGTCTTGCATTCTTTGGGAATAGCAAAAGTGGTTAGTTTTAAACCAGGTACAACCATTCTAGATGTAGGTACAGGAGGGGGTTTTCCGGGAATTCCATTAGCAATTCTCTTTCCAGAAAGTCAATTTCATTTAGTAGATAGTATAGGAAAAAAAATTAAAGTAGTTGAAGCTGTTATAGAAGCTTTGGAGCTAGACAATGTTAAAGCTACCAACCAAAGAGCGGAGATGGTGAAAGGCAATTTCGATTTTATTGTAAGTAGAGCAGTGACGAAAATGGAAGAATTTGCTGGCTGGGTAAAAAATAAAGTGGCTAAAAAGAGTCACCATGAATTAAAGAATGGAATTTTATATTTAAAGGGAGGCGACTTAAAAGAAGAATTAGCTTCTTTTCCAAAAGCTACCATTTTTGAACTGAAAAACTATTTTAAAGAAGACTTTTTTGAAACAAAAAGTGTGGTTCATCTTCCGTTAAAATTTAAAGGGAAAGCATAAAAAACCCGAGCAACGCTCGGGTTTTTGTTTAATTCAATAGTAAAAATTATTTTGAAATAATCAATCTTTCTACTTTCGATTGACCTTCTTTATCAATTTTTACGAAGTAAGTACCTATTTGTAGTTTTGAAACTTCAACTTCTTGTGTAAGGGCTATATTTTTCTTAGAATAAACCACCTTACCTAAAACATCATAGATTACAACGTTTGCATTTTCAGCATTTGCAATAGTAACGTTAGTTTTGGCAGGGTTTGGATATATCGCTATTCCGTCTAAAATGTTACTACCAATTCCTAAGAATCCTTCAGTAGAAAAGTTTGCAGATTCCTCAGCTCCATAATTACCACTTGATGAATAAATTACTTCATTATTTATGTCTAACAAGGCAACAGATCCTCCTCCGTTTCCGCCAGAATCGTATAAATTGAATACATAACAGTTACTTGGCATTGGGTAAATTTCATTAATTACCATATTGTTTCCGTAAGGACCTCCGCTTTCAACAACATCTCCATCTATGTTTACAATTTCCCAAGTACATTGTGAACCTTGATTATCTGTATTCAATACCAATCGAATTTCATTGGCAAAATCAAAGGTTTGATTAAAACTCTGTGTAATTGTATTGTTAGAATTATCGTCGTCGTTTTCTATGGTTACATTTACCGTATTTGCTACTTGAAGGTCATAAGAAATTGCAGGCAACTCTATAGTTTCAGTTTGTAATGAAGTTAAATTTCCACTCCAATTATAAGTCGCAACCGTTCCAGAGTTAATTGAATAATCAATAGACAGCGACATAACAGGGTTTTCTCCCGTATTTTGAATTTCGATAATAGGGGCTAAATCAATACCACATTGATTTGGGATTTCCTGTATTAATTTTGCCGTAACATCATTTTGAAATTCAAAATTAGAATAGGTAGGGTATGTTCCGTTACCGCTGATAATTTCTGCATTATCTTCGGCCATAAAAACAACTAGTTCAAGATCTTCGATATTAATGGGAACACCATTATGATCTGCCGGAATCGTCATGGTATAGGTTCTATCAATAAAAGTTCCAGAAGTGGTTGGAGTTACATCATCCCCCCACTGCCCAGTAATCATATCTAAAAGTCTGTGCATATGTACGTATTCATTCCCCATATTACCACCCGTTTGAGGGCCTAAAGTGTTGTTTTGAAGTAACGCAACATTTAGTTTGTTTGTCCCAACCGGGCTATTTGCCGTATAATAGGCTTCTACGTGAACTGTTATTTCATTTGTTTGTATATCTATGTCTGCTTCCACTGCCAAGTTTACATAAGAACTTTGACCTAGAATTTGATTTGCAGAACTGGTCCAAGCAGTTCTACTTAATACATAGTCTCCATTAAATTGATGACGGTTAATCATACCAGATGGATAAAAATTAGCACCAAAAAATGCTCTAATCCCGTTACCCTCTGTGGTTCTAAAGTCTGGCTGAGTTCCATTGGGAACAGCAAAACCTCCTGCGTGTATATTGACAAGAAATACATTTCCTGGGTTGTTATTTTGTATGGTTCTGGCAATAGCGTGACCGTCTGGACAAAATACACAGTTAATACCTGTAAAGTGTTGTCGCTATTCATAACAATGATGATTTAGCATTGGCAATTGAGCCAACTATCAGACAAGAATTTGGCGTGTTTGGATTTCCTTCAGGACGCATAAATAGAACCACAACTTGGGGGTCTGCACTTAATTTTCCTGAAGAACAAGTATTAGATATTGCAGGGGAAAATGTAAATACGGCTATTAGTATAGATTCTAAAGCGGAGAATGGAAACTTATTTGTTGAAGTAAATGTAGCATCTGAAAGTTCGCTTCAAGATAGAAAATTAGTGGTATACCTTGTGGAAGATGGTATTATTAGAGATCAAACCAACTATTTTAATAATGACTCAAATAGTCCTTATTATCAATTAGGCGATCCAATTATAGATTTTGAATTAAATCATGTATTACGTACTGCTATAAGTGATGTGTTTGGAGATGTTATTCCTAATACTGCTGAACTTACGGACTACACAGCAAATTACAATTATAACTTGCCAGGAGATTTTGTGGTTGAAAACTTAAGCTTAGTAGTGATGGTTGTCGATATGGACAATAGTGCAATTAACTCCCAACATGCTCACGTAGGACAAAGTATTTTTTACGAATAGAAAAGAAAAGAAATAAAAAAAGCCTGAATGTTTATTCAGGCTTTTTTTATGAATTAAAATTGCTTACCCTAAAAACGGATAACGATAATTTGTTGGCGATACAAAAGTTTCCTTTACCATTCTTGGTGAAAGCCATCTATAAAGATTCAATTTACTACCGGCCTTGTCATTCGTGCCACTTGCTCTTGCTCCACCAAAAGGTTGTTGTCCTACAACAGCTCCTGTTGGCTTATCATTTATATAGAAATTTCCAGCGGCATTTTCAAGAATTTTAACGGCTGTTTCTAATGCATATCTATCTTCACTAAAGACAGCGCCAGTTAGGGCATATTCACTCGTTTCATCTACAAGGTGAAGGGTTTCTTCCCAAGCATCATCTTCAAAGACATAAATGGTTACCACAGGGCCAAAAAGCTCTGTACACATGGTGGAGTATTTTGCATTGTTGGTTTTTATTACGGTAGGCTCGATAAAATAACCTTTGGATTTATCATAGTTTCCACCTGCAATAATTTCGGCATCACTATCTTTTTTAGCTTGATCAATATAGCTCGCTAATTTATCAAAGGATCCTTCATGAATAACAGCAGTTATAAAATTGCTCATATCTTCTGGGGAACCTATTTTAAAGGAAGCTACATCCTCCTTAAGGTATTTTTCAACATCCTTCCAAATACTTTTTGAAATATAACAACGACTTGCTGCACTACATTTCTGTCCTTGGAATTCAAATGCTCCTCTAGCAATCGCCGTAGCCACTTGCTTAGGATTGGACGTTTTATGTGCTACAATAAAGTCTTTTCCACCAGTTTCACCTACAATTCTTGGGTAGGTTTTGTAGTTGTGAATGTTGGTTCCAATTTTTTGCCAAATATCTTTAAATACATGCGTAGAACCTGTAAAATGAATACCGCTAAAGTCAGGACTCGCAAGTAAGGTATCTGTAATCATAACAGGGTCACCCATCACTACATTTATGACACCAGCAGGCACTCCTGCTTCTTTAAATACATCCATGATTACTTTAGCAGAATATATTTGGCTATCACTTGGCTTCCACACTACTACATTACCTAACATCGCAGCACTTGCTGGAAGATTGGCTGCAATTGCCGTAAAATTGAACGGTGTAATGGCATAGATAAATCCTTCCAAAGGTCGGTATTCTAGCCGATTCCAAGCATCCGAAGTGGATTCTGGTTGCTCTGCATAAATTTCAGTCATAAACTGAACATTGAATCGGAGGAAGTCTATTAACTCACAAGCGGCATCAATTTCCGCTTGATGAATGGTCTTTGACTGTGCTAACATCGTAGCCGCATTAATCTTGGCACGATAAGGACCCGCAAGGAGTTCGGCAGCGCGTAAAAAGATAGCGGCACGTTGTTCCCAAGGCATCACAGACCATTTTTTTCTAGCTTCCAAGGCAGTACTAATGGCTTCTTCAACATGCTTTTTTTCGGCTTTGTGATAGGTTCCTAGCACATGCTTGTGGTCGTGTGGCGGAGACATAGTTCCCGTATCACCCGTTTTAATATCTTTTCCGTTAATGTATAAAGACACTTCTACGGTGCTATTGTACATTTTATTATATGTTTCTGAAACTTCTTTACGTTCTGCACTGCCTGGAGCATAGCTTTTAACAGGCTCATTTACAGCTACAGGAACTTCAAAAAATCCTTTTCCCATGGGTTTGTTTTTATATGTTTATAATATTCGGCAAAGGTAGCAAAATAAAAGGGTATGCGGAAGTAACCTTTGTTACGTTTCCAAAGAAATTGAGAGATGAGATTTATTGTAATTCTTTTTGTATGTTCACAACATATTTTGCCTATTGAAAAGAACTGGAAAAATAGTAGTACTTGCGTATCCCGACACCTTTGTGAAAATGAGTGACGAATGGATTTGTAAATTTTTACCATTGGTAGGATTAGGGACAAAAGAGTATATTAAAGCAGGTCATGCGGCTCAAGTTTTAATCAACATTGAAAACGGAGAAGCTCTCTATTATGATTTTGGACGATACATTACCCCTAATGGTTTTGGACGGGTTCGAAGTGCTAAAACAGATGCCGAATTAGAAATTCCGTTTGCTATAGAATTCGACGCTCATCAAAAAATTGTCAATTTAGATCAATTGCTTTTGTGGTTGGAAGCAAATCCTCAAAAAACCCATGGCGAGGGTAGGCTTTTAGCTTCGGTGTGTGAGCCTATTGATTTTGAAAAGGCAAAATCCTATGCAGATTCGCTTCAAAATATGGGAAGTATCCCGTATGGAGCATTTGATAAAAAAGGGAGTAACTGCGCTCGTTTTGTGACTGAAACTATTTTGGCTGGAACTTCCGAAAAAAGAATTCAGAAGGCATTGGCATTTAATAAAAAATTTACACCTAGCGGGGTGGGAAATGTTGAAAAGGCAGGTTTAGGAAAGGTTTTTGAGGTATTTAATGACATTGTAAAACCTTTTGAAGGTAGTGCGTTTAAAGAAAACCTGAAGAATTATTTTCAAAAAAAGAAATCAACAGATGCTGAAAAAGCAACTTTTCTTGAGGCTCATGAAAATCTTCAAAAGTTGGAAGGGATAGGAAGTAGTGCTTATTTCGAATTGATAAACGATAAAACATTACCAAAAAATCATTTCCGAATTAAACGTTATAACGATTCGCTTATAGAAGATTTTGACGGGGTCTATTTCTCTGAAGATTTTGATATTAATAAGCCTTTTCAGTTTACCTACGATTCACATTGCGCTTTTTGTCATGTGCTTCAGGGCGGAAAAAAAATAAAGTTGGATATAGTAAATCGTTATTCTGATTTTGTTATTCTTCACTAGGCAATTTTCCAAAGGCTTCTTTGTAACTTTTTGAAAAATAAGAAAGATTTGAATACCCAACTTGGTATACAATTTGAAAAATCGTTGCTGTTTTTTAGCCTTTTAGGTATTGCCGTGCTACTCGGTTTTAGTGTTTGGTATTTGATTATAAAACTAACCTAGAAAGGCATTAAAAAATACTGCTATTACATTAATTTTTTTTATTAATTTAGTTTTTAGTAATTATAAAAAATAGTAAAATGGCATTAGACAATCTTTTAAGCATAAGCTTTACCCAACAAGAACTAGACCAGATAACTGCCGCTGTGGACTCTTTAAACCAAGTACTGGACGGCAAAGTGGTTAACCTTAGTCCAGAAGAGAGACAACAATACGGCTCTATTGCAGACCGTAACAAAATACTGGTAGATAAATGTAAAGCATATATGGAGCAAGCTCCCGAAACTCTGCCAAGAACGGTTGATAAAGTAGAGTTTGACAACGATTATATAGCAAGGCAGCAACTGGAAATCCCGTTAAGAAACCTTAACCGAGTGGTAGAAAAATTAAGAGATACCAAAACACTCTTAGACCACGATAATTTTCATAATGCCATATCCTATTATCGTTATGTAAAATATCTTGCGGGACAAAACGAGCCTGGTACCACGAGTATTTACGAAGATCTAAAGCAGCACTATAAAGCCTCTGGTAGTAATAGTGGAGGAGTAAACGATACAGATACAGATGGGGGTAATACCCCTTAGTGGAGGTTGTAAAGTACTCCTTATATCCTTAATAAATAGACCTAAGTAGGTTATTAAACACATAAAGGCAGTTGTACAACTGCCTTTACCCATTTAATAAAGTATCTGTACCACGTCCAGAACCACCCCATGATAGGTTAATAACCTAGTGATATATAGTATGTTAACTGCTTATGCCACATTGGCTAAGTACCCTTACCTACTACATAACTACCCAATAGGTAGTATCTAACCTCTGTAAGCCTAGTTTTAACAACCTATTAATAGCTTAGCAAAGGGTGATACCATTTTGCAGTGTAGTAATAGGTATTTTCTGATACTATACAAGCTATTCTTTTATCACTTTTTTTACTAAAACCCCTTGCTTTGTCTCTACCGCAACAAGCAATATCCCGCTAGATATACCTGTCATGGCAATTTCATTAAAATTTTTTGTTACAACCTTTACTTTAATGCCATGCATATTATAAATAGTTATTTTCTGTATGTCTATTGGGCTCAATACAACAAGAAGCTCTTTTACTGGGTTAGGAAAAAAATCAATATTAATTTCTTCTATTTGGGTTTCGGTGATATTTAGTAGTTCATTTCCATAAATAGCTTTATCTCCATTCTCATTGGTTAAAGTTAAGATTTTGTTATCTCCATCACTTTCAATGATGTACATATAACTATGTGGAGGAGAAATATTAAATTGAAAAAAATCATTAAAATAAATAATTTGAAAATCAATAGTTTCCTGCAAAAAACATTCATCTATTAGAAGAACAACTTCATTAATAATAAGATTACTGTTGTCAATTACTTCTATAGGACCACTTAAAGACTCGCAAGCTATAGTCACAAAGCTTGAAGGATATACTTCTAATGAAACAACATCTATTTCATCATTTTCTGGTGGAAAATAATCTATATTATCAATAACTAATTTATTAAGATACCAAGTATTCTCAAACAATTGTGGGTCTTGGGCTATTCCTTTTAATGAAAAAAGGAGTATAAATAATATAAGTGTCTTTTTCATAGCTTAATTTTTTATAAGTGTTTTTGCGTTTTGCGTTTCCCCATCACATACCAAGACGATGTTGTACAATCCCGTTTCATAGGCGCTTACATCTATTGATGTGTTTGTTGTTGTGATATCCAAGATATAATTATCACTAGACCCTGTTTGTGTATTAACCACCATTAAGTAAGCAGAGGAACTGCCATCTATTTCGTAATTAACGGTAACTTGAGATGAGGCTGGATTGGGGACTAATGTATCTATAAAATAAGGGTTAACTGTAACAGTGATCTCATCATAATCTTTAAAACCATCGATGTCTGATACTACCTCTAGTTTATAAGTTTGAGTCATTTGGGGAGTAATAGTAAGGTCTGTTCCTGTATGGATGAGGTTTCCTTGTGGGTCGTACCAGTTATAGGTAGCATTTTCACCAATATCTCCTGCATTTATAGTAACACTTTCGTTTTTATTTACTTCTTCGTCATTTCCTGCATTAGCGGCAAAAGTGGTATTTATTTGTTTTCTTATTTCAAAAGTTTCACCGCCAATAATTTCATTGCTTTGCGTATCTTTTTGCATTAAATGATAGATAAACCTTCTTTTTTGGGTAAGTTCTTTAGTTAAAAAATTAAAAGACACATAGACTGTTCCCATTTCTCCTGGGTTGAGCGTTATGTTCCCTATGGTTGCGATACTATCGGTAAGTTTTATAACACTGGGCTTTATTTCTTGGGCTTGTTGTAAGTTTTTGCCACCGCTATCCCAAGCATTAAACAAAACATTATCAAGTGTCGCAGTTACTTCTGCTTCGTCATAAATGGCCTTTCCAAGCTCATTGGGTTCTGGGCTAAATTGTAGTTCGTATGTTTTTTGCTGTGTGGTTGGGTTTGCTACCATTACCACCCCACCTACGGGAATTGTACCAGGGGTATCTGCAACTATATCTACCACTGTAGTATTTTTCAAAACAATGTTATTGTTATTTAAGATGTTTGCTGCTAAATCTGCTGTTTCTGTAACCGTCATTGGGTCTTCCGGGGTCACAATCCTTCCCAAGAGGCAAAAATGCCAAGGGTTGTAATTAATATTTATATAATCCTCGGGATTAGGAACGTACCATTCAAATTTGAGTACTGCACTTTCTCCAGGAGTAAGGGGTGGGATAGTAAGTGTTCCTACTTCATCTCCCATAAGTACATTTTGTCCCGTAACGGGGTCTGTTATATACAATGAGCCATCCCAGTGATTGGGCCAAGTAAGGGCTGTATTAGCCTTGGACCAATAGAGTTTTAACTCTTCTGTTCCAGAGTTCACTACACAACTGCTATTGGTTACCTGCACATACACATAGCTAGGATTGTTTGGGTCGTACTCGGGATTCTCGTGTTCTTTTATTAATATACCGTCGTCTTGGTTTCGTGTCCAGATATCATTACTGTACCAAAAAACAGGTGTGCTAATGTTAGGTTCTTCAAAATAATCCTTTTTAGAATCCTGCATCGCTAAATCAAGTTCTACTGCTCCTGGATTGTCCATACACCAAGCAGTCTTTACAGCACGGAAAGCATTAATTCTACCTGTCCCCAATAAACCTAAATAGGGTTGATTGTAGGGAATATAGTAAATGTCATCTGTGGTGTTTTTTAAAATATCTTTAACTTGTGTTGCTGTTAGATTAGGGTTTGCGGCAAATATTAAAGCGGCGAGGCCAGCTGTTATTGGCGATGCTCCCGAAGTTCCAGTACCTGTTTTATAACCTAAAGGGTAATTGGCATAGTCATCCGTTGCAGCTAAGTATCTATGTCCTGGAGCACTAACATCTACTTTGTCATTATGTACTTGTGATTGATGAGTGGGATCAGAATCAGGCCTAAATTCATGAACATCCTTCCAAGATCTTCCCCAAAAATAAGGATTGTTATATCCTATATTATAGCGTTGACCAACACCTGTTACAGATAAAACACTATCATAACTAGCTGGATAATGATATCCTGTTTGTCCACAATAACTACTATTACCAGCAGATGAAACAACAAGAACGTCATATAATAATTCTATGTCTCTATAAATTGCATCATCCTCTGGATTAAAAGTACAACCACTATGAGCACTTAAATTAATAACTTTAACCCCAGGAATTTGAGCTATTTGCAGGGCTCTTAAGGCCATTGAACCATAAAAATCGGCTGTAACCAATTTAGACCTGTATCCAATGCTTGCCATACCAAGACCATTATTAGTTGCTGCTGCAGCCAAACTAGCTACCCCAGTACCATGAGTCCTATTATCCCAAGTGTTATCATCTAAGTTTAAAACTATTTGACTTTGTAAATCTTCATGATTTAAATCAAATTTAGTATCAATAACCCCTATTAAGACATTTGGGTCTCCTTGTGTAACTGTCCAAGCTAGTGGTCCTTTTATCTGCTCTAAGACTGTATTTGGCAAATTGTCATATAATATTTCGATATAATCATTTTCGTAATTGTGCACAGGTTCATCTGCCAATTCAATACTTTCTAGCAAAGTAACTTTTTCGATTTCTTCTCTTAAAATTAAATCAGATACTATTTCTCCTGTTTCGAGTACTAATAAATAAACTCTTAGCAGTCTTGGTGTTAAACTAACCGATGTTACTTTTTTAAAATCAAAAACAACTTTTTGATTTAATATAGTGGCAATTTCGGTATTACCCATAGATAGAATAAGAGTTTGATCTGGGGTAATTGTTTTAGAAACTTCACCCAAATCATAACCTTCTTTTACTTCTAAATAATAATAATCATAATCTTGTGCAAAAATAGTTGTTGAATTAATAAAGAAAAGGAGAAGAAAAAACGTTAATCCTCTCTCCATAAGAATAATAGTTTTCATATTATAGTTGTTTTTATATTAATATGTATTGAAGATAGTAAAAAAATAATTACTCAACAGTAATTGTGTCAAAGTTTTTACACACTGACCTTAGTGTCATTGTTAGAAAATGTTTCAAATACAGAAAAATTACTCTGGCTTGCCAAAAGAGTAAAAGAGTTAAGAACCTCAAAAAACTTAACGCAGTTACAGTGCTATCTTGACACCAACATCCACTTTGGCAGAATTGAGCAAGGAAAAAGAGATATTTCTTTTACAACCCTTTGTAAAATTTGCGAATATCTTGAGATAACTCCAAATGATTTTTTCAATACAACTTAAACCACTTTAGACACTTGAAAATTTGATATTTTTTAGTGGAATCTAAATCTTTCAATTCATTGCGAAAGAGGCATTCAGTTTAAAGAGGGGAATAGAAACTTCAATTTCCTGAAAAGGTGTTTTCATTTTGTAATAGCCTTGCATACTCCCAAAAGGAGAAACCAAAACACATCCACTGTTATATTGATGTTTTCCGCCGGGTTCAATAATGGGTTGTTCGCCAATGACACCTTCTCCTTCCACAGTTTCGGTTTCGTTTAAGGCGTCCTTTATAAGCCAAAATCGAGATTTTAATTGTACAGAGTGCTGACTTTGGTTTTCGATAAGTACTTCATACGAAAAAGCGTATTGCTTTTTTTGGTCACTATAGAAAGAGCCTTCAAAATATGTTTCTACCGAAACTTTAATATTATGTGTTACTTGTTGTACCATTTAGTAGGCTGCAGCTGTAATTGCAAAAAACAAAATTGCAATAATGATGACACTTGTATTAAAAACAATATTTAAAAATAAGAATTTTATGATTGTAAAAAACCGATTTTGTCTGTAAAAATTACGAAGTGCTTTGTAAAAGTAAATAGGACCAATGATTGTTAAGAATATTCCAGTTAATATTTCATCACCAATTAATAAATCTGGGAGAAGAAGGATGAGCATTCCTAAAAAAACAAAACCAAAGATGTGAAAGATAAATATTAAATGCTCCATGTAACTATACTTCTTTTTCGAATAAATAAGCCAAAAGAAAAGCGCAAAAAATGGAGCAAAAAAGAAAAGGAAAAAGGGGACTTTGCCAAGCATATAATTGGCAAAACCAAAGGGGTTTTCCTTAACTCTATCAATGGATGAGTTTTTGCTATATAACCACCTGTTAAATCCGTTGTTTTTATGTTTTAAGCTATCTAAAGCCCTAGCGGGATTGGCAATATCGTATTCGGTATAAAAATCTCTATACAATGAAAATCGTTTGCCCAAACGATCACTAAAAGACATACTGGCTAATTCTGCTTCGGAATAATAGGTAATTTCTTTAGGCTCTTTGGGTTTAAAAGGGAGTGCCTTTTTTTCTTTTATAAGGGTGTCTGCTTCAGAAATTAAGTTTTCCTTTTTGGTATCTAAAGAATCTTGAATGACGACCTCTTGATTTGGGATATTGAGATTATTAAATGTTATGATACTATCCTTTTCAATAGCAATGGGGTCGTTAGTATTCAAATTAACAAAAGTGCTATTACTAGAAAAAGTAGTAATAAGACTTTGAAGCAAAAAGTAAATAATAGAGACACTTAAAAAAAAACGAAATGGATTAGCGTATTTTAAACGTTGACCTCCCACATAGTTTTTGGTAATAGTTCCAGGTTTAAAAAGTAAATCTTTTAATGTGTAGCGTAAACGAGAATCATAATTTACAATACTGCTGAAGAACTCCTTAAAAAAATCACCAAGCGATAATTTTTTAGTAGAATTTATTTGTCCGCAGTAGGAGCAATATACATCGCTTAAATCTAGTGGGTGGCCACAGTTAAGACATTTAACTCCGCGATATTTAGCTGCTTTTCTCCCAGTTTGCTTTTCTGGTAAAGTATTGCTCATAAGGTAAATTTAAGAAAAGTTCCTTAATGAAGTAAGTCTATGATTTGTAAAATTTAATTGTTGGTTATGATGCTAGAATTACCTTTACCCATTCCAATAATTTTATCGTAGCGTTGCCCGGGACCTCTGTAATAGACCAAAACAGTGTAATCGTTTTCTGTTTGCCAATAATTTCCATCAATGGCTCCTTGATCAATACTACCATCACGATCAACTAAAACATATCTGTAATTATAAAACCCTTGTTTAAATAAACGAGTGTTTCTATAGGTGTCTGTTGCTTCATCATAACGCATATAAGTGCTTTCGTCAATGGTCCAATTATTAAAGTTGCCATAAATATGAAGTTCTTTGTCCCCTATGTCTTCGTAGTATTGAAGCGCAAAATGCATGCGGATATATTCGGCTTCAATATCACTATTTTCTGCACTAAATTGCCGAACAACAAAATTTCCATTAATATCCGGGTAATAGGTGTAGGGCCTGTCGGCTCGAGAAAGATTCGTATATAAATAATGCTCAAAAAGATCGGTAAGTTCAATTCTTCTAATACCATTGTTAGCGGCCCGTGCTTCTTTACTATCGAAATTGTAAAACTCATTACCTGCCCAAAATGAAGATTCTTGATCATAGCGATAAATTAATTCAGACCCCATGGTATATTGAGGTTTTAAATTGGTTATCGCCGTTTTTAAGTTACTATTTTGAAGTACTAGTGTGTGTAAACTTTGGTTAGGATTAATTAATAATTGGTCCTTTGAATTGATTGAAAATTGAACTGATTGTTTTGTATCTATAAACTTTAAGTTTCTGGATCTTTTAATTTCAACCCCTACAGCAACCTGTTCTTCCACCACCATAAATTTTCTAGTAAACATTAGGACACCATCGTCGTTGTAAATGCTAAGTAAATAATTACCGCTTTTAGTAACTCCACGTGTTTCCCTATTTGGAAATGAAAGAATGTAATGAGAATAGAGTTGAAGTGAATTCAATGAATTTTCGTAGGTTTCAATTCTTACATCATCAAAACCATCAAGATATTCTCCTTTGGAGAGGTCGCTTTTGCTCCAATCGAAATTGTGATGTGTTATTTTATAGTAATAATCCTCTTCATTTCCATTGATATCATCAAAGGTGAGGGTTAAACGCTCACCCAATCTTATAATGGGCAACTGGCTTTGTTGAGTGTTTCCTGTAAATTGAATAGTACGAATGTAATATGGCTCAATTTTTTCAAATATTTGCGATTTTACATTGGTTATAAAGCCTAAAGTGAATAACACCAGAAGTGTTTTTTGAAGCATATTGCGGTAAATTTAGTGGATAAATATAAACAATTTTTGTGCCTTACTTATTTCCGAAAATGTTATCGGTGTCTTAAGTGTAAAATTATGAGCTTTTATTATGGAATGCATGTTTTAATTTATAAATTTGCAGTCCCAAAATCTGAGGATTATTTCAGAAGGGAAACAAAAGAGAACTTTAATATAAGTATCCTATGTCCAAAGACATTAAGATTAAAAAAGGTCTTACTATAAATCTTAAAGGCGAAGCAGCAAAAACGCTATCCAAAGCACCCCGCTCACGTACCTTTGCCATAAGACCCAAAGATTTCCACCTCATTACACCCAAAATGGTTGTTAAAGAAGGAGCCAAAATTAAAGCTGGTGACGTTTTATTTTATTCAAAAAATGATGAGTCTATCAAGTTTGTTACTCCAGTTAGTGGAACGTTAACGAGAATTGAACGAGGTGCCAAAAGAGTAATTACAGAGATTTTAATTGAAGCAGATCCGCAAGATTCTTTCAAAGAATTTGGAATTTTAAATCCCGATGCGGCTCAGGCTGATGTTATAAAAGAACTTTTACTTTCTTCAGGTTGTTGGCCTTTTATAAAACAACGTCCTTATGATGTAATTGCAAATCCAAATCAAAATCCAAAAGCAATATTTGTTTCTGGATATACAACAGCACCTTTAGCGGCCGATTTAGATTTTACGCTTCAAGGGAAGGAAACGCAGCTACAAGCCGCCATTACAGCACTTAGTAAATTGACTGAAGGTTCTGTACACGTTTCTATCGGCAAAAAAGGGAATTCTCCTTTAAAGGGAATGACCCACTGTGAAATTCATCAAGTAAGTGGCCCACATCCAGCAGGAAATGTAGGGACTCAGATTGGAAAAATAAACCCTGTAAATAAAGGGGAAGTTGTTTGGACGGTTGCCGCTCAAGATTTAGTGATTATAGGTGATTTACTGTTAACGGGTAAGTTTAATGCAGAACGAGTGATTGCATTGGCTGGTTCTTGTGTAAAAACTCCAAAATATTACTCTACAAAAATTGGAGCTGAGGTTTCAACGTTTGTGTATGATTCTGGATTAGCCGAAGATAACTCACGTATTATTAGTGGAGATGTTCTTAGTGGCACTCAAATTTCGCCTAAAGGGCATTTAGGATTTTATGCTAACACGGTTAGTATTATTCCTGAAGGGGACGATTATGAATTATTTGGTTGGAACAAACCCGTTTTCGATAAAATATCACCTTCAAGAGCATTGACATTTTCTTGGATGATGCCAAAAAAGAAGTATGATTTAGATACCAATACCAATGGGGAGCATCGTGCTTTTGTGGTAACAGGAAATTATGAAGAAGTGTTCCTGCTGGATATGTTTCCTTTACAAATGCTAAAAGCCTGTATGGTAAAAGACCTTGATCAAATGGAAGCCTTAGGAATGTATGAAGTTGCTCCAGAAGATTTTGCACTTACCGAATTTGTATGTGTGTCAAAGCAACCGCACCAGAAAATTATAAGAGAAGGTCTGGACTTAATGTATAAAGAAATTGGATAATTATTCATTTTGAAAAAATGAAAAATAGTTAGTATATGGGATTGAAGCAAAAATTACATACGCTTAAGGAAAAGTATAAGGGTAAAAAAATGGCGCCTGCATTTAATGCATTGCACACCTTTTTATATTCTCCTAATGAGACTACCCACGACGGAACTCACATTAAGGTGGTAGATGATCTTAAAAGAACGATGAATACGGTAATTATGGCATTAATTCCGTGTTTAATCTTCGGGATTTTTAATGCCGGATACCAACATTATCTGGCTTTAGGTGAAATAGACCCTGTATCAAGCGGGTTTTTTAGTACTGAATTTTGGAACTGGGCAAACTTTACAATTGGNGCTTGGAANNTAANTCCTTTGGTGCTTGTTTCTTATGGAGTTGGGCTTGCCGTTGAATTCCTTTTCGCGGTTATTAAAGGACACGAAGTAGAAGAAGGATATTTGGTAACTGGAATGCTTGTTCCCTTAATTGTACCGGTAGATATTCCATTATGGATGCTTACCATTGCTGTAATCTTTGGTGTTGTTATTGGTAAAGAAGTATTTGGAGGTACAGGAATGAATATCTTAAACCCAGCACTTACCATTCGTGCCTTCTTATTCTTTGCGTATCCTACTTGGATGAGTGGTGATAAAGTTTGGGTGCACGGTGCCGTAGAAAGAGCCAACCAAATGGCAGAAGGAGCAAAAGTAGATGCTATCTCTGGGGAAACTATTTTAGGAAGTTTGGCGCAGAATAAACCCTTTGATTTTGACACCATGGATATGTTTTTAGGCTTTATCCCAGGTTCTGTAGGAGAAACTTCAACCTTATTAATTTTATTAGGGGGGCTTTTCCTAATCTTTACCAAAATTGGGAGTTGGAGAATTATGCTTTCGGCAGTGTTAGGAGCTTTAGCAATGGGCTTTATATTTAATAGTGTTGTAGATGCTGGATGGATTACTGATAGCAGTAAGTTTTTCAGTTTAATGAATACCGAATTCTGGCAACATTTACTTATTGGAGGATTAGCCTTTGGAATAGTTTATATGGCTACAGATCCTGTTACGGCTTCACAAACCAATAAAGGAAAGTGGATTTATGGATTCTTAATAGGATTTATATCTGTATTAATTAGAGTATTTAACCCTGCATACCCAGAGGGAGTGATGTTGGCTATACTGTTAATGAACGTATTTGCACCCACTATAGATCACTATGTGGTACAAGGAAATGTAAAAAGAAGAATGAAACGTTTAAAAGTTAAAAACGCGTAACCATGGCTATAAACACCGATAAAAATAGTTATACCATTATTTTTTCTGTAATAATGGTACTTGTGGTGGGGTCTTTATTGGCTTTTATCGCACAGGGTTTAAAACCCACTATAAAAGAAAACGAACGAATTGAAATTCAGCAGAACATATTATATGCTATGGGTGTTAATGAAAATGAAGAAGGTAGCAGAGAATTTATTGCCGCTGAAAAGGCAGAACAAACCTTTGCCGAATATATTAAAAAGCAGCTGGTGATTCAAAACGGAGAAGTAACCGAAGATGAGAATGCTTACTTAATTGATATTAAAAAAGAAAAAAACTTAGCGAAGGATCCTTCTTATTCAAGACGCTTGCCACTATTTGTAGGTGAAAAGGATGGAAAAACATACTACGTTGCTCCTATAAGAGGTAAAGGGCTGTGGGATGCTATTTGGGGATATGTAGCGCTAAATGAAGATATGGTGGTTCAAGGAGTATTCTTTGATCACAAAGGAGAAACGCCAGGCTTAGGAGCGAATATTAAAGAGCGTTTCTTTATGGATGACTTTACAGGGGAAAAACTTTTTGATGCCGACAATAACTTCGTTGGAATTACTGCAGCAAAAGGAAATGCCGATCCAAAAAATGATAATAAAGATGATAATGAGGTAGATGCTATTGCAGGAGCAACAATCACAGGTGATGGTGTTTCCGCAATGTTAAAGAGTGATTTAAGACTCTATGTTCCTTATTTTCAAAAATTAAAAAACAACTAGTATGGGACTATTATCAAAAAAAGATAGCAAATTAATTTTAGACCCGTTAGCAGATAATAACCCTATTACCATTCAGGTACTGGGAATTTGTTCGGCATTGGCTATTACAGCGCAGCTTAAGGCGTCCATTGTAATGGCGATTTCTGTAATTTTTGTATTGGGAATTGGAAATGTGGTTATTTCCTTAATGCGTAATGTAATCCCTTCAAAAATTAGAATTATTGTTCAATTAGTAGTGGTAGCTGCTTTGGTAATAATTGTGGATCAAATTCTGAAAGCCTATGCATATACGCTTAGTAAGGAACTTTCTGTATTTATTGGATTAATTATTACCAACTGTATCATTATGGGGCGTTTTGAAGCATTTGCTTTAGGTAATGGCCCTTGGCGTTCATTCCTTGACGGAATTGGAAACGCATTAGGATATGGTGTTATTCTTATCATTGTAGGTTTCTTTAGAGAACTTTTAGGGTCTGGAACCCTTTTAGGCTTTAAAGTATTAGGAGACCCCATTGAAAAGACCGGCTTGTATGCAATAGGGTATGAAAACAACGGATTTATGTTGCTTTCGCCTATGGCATTAATAGTGGTAGGAATCATTATTTGGGTACAGCGTAGTAAAAATAAAGCATTAATTGAAGAACATTAGTATAGTAATAGTAAGGTGTTAAAACCGATACTTCATTACTAAATAAAAATATTTATGGAACACATAGAATTATTTTTCAAATCGATTTTCGTAGACAACATGGTGTTTGCTACGTTCTTAGGGATGTGCTCATATCTTGCCGTTTCTAAAAAGGTAAGTACAGCTGTAGGTTTAGGGGCTGCGGTAATCTTCGTGTTAACGGTTACGGTACCACTTAACTGGTTATTGGATCAGTATATCCTTCGTGAAGGTGCTCTAGTCTGGTTAGGACCAGAATTTGCAGATTACGACCTAAGTTTCCTTTCGTTTATTCTGTTCATTGCAACCATTGCAACCATGGTGCAATTAGTAGAAATAGTGGTAGAAAAGTTTTCACCATCATTATATAACTCTTTAGGGATCTTTTTACCACTTATCGCAGTAAACTGTGCGATTCTTGGTGGATCCTTATTTATGCAATCGCGTGATATTGAAACCTTAGGCTTAGCTTTAAATTATGGTTTTAGCTCAGGAATTGGATGGTTTTTAGCCATCTTAGCCATTGCCGCTATCCGTGAGAAAATTAGATATTCGAATGTGCCTGCACCGCTTCGCGGACTAGGAATCACATTTATTATTACAGGACTCATGGCGATTGGTTTTATGAGTTTTGGAGGAATGTTAACGGGTGGTGAGGATACGCCTAAAACAGACGAAACAAAAACGGCTGTACAGAAAGAAGAAAATACAAATACAACCATTGAAGCTATTGATGAAGTAGTGGAGGTTTCAACTATAACAGAATAAACTATGATTTTAGCTAGTACGTTAGGTGTCATTTTAGCAACGGTAGCTGCTTTCCTTGTATTAACCCTTTTATTGGTTGCTTTGCTTTTATTCACAAAGCAAAAGCTTTCTCCTTCGGGTCCCGTAAAAATTACCATTAATGATGAAAAGGTAATCGAAGTTCCTTCAGGAGGTACCTTGCTTTCAACACTTGGTAGTCAAAAAATATTTTTACCTTCTGCTTGTGGTGGAGGGGGAACTTGCATTCAGTGTGAGTGTCACGTATTAGAAGGGGGAGGAGAAGCCCTACCTACTGAAACACCTCACTTTACCCGTAAAGAATTAAAAGAAGGAGCACGTCTTTCTTGTCAAGTTAAGGTAAAGCAGGATATGAATATTCATATTCCTGAAGAAGTTTTCGGAATTAAAAAATGGGATGCTACGGTGGTGCGTAACTACAATGTGGCTTCTTTTATAAAAGAGTTTGTGGTAGAGATTCCTGAAGATATGAATTACAAAGCGGGAGGATATATTCAAATTGAAATTCCTCCTTGCGAAATTAAATACAGTGACATCGACATTACGGCACACCCTGAAGAGCATGAAACTCCAGATAAGTTTCAAGCAGAGTGGGATAAGTTTGGACTTTGGCCGTTGGTAATGAAGAATAACGAAACGGTAGAAAGAGCCTATTCTATGGCTTCTTATCCTGCGGAAGGACGTGAAATTATGCTAAACGTTCGTATTGCAACACCACCTTGGGATAGAGCTAAAAATCAATGGATGCAGGTAAATCCAGGGATTGCTTCTTCCTATATTTTTGCTCAAAAACCGGGCGATAAAGTGGTTATTTCAGGTCCTTATGGTGAATTCTTCATCAATGAATCTGAAGCTGAAATGCTTTATGTAGGTGGAGGTGCTGGAATGGCACCTATGCGTTCACATTTATATCACTTGTTCCGTACTCTAAAAACTGGACGTAAAGTTACTTATTGGTATGGAGGACGTTCAAAAAGAGAATTGTTCTATATAGATCACTTCAGAAACTTAGAGAAAGATTTCCCTAATTTCAAATTCTATATGGCACTTTCGGAACCACTTCCTGAAGATAACTGGAAGATTAAAGAAAACATTGATGCACCTGGTGACGGATTTGTAGGCTTTATTCACAATTGTGTGATAGAAAACTACTTAAATCATCACGAATCGCCAGAAGATATCGAATTGTATTTCTGTGGACCACCCTTAATGAACCAAGCTGTTCAGAAAATGGGAGAAGACTTTGGTATCCCAGATGAAAATATTCGTTTCGACGATTTTGGTGGGTAACACTAAATATAAAAATTTAAAAGCCTCTTCATCGAGGCTTTTTTTATGAAATAAAATCCTGTTTTTGGAGTTTTTATTTCAATGAAAAGATTTGGACTATTACTACTAGTGGCCATAGGTTGTTTCTTCCTTTTATCCAAAAAAGGAAAACAAGTTAAAAATATGGGACTTAGTTATATTACCTCTCCAAGTTATATAAACGAAGAAGGAGCTACCGTTTCGGAAAGAATTTTACTTCCTGAAGGTTTTAAAAGAGCCTCCTATCCAAAAAATTCATTTTCAGAATACATGCAGCAGTATGCGCTTTTGTCTTTTGATTCTGAAGTGATTAATTATGATGGTAATCCTTACTTTTATCAAAAAGGACATGTGGGCGTTTTGGATGTTTCGGTGCCGTCTCATGGACTTATGCAATGTGCCGATGTATTGATACGATTGCGGGCAGAATACCTTTGGGACCAAAACAGAAAAGATGAAATAGGATTCAATTTCACCTCAGGGCATTACTGCTCTTGGAAAAAATATGCCGAAGGCTTTCGCCCTAAAGTAAGTGGAAATAGGGTCACCTTTCATAAAACGGCTAGCGCAAACAGTTCTAAAGAAAACTTTTATAAGTATTTAGATTTAATTTATATGTACGCTGGAACGATCTCGCTTTACAATGAAATGCAGAAGATCAATACCATTGAAGAAATAGAAGTAGGAGATATGCTTATCTATCCAGGGAGTCCAGGTCATATTATCATGGTTGCCGATAAAGCTGTGAATGCTAACGGGGAAATTTTGTTTATTTTTGCACAAGGAAATACACCCTCACAAAGTGCGCATATTATTAAAAATTTAAACGACTTGTCAATAAACCCTTGGTATGAAATTGAACTTGGGGAATCCTTGGCTATTCCAACATACACTTTTGGGGAGGTGAAATTTATTCGCTTTAAATAATGTCTCAACGGCTTACCGAACAAGAATTACACAATCTCGCGATGAATATCGTAGGGGAAGATTTGCAATCGCAAGGGTTTGAATTTTTGGGAGTGAATTCAAAACTAAAAAAAAATCCACAGTTTGTCGCTTTAAAGGATAAAGTGCTTCATTTTGTGATAGTACGGGCGATTAGTTACCCACAAGATGCACATAGCTACGACCCAATTTTTATGCAAACTATGAAGGAACACGCCTTAAAATTTGAAGCAAAAATGTATTATGCCGGTGTTGGCTTAGGGTATGGTGAAGATTATGGAAAGCCCGTTATTAAAGACGAACCCTATACGGTGGTCTATAAAGGAATTCAAGAGATATGATTAAAAACCTTCTTTTTATAGTAAGCATTGTCCTGCTTTTTGGATGTGAAGTCACCTCTGAAAAAATTCATATAATACAGGGAAATGCCTTTGGCACTACCTATTCCATTCAATATTATTCGCAGAAAGATTTTGATGCTGAAAGGGGAATTGACTCTGTGGTGTATGCCGTAAATAAGTCGGTGAGCACCTATATGCCTAATAGTGATATTTCAAAAATAAACCAAGGCGATGCAACCGTAGTGGTAGATTCTATTTTTAGTGACGTGTTTTTACTTTCTGAAAAAATTCACAAGCAATCTCAGGGATATTTCGATCCCACGATAGGGGTGCTTCGTAATGCTTACGGATTTGGAGATACGAAACCACTTCAGAAAATGGATAGCCTTACTTTGGATTCACTCATGCAGTTTGTGGGATTTTCAAAAGTAAAACTCACTCAAGAAGGAACCATTCAAAAACAATTTCCTGAAATTTATTTCGATTTTAATGCCGTGGCAAAAGGCTACGGAATTGACTGTTTAGGTCGCTATCTGGAATCGCAGGGTGTGACCCATTATTTAATTGAACTAGGTGGCGAATTACTGTCTAAAGGACAAAACATAGAAAAACAAAAACCGTGGGTTGTAGGAATTGAAGCCGTAGATTCAGAATTGGAAAATAGAAGCTATACACATACAGTTGTGTTACAAAACGAAGGCATGGCATCTTCAGGGAATTATCGAAAATTTCGTATCGACTCCCTTACTGGGAAAAAATACGTTCATACCCTCAATCCCTTGACAGGTGAGGCGGAAGAAAGCGATGTTACCAGTGCCACCGTCATTGCTGCAACTTGTGCCGAAGCAGATGCCTATGCTACTGCCTTTATGGCCATGGGATTAAAAAAATCGAAAACCTTACTTTCAGAATTAGACCAAGTGGAAGCGTATTTAACCTATATAGATGCCCATCATCAACCGCAAGTTTTTGTCACGGAGGGCTTTAAGAATCGTATTTTAGAGTAGTTTTTTACAGACAGGAACCAATTCGCCTTTAGGCAAACGGTATTTTTCAATTTCTTCTTCTGAAAGTGTTGCCGTATAATCAACAGCTTCAACTGTAAATCCAACCGAAGCTAATTTTTCAAAATAATCCATTCCGTACACCCGTACATGGTCGTATTGTCCAAAAATTTTAGCGCGTTCTTTAGGATCTGTGATGGAATCGTCTTCAAAGGTAACTTCACGATTTTTATCATAAGGTACTTGAACAATGGCGGTGCCATTAGGCGCTAACACCCGAAATAATTCCTGCATCGCTTTGGTGTCATCTGGAATGTGTTCCAAGACATGATTACAAATGATAAAATCAAAAGCATTGTCCTCAAATGGAAGATTGCATATGTCTGCTTTTACATCGGCAATTGGAGAATTGAGGTCTGTGGTCGTGTAGTCAATATTTTTCAATTTTCTGAAACACTTCAAAAAGGCTTGCTCAGGGGCAAAGTGAAGAACCTTTAAATTTTCAGAAAAAAAGCTCGTTTCATTTTTAAGATATAACCAAAACAAACGATGCCTTTCAAGAGAAAGTGTCCCTGGTGCCAATACATTTTCGCGAACATGTTCATAGCCGTAAGGAAGAAACTTTCTATAGGATTTTCCGTCGATGGGATCTGTATATATGTTTCCTCTTAAGAAAAACGCCATAATAGGGCGTACCCAATAACTAACTCTAATTAAAAAGGTTCTGGGAAATAAATTCAGAAAAAATTTGAAGAGTTTTTGCACACGACTAAATTACAAAACCAATTCCTTTTGGCGGAACTCATTTTCCTCGTCACTTTTTATTCCAAGGGCTTCGTAAACATAGCCAAACGTAGAAAGCAATTCGGGTTTTCCATTTACCAAAGCGATGTTGTGTTCAAAATGAGCAGAGGGCTTGCCGTCTTGCGTAACAATCGTCCAACCATCTTTTAATTGCTTTACTTTATACGTACCTAAATTGATCATAGGCTCAATAGCGATGGTCATACCTTCGACTAATTTTTTTCCTCTTCCGCGTTTTCCGTAGTTAGGCACTTCGGGATCTTCGTGTAGTTTTCTACCCAATCCATGACCCACTAATTCTCGCACCACACCATATCCAAAGGACTCGCAATACTGCTGAATGGCATAGCCAATATCACCTACACGGTTTCCGTATTTAAACTCACGGATTCCAATATAAAGGGATTCTTTAGTTACTTCGAGCAATTTTTTAGTTTCAGGTGCTACTTCGCCAATTTCAAAAGTGTAGGCATGGTCACCATAAAATTCGTTTTTTATAGCACCACAATCAATAGCTACGATATCACCATCCTTTAAGGGAATATCGGTGGGCAATCCGTGAACAACAGCTTCATTCACGCTACACAAAAGGGTAGAAGGACAATCGTACAATCCTTTAAACCCCGGTAATGCGTTTTGTTCTTCACGAATAAATGCTTCGGCAATTTTATCGAGATAGTTTGTGGTAACGCCAGGTTTTACTTCTTTGGCGAGCATTCCCAAGGTTTTGGAAACGACCAAAGCGCTTTCCCGCATTAATTCTATTTCTTCTAGTGTTTTAGGTATAATCATAACTTAAAATCCGAACCAGCTTTTCTTTTTTTTCGGCTGCTGAAGTTGCGTCGCATCACCGCCTATTAATTTCTGATAAATTTCTCCCCAGCCCATCATACCACCTAAATTTCTATCGTCTATAAATAAATCGGCATTTATTTTTCGGCTGTATTTTGGATCAAACTGTTCTTCTGGAAAGCTCTTATTTACCGCGTAAAAGGTGATTCCGTTTTCTTTACAAAACGCCACAGCTTCATCCAATTCTCTTCCGTAACGATAGGTCCATAAAATAAGTCGATGCCCTTTATTTTGAAGCTTTTTGAGGGTTTCAAAAGCAAAAATATTGGGTTTACCAATTTTTGGATACTCATCTTCGACTATC
This sequence comes from Flavobacteriaceae bacterium, assembly GCA_002694465.1. Classification (GTDB taxonomy): domain Bacteria; phylum Bacteroidota; class Bacteroidia; order Flavobacteriales; family Flavobacteriaceae; genus Halomarinibacterium. The sequence continues at coordinate 69,174 of NZMG01000003.1, read as the reverse complement.
GTTCCGTCAAAGTCTACTGCTATGGTTAAAGTTTCAGCTACCATTAAGGGAGTTGCATTAAGGCTGCAAAAATACGAAGAATAATACCGAATTTAAAGTTTATTCTGCGTAGTAATGTTTGTAGGGCTTACCACTCAAAATCTTGATCATATCCTTTTCAAGGGTTTCCTGAGGGTATTCTACAATACGGTTCATTTCGGCACCGTCTTTAAAGAAAATAATGGATGGTACATATTCTATTTCATATCCCTCTTCCAATCCTTGAGGCGTGTCCTTATCGTGGGTCATTGCAATCATTTCCACTTGCTCTTCTTTATAATCGGCTGCCTCCAGAATTTTCTGAAGGGCAGGTATTTCACGCTGACTATCCTCACACCAAGTACCCATAAACACTTTAATGGAAACGTTTTTAAGTAATGGTTTGATACTATCCACACGGGCAGAATCTAAAGTATGGTTATTAAAACTTTCCACAAACCACTCATTAAAGGGTTCTTCCTGAAGGCCTTTACAGTTAATTTTTCCGAGGAGCATTTCGCCTCCATCTTCTTCATCGGGAACACGGGTGTTAAGTCCGTCGGCATTAGATTCCATGGCAATTTCTTCGGAAGCGTTATCGGTTTCACCTTCCTTTTCCGAAGCATTTTTACAAGAAATGATGAGTAATACAGTAAATAAATAAACAAGGTTTTTCATAGCATTTTTTTTAAATAAGCGGTTTTTCGGTCATTGCTTTAGGTTGTTCAATACCCATCAACTTTAAAATGGTGGGCGCAATATTACCTAAAACGCCATTTTTTATAAATTTAATATTGGTATCCACTAAAATTAACGGAACGGGATTGGTTGTATGCGCCGTATTGGGCGATCCATCTGGGTTAATCATCGTTTCGCTATTTCCGTGATCTGCAATGATAATGACCGTATAATCATTTTTCTTGGCAGTTTCTACAATGGCTTCGGTACAAATATCCACCGTTTCGCAGGCTTCTATGGCGGCTTTCATAACCCCTGTATGCCCTACCATATCTGGATTGGCGAAATTTAAACAAATAAAGTCAGCCGATTGAGCTTCAATTTCGGGCAGGATTTTATCCCGAATTTCATAGGCACTCATGGGTGGGTATAAATCGTAGGTTGCCACTTTGGGTGAAGGACACAATATACGTTTTTCACCGACAAAAGGCTCCTCGCGACCGCCATTAAAGAAAAAAGTTACGTGTGGGTATTTCTCTGTTTCGGCGATGCGGATTTGTTTTTTTCCAGCTTTCGCAATGATTTCGCCAAGGGTGTCTGTAAGATTTTCCTTGTCGTACACCACTTTTACATTTTTAAAGGTGTCGTCGTAATTGGTTAGTGTAACATAGTACAACGGCAATTTTTTCATTCCAAATTCTGGGAAATCCTTTTGTGAAAGAACTTCGGTGAGTTCGCGACCACGATCGGTTCTAAAATTGAAAAAGATCACCACATCATCTTCTGAAATGGTAGCGATGGGTTGTCCGTTTTCGGTCATTACGATGGGCTCAATAAACTCATCGGTGGTGCCGTTAGCATAACTTTTTAAGATGCTTTCTGAAGCATTGATCGAGGCTTCTCCCTTTCCGTGTACCAATACATCGTAGGCATTTTTTACACGTTCCCAGCGCTTATCACGATCCATCGCAAAATAACGACCAATCACCGAAGCTAATTTTCCGCCTGTTTTTTCGAGATGTTTTTCCAATTCTTGAATAAACCCAGCGCCACTTTTTGGGTCCACATCACGACCGTCGGTAAAGGCGTGGACATACATGTTTTGCACACCAACGTCGCTTCCAGCGGTTAATAATCCTTTTAAATGGCTGATATGTGAATGCACCCCGCCGTTAGAGACCAAGCCCAAAAAATGTACTTTTTTGTGGTGGTCTTTAGCATACTGAAAGGCTGCTTTTAAGACTGGCTCTTCTTTTAGAGTATCCTTTTTCACTGCCAAATTAATCTTTGCCAAATCCTGATAGACAATGCGTCCTGCACCTAAATTCATATGGCCTACTTCGCTGTTGCCCATTTGTCCGTCGGGTAAGCCCACATTCATCCCGTGGGTGAGGAGTTGGGCATTGGGGTATTTATGGTAGAGCGAATCTACAAAGGGTGTGTTGGCTTTGGCAATGGCAGAAACTTCTGGGTTTTGGGTGATGCCCCAACCGTCCAAAATTAATAAAATGACTTTTTTATTCATAAAAGTATGCTGAACCACAAAGATACAAGGATGATTTTAGAATCAGGATTGGAAGAGGGATGAATTATTGAGATTATTTTAATGGTTTTTAATTTGGAATATAGAATTTTTTATGTCCAAGCCAATTCCTTAAAAACTCTTTATCTACTAAATGCGTAAACCAAATACCGTTATTTCCATTATCGTATTCAAGCTCAATTATTTTTCCCTTAATTTTTGTAACAAACTGTCTTATTTTTTCTTTGTCCCTTGTATAATTTGGGTCAATTGGTGCTGAAAAGTCAACTAATCCATTCTCAATATCTAAAACTTTAGACATTAATTCTGCAGTAAATTTATGTCCAAATTTTTGGTTAGTCCAAGCCATAAATCCAATATAGCATTTTGGAATATATCCAATTTTTTTTAAAAACTCTGCTTTGCTTACCGAGTCAAAATCTCCGTCATCTTCTGCATCAGTATAATAAATACGGAAAGGATAATGCGTTCCATTATATTTAACCTGTAAATCATAATCTAATTTATATTCTAACTCAAATTCACCGCACGATTCAATAAGTTTTTTTATTCGACTTAAGGAATTATCAGATAGGTATTCTTTAAAATAAATCAGATTTGTAAATCCTCCCATTTCTGTTTTTTTAATTTGTGATAACAGCCTGTTATAATCGTAAAATTTAATTGTTGTAATACATTGTTAGCTACCGTATTTTTTCATTCTTTTTAACAGTTCTCTCATTAAATCAGACACAGGAATAGGTGAAACATCACAGCCTAAAGAATTCCAGTAGACTTCATCAAAATATTCAGCTTCTTTCTTAATAATTTCTTTAGCTTTTCGATACTTTCTATTTTTGACTAAAGCCCAAAACCCATAAAGGCGAATACTTGGATTTTTACTTTCTGTCATTGTTATAAAATCAGAAACTTTCCCTTTTTTTAAGATTTTTTGAAAAACTGAATATATTTTATTGTCAGAGTAATCTGGGTCTTGTGATATAATATGAGAAGTAGTGTTGTCATATACCCAATATTCAATTTTTGGTTTATCAAGCAATTTTCCTGTTTTATAATCAGAATAGCTTGAATCTACAACCATTTTTGTTAATCTCTTTACAAAATATTCTGTGTTTTTATTAGAATAATCCTGTCCGAGTAAATTTAGTGGTAGAAATATTATTAATAATATCAGGTTTTTCATATGGTAGCTAACGTTTATGTATAAGAATAGTTGCGGGTTTGTATGCGAGGATTTTCCGAAGGAAAATCAGACGTTACAAACACGCAACGACCTTTGATTAAGCACTAAACCGCAATTATTTTTATACTGTGTTGTGTGCAGTTTTTAATTCAGTTCTACTTTCAGTTTAGATTCGATTTTTCCATCAATCAGCAATTCAATTTCAAACTCATTTTCTATTTTCATATATGCAAAGTTTGTCTGTCCATATTCGCAAATTCTCTTGACAATTTTTCCAATTACTGTCAAAATAGCTTTTTGGATTTCCTTTTTATATTGGAAAAAGTTTGGAAATATTGCTTTAACCGTCCATTCTGTTGATTCTATTCTGCTAGCTTCTGGTTTGTATTTAATATTCTCAACTTTTCTTAAATCCGATTCAAAAACTACACTAGCTTTAAAGTCATTTCTGTCAGTCCGAGATTCAATATTTATTTTTTCAATCCGCTCAGGTACTTTTAAGAATAAAATTCCGCCACCAAAAGTGTTTATAACAAGATATTTCCCCTTTTCTATAAAGAATTCAAAATCATTTTTAAGAGACTCTTTTTCTTTTAAATTTAATTTTGATGATATTAGTTCAAATTCTTTGTCAAGGTTAAAATTAAAATTTAGCCCTGTTTTGAATTCAATTTCTTTTATGTCATCTGTTAGATTATTCATTTTCTCAAATTGCACACAACGGTCTTGTGTATGGTTAGTTGCGTGGTTAAGCAACTAATTTAGTAAACAAATACTTGCCAGAGAAAATTCCGAAGGAATTTTCCAGATAAGCACTTGCCAAAGCAATTAATTATACACGTTGTTACCCAACGTTTTTTTTCAGATGTCGTTTCTCTTTTTTCAGATAGTCCTTAAAAAGTTTGGTATATTTTAATCCAACAAGAGGTAATTCCACCAAAGCAAAATTAATTATAAGAATATCGTGTTCATTTTTTGGTTTTTTTGAACAAGATTCTAAATCAATATATTTTTTTAATAAGCTCAAAATCAGTTTTTCGTCTTTCACTTTTCTTTTTAAAAATGAATTGTCATAATCAGATAACTGTTTCTTTTTAACATATGGTCGAAATGCTTTGTAAAGTTCAATAGTTAATTCCGATTTTATCATTTTCTAATTTTTAAATTTAGTTAATGATTTTGGAAACAAAACAAATCCATTAAATAGAATAATAGCTAAAAAAAACCCGAATGTAAAGCTTAAAGATTGACTAAACATCTCGCTTTTATCAATGGTGTAATCAAATCCAAAATGTAAATAGGAAGCTATCAAACCGATTAAACCTATTACAGAGAATGTCGTTGAAATCAGATTGAATTTTTCGTGATTTTTATTTACTAAAAGCAAAAAAGACAACAAAATTTTATAAAATCCTAATAATATAATAAATGCTGTAATAAGAACAACAACTATCTTAAAAATCAATCCACCTGTATCGAACCAATTATATAAAATGGTAAATAATTTAAAACAAAAAAATGAAGCTATTAGCCATAATATAAATCCGATAAAGTGAATGTTTTTCATATTTTTTGTTTTCTGTTGGTTTTGTTCAAATGTTGGGTAACGGTCTCGTATAACCGTCAGTTACGGGTTAATATGCGTTAATTTTCGGTTTGGCACTGACTTTAGCAATTCCGAGTGGATTCGGACGTAGTCGAATCCGCCGTAATTGCGGTTATACATTGTTAGCACCAGTTTTTATTCCATTTTATAAATTCGTCAAACTTTTCAATCAGATTTTCAGGCTGACATTCAGTCCGCCATAATACTGGATTTTCGCTTTTGTCATTTATTGTATCCCAGTCTGAATACTCAAGCACAATTTCTTTTTCATTCATTTTTGTCTCAACGCTCAAAGTTCTTTGATAATTCAGTTTTCCATTTTCAGGTTTGCTTATTAATAAGCGTCCTAAAGAAGAACCAGGATAAAATTCAGATGAGTACTTTGAATTTTTTATATGATCAATTAAATCCAACACAGTTTCATTTGCCCATCCACCTTTAATTAAGTCAGCAAATCTTTCCGCTATTTTATTCCATTCCGAATAAAGCATTTCTGGACTATAAGTCAGTTTTTCGTGATATGCGTTTATTGGATGTTTTTGCATTTTTCAAATTGGTGCTAACTTGTTATATGATAACTTTTATTGTCGATATACTGTTAATTATACAGGATATGATACCTTTTTAATTGCTGTTATCCCGTAACAACCATTCCAAAGATAACAATTTAACTTTTCCGTAGCACCTCTTTAAGGGCTTGTAGCTCTTCTTGTAGCGGGAGGGTGGGGTCTGGCACATAGCGAGAAAATCTGTGAGTATTTTCCGCCGTAAACCGAACCTGCCTGCCGGCAGGCAGGGATAGCAAATTTGCGAGGACTTTCCGAAAGGAAAGTCAGAAGCAATGAACTATAGCCGGTGTTATGTGTAGTTTTTTATCCGCTTTATTTCTGATTCAGTATTCTTTATTTGTTTATCGTAATATTCGAAACCTATTTTGATTTTATTTTCTTTATAAAACTCCAATAATTCATTCAGTTTTACCAAGCATAACTCAATGTCACCAAGCTCAAATGCCGTGTAGGCTAATAATTCAGCCCTGTTTGCACTACCAAAATTTCCAAAACCCCAAGTTTCGTCCATATCAATGTTCTGGTCGTTCAAGATATTTAGAATTTTTTCTTTTGAATTAAACTTTTTATACCAATCAAATGCAACTTTTATCTGCTTCTTTGTGTCATCAATACAATCAGAGAGATTTTTTCCTTCATTATCAATATACCAAACATCTTCTGTTTTTAATTCTGGTTGAATTATTCCTTTCTTGAGTTGTCTTCTGAAATTTCCTTCAGCTTCGTTTGGTCTTTTAATTCCATTTTTTTCTTTTACGTGTATTCTTCCTGGAATAAAATCTAAAAATACCGATAAATTAACCGAGTAAGAGAATGTTGTGCAGCCCATCACTTCAGAGTGATAGCTGTTGAATGATTGAAAATTCAAAATGTCAATTCTATCAGAGTGATATCTCCAATAAGTTCGACCAGTATATTTATCGAATCCGTTTTCTTTTAAAATCGGCCGTATTTTAGAATTTATCTCTTTTGTTACTTTCTTGCTGTCCATTCTCAAAATTACACACAACTTGTTATATATTAACTTTTATTGTCGATATACTGTTATTAATACAGGATATGATAACTTTTTAATTGCTGTTATCCCATAACAACCATTCCAAATATAACAATTTAACTTTTCCGTAGCACCTCTTTAAAGGCATCTAGTTGTGCTTTTAAAATTTTGTTTTCCTCTTTTAGGGCTTGTAGCTCTTCTTGTAGCGGGAGGGTGGGGTCTGGCACGTTGCGAGAAAATCTGTGAGTACTATTCCGCCGCAATGAATTATAGCCGGTGTTGTGGGTAGTTTTTATTTTCCGCTTATCAGCTTATTAAATTCCGTATCGTCTGGTTCACAATATTTTTCGTAAAAATCATTCGATAGGTCAATTCCAAAATCCCAATTTCTATCCATTCCTAAAATCAAACGATTCCATATTTCTTTTTCGTTTTTCAGTTTTTTCCAAAAGTCAGAATCTATTTTCAGTTCAAACCCTTTTTCAGATTCTCCGAGTACTATTTTTATTTTATTTTCAGATTTATAATAGAGCAGAATTTCAAATTGAATAAAGTCCAACACGTACATTCTTTTGAGCAAATTAATAGACTCATTTATTGCATCCAATTCGGAAAATCCAAAGTCAGATATGAATAAATTTTTCACATCTCCCAAATGCATTGGAAATGGTTCGGTCAGAAAATTGATTTCGTATTTGTTCAGTTTAATATCGTTCATTTCTCAAATTACACACAACGGTTTTGTGTATGGCTCGTTGCGGGAAATCCGCGAGGATTTTCCGCCGTAACCGAAAGATAGCAAATTGCAATGAATTCCGATTAGGAATTCAGCCGCAATGAGCTATACACGGTGTTCTACGCAGTTTTTTATTCCTCAACAAGTTCATATCCATAAATTCCATTTTTGTTTTCTGGGTATATTTTTCTCATAGTTAGGTAGTAATCTTCCAAAAATCGATTCAAGTCCACAAGTCCATTGGTGAAAAACTGAATTGTATCTTTTTTGTTTTGAACAATTAAAATTCCACGTGTTTTGTCGTCCGACGTTTTGCGTTGAGCATTTCGTTCAATAAACTTTTCAAATTGCCAAACCGTGTCCTTTTCCGATATTTTTTTCTCGTAAACTAAATTCCAATCTGGATTTTTATTTTCGTTAAAAGTCAGTTCTTTGAATTCAGTCCGAACTTTTATTGAGTCAGATTTTTTTGTAATTTCAATTCTCTCATAACCTTCGTAAGTGCAAACTGAATGGTCAAAGAAAACCCTAATGGTATCTAATTCAGTCATTTTTTTCTTAAAATCGGTTAAGTCGGTTTTGAGATTAAAGTCAGATTTAGGAAATTCAGTTTTGCTTTCAGTTTCTTTTTTGCAAGAAGCTAAAATCAAAGTCAGAATTAATATTTTGAGTAAGTTTTTCAAATTGCGTAGAACGGTATCGGGTATGAAACGTAGGGCAATTCATAGCACCTAACTGTCCGCCCGAAACGGAGTTTGCTATGTGCCGAAAACTTGCGGAAACCACTGTCCGCCCTATGTTTTATACCCATTGTTGGGCACAGTATTTTTATTCAGATGTAAAAAGTATTTCGGCTTCATCAATTCTTGTTGGCCTTACAGATATTTCAGAACCAATAGAGTATGAATTATCTGTTTCTAAAATTCCTTCAATCCAATAATTAGGAATTACAACACCATAATTGTTATGCTTTAATCCAATTACAATGGCTTTATATTCATCCTCATAACTAAATTGTTCTAGTCTATCAGAATTGTTTTTTGTTAATTCCTTCAAGCTCAAAATAACTCTGTTCTGTTCAAGATTGATTTCAGATATTTTTAGCGGAATTTTATTTAAAGATTTAGACAAAGATTTAATGTCATCAATAAAACAATTATTGCTAATATTTTTCTTTAGTAACAATCCATCTATATTTTTCTTTTTAAATGAAATGGTATAAATAATACCCCAATCAAAGACTTGCTTTATTTGTAAATCTTTTAGAACCTGTCCAACTGAAAATTTATTTTGGAAATCATCTAAAGGATGTTTTAAAATTGGTTTGAAAGTTCCAATTAATTTATCATTATTTTTCCCAACATCTTTTATTGAAACCTTGTAGGTTTGATTCAAATGATACTTAAATGTGCTACCATTCCAGGACAATTCATATTTGGGTATGTATATCTTAAGATTACCAATTAATCCATTAATGCCATAGTCATTTATATCTGTTACAACAAATGGCTTTATTTCATTTGCATTTTTATCAAAATACTCTTGATACGGATTTTGTTGATTTCTTTTTGCAGAAACAATTAATAATCTATCTTCGACATTTTGAATAGTTGATTTTATAATTGAATTTAAGTTTGTATCATCAAAGACTGATTGCTGTTGCTTCTCTGTCCATCCTAACTCATATTTAGGTAGCAAAGCTTCTATTCCTTCTTCAATTTCTCCAACTAGTGCGTTTTTTGATTTACGCATAACTGTAAAATCAACTTTTTGCCCAACTTTATACTTTTTGCTTTCCCAAGGGTCTGTAAGGTCATTTAGTTCGAGAACCAGTTGTCCTCTTGTAAAGTCATAATCTTTTATTTTAAAATCAAAACTCTTATCGATTTCGAATTTTTTGTGTAAAAAAGTATATTTACTAAATGTCAAGTCGTTTCTGAATGCAATTCCTTCAATGACTTGATTGCCAACATCCAGTTTGATGAAATTATCATCTGCATAAATTACTCTTGCACTTATTATTTTACCTATTTCATACTGAGATTTAACAAAATTAATTGGGTCACTTTTTGTATTCTTCAAACTAAAGTTAACAACACCACCTTCTAAAATTTCTAATGGTCTTAACTCAATATCATTTCCTTCTTTGAAATAATTCCTAGCATCAGTAATTTCTCCAGCACTAAGGTTATGATACTTTACCTCTCCTGATAAACCATTAATGTCAATTAACAATCTATTCTCACGTACTGATGTTATTACTCCATTTACACTTGTTTTATTCTCAATTGCCTTTCCTATGCTTGATATTGTGCTCGATAAAATACTATCTGTATTAACTTCTAAAGAGTAGCAAATACACTTTCTATTGTGTGTGTCTATGTATTCTTTAGGTGCATTTTTAAGTATGAAATTTCCTGTGTGTAGTAATTCTTTTGCAACTTTTTCAAGGATTTCAACTTTTTCAGACCGAGCTAATAAATAAAAAGTTTTTACTCCACTTGCCAATCCAAGACGAATTCTCCGGTAGTATGCTTCAAGACCATAATTCATATATGTTTCAGCCTTTGCAACAAGCAGAAATCCGACTTTATAAACTTTTTTATTATAAACTAAAGGTGTATTGTCATCATATTCACGAGTAACAACATTATAAATGAAATCTAGGAATTCTTCACTCTCAATGTAATGTTCAACTTTAGGTGTTCTTCCAAATTGTTTCTCACCTAGATTATTTAACTCTCTTAAAATAACTCGAGTGAATAAGCCATTATCATCTATTTCTTCAAGTTTTTCACATTTTTCGAAAACTTCATTACTCTCGTTTTTGTTCTCGTTTATAAAAAGCGGGATAATATTTCCTTTATTCTTAATATTCGAGTTGAGAAGTATTTTTTTTGTAACGGTTAGGTCAATTGCTTTAATGAAATTCTCACTTAAATATGGCTTTGAATTAATCAAAAAAGCATCTTTCACATAAATTGAAGTTGCTTTTATAACATTTCTTGAATTATCATTATCATACTTAAGTTTGATAATCGCCTTACCTTCTTTTAGTTTAGTCTGTATATTCTCAGAATTAACCCAATTTATTTTTAATTCAGGAATATCTATTTCAGGCAATTCTTTTGATATTCTTTTTAAAGCTTTAGTTAAGGGGCCTTCAATTTGAAATCTAATGGCTTTTTTTCTAAAAAATTTGAATGGTCCAGCTAAAAGCTGCCACAAATAACCAAATAGAATTTTGAAGTTTTCAGGTTTGGTAGCAGCAATAGCTACTACTATTACAACTAAAATTATAGAACCTGCTGTGAAGCCATAGGATTCAAGAAACTCAATGAATTTTTCAATAGCTTTATTCATTTACATCTCTTTTAAATTCGTCAACGCAATCAATTTTTTCACAATAAAATGTTAGTTCCATTTTACCCTCTTTGTTTTTAGGTTGAATTACTCCAATATTATTTTCTGTAATCACAGTATCGCAAGAGGTGCACTTGATTTTTCCTTCTATCAAGTTATTGAATTGACTAGTTTGCTTTAAAGCTTCTGCCAAATCAGAATCTTGAACAGCATTAATTTCTATTTTATTTTTTCCAAACATATGCGTATTTCATATTGTGCCCAACGGTTCGGCTATGATTTCGTTGCGGACATTTCCGAAGGAAATTATCCGTATGAAATCCAGCCGATTATTTGTTTTGAGGTTTCAAGTTAGTCAGAATCTAGCAATGAATTATAGCCATTGTTGTGCTTTCGTTATTTTTTTAATTCAATTTCGATTATATCCAGTATTTGCCTAATTCTATTGTGTAATGCCTCTGATTGCAAATTTGCTGACTTATTTATAGTAATGGCATTACCTAAAACACCTTCCAAATTTTTATTGGTCAATATTTCATTTAGTGTTGCTCCTAATTTTGATTTACCAATTTTAATTTTAAACGAATTTGCATCTTTATCCAATAACCAAAGATGGTCTTGTTCGTTCATAAAACTATTTGATAAATCCCTGCCAATACCTAATTCTAATGCAGTTAAATCAAATTGATTATACACTATTTTACTCCAAGCATCCTCAACCTCTTTTACAGCGATTACATCTGATGACCAATTAGATAGCAAACGACTTAATTTTACATTTCTTATCAATCTCAAATTTTCAGAGTTGTTTAAATCATTCTTTATAGGGTCAAATGTTGGGTCATTTCCGATAATTGCAATGTTTCTTATAACACTATCTCTATTTGCGCTACTTGGGTTATCAAATGCTTCCAATAATGCAACTCCTGAAATTATTATCTTTTCTCTTGTTGCCATTTTTTCTTCAAGCTGAATTAGATTAGCTTGGTAATCTTCTCGAAGTTGACCGAGTAAAATTGTTTCTTTTGTTCTTTCTTTTCTTTGTTCATTCCATTTATTAATCTGTAACGCAATCAAAATTCCAATTACCACCAATATTATTTCTCCCAATGCATATTTAAGATAGTTTCCAGCTTTTCCCTTTGAAAGCAGATTTTGTCTAATTTTTCTAAAGAATTTTATCATTGGTTAGCAGTTTGTCATAATGAAGCACAACTTGTTATATGATAACTTTTATTGTCGATATACTGTTAATTATACAGGATATGATACCTTTTTAATTGCTGTTATCCCGTAACAACCATTCCAAATATAACAATTTAACTTTTCCGTAGTACCTCTTTAAAAGCGTTTAGCTCTTTTTTTAGCTTACACGGTGTTAGGCAACGTTTTTATTTTCAAAGTGTTTGATTTCGTTCAGTTCCGATTCTTTCATTTCCTTTTCCTCCTCAATATCATAATCGTCTTGGATTCCAAGCCAGAATTTGGCAGAATTTCCAAAATATTTACTCAATCGTAAAGCCGTGTCAGCAGTAATTCGGCGATTTCCTTTGATAATTTCCGAAATTCGGGTTTGTGGGATTTTCAAATCCTTTGAAAGTCGGTATGCAGTAATTTCTAAAGGCTCAAGAAATTCAAAATTCAAGATTTCTCCAGGATGTACATTTGCTAACTTTTTCATTTTTTCTTTTTTTAGTGATAATCAATTATTTCCACTTCACTTGCGTTTCCTTTGTCCCAAATGAATATAATCCGCCATTGTTTGTTAATCCGAATACTGTAATATTCGCTTAATTTTCCAGTCAGTTTTTCCAGTCGGTTTGAGGGTGGAATTCTTAAATCTGCAATGTCTTGCGAGTTATTCAACATTCTCAATTTCCTGCGTCCAACGTTCTGAATTTCTATCGGCATTTTTTTGACACGGATTCCGTTCCAAATCTGTTCGGTCTTTTTCGAGCCAAAGGAAATAATCATAATTTCGTTTCACGTTACTAACGCCAAAGATAAGTAATATATTTTAATTTGCAATGGATTTTCTCAAATGTTGCCTAACGTGTTTGGCTATGATTTCGTTGCGAGAAAATCCGTGAGGACTATTCGGCAGCAATGGATTATAGGTATTGTTAGCAATAGTTTTTACAAACTAGCCTTTTTATTCATTATTTTATAACTGTAATCCTCACCAATCGGAATTTTGATTAATATCTGGTCGTGGGAATCGTTTAGTTCGTACTCATAAATCATTTCTTTGTAGAGCAATGAGTTATTCTCTTTAAAGTTCTTAAGGTAAATATTACTATCATCAACAGACCATTCTGAAGTCATCCGAGTACCGCCGTCAAATCCTTTAATAATTAATGAGTCTTGATACACAATTAGATTGATTTTAGAACCACTATTTTCAATGGTTTCCCAAACTCCTATAAGATTTTTCTTTTTTTGATTTTGTTCACAGGCAGTAAGGATCAATATTAAAAAGACTGAACATAGTAAAAGACGGGATTTCATATATATTATTATAAGTAGTTATTTTATTGGTAATCATTTCTTTATTCGATTTGATACACTATCTGAATTTTTTAATTTCCGTCAAAACTTTGTGAATAGGTTCATTATAAATAGACTCAATATCAACTCCATAAATATTTTTAACCTTTTCAATAATTGTTAGATTTTCTGAAGCTAAATAATGCTCCCAATCTCTCAATAGACTTTCGTCTGTAACAAATGAAGTTGAATAAGAAGTTCCCAAAATTTTATCCCAAAAGTCTTCAATAAAAGGTCTTAGATTTTCAATTTTTTCATTAGAAGCAAAAGTAATTTTAGCTTTTCCTGAACCACTCTTTGGAATTGACTGATTTTCCGATTTTAGACGTTCAATTTCTTTCTCAAATAATGGTTTTAAGATTTCGGCAGCATCTTCATTTTTGTCAATTAATGCCATTACATTATGGAATTCCTCAATCGAAGCAACATTCTTTTCAGGATAATTGCTTGATTGAACAATTTGAATTTTATAATCAGAAAAATTTGACATCATTCTGTTTTAATTACTTACAACCAGTAAACATCAACTTGCCTGTTATTTCCATGTCTTTATCCTCAAATATAACAATTTAACTTTTCCGTAGCACCTCTTTAAAGGCGTCCAGTTGTGCTTTTAAAATTTTGTTTTCCTCTTTAAGGGCTTGTAGCTCTTCTTGTAGGGGGAGTGTGGGGTCTGGCACGTTGCTTCCAAAAGTATCGGGTAGCTGTGCGGCAACATCGGCTATAAAATTGTATTGCAGGATTTCGCTTATTTCCCACAAAATTGCCAACTGTATGCTGGGGCGTTTTACCAAGCGTTCTACCGTTGCTCTATTGCGGTCCATCTTACGGGCAATGGCGCTTTTGGCAATGTGGTGTTTGTTAATATAGGTACGAATTACTTTGCCTATATGAGGCATACGGGTTTCCTTGCTTTTAAACTTAGGTCCCGGACGTAGTGGATGTGCCATACTATATGCTTTAGAACTATAAATATAATACTTTTTTGTAACTCGTGTAAGTTTTTAAGTACCATCTGTAAGTTATATAGTAACAGCTGTAAGTATTAAAGTAACAGCTGTAAGTTATAATGTAACTTTTGTAAGTTTTAAAGTAACCTATGTAAGTTTTATATTAACACGTGTAAGTTTTAAGGTAACCTATGTAAGTTTTATGGTAACTTGTGTAAGTTTTTTGGTAGCAAATCTTGGATTTTTGCTTTTGGGAGGTGGGGGTAGAGGGTTTTGGGAAGTGGTAGTGATAGTTTTTTAATTACATTTAAAACTTGCATTGTAAATTGTATTTTCAATGTAAGCTTTATTTTTTGTTTCCCCTCTATAGCGGCGTTCAGTTCTAATATTAAGTTCTAAATAGCCTTTTAAATCCTCAAACCCTTTTTCAAATGGATTTTTGTTAAGGACAATTTTAGATTTTTCAATAAGTTCATTTTTTATCAAGTCGAGATCAATAGCATCTGTCCAACTATAAAAACTTATATTCCATATCTTCAATTCGTTGTCAAACATAATATTAATTTCCTCTCCAGTAAATCCATTAGACTTTTCTAAAATTAAAACAGAGCAAGTTGAATCTATTTGATTAATTGACATTTTAGCAAACATCGTTTTCTTTTGAGAATCATAACAAGTGAAGACTGTTTTTGTGCCATCAATTGGAAGTAGATTTTTATCTACCAAAATGTTTTGACTATAACATAAGTAACAAAAATGAAAGAAAAATAATAATAAGGTGTATCTCTTCATAATGTTTAATGTTGGTCTTGTTAATGAATTATAATAGGTGTTCTACTTAGTTTTATAAAGGTCGAAATCCACTTCTGTTCCAGTTTTGGCTAAAAATTCAACAGTTCTTTTATTTAGCCCGAAGTATGGCATTGAAGATTTTGGATTTATATTGATGTAAATTACAAATTGAAGTCGGGTCTCTAAATTTAAATCTCTTTTTAAACGGTTTATTGTTTCAATCTTAGGCTCAAAGATGTCAATCAGGTTTTCAACAGGAGTTTCCAAATTGCTTTCGTTACCTATTTCAATTTTGTACTTCCAAGAAGTAGACTTTGGAACAGGGTTATTTTTTATTCTAACAGAAGTGGGATTAATATTCAATTCTTCTGTTACTTTTTGTGTGTCGAAAAAGTCGGCATCAAAAGAAAAGTACAAATAGGTATTGCCTTTATTTTCGCTATTTGTTAATTTTTGCATATTACTTTAAGTCTGTCATTTTTATGTTAGTCAACTTATTTTCTGATGTTTTTAATAACTCGTCAATATTCTTTTCAATTAATTTAAATGGTTTTTTCTCCACTAAAAATTTTTGCCAATTTGGTCGTGGATGAACAGATAAATCATTTATCCAAGCGATATTTAAAAAGTTCCAAATTTCTGAGTTTACTCCACTGAGTTCAAATGTTGGTTGAATAATAATTGCTCGATTAATACCATTGTCAATCCAATCGATTCGTCTTTCCTCAAAAGTTCTTAATGCTTCAGGATAGCTTGGTCTATCTTTTGTTAAAGTTGCATTTAACCTTATAGAAAGTTTAATCAATTTATCATCTATATTACTAAATATACTCATTCCTTAAATTGATTTTAAAGGCATATTTTTGCGGGTTTTTTAGGCTATTTTCTTTTCAGTTTGTGAATCCCGCTTTCTAAATATTCTTTCCACAATTTTAGGTTTTTTGTTGAAATAGCAAAATTAATTTCGGTATTGTCTAATTCCACAATAATTGTTGCAATTCTATTTCCAATTTCGGTATCAGATTCCCAAGTAAAATAGTCGGAAAACATTAATCCAGATGCAATGGTTTTTAGATTGTCAAAAGTCAAATTTCCGTTTAAAGCATCATTCAGTATTTTTTTTACGTGTTTTTGCTCAACTTCAAATTCAGAGTCTGATTTCATTCGCTCAACACTAATTTCAGAAGTATCGTAAGTCAGTTTTTTTATGCTTCCATTCAAATTGGCCGAAAGTAATTCGGCACTAATTTTATTTTCAAAGTAATCTTTTAAAATAGTTTCGTTCATTATTGAGTAACTTTTTCAATTTGACCTTTTAAATATAATTTATCAACTACCAATTTTAATTGCTGCCAATCCACTCCTTTAACTTCGTTTTTATATTTCTCTGTTGATTTCATGTAGGCTAAAAGAAACCAAGAATTAATTTGTCCAAATTCAGGTGGGTTACTAAGAACAACTTCTACATGCTTCTGGTGTTTTTTATTGTAAAACCCACATTCTCCCCCATGAAAACTATAATTCCAACTTTTTGAAAGTTCTCCTCTTCTAGGTATTTCTTTATTGCTTCTTGTGATTAATTTTTCGTAATCTACTTTAACATTTATATCTAAACTATATTTTTGTCCAAGTTTAAACATTAATTCTTTTCCTTCTTTGCGATAATTGTAAATAGCCTCTTTAACAATATCATGGTTAATTTCGACAAGTTTTTCTTGCTTAAAAAGATTATAAAACCATTTTTTAATCATAATACGATATTAATATATCTCCACAACTTGCGTGCGTCATCATAACTAGTGAACTAGAATAATTATAGTCGAGTATTCTTTTCCAAATACCATTATCCTTTTTATATATTGCTGTAAACCCATATCCATCGCAACGTCTGTTTATAAAAATTGAGATTCTGGCATATTTTTTATCTTTAGAGAAGAGGGGTTTAGAAAAACTAAAATAAAACTTTTCCTCTTTATGAATAGCTTCATCAATTTCCCAAGCCTTAATAAGCTCATTGTGTAATTTTTTGTTTTCCCAAAATCTGTTTTTACGCCAAAGCCATTTTTTCTTTACGACTATAGTATGAGGTTTTCTATTTTTAGTTAAGCTATCATATTCTTTTTGACCAATATTGTATCTAACAAATTGAATATTTTTTCTTGTTGGAGGGCTTGTAGGTTGATAATCACCCTTTTTGTAATTAACACATTTGGCTTTTTTTAAATTATAATTGTTCCAATCAACTTCAATTTCATTTTCTGCTTTTTGATAAAATAGGGCTGTAATTGTATCCTTGTCCTTTGTTCTAAATTCTTCTATATGGTAATTTTGAATAGAGTCGTAAATTTTTGGTTGTTCAAGACTTTTAGGTACTAAAAAATAATAATCAAAACTTTCGGGGACCTCATCGTATGCAATTTGATTAATTAAGTTCTCAATTTCAGATTTTTGTCCAAATAAATTGAGAGTCAAAAAGATTGATACTATTATAAATAGATTAAATTTCATTGAATCCTTTTCCAAATGGTATAATGCTTGTCTGTCCCAAATTCTATTTGATTTTCAGTAACCGATTTTAAGTCCAATTTAAGTGGGGGTAAATAATAAAAACCATCATCTTTCTTCTCTATTAGTTTCCTTTTTAAATGCCATTTAATCGCTTCTTTTTTACTTTCAGCTTGTTCTTTTAATAACCTTCTTTGAATTATTAGTTGGTTGTCCTTAATCTGGTAAATTCCAAAATCCGTGTGGTTTGAATTATAATAAAAGACAAATTCGCCATCTGCACTAAATGTTCTATCTGCATATCCAGTTCCATTGTCGGTTACTGGTGGACACCAAGACATTTTTGCAAATTCAGATTTTTCTTTTTCAGTTCGTAAGTCACATTCTTTTTCAAAACGCCATGTTCCAATTATCAATTCAGATTGGGTTTTTTGAGCAACCAAAATCCCAATTTGGAATATTAGTATTATTGTTAGTAGCGTTTTATTCATAATTATTCTCAAAGATGGTATAGGTAACTAAATACAACGTTATTGCCCCCCATACTTTTTAATACTCTCTTTTATCCTATCAATACGGTTATCGGGGTCGGGGTGGGTGCTTTGAAATTCGGGCACTCGGCTAGGGCCTGCGGCGGCTTTTAAAATTTCCATCACGTCTATCATTTCGTAAGGGTCGTAGCCTGCTTTCATCATAATACGCACGCCCAAATCATCACTTTCCAGCTCGTCTCCACGTCCGTTGGTGAGTAAGGTGTTTTGCCCAATGCCCGCTACAATATCTCCAGCATTGGCACCCACATTAGCACCTTGAGCAATGGTTTGCCAGAAATCGGTTTCGGCAATGCGCTCACTAGAATGACGCCCTAAAACGTGTCCAATTTCGTGGCCTAAGACACCCGCGAGTTGATCTTCATTTTCCAATTTTGAGTAGAGGGCGTAGGTGATAAATATTTGTCCGCCGGGTAGAGCAAAGGCATTAATTGTGTTGGGGTCTGCCAGTAAATGAAATTCATAGCGATACGGGCTATCCTTTGCCACAGAGGCGTTTACCAATTTTAGCCCTACGATATCCACTTGGTCTTGCATTTGCTGGTTGTTGTACAATCCGCCATATTCCTGCGCGATTTGTGGGGCACTTTGTAAACCCATGGCAATTTCTTCTTGTGGGTCTAATGCGATGGCTTGTTCTTTACCAGTATAAGGATTTATTTCTTTGCTGGAGCAGTATTTAAAGTAGCCAAAAGCCACAATAAGCAGTCCAATGATGATTCTAATTTTCCAACTTCCTCTCATAGCGTTATCATTTTGTGATGCTTAAATTTACAAAAGTTTGGGGTTGATGTCTAAAATATTTTCGGTTCGGTATTTTTGAATAAATGCGTCAGAAAAATGCACACTTCCTTTTACTTTTTCTTCGGAAAGAATTTCTTTAATATCCAGCTTTTTATAGGCTTGCAGCATCGGTTTTGAAACAGGAGCATAGCTAAAATGCCAAGGCTCATATTTGAAGCCTTTTCGGTTGGCGTCGTTGGTATATACTTCATAAAATCCGAAGGATGCCGCATGTTCATCCATCCATTCCTTCAATTTGCAAAAGGGTCCCGTACCGTGAAAGTTGCTTGCCACTAACACACTTTCGGGTCTAGGCACATTACCATCAATTAAATCGAGATCGGTACCCCAATGATGTCGGGAGGTACCGGGGATAGTAGAATATTCAATGATTTTTTCGATGGTTTGCATAGGGGATAGCCCTTCGGAAGTAAATTTCACATACTTCCCTTCAAAAATCTCCTTTTGGCGTTGAAAGCTTCGGTAGGCTGAAACTACTTCAATATTGATATTCGATTTTAACGCTTCGGCTTTCATTCGCTTTAACGCTTCGGCCGTTTCTTTGTGCATTTTGGTGAGATAGCTATCACCGAAAATGTCGGGATTACCTTTTCCTATTAGCTGATTTCGAGAAAAATCTTGAAGGATTGATTCTTTAGAAAAAGAGGGGAGCAGCGTGATTCCTCCTAAAAGGAGTGATGTTTTCAGAAAATCTTTTCGGTTCATACTTTAAAAGTAATCAATTTTTGTACCGCTTGAAATTTCGTAGGGTGCTTTGTCCTTTTCAAAAATTCGAGCGTCTAATATTCCTTTTAAAGTAATTTCTTCTCCATGAACTTGTAGCCAACTTCCTTCTCTAAGTCCCACCACAGGTAAGGTGTTTTGTGTGTGGTATTCTTTAATTCGGGTTTCGCGGGTTTCGCCCATATGCTTACTTGTAGGGTCGGGATCTAGATAATGCGGATTTATATTAAACGGCAACACGCCTAGTGTTTTAAAGGAAGGCGGATACACAATAGGCATATCGTTGGTGGTTTGCATAGTTTGTCCACAAATATTGCTACCCGCACTCGTGCCTAGATAGGGAGTGCCATAAAAAAGGACCTCTCTTAGCGGATTCATGACTTTTTGCTCGTGAAGTTGTTTTACCAACACGAAGGTATTTCCACCTCCAGTAAAGATGCCTTTCGCATTTTCAATGGCATCGATAGAATCTTTAAAGGTGTGCAAACCCACGACTTTTTTATCAATTTTTGAAAAGGCTTTTTGTGCCACTGCGGTGTAGTCGTCGTGTGAAATTCCACCAGGGCGTGCGAAGGGAATAAAAAGGATTTCGTCGGTCGCTTTAAAAAGTTCAGAAAGGTTCGGTAATATATATTCGAGATAGCCACTTCCGTGTAGGGTTGAAGTGCTGGCAACGATTAGGTTTTTCATATAATTTTTATAAATGAAGGGAACAACTTTTCAAATTTAACAAAACCTTAGCGGGCATTTTAAGAATATGGTAAGAAAAGTAGATTTATATTTAGGCAATGTTTCAAAATACCCCAACCAAATATTGCAACCTAGTCTTTTTATTTCTTTTAATTTTAGGAAGCGCTTCTGTTGTTTTTGGACAAGAAAAAAGACTTTTCGGAACCATTGAAAATGAGGTGGATGCCGAAGGGATTCATATTTTAAACACCACCTCACGCTTTAATGCCATTACCAATGCCGAAGGAGAATTTTACATTTATGTAAAACCCTTGGATACCTTGGTGATTTCCTCGGTGACCTATGTTCCCGAACAAGTGGTGATTACACAAGAAATTTACGAAAGTGGACGAATTTCCATTACGTTGGATACGTTGGTCAATGAGTTGGATGAAGTATTTTTAGGTCCGATGCTTACAGGGAATTTGGAACAGGATATTAAAACTATAAAGACCGAAAAACAAATCAATTTTGACGATGTTGGGATTCCGGGATTTAAAGGCATTCCTGAAGAAAAAATACCGAATATGATTGGTGGTGTTATAACACCGCTTTCGGTGAATTTGGAGGGTTTGTACAAACATTTAAGTGGGTATTACAAAACCTTACGGACCAAACGAAAATGGCAAGCACAGAATGTCACAGTCGCTGAAATTATGAATACCTACGGAACAGCTTTTTTCTTTGAATCCTATCAAATTCCTGAAGACCGACTCTACGATTTTTTGTTGTTTTGTATTGAGACGAGTACCCTTCAAAATGATTTTAAAAAGGAAAACTATGCACGCGTGTTGGCTATTTTTTCGGAAAAGGGGAAAGAGTATGTAGAGCGTCTTTCAGAAAAAAATGAATAAAAATGTGTAACATTGAAGGCTAAAATGAGTCTTATAACTTTCAAGAAAGTTATGGTAATAAAAATAAAGGTACTTTTATTGGTGGTAGTACTTCCTTGCCTTATGGCGGCTGGGGTGCATAAATTTTATGTAAGTACCACCAAAGTGGAGTACAAAGAAGAGGAGAAATCCCTTCAAATTATCACCAAATTGTTTATCGATGATATTGAAGATGTGTTGCAAGAGCGCTACAGTCCTTCCATAAGTTTAGCTACCAAAAAAGAAACCAAAGCAGCCGAAGATTTTTTGAAGAAATATATCCTTCAAAAATTTAAAGTAGAAGTTGACGGAAAAGAAATTCTGCTTACCTACATTGGACGAGAATATGAGATTGATGTGGTGAAAATTTATTTGGAAGCTACCAAGGTGAAAAATTTTAATACCATTGAAATAGAGAATAAAATTTTATTCGAAATTAGTCCAGATCAACAAAATATAGTTCACGTGAAAAGAGGTACTACCAAAAAGAGTTTAATTCTTGATACAGATAATCCTAACGGATTGTTAAACTTCGATTAGTAACGTGACAAACTGAACAATAAAAACTATTTTTAGACACTTTTTTACAAATTAACAATCAAAAAACATGAAATTATTAAAGTACATTTTTCTGGTAATTGTATTCTTAGTAGCAGGTACATCTTTTGCTCAAGATACTTCAGAGAAAAAAGAAGAACGCAAGCCAGGGCATTACAACAACAATCGTTTTAAGCAATTATACGAAGAGTTTTCTACTCCCAATATGTACCGTTCTCCTAACGGTGCTCCAGGGCCAAATTATTACCAGCAACAAGCAGATTATGTCATGAATCTTGAACTTGATGATAAAAATTCAAGACTGTATGGAGAAGAAACTATTACCTACACCAATAACTCACCAGATGCTTTAGAATATCTTTGGGTACAACTTGACCAAAATGTACGAGCTAGAGATTCTAAGTCTCCTCTTATTGAGCCAAGCGGTGCCTTTCCTGCTGAAATGGCATCGGATTTTGTAGGAAAATATATGGGTGAAGGTTTTGATGGAGGGTTTAAAATTGAATGGGTAAAAGACGCCAATGGAAAACCGTTGCCACATACCATAAATAGAACCATGATGCGTGTGGAGATGCCAAAACATTTAAAGACAGGTGAAAAATTTACCTTTTCTATTAAGTGGTGGTATAATATTCCAGACCACACCATTGACCGTGCTCGAAGCGGATATGAGGTTTTTGATGACGGAAACAAAGGGTATGTGATTGCACAATTTTATCCGAGAATGGCTGTATATAGCGATGTAGAAGGATGGCAAAATAGCCAGTTTTGGGGAAGAGATGAGTTTGCATTGCCTTTCGGAAATTTTGATGTGAGTATTACGGTACCTTCAGACCATACCTTAGATGCTACTGGTGTTTTGTTGAATAGAAAGGAAGTATTTTCAAAAGAGATGATGGATCGCTATGAGCGCGCCAAGAAAAGTTACACAGAACCCGTAGTTATAGTAACCCAGGAAGAAGCAGAAGCAGCTTCCAAAGGATTTGCAACCACCAAGAAAACTTGGAAATTTCGCGCAGAGAATGTGCGTGATTATGGTTTTGCGACCTCAAGAAGATACATTTGGGATATGATGGCTGTGAAGATTGGCAATAGAGATGTTATGGCCGTATCGGTATATCCTCCAGAAGGAAATCCATTGTGGGAAGATTGGTCAACCAAAGTAGTTGCTAGTACGTTAAAGTCGTATTCTAGAATGACTTTTGATTATCCGTACCACAAAGCCATTTCGGTACATGCAAAAAATCAAGGGATGGAATACCCTATGATTTGTTGGAACTATGGTCGCCCAGATAAAGATGGGAGTTATAGTGAAAGGACAAAATATGGGATGATGAGTGTGATCATTCACGAAGTGGGGCATAATTTCTTCCCAATGATTGTGAATAGTGATGAGCGTCAATGGACTTGGATGGACGAAGGAATTAACACTTTTGTGCAGTATGTTGCCGAACAAGATTTTGGAGAATGGTATCCAGAGGCTATTGCTCCAAATAAAGCCTATCCTTCACGAAGAGGACCTGCGAAGCATATTGTTGATTATATGGCAGGAGATCAAGATTATCTTGAGCCTATCATGACGAAAGGATTAAACATACATAATTTTGGAGCGAATGCGTATTCAAAACCTGCTACTGGATTAAATATTCTTCGCGAGACTATTATGGGAAGAGAATTGTTTGATTATTCCTTTAGAACCTATTCTCAAAGATGGATGTTTAAGCATCCAAATCCTGAAGATTTCTTCCGTACAATGGAAGATGCTTCGGCAGTAGATTTGGATTGGTTTTGGAGAGCTTGGTTCTATACGACGGATTATACCGATATTGGAGTGGAAGGTGTTAAGAAATTCTATGTCACTTCAAAAATGAACAAGCAAGTTCGTGAAATGATGGAAGCACGAGGAATGAAGGAGAGCGATTTACCTCCTTTAGTATATTTAGTAGAAGAAGGAAGCGAAGATTTTGAAGAATCTATGAAAACGGCTACTTTAAATGATGTGGTTACCCTTCAGGAATATATTATGGATAATATGGACCCAGCAGATAGAGCAAAACTGAAGAACCCTAAATATTTTTACGAAGTAACTTTCGACAAACCGGGGGGAATTCCAATGCCAATCATTGCAGAGTATACTTATGCTGACGGAAGTACAGAGCGTATCACTTATCCTGCTCAAATTTGGAGAAAGAATGATAAATCGGTTGGAAAAGTAATAGCTTCAGAAATGGAAATCACCAAAATTGTGGTTGATCCAGATGAAGAAACTGCTGATATTGATACCTCAAACAATACTTGGCCAAAAGAAGAAAAGACAGGAGAGTTCGATACTTTTAAAAATAAAGTAAAAGGAGAATAAACCTTTTTTAAAAAAATTTGTAAAAGCCCTGTTAGTTTAGCAGGGCTTTTTAATTTATAAGCCTTAACTTGATTATATTTGCAGTATGCAAGTACTTCCTTTATTTATAAGCGGTGCAGAAATAGGATTTATCCTATTTATTGTGCTTATGGTTTTTGGAGCCGATAAAGTTCCTGAAATTGCACGAGGGCTTGGTAAAGGAATGCGTCAAATACGAAATGCTACAGACGATATAAAAAACGAAATCACCAAAAGTGCCGAAAAGCAAGGACTAGATTTCAAGGATATTTCTAAGGATGTCACCAAAGAAATAGATAAGGTGAAGGAAGACGTAGACGATATTACAGGTCCTATCAAAAGAAACTTCTAGATGTTTAAAACCCTTGCGGATTGGGATCGAGAACTTTTTATTTACCTCAATAGTTTAGGATCAGATAATTTTGATCCTTTTTGGATATTTGTAACCCAAATTGAAAGTTGGACATTTCTTTTTGTCTTTTTCATTCTTATTATTTTTAAATTTTATAAAAAGAAGGAAGCCCTATGGGTGGCAGCTTTTACCATACTTACCTTTTTAGTAAGCTTTGGGCTAAAGTATATTACCAAAACATCGGTACAAAGATTAAGACCTAATAATGTGCCAGAGCTTTCAGAAACTATTAGGGTGCTTCAGTTTCCTATAGATTTTAGTTTCTTTTCTGGACATGCCTCAGTAAGTTTTGCAGTAACAACTTTTGTAGTATTCAGTTTAAGGAAGTTTACAAGATGGGTATATTTGTTCTATCTGTGGCCTGTTCTTTTTTCTTTCAGTAGAATTTATGTGGGGGTTCATTTTCCAAGCGATATTTTAGTGGGTGCTTTTTTAGGGTATGGTATTGGTATGGGAATTTACTATGTTTTAAAAAAGACCAAGTTTGTTTCTCTACATTAATTGAATATTTAATTTAAATCTAAAAGGGTATTTCCCTGTATTTCATATGGGGGTAATAACCCTTTTTTTTACCTTATTTCCCTTTTTTTATACATAATAAATGATTTAAGTAATTGAAAATTAATATGTTATATTTTTTATTTAAGTCTTCCTATTATGCTGTTTTGGTATTTTTAAGTAAATAATATCTAACTTTACGTAAACCTTAAAAAATCATTATTATGAAGCTTACACAATCATCGCAACTTCTCATTGCTTTTATTTTTATTTCAGTCACGCTGTTTTCATCTTGTGAAGAAGTTGTTGTCACTTCTCCAGTACAGACTATTTCTTTTGAGGAAGCTAATAGATTGGAAGAAACCTATAAACAAACTCGAGCTACTATTTTAAATGATACTTTAGGATATGAAGATACAAGGGAGTTTTGGTTTTCTTTGGATACCTTAAAAAAATATATTTCTTATGTAGAACAGGAAGGGGCACGAATGGGAAAGAAAAATCTAGGGTTGCGTGTTTATTTAGGCGCTTACCCGTCTCAGGGTAATTATCCAGATCCTGGCTATAGCACGGTCTTTATGGTTCCCACAGCAAAAGGGGAGGGTAATCCCTTAAAGCAAGGTTTTTTTCCTATTGAAGATACACATGAAAATCTAGATAGTTTAAATGCACTTAATTATGGTCATGGAGGTAAGCCTCCTCACGACTATTAAAATTAAAATAAAACTTTGCCTTATTTAGTTACTTTACTAGAATTAATAACAGCTTTAATAGCGCTGGTTACTTATGCTAAATATAGGCATTCCAAAGAAAAGTATTTTTTAATTTTTCTTTGGTATACATTGCTTATAGATGCTTTAGGGGCAATTTTAGGAGATATTTTTTATGTCAATAATAATGGAGTTTATAATGCCTATACTATTTCTAGTATGCTTTTCTATTTTTATTGGTACCATTCCATTTTAAAAAGGAAAGTTTTCAAGAAAACCGTTATTGTATTTAGTATATTATTTGGTGTTATTGCATTTTTAAGTCTTTGCTTTGAAAATTGGAATGTTTACCATAGTTACACTTTTGTTACTGGAGCACTATTTTTAATGGTGTTGACATTGTTTCATTTTCACCAACTGTTAAATAGTGATGAGGTATTAATAGTTAAATACAAACTCAGTTTCTGGATATCTACTGCACTTTTACTCTTTTACGTGGGGATGATTCCGTTATTTTTTCTAGCAAAATATACGAATATCATGGGGCTTAGTTACAAGATTATTTTATTGAGTTTAAATGTAATACTTTACGGTTGTTATATGACCGGATTTCTATGGACCAAGAAGGAATACAATCGTTTTTAATAGTTTTTTCTATAATAGCATTTGCGTTAGCCTTAACGGTAATTTTACTCTTTGCTATTTTTCAAAAGAGGAAAAATAAATTGGTGCGTATACAACAGGAAACTGAAAACAAATTTAAAGAGGAAATTATTGAAACTCAGATTGAAATACGAGAGGAAACACTCCGGAACATAAGTTGGGAATTACACGATAATATTGGGCAATTACTTACGTTGGCAAAAATTCAATTAAATGAAGCAGATGAAACCTGTGGCAACGTTTCTGAAGCCTCTGAAACAATAAGCGAATGTTTAAAGGAATTAAGGAACCTTTCTAAACTTATTAATCCAGATACCTTTTCGAGTCTTACCCTTATTGAGGCATTAAAGATGGAAATTCAACGCTTTAACAGAATGAAGTATCTTGAAACAACTTTAGAGTATAATCAAGAAACTTTTGAATTAAATACAAAAGTAGAAACGATTATTTTTAGGATGCTTCAAGAATTTTTTACAAATACCATTAAACATTCAAAAGCAACTCAACTTATAGTAAAGCTAACTTATACTGAAGAGACTTTAGAAATTAAGGCCGAAGACAATGGTGTAGGATTCGATGTCTCACAATTGTCCAGAGGCATTGGGCTGTCTAACATAAAGAATAGAGCCAAAATTATTGGTGCTAAGGCAATCATTGAATCCAAAAAAGGGAAGGGGACTCAATTTCTTTTAACGTATAAAAATAAACAATCATGAAGTACTCCGTTGTAGTGGTCGATGACCACAACCTCTTGTCACAAGCAATTGGTGGACTAGTTGAAGGATTTGAAGAATTCTCTGTACTCTACACCTGTAAAAACGGACAAGAATTATTAGATAAAATAAACGACACCAAAAAGATACCAGATATTGTTTTAATGGACGTTAATATGCCTATTTTAAACGGTATAGAAACCACCCAACATCTTCACAAAGACTTTCCAGATATTAAGGTACTTGCATTATCTATAGAAGAAGATGAAAAAACAATTCTTAAAATGTTACGCGCAGGAGCGAAAGGGTATTTAATGAAAGATGTTAAGAAGGCTGAACTTGAAAAAGCACTTTTAGAAGTCATGGAAAAGGGGTTTTATCATACTAACACAGTAACAAAGGTCTTAGTCGATTCATTAACTGATACAGAAAACAGTCATTTGGTTTTAAAGGATCGTGAAATCGATTTTATTAAGTATGCATGTACCGAAATGACGTATCGTGAAATTGCCGAAAAAATGTTTTTAAGTCCTAAAACAGTAGAAGGTTATCGGGATGCTATTTTTGAAAAACTAAATCTCCGTAATAGAACAGGGCTGGTTATTTATGCAATAAAAAACAAAATATTTATACCTTAATTTATACCACTCTAGATACAGTTAAGCCGTCTCGAATGGGCAATAAAACAGTTTCAAGTTGCGGATTTTCATTCAACATTTTGTTATAACGTAATAAAGCTTGTGTATCTATATCATCCTCCTTTACCTTTTCAACTACTTTGCCACTCCAAAGAACATTATCACTTAAAATAACAGCTCCAGATTTTAGTTTTGGCAACAATAATTCTAGATAGTTTGGGTAATTACTTTTATCGGCATCAATAAAAACCAAGTCAAAATCTTCAGAAAGTTTCGGGATAATTTCTAAGGCATTGCCCAAATGCTGAATGATTTGGTCACCGAAACCAGATTTGTCAAAATACTTCCGCTGAAAATTATTTAATTCCTCATTAATATCGATGGTGTGTAATTTTCCATCTTTACGCATTCCTTCGGCTAAACACAAAGCAGAATACCCTGTATACGTTCCAATTTCTAATATATTCTTTGGACGAACTAATTTTGAAAGCATACTTAAAACCCTGCCTTGCAAATGGCCACTTAGCATACGGGGAGCTAACACCTTTTGCCAAGTTTCTTTGCTTAATTCTTGTAATAGTTGAGGCTCTGGTTGGGAATGAGCTACTACGTATTGGTCAATCTTTTTTGGTAAAAAGTCCATTAACTTGAAATTCTATCAATCAATTTTTTCTTTGCAACTTCATCATCGCCACAAAGCCATTGTATTACATTGTTTTCCCAAATTGCATCACAATCCTCTTGGGTTACGATACCTTGTTCACGAGCCAAATCTAAAATTTTTCCAGGATAAGAGGATTGTTTTACACTTTCCATTTCTCCTAATGGATATGGATCATCCAATCCCATAATTACTTGTTTACTTCCTTGGTTTTTTACCAAAAGCTGTAAGGAACCAGTGTCGTGCACTAGGGTATCGAAAAAGATATTTTTATGACCCACACTTTTTCTTGGATGTACTTTTCCTTCAAATAAATCGGGACGTCCATCAAAGCCTTGAATACGTCTTCCTAAATTTATTTGCGCTAACTGACCTCCATGTGCAAAACAGGTACGCATATTTGGAAATTTATCAGCATAACCATTCAATGTTAAAAAGTGATAGGCATCTGCACACTGGGCAAGCATCCATATTAAATGAAAGCGCCAAGAAGTGTTTTCTAATTTTATGAATTTTTCACCGTCGTATGGATGAATTTCTACAGCAAGATTGTATTTTGAAGCAAGCTCAAAAATGGGTTCGTTTTCTTCATCAAAAATGCAGCGCCACGTACCAATGGTATCCATATAATGGGTTGGTAAGCATAAAAGCTGCATGCCTAGTTCTTCTACACAACGTTCTATTTCCCAAAGTGCTCCTCTTACAAATCCGGGATGTACAACAAATCCACAAGTAAATTTTGAAGGATGGTCGTGTTGCACTTTTGCGTTAAAATCATTTTGAAATCGAAGCGCCTGCTTCATTTCTTCCACACGCAATCCATTTCCGTATAATTGTGAAAGATTAAGCACTACAGCGTGATCAATCTTAAAACGCTCCATCCATTCTAGTTTTTCATCAAGAAAAAAACTAGAATCGGTAACTGGGCGACTCCAATCTTTTTGAAGCATAAACTTTCGGTCTTTATCTACCCAAAAGATTCCTTTATCCTTCATGAATTGAGGAATTTCCTCAGGATAAGGAAGTAAATGCGAGTGACCGTTAATTCTTAGTTTACGTTTCATAAGATAAAATTACAAAGATTTTGTTCTTCCACCATCTACAGGAACATTTATTCCGTTAATGTAGCTGGCAGCGGGACTTGCCAAAAAGGCGACGGCATAGGCAATTTCTTCAGGTTGAGCAAATCGCTTTGCTGGGACAAGATTTTTCATGAATTCACCAGCCTCTTTTTCAGTTTTGTTCATTTTTTTAGAAGCATTGGCTACTATATCATCGAGACGGTCGGTCGCTGTAAACCCAGGTAATACATTGTTTACTGTGATTCCGAAGGCACCCAATTCATTAGCCATGGTTTTACTCCAATTTGCCACCGCACCACGTATCGTATTACTTACTCCCAATCCGTCAATAGGTTGTTTTACTGAAGTTGAAATAATATTAATTATTCTACCATATCCCGCTTCCTTCATTCCTGGGACTACATTTTGAACTAAAATTTGGTTACAAACCAAATGCTGACTAAAAGCTTTGGTAAATTCTTCCACTTCTGCCGAAAATATAGGACCTCCTTTGGGGCCTCCCGTATTATTTATTAAAATATGAAAGGTAGTATCGAATGTAGCTTCTATGATGGTCGATTTCAATTTTGCAGGTTTTGAAAAATCGGCGACCAAATAATTGTGTTTTTGATTATCGTTAGTAGGAAGTTCTTTTAATACTTCTTTAAGCTTTTCTTCATTTCGAGCCATCAATGTAACAGTGGCGCCTAAAGAAGCTAATTCTATAGCCGAAGCTTTTCCTATACCTGCGGAGCTTCCGCAGACCAACGCATTTTTATTTTTTAGACTTAAATCCATAATTATTTAATTTCCCCTCCTAATTTAGGAGGGGATTAAGGGGTGGTTACTATTTAAATTCCATTTTTATCTTTTCTAATACTAAATCAATATCATTTTTAATTTCTTCGTTCTTAAAACGTAGAACTTTTAAAACTAAATTTTCTAAATATCTAGATCTTTCAAAATCATAATTTTCGTTGATTGGATTAAAATGAACATCTCCATCTATTTCTATAATTAATTGTTCCGAAGGACAATAGAAATCTACAATAAAATTACCAATACTTTGTTGTCGTCTAAATTTCCTTCCATCCAATTGTGATTTTTGAAGAAATTTCCATAATCTCCTCTCACTTATAGTGGCATTGTTTCGAAGCTCTTTTCGAAAAGATTCTAAATATTTTCTATTATGAATGTTTTTCGTCAAAACGAATACTATTTACCACCCCGCCTTTCGGCACCCCTCCTTAAAAAGGAGGGGAGAGTTTATTCATATTTTATACAAACATTTTTTGCTTCTGTGAAAAATCGGAGTGCTTCAAAACCTCCTTCACGACCCACGCCACTTTCTTTTACACCACCAAATGGAGTGCGAAGATCCCGATTTAGCCAGGTGTTTACCCAAACAATGCCCGCTTCAATTTGCTTACTCATTCGCATGGTTCGGTCAAGGTTACTCGTCCAAAGGGTTGCCGAAAGTCCATACTTAACACCGTTGGCATAGCTTAAAACCTCTTCTTCCGTTTCAAAAGGCATTACTGTTACCACTGGGCCAAAAATCTCTTCCTGATTTACGCGGCAATTGGCATCAAAAACTTCGATAACTGTAGGTTCCAAATAATATCCCTTTTCAAATCCTTTTACTGAAACACGATTACCTCCCGTTAACACTTTTCCTCCTTCGTCTTTTGCTATTTGAATATAGCTTTCAATTTTATCGCGATGCGCTTCTGAAACCACTGCGCCTAAATTCACATCGTCAAAAGGGTTGCCCACTTTTAACTGCTTCACCTTAGTTACAAAATCTTTTTTAAACTGCTCATAAATCGATTTTTCAACAAAAATTCGGCTTCCACAAAGACAAATTTGCCCTTGATTGGCAAAAGATGACTTAACCGTAACAGCAAGCATTTTATCATAATCACAGTCGGCAAAAATGATATTTGGATTTTTTCCACCTAATTCCAAGGATAGTTTTTTAAACATGGGGGCAGCTGTTCTAGCCAAATGCTCTCCTGTTTTGGTACCTCCCGTAAAAGAAATCGCTTTAATATGGGGATGCTCCACGATGGCTTGCCCCGCTGAAGGACCTAAGCCATGAACAATGTTTAAAACGCCTTTGGGTAAACCCGCTTCGGTAAGAATTTCTCCTAATAAATAGGCGGTCATTGGGGTGACTTCACTAGGCTTGGCAACGATACAATTTCCTGCAGCAATGGCGGGTGCCACTTTCCAAGTAAATAAATACAAGGGGAGATTCCAAGGCGAAATGCAACCCACTACGCCTATAGGTTGCCGAAGCGTAAAATTCATAGTATTTAATCCTACACTTTCGTGTGCATCACTTGAAAACTGCGTGATGGCATTTCCAAAAAAACGAAAATTATCACTTGCTCGTGGAATATCTACACTCTTTGCTAAACTTAAAGGTTTTCCATTATCACGGGCTTCAGCTTCTGCTAGTTTGTTTAAGTTTTGATCTATTAAATCGGCTATTTTTAAAAGAATTCGGCTGCGTTCTTCGATAGTGGTGTTACTCCAACTTGGAAACGCATTCTTGGCGGCTTGATATGCTTTTTCAATATCTTCGGAAGAACTGTTTGCTATTTTTCCATACACAACCCCTTCACTAGGATTGTAATTACCAATCCACTCGTTTGCCAAGGGTTCGCAATATTCGCCGTTTATGTAGTTTAGGATTTTGTGCATTATTTTGTTTCGGCTTTAAATATTTTTTCAAAAGCATCATACACTGCTAAATGCAGGGCATCCCCATGATTATGGGATTCTAATAATTTAAAATAAACCAAAACTTTGGTGTCATAATATTTCTGAAGCTTATAACGTAGTTTAATGGCTCCGGTTTCCATGGTAGGACCTTCACTTCCTACGGCTATGTATATTTTCTTTTCGGAAGAGGGCATTTGTGGAGTTTGAGAAAGTAATGATTCGTCATCCCACCACATACTTGGGCTCACTATGATGTAATTATTAAATAATTCTGGTTTTTTAAAGAGGATTTCGGTTGCTAAAAGACCTCCTAAAGACTGACCAATAATGGTTTTTTCATCAGTTACTTGATAATTTTTTTGAATATAGGGTTGCAATTCATTTTCCAAAAATTGAATAAACTTTTCTGAACCTCCTGTTGTTGGGAAGTCTTTTTTGTCTTGTTCATTTTGAGTAGGAAATGTAAAGTCTTTTTTTCGATCTACATTGGCAATACCCACTACAATAGTTTCTGGAATCATGTTAATCCACGAAAAAGAGCCAAACTGCACCAACCCAGCGATGTGGATAAAATCTTCATCGGCAGAACCGTCTAGCAAATAAATAACTGGATATTTCTTTTCTGAAGCTGGATACCCTTGGGGTAAATAAATATTCAAGGTTCTTTCTTCCTTAAGAATTTCGGAAAAAACTGTGACTGTTTCCCCAATTGAAAAAGGCTTCTTTTCTTGTGCAAAACTTGTTTGAACAATTAATAAAAATAAGACGGCCAGTTTTTTCATAGTATTATTTTAATGGTTTATAGGCCATTGCTTTAATCTCCACGACTAAATTAGGATGCGGTAATTGGTGTACTGCTACTGTAGTGCGTGCAGGTCCCGTGGCAGCATTAAAATATTCACTATACACTTGATTATAGCCTCCAAAGTCGTTCATGTTTACCAAAAAAGTAGTGACATCTACAACGTCTGCCATGGTCGCTCCCTCTGTGTCAAGATAGTCTTTTATGTTTTCCAAAACCGCACGAGTTTGTTCTTTAATGTCTAAATGAGTCGTACCCATTTCGTCAATTTTATGAACCCCGGCAAAGGTATTATCTGGTAGTCGCGAACTGGTTCCGCTTATAAAAAGAAAATCACCAGCGCGTTTAATATGCGGATAAGCACCTCGTGGTGTGGCTTTACCTTCAACTAATCTACTTTTATTTTCCATGCTATAAATTTTTAACCACGGCATCGTCGTGGAGGATATCGTTGGTTTCTTTAATAACTAATTGTAGTTTCTCTTCTAAACTCATATTGTCTTTCAATTTTCCATCGTCTAATAAATTTAGAATGGCCTTATCTTGGGCTCTTCCGCGTTTCATAGCTTGTGAATAGGGAATGGCCTCGTTAAAGGTAACTAAAGAATATTTACTAAAATACTCTTTGGGTAATTGGGTTTCGAAAGCAATTTCCAATTTTCTTTTTTGCTGAAACAGTGGACTTGCCGTGTGTTCTTTCATTTCGTGGAAATTATCCACAGCCAAGTCGGCAATCGCATCGGTGTCCATTTTTCTAGCTTTTTCATATTCTGAAAAGACTTGTTCCCAGTTGCCTTCAAATTTATCGAGTGCTTCATCAAACACCACCACATCTTCAAAAGAGGCATTCATTCCTTGCCCGTAAAACGGAACAATGGCATGGGCTGCATCACCCATCAACAGTGATTTTCCGTAGCAATGCCAAGGGGAACATTTAATGGTTCCCAAAGGTCCCGTTGGATTATTGAAATATTCTTCGGCTAAATTGGGAATCAACTCCAAGGCATCGGGAAATTCTTTTTTAAAGTATTCTTCCACCTTTTCGGCAGTTATTAAATTTTCGAAACAATAATCACTATTGGAATAGGGTAAAAATAATGTCACCGTAAAGCTACCATCCAAATTGGGTAATGCAATGAGCATATCTTCGCCTCGTGGCCAGATATGTAAGGCATTTTTATAGGTTTTAAATCCGCCATCTTTAGCAGCTGGAATTTCCAATTCTTTGTACCCATGTGTTAACCATTGTTGGGAAAAGCTGAAAAGAAACTTTTTATGTTCAAACATATTTCGTCTCACTGCAGAACCTGCTCCGTCTGTGCCTATAAGAATATCTCCTGAAAAAGTTTCTGTTTTTCCTGATTCATAATTTTTAAAACGTGCAGAAGCGTTTTCCAAATCTACCTCCTCACAACCCAAATTAAAATAAGTTGTTACGTTAGGCATTTTGTCAATAGCATCGAGCAACAACATATTTAAACCGGGTCGGGAAATAGAATTGATGTATTCCCCTTCTCGTCCGCTATACGGACTTAAAAACGTATTACCTTCTTTGTTAT
Source organism: Flavobacteriaceae bacterium (assembly GCA_002694465.1). Classification (GTDB taxonomy): domain Bacteria; phylum Bacteroidota; class Bacteroidia; order Flavobacteriales; family Flavobacteriaceae; genus Halomarinibacterium. The sequence goes on along the minus strand of NZMG01000003.1, from coordinate 34,626 downwards.
GAATCATGCGACCATTCATAGGAATACATAACTTTTTTGCCTCTTCTTCAACGCCCGCGAGTCGGAGGCCTTTTAATCCGCGGTCACTTAAGGCTAAATTTATGGAGCGTCCTGCATCTTGGGTAACTTTTCGTAAATCGGGGCGTTTTTCTACTAAAGTAATTTGATACCCTCGTTGTGCCAGTCGCAATGCCAACAAGCTTCCGCAGAGTCCAGCACCAATGATAAGTATGTTGTCTTTTTGAGCCATTAATTTAAAACTTGTTTCAGTCGTTCAACAAAATGGAATACATCTTCAAAACTGTTATATAAAGCAGTGGGAGCTACCCGAATGACATCTGGCTCACGCCAATCACTTACCACACCAGCCTCAGTAAGTTTTGTATGTAATTCTTTATTGGCACTTTTCACCTGAATCGATAATTGACTACCTCTTTCTTCGGGATTTCTAGGCGTAATTACTTGAATTCTATCGTCCTTCATTTCATCCAAAAGATATTCCAAATACCCGGTTAGTTTAATAGCCTTATTCCTGAGATTCTGCATACCCGCTTCTTCAAAAATACTTAAAGAAGCACGGATTGCTGCCATGGATAAAATAGGAGGATTGCTTAATTGCCATCCTTCGGCACCGGACAATACGTCAAACTCGTGACGCATATTAAAGCGGGTTTGTTTGTTATGTCCCCACCAACCTGTAAATCGGTTGAGGTTAGGATTGTTTGCGTGTCGTTCATGCACAAACACTCCACCCAAACTTCCAGGGCCGCTATTTAAATATTTATAACTACACCAAACGGCAAAATCGGGTCCGTTCTCGTGCAGATTAGGTAATATGTTGCCCGCTCCGTGAGCTAAATCGAATCCCACGATGGCACCGTGTTGATGTCCTAATTGGGTAATTTTTTTAATATTGAAAGATTGTCCCGAATAGTAATTAGTGGTGCCAATCATAATAAGCGCTACCTCATTTCCTTGCTCATTAATAATGGCTTCTAAATCTTCATAACGGCATAATTCTTCACCTTTTCTGGGTTTCCAAAGAATGAGTGATTCTTTTGGGTTGTATCCGTGAAATTTTATCTGACTCTCCACCGCATACTTATCACTGGGGAATGCATCACTTTCAATAATAATTTTATTTCGTTTTGCAGTAGGTTGATAAAAGGAAACCATCATCAAGTGAAGGTTTGCCGTAAGCCCATTCATAATAACTACTTCGCTGGGTTTAGCGCCCACGATATTTGCCATACTTTGGGTCAAGAATTCGTGATAGGGGAGCCAAGGGTGTTTTGCTTCGGTGTGTCCTTCTACGCCTAGTTTCGCCCAATCGTCTAATTCTTCCTGAATGTATTCTGAAGTCTTTTTAGGTTGTAACCCCAAGGAGTTTCCGCAGAGATAGATAAGCGGATTGCCTTGGTCGTCTTTCGGGAAATAAAATTGCGCTCTAAAATCTTTTAAAGGGTCTTGTGCGTCGCACTGTTGGGCATATTCCAGTGTGTTTTGGTACATGAAGGTTAGTTATTTTGTTTTTTTTCAATGAATTCATCCATACGGGAGAGCAAGCGCCACCATTCGCTTCCATCGTCGCGATAGTTTCGGATGGCTCCTGCACGCACTAAAATTTTGCGAAGTTCGTCATCATCAAATCCGCCCAGATGTTTCTTTAAGGTTTCAAAAGATCGATCGGTGTACGATTTATGATTCAGAAAATGCTTGGCAGTGGTTTCTGCTATAAATTCGGTTTTATGTTCTTCCCGAAGTATTTTCAATTCTTGTTTAAACCGTTGGTGTTGTAAAAAATAACTGATACCACCTCCTACTAATGTTCCCGCTAATGTAAATAGTGCTGTGGTTATTTCCATACTACTTAACTGAAAGATTGGTAAAATATATTTTTTTAGTCCCGGTGCTATCTTTATGCATGGTACATAGCTTCATTCCATTAAAATCTTTGGTGTCCTCCCATGTATAGGCAAGGGTAGGCGTAGCACTATTTTTTTCACGGAACACCCATTCTTTAATCATAAAATCATTTCCATAGTAAAAATCGTAGGCATCGCCTGGGGTGTAACCACCCAATTCGGGATAAGTGATGGTAAGCACGTTTAGCGTTTCACCAGAAATGGGAGCTATTTCATTCTCTTTTTCTGAAAAAATAACCCCTTCATCCCAAAGCAATTGAAACGGTGCTAATAACCAATATTTATCATTTGTAAAGGTTTTGTCCGCCATTAATGATACCCTTTTAATACTATCTTGTCGAAAATGAATAGTATCTTTTCCAGACATATATGTTACTTTTTTGGTTTTGGGTTCCCAGATAAAAGTGCGTTCAAAATGTGTTGTGTCGCGGTCAACATTAAATGTAAAAGTAAGTTCGTTAACCTTGTCCCAATGCGCAAATCCATAGGCTTGGGCAATTGCTTCCTGTGTAGGAACTTTGTTTGTTTTTTCGGAAGTGTCTTTACAACCTAGGAGTAAAGCAGGAATGGCAAAAAGGAGAATTTTTTTCACTTGGGTTAGTTTTTCAGTAAAAATACACAAACTATTTTCGCTTTCATAATTTTAGTATTTTTATAGGATGGACATCACAAAAAAATATACACACGACCAAGTAACGGTTATTTGGAAACCGGGACTTTGTATTCATTCGGGTAATTGCGTTAGTGCATTGCCTAATGTTTTTAAACCGAAGGAAAAACCTTGGGTACAACCCGAAGGGAGCTCCAGCGATGAGCTTATGAGTGCCATTAAAAAATGCCCGAGTGGCGCTTTAACTTACGAAACATCTAATTCTACTGAAGCTATGGAAGAGAACAATAAAAATGTGAAAGTAACCCTTATCGAAAATGGTCCTGCCATTGTTATGGAAAGTTGCGAAATAACCCATCCCGATGGTAAAACTGAAACGCGCGAACGTCGCGCTTCTTTTTGTCGTTGTACCAAGTCTGAGAATTTTCCCTATTGTGATGGCTCTCATAAAAAATAGTTTATGGAGTTGACCATTATTGATAATGCAGAAAAAAAACGTTTTGAAACGCAAGTGGAAGGACATTTCGCTATTATTGAATACATCCGTGCAAAAGATGCCATATATCTTACCCATACCGAAGTGCCTCAAGCCTTAGGCGGAAAAGGAGTGGGGAGCGCCTTAGTAAAAGGAGTGCTAGAAAGGATTGAAAAAGAAGATTTGAAAATTGCTCCATTATGCCCCTTTGTGGCTGCCTATATGAAACGTCATCCCGAGTGGCAACGACTGCTCGCAAAAGGGTATAACGTTTAAAATGATAGTTTTATGAATTATTTTAAGTTGTTTATTTTCTTTTTATTAACCTCAATAATAATAAATGCACAAAATCAAATTGGGGAGAATATAGAAGTGTCAGATGATTTCTTTTCTTGGGCAAGTTCTGTTTCTGTTTCTAGCGATGGTAGTAGAATAGCTGTAGGAGGTTACGGTAAAAGTGATTTTGGATTTCGGGTTTATGAGTTTAACAATTCAGATTGGGTTCAAATAGGTAATGATATTCCTACCGACTATCCTAACGAAGTTTCTTTATATAAGGTGTCATTATCTTCACAAGGAAATAGAATAGCTGTGGGAGCAGTTATTAATACTTTACCTAATGATTTAGGTCATGTTAAAATATATGATTTTGATGGTGTAAATTGGATTCAGATAGGAAGTACTTTAATAGGAGAATCTAATTCAGATTTTTTTGGAAGCAGAATATTACTTTCATCTAATGGTAACAGATTGGTAGTTGGAGCAAAATTTAATAATAACTCATTTGGAAATGCAAGAGTGTTTGAATTTAATGGTTCAGATTGGATTCAAATGGGTAATGACATCGACCCAGATGGAGTTAATGAGCCAATTTATTTTGGGACATCTGTTTCCATTTCTCCTGATGGTAATCGTGTAGCTGTAGGTGCAAATCAATATTATGATGAAGATTTAGAAGTTAGAGGTCTTGTGAGAACTTATGACTTTGACGGAATTAATTGGGTTCAAGTTGGAAATGACTTAAATGGTGAAAATTTACAAGATAGTGGTTTTGGGGTAGGCTTATCTTTTACAAATAATGCTGATAGGATTGCCATTGGATCAATTGCATCTGAAGGATATGTTAAAGTATTTGAATTTTCTAATTCAAATTGGGAACAAATCGGTGAAACAATATTAAGCAATGAAATTGGCAGTAGATTTGGGTTTGCGATAGTATTATTTGATGAAGGAAATAGAATTGCAATAGGAGCTCCTTATAATAGTCAAAATGGGAATAGCGCTGGAATGGTTAGATTATTTGAGTTAAGTAATTCTGTTTGGCATCAACTTGGAGAAGATATAGTTGGAGATAATTTTGACGATAACTTGGGTGAGTCATTGTCAATTTCTATGGATGGGATGACACTTGCGACAGGAGCTCTAGACTATATTTACGACCAAAGTGGAACAGAGTCTGGTTATGCTAAAGTTTTTGATATAACTAATTTAGTTTTAGATTTAAAAGATGACAATTTTGAAAATTATGTTGTTTATCCAAATCCAGCAACAGAAAGTATTCAATTTATTAATGCTCTTGAAATTAAAGAATTTTTTATTTATGATTCTTATGGAAGATTAGTAATATCAGAAGAATTTCAAAATCAAAAGATTGATATATCTCATTTTCAAACAGGAATTTATTATATAACATTAATTAATAATGATAATATACCCAAATCCCTTAAAATAATTAAAAAATAATTTCTCGTCTTATAAATTTAATGGACTTAAATAAAGCCTTTGAAACAAATAGAGAAACCTGGAACAAAAAAATTGCGGTCCATGCTCAAAGTGATTTCTATAATTTGGTAGCTTTTAAAAAAGGAGCTACTTCTCTTAATCGTTATGAACTTGATGCTTTAGGTGATGTAAAAGGCAAAAGCGTCTTGCATTTACAATGTCACTTTGGGCAAGATACTCTCAGTTTGGCACGAATGGGCGCCAAGTGCGTTGGCGTGGATCTTAGCGATAAAGGGATAGCATTAGCACAGCAACTAAACAATGAATTAGATCTAGACGCAAAATTTGTGTGCTGCAATGTGCTGGATACCTCACAGCACATTAACGAACAGTTTGATATCGTGTTTACCAGCTATGGCGTGATAGGATGGCTCCCCGATTTACAACCTTGGGCGCAGATGATTGCCGAACGACTCAAGCCCGGAGGCTTTTTTTATATGGTGGAATTTCACCCCATTGCTTGGATGTTTGATTATACGGTAAACCCTCCCGTGATGAAATACGGTTATAACCAAGAAGAAGCCATCTACGAAGAATACGAAGGCACCTATGTCGAGGGGAACACTCCCCAAATGACTAGTAAAGAATACGGTTGGAACCATGGACTTAGCGAAGTGATACAAAGCCTAAAAGACGCAGGATTGCAGTTGGAGTTTTTTAGAGAACACAATGGGAGTCCGTATAATGTGTTCCCAAATTTAGTGAAGAATACAGAGAGTCTTTGCGAACTCCCTCATGGGTTATATCCCTTGGTGTATGAGGTGAAGTTTGTGAAGGGGTGATTTAGGTATCTTTAGTAAAGCCATTGTTGGATATCGACGATAAAATAGTAAATAGAATGAGTTTTAGGAGATTATGAAAGGAAGCCTTTATACAATATTGCTTATTATTACTTCAAATTTGACTTTTGGACAAACTGATTATTCAACTCACACCATAGATTTCTATTTAAACAATAAGGAAAAACAGATTAATGTATCTGAAATTTGGATAATTGTAGAAGGGACAAAAATTTTTGGAGAAAAAATTGGCGAATCATTTCGGTTTCCAATAATTGATTCAAATGTAGAATTTGAATTTGGAATTAAGACAAATAGAATGGAATTTGAATCGGGCCCTTATAACGCTTGGTTTTTAAATAGTGGTTCTAGAATTACAGTTGGAAAAATTAACCGAATTAATAAACTCCTTTCCGTTGCGCACTATAGCGAAATGAACAAATCAGAAATTTCCTATAATATTTTCGCTAAACGTTTTTTCATAGGTGGCGGGTATACAATTGACATCGATAACTATGAAAATGTGAAACGATTAGATTACTTAATTATTAATCCAAATCAGCAATGTAATGGAGGCTACGTTACAACACAAAAAATAATAAAACTGAAATCATAAATGCCATTCAACACCCATATTATTCCTTCAAATTCTCCTATAAAATCAATACCCGATTTCTTCCTTTAACAACTCAGGAACTTAGCCTTTCTTTTGCGTCATATCACTTTTAATTAAAAACTTGTGTTAAATTGTTTTTTATAACTAACCGATTGTTTAGTTTTGTTGCTGTCAAATCTAAAAACCCTAAAATGAAATACCACTTCCTTATTGTCCCTGTATTAGCTGTATCTATCCTATCCTGTAAAAACACCCCCGAAAAGGCTTCCTATAGTGAACCTTTACAAACTACTGCACCCGAAATAGTTTTTAAAAACAAAGGACATGAATTGGTGTACGAAATGACACAAAAAACGGGTGATTATAACGCCTTGGCAGCAAAAAAAGATGTTGTCTATACCTATACCTATGAAACTCCAGACGGCAAAAAAGATGTTTCTACAGAAAAATATATTTTTAATGGGGAGTTGTCTTATGGTCAATATCAACAGCACGAAAGAACATTACCCCAACTAGAGGGAACTATAGAACAAGGGTATAATGGTTCCGAATTTTGGCTCAAACATCAAGGAGCGTATCTTGAAGATGAAGCTTTTATGAAACGTGTTGTCTTTAACCGAAAAACCAATTTTTATTGGTTTGCCATGTTTCAAAAATTATTAGACCCAGGATTGCACTATGAATATTTACATGAAGCCGTTATAAATACTAAAAAATACGATTTAGTAAAAGTGACTTTTGAATCTGAAGATGATTCTCCTAAAGATATTTATCTTTTATATATAAATCAAAACACGAAATTAGTAGATCAGTTTTTATTTACGGTGGTAGATTTTAATGTGGTGGAGAACCCTATGCTTATGCAATTGGAATATGAAGAGATAGACGGTATGCTTATCCCTACAAAGCGTCAATACAAAAAATCTACTTGGGATGCCCAAGTATCCGACGAACCTTGGATAAATGTAACTTGGTCCAATATTACATTTAACAATCATCTTACAGCAGAAGAATTTAATAAAAAGTAATGGCAAGGAAGAAAGCGTATATTGAAGAAGAAGTAGTAGAAAAGGCAATGAAAGTTTTTTGGAAAAACGGTTATGAAGCTACTTCTATGCACATGCTTGAAAAAGAAATGGGCATTAATAAATTTTCTATGTACGCTAGCTTCGGAAATAAACACGGGCTTTTTCTTGAAAGTCTAAAAAGCTACAAAAAAAGGGTGCAGGGTATTTTTGAACAATTCAGAAATTCAAATAAAGGAGTTGAAGATATAAAGGAATTTTTCTACAATTCGGTTCGTATTTGTGATGAAAAAGGAAATCACAAAGGATGTTTATTAACCAATACCTATTATGAGTTTTCAGAAAGGGAAGACCAGTTAATAAAAGAACAAATGGATGGATTTATGAATAATTTGAAAGATTTATTTATTGAAAAATTACGAATGGATCCTACCAAAGATGAAGCAACCATTTTAAAACAAGCCAATTTTTTATTGTTAGCAAAACACGGTTTAGCCGTCGCTTCCAGAGTTAACAATCAAAAGGAAATTGAAGACTATATAGAAATGACTTTTAAAAACATATAACATTTTTTTATCCTATAACTAAACAATCGTTTAGGTATTTTACTATTTATAACAATTAAATTTAAACTATGAGTACATTAAAAATTCACACTGTTGAATCGGCTCCAGAAAAGAGCAAACCATTTTTAGAACAATCGCTTAAAGCCAATGGCAGAATTCCAGGATTACATGGGGTACTAGCAGGATCACCAGAGTTATTACAAGCTTACCAAACTTTGCATAAACTTTTTACGGAGTCTTCCTTTAATAAAGAAGAACTTACAGTTGTTTGGCAAACCATTAATGTAGAACACGAATGCCATTATTGTGTTCCTGCACATACTGGAATTGCTAATATAATGAAGGTAGCTCCTGAAATAACAGAGGCCTTAAGAAATAGAACACGTCTACCTACTGAAAAATTACAAACCTTGCACGAATTTACACTTTCTATTGTAAGAAATAGAGGTAGAGTAACCGATACTGAGTTAGAAACTTTTTTTGCTGCTGGATATAAAGAGCAACAAGTCTTAGAAATTATTCTGGGATTATCTCAAAAAGTGATAAGCAACTATACAAATCATATTGCCAATACCCCTGTAGATAGCGTTTTTGAAAAATATGCATGGGAAGCAACCACTGTATAATTAATTAGGTATAAAAAAAGGTACAAGCTATTTGGCTTGTGCTTTTGTTTTCCGAAACAAAAATGAAAGAAGCTATTAATTCCATAGCAAGTTTGACTAAGTATTAATGCTCTTCATTTTCTTTTAGCAATTCAGGAAACTTATATTTAAACCTATTTAGTCGTGGGATAGATACGTTTTGGATATAGGGATTATCTGGGTGTAATCGTTCATAGTTTTGGTGTTCAGGTTCTCCTACCCAAAATTTTTGGAAGGGCAATACTTGGGCGGCTACTTTTCCTTTCCCTAATTCTTTCTCAAGGGCAGCAATTTTTTCGTCAATGATTTTCTTTTGCGCCTCATTTTGGTAAAAAATAATGCTTCGGTATTGGCTCCCGCGGTCGGGGCCTTGTCCGTTTACCTGTGTGATATTTTGGGAACCAAAATATACATCCACTAACGTAGAAAAGCTAACCACCTTGGGATCGTACATAATTTCTACGGCTTCGGCGTGTCCTGTTAAACCTGTGTTACTCGCCTCATACGTTGGATTATCTATGTGGCCGCCACTATATCCAGAAATGGATTCTTTGACTCCTTTTACGCTTTCATAAATGGCTTCCACACACCAAAAGCATCCGCTAGCAAAATAGGCAAACTCATAGCCATCTTTGGCAGGTACATGTACGGGATTTACCTCTTTTTGCAATTTGGCTTCTTCTTTTTTATTCCGTTCATTAGATTGACAAGAGGCTTGAAAACTCAATAAAATAACCGAAAAGAATAATACCACGTATTTTTTCATAATTAGTAATTTCTTAAATAAGTCGATTTCAAGTAAAATCCTTTCAGAAAATTACAAAAAAAAGCCTCCACAACTGTGAAGGCTTTTATATCGTTTATGAAGGGGTTATTTACTTACTTTTTTAAATAACTGCTCCATTTTTTCTCTTTCTTCTTCTGCCAATGCAGGGTCTACTAAAATTCGACCACTGTGCTCATCGGTAATAATTTTTTTGCGAGCGGCAATTTCCATTTGTACTTGTGGCGGAATGGTAAAAAACGATCCACCAGAAGCACCACGCTCAACAGGAACCACAGCAAGACCATTTTTTACGTTGCTTCTAATGCGTTTATAGGCATTTACCAAACGCTCTTCGATGTTTTTCTCGTACTTTTCAGATTCTTTTAGAAGTGCTTGCTCTTCTTTTTCGGTTTCAGCAAGAATCTCATCAAGCTCACCTTGTTTGTGCTTTAAGTGATTCTCACGTTCTGCCAAACGCTCTTTGGTTTCTTCTATCACCGCACTTTTTTGTTCGATTTGCGCTTTAAATTCTTTGATGTGCTTTTCAGCCAATTGAATTTCCAATTCCTGGTATTCAACTTCTTTGCTCAAGCTATTGTATTCGCGATTGTTACGAACCTTATCTTGTTGTGTCGTGTATTTTTTGATAAGGCTTTTTGCCTCTTCAATCAAGTTTTTCTTTTCCTTGATGCTTTCCTCGATGCTTTCAAGATCGTTGGTCAATTTCTCAAGACGGGTATTCATCCCTGCCACTTCATCTTCCAAATCTTGAACTTCCAAAGGAAGCTCTCCACGAACATTTCTAATTTCATCTACACGCGAATCGATTAATTGTAAATCGAATAACGCTCTTAACTTATCTTCTACAGTGATTTCAGTTTTCTTTGCCATACTTTAAAAATAGCTTACAGGATTGGTCTTTACTTTTGATAAAACGACTGCAAAATTAGTAATTTTTTTGCTAAGGTGAGCAACTAATAACTCTTTTGTGTATTGTTCGCTTTCATAATGCCCAATATCGGCTAAAATTAACTGATTTTCAGCCTGAAAAAAGTCGTGATACTTTAAATCGGAGGTCACAAAAGCATCCACTTGCTTACTTTTTGCCGCTGAAATGGCAAAACTTCCGCTTCCGCCTAAAACGGCCACTTTTTTAATGGGTTTTCCTAACAATTTGGAATGACGAATCACGCCAGTTTTAAATGTTTTCTTTAAATGAGCGAGAAATGCTTCTTCAGAAATAGCTTCCATAAGTTCTCCAACCATCCCCATTCCAATATGCTGATGGGTATTTTCCAAAGTGGTTACTTCATACGCTACTTCTTCATAAGGGTGATTTTCAAATAGGGCGTGCAGAACCTTTCCTTCTAGGTGTTTTGAAAAAGTGACTCCAATTTGTGTTTCTTCTTCAAAATGCGTTTCTCCTTTTTTTCCTTTGGTAGGATTGGAGTTTTCGTTTCCATTAAAACTTCCTATTCCTTTTATATTAAAACTACAGTTGTCATAATTTCCAATGGCTCCAGCACCCGCTTTAAAAAGACTATCTCTAAGTTTTTCGGCATCCTTATTCGGGACAAAAGTGATGAGTTTTTTAATCGTTCCTTCCTGCGGAATAAGAATCTTACGGTTGTTGAGGTTGAGTTTTTCGCAAATCATGGCGTTTACTCCATTCCAAGCATTATCCAATGCGGTGTGAATGGAAAAAATAGCGATATCGTGTTTTATGGCTTTTAAGACAGTGCGCTCCACATAACTCTTACCAGTAAGTTTTTTTAGCCCTTTAAAAATAATAGGGTGAAAGCTTACAATAAGGTTACAATGGTTTTCTATGGCTTCATCTACCACCGTTTCCAGTGTATCGAGCGTTACTAAGATTCCTTTTACTTGGGTGTTGTAATCACCCACCAACAAGCCTGTATTGTCAAAGTCTTCGGAATACGAAAGCGGTGCCAATGCTTCTAAAACGGATAGTACCTCTTTTACTGTCATAAATATATATTTAGTGTAAAGATAAAAAAGTATATTTTCGTGGTATGAACTTTCGGAAATTCCTTTTTCCTTTTTCCATTTTATACGATGGCATTACCTCGTTGCGTAACTATGCCTATGATAAAGGGTGGAAAGAAAGTACGGAGTATGAAATTCCGGTGATTTCTGTAGGAAACCTTTCGGTCGGTGGAACAGGGAAGTCGCCCATGGTTGAATTGTTGATTTCTATTCTGAATGAAGATTACAAAGTGGCTGTGCTAAGTAGGGGTTATAAACGTAATACTTCTGGGTTTCTAGAAGTACAAGCATTGTCTACTGCAGAAGAAGTGGGAGATGAGCCGCTTCAGTTTAAACATAAATTTCCTGAGGTTACTATAGCTGTTTGTGCAGATAGGAGAGAGGGAATCGAAAAGCTGAAGCAAAAAGCTGAAGTCCTTATCTTGGATGATGCTTTTCAGCACCGAAAAGTGAAACCTGCTTTGAGTATTTTACTTACTTCCTATTCAAATTTATTTATAGAAGATTTAGTGTTACCTGCAGGTAATTTGCGTGAATCGAAAAGAGGAATGAATCGCGCCGATATTATTGTGATTACAAAAATTCCCGATGGTACGGCCTATGCCAAATTGCAGGAAATTCAGCATAGGATGCAATTAAAGGAACATCAATCTATTTACTTCTCAAAAATAGGTTATGATACGAGTATTCATGGAATTTCTGAGGGTCTCCCATTAGGATATTTGAAGGATAAACCATTTACTTTAGTAACCGGTATTGCCAATCCTACACCCTTGGTGGAGTTTTTAAAACAAAAAAACTTCAAATTTCAGCATCAAAAATTTCCCGATCATCATCATTTTTCAACGTCTGAAATTGAAAAACTTCAAAAGGAAGATATCATTCTTACGACCGAAAAAGATTTTAAAAGATTGAGTAGCAGACTTCAAAAAAGAGCCTTGTATTATTTACCTATAACCACCGTATTTTTGTACAAAGAAGAAGGTGCTTTTGAGAGAGAGGTTTTAAACCGAATAGAATACTTCAGAAAATATTAGCCTTCTATGGGCATTTTTCGGCTCTCTAACGTTTTGTAAATTTTTTCGAAGAACTCTTCTGTTTTAAATGGCTTTGGAATGATTTCATTAAACCCAGCACGGTAGAAATCGTCCAGATTTTCATCAATGGTAACTGCCGTAAGTGCGATAATTGGAAGTCCTTTATTGAATTTTCGAATGTCCTGCGTTGCCTCAATTCCGCTAATACCTGGCATATGAATGTCCATTAAAATAATGTCGTATTCATTTTCTTTTACCAATTTAATGGCGTCTATTCCATTGTCTGCAACATCACAAACCATTTTGTTCTTCTCAAGAATTTTCTTGGTTATCATTTGGTTTATTTTGTTATCCTCAACCACCAAGACCTTTTTATTTTCTAATGCAGCTAAGTCTATTTCATGAACACTTCTGGTATCTTTTGTTTCAGAATATTCTTCAGAAACTGCAAAGTTAATATCGAACCAAAACTTAGAGCCCTTTCCTAATTGACTTTCCAATTGGATTTTACTTCCCATAAGCTCCAATAGGTTTTTTACAATGGCAAGTCCTAACCCAGTACCTCCAAATTTTCTATTAATTTGAAGTGATGCTTGGGAAAAAGATTCAAAAATGCTTTTTTGTTTCTTTTTTGAAATCCCCACACCATTATCTTCAATTTCAAAATGAAGTAATACCCGATTATTAATCTCCTTCATTTTTTTAATTCGGATAAAGACATCACCGTTTTGGGTAAACTTGAGTGAGTTCCCAATTAAATTAATAAGAATTTGAGACAGTTTTAGAGGATCTCCAGATAGCTTATTAGGTATCGTTTCATCATATTCTAGATGAAGATGGTTCTTTTTATCATCGGCAGTTTTCTTTAGCGCAATGAGTACATCATTCAATCTCTTTTTAAGATCGAAACTTGTTTTTTCAATCTCAACTTTGTTTGCTTCAAGCTTGTTAAGGTCAAGAATGTTATTAATTAATGATAATAAATACTCTCCAGAAAACTTTAAGGAATTAAGGTGTTCTTTTTGGTCGGGTTTTGGATTCTCTTCTAGCAGTAAATGTGTTAATCCCGTTACTGCATATAGCGGTGTTCGTAATTCGTGTGTAATGGTAGAAAGGAACTGTGCTTTAGCCAATGAAGCTTTTTCTGCCTTTTCTTTCGCTAGTTGTAACTCGTTGTTTTTATCTTGAAGTAAATCATTTGCCTTGGCTCTTAAATTATTGTTTTTATAGAGCGATAAGGTTAATAATGATAGAATGACAATAAGGGCAATACTTAACCCCGTGGTCATTTTTCCGAAGTTAATAGACCTTCTTTGCTTGTCGAGATCGGTTTGTTGTTTATCAATTATCTCACTATAATAGCCCGCATCACCTTCCGAATCAATTCCTTTTGAAATAGCACTTAAAAAAACTTGATATAGCGAATCATTTTTTTGCTCGTAAATAGCCATGTTCTCTTCGGCTAAAGTGTAATTATTCTCTTTTAAAGCTATGTAGGATTCAATCTTATAACTATCAATTTTTAGTTTAACAAATGCATTAGCGTCAATAATAGCAAGTGCCTTTTGAAGACTTTGTTTAGATTGTTGTAGGCCATTTGGTACATCATTGCTGTTGCTATTTAATAGAGCTTCAGACTTACTTAATCGTGCGTACGCCTCTTGATAGAAAAAGTCATTGACCTCAAAAATAGGGATGGCTGCATCCAAATAATTGATTGCTACTTTATAATTGTGTTTTTTAAGCTCTAGAATTCCATATCCCAACAAAACATTGGCCCGATTTTTTTCATCGTTGGTTTTCGTAAACCAACTGTCTGCTTGTTTTAGCGCTTCTTCGGCCTGTGGGAATTTATTGAGTTGAATATTAATAAGGCCTAATAAAGTATAAGCTTCAGCAAGTTCTTTCTCCTTTTTTCTTTTCTTTAATTCTGAAATTATTTTCTTGGCTTCCTTTTCTGCCTTATGGTAATTACGTAAGTAATAATGAAGTTGAGCGATACTGAATTCTACTTGAAGTTGCTCCTCGGTGTTTTTTGATGCAAAAGCCAATTTATTAGCCTTAGATAAACTAATTATGGCTTCGTCAAATACTTGGTTTTGAACAAAGGCTCTCCCTTCGGCATGATACTTTTGTATAAGCGCTAATGTGTCCTTCGGTTGTTGTGAAAAAACACTACTACTTATTAAAAATAACAGCCATAGGGGGGCTATGGTTTTATATTTTTTCAAGAGGTAAATCATTTACTCTTATGTACTTCGCCGATAAATATAGTTATTTTATCGAAAATTGTAAGATTAAATCTACAATTCTCGACGAATAACCCATTTCATTATCGTACCAACCAATAATTTTGACCATTTTCCCAATAACAGAGGTCATTTCGCTATCGAAAATACATGAATGCGAATTCCCAACAATGTCAATAGAAACAATAGGATCCTGAGTATACTGAAGAATATTTTTTAAAGAAGTTTCTGAGGCTTTTTTGAAAGCTGTATTCACCTCTTCTATGGTAGTTTCTTTTTTTACATTTAAGGTGATATCAGTCAAAGAACCATTAGCCACCGGAACACGAATTCCACAACCTCCAATTACATCTGCCAAATCTGGAAAAATCTTGGTCAATGCCTTGGCAGCACCCGTAGTCGTAGGAACAATCGATTGTCCTGCAGCGCGAGCTCTACGTAGATCTCGATGCGGTTGGTCATGCAAACTTTGATCTGTAGTGTAGGAATGTACTGTAGTAATATAGGCCTGCTCAATCCCACATAATTCATTAATTATTTTGAGCATGGGGGCCGCATTATTTGTGGTGCAAGAAGCGTTGGAAATAATACTGTCTGACGCTTCTAATATTCCTTCATTTACTCCTAAAACAATGGTTTTGATATCATCTTCTAAAGGGGGAACGGAAAGAATCACTTTTTTTGCTCCGTTTTCAATATGCTTTTGAAGTAACGCCTTGGTTTTAAACTTCCCAGTGGCTTCAATAACAATATCAACACCCTTCCAATCTAAATTATCCAAAGTAGCTTCAGAAGAATACCGAAACTTTTTTTCATCCACGTGGAGCTGACCTTCAGAAAATGAAACATCGTTAGGTAACACACCATGGATACTATCATATTTTAACAAGTGTGCCATGGTATTGCCATTAGCAATGTCGTTAATGGCAACCACTTTAATGGTGGGATGATTTAGTAATAATCTGAAGAGTGTCCGGCCAATACGACCAAACCCGTTAATACCAATGGTAATAGGCGCTTTCATTTAAGCGATATGTTTATGGGCCTTATACGAAGAACGCACCAAAGCACCACTTTCTACGTGACGGAAGCCCATTTTCAAACCAATCTCTTCGTACTTTTTAAACTGCTCAGGCGTAATAAATTCCTTTACTGAAAGATGTTTTTTGGAAGGTTGCAAATACTGCCCTAGCGTAACAATATCCAATCCAACACTGCGAAGGTCTTCTAACGTTTGAATAACTTCGGCTTCGGTTTCACCTAGACCAAGCATAATACCACTTTTGGTTCGGTTAATGCCTTGTGCTTTTAAATAACGTAATACCTCCAAACTGCGTTCGTATTTCGCCTGAATACGTACTTCGCGAGTTAATCGTTTTACCGTTTCCATATTATGTGATACCACTTCTGGTGCCACTTCAATAATACGGTCGATATTTCGAGTCACCCCTTGGAAGTCGGGAATAAGGGTTTCTAGAGTCGTTTCAGGATTCATTCTTCGGATAGCTTTCACCGTTTCTGCCCAAATAATGGACCCCATATCTTTTAAATCATCACGATCTACCGAGGTAATGACTGCGTGCTTAATTTGCATAATTTTAATGGAACGCGCCACTTTTTCGGGTTCTGCCCAATCTACTGTTTCTGGACGTCCTGTTTTTACACCACAAAATCCGCAAGAACGGGTACACGTGTTCCCTAAAATCATAAAGGTAGCCGTACCTTCTGTCCAACATTCTCCCATATTAGGGCAACTTCCTGAGGTACAAATAGTATGTAGATTGTACTTATCTACTAAGCCACGAAGCTCGGTATATTTTTTCCCCGTGGGAAGCTTTACTCTCAGCCATTTTGGCTTAGGTGCAGGTTTTTGTGGAGTTGCAATCTGTGTTTCCATAGCTTGGACAAAGATACGATTTTAAAAATTTAAATTAGGACTCAAGTAACCAAATACCATATACTAAATCCTACCAAAATGAGTATGCCCAAAAGGCTAAAAAGACGTAATGACCCAGAAGGCCTTGCCTCCTTTGGGGTGTGTTTTCCTGTTAAAAGAATATAACTAATAATAGCATAAAATGGGGCGGTTAAAAAGGAAAGCACGGTAGCAATTTCAATAAGTAATCCCATTTCTGTTACAAAAAAGAAAAATATAGAAAGTGTTCCTGTAACTAATATAAGTAGCCAAAATAAATACCCTTGCTTAAAAGTCTTATTGAAAAGTAGTTCGCTGGTAATATGCATTACCCGTGGAGAGGCATCCAATGTGGTTAGGGTTGTGCTAAACATGGTCGCTAAAGCCGCAATCCCAATAATCCATTGTGCCCAACTCCCCAAACTTGTGGTGTACATTCCTATTAGTTGATTCGCAAAAACATCTCCTTTGGCTGAAAAACTTTCACCGCTACCAAACATGACAAAGGTGCCTAATGCGATAAAACAAATGCCTAAAATAATGGTCATAACATATCCCACATTAAAATCGAATAGGCATTCCTTAAAATTTATATTTGAATTGAGTTTCCGTTTTTCCACGGTCCAAATCGATTGCCAAATGGTAATATCCAAGGGTGCCGGCATCCATCCCATAAAAGCAATTAAAAAGGCAATTCCCATGGCGTCTTTAGGAACTATTTGCTGAAATGATAAGGTTCCTTCAAACTTTGTGGAAGCCAAAATTACAGCGGCTATGGTACTTATGGCAAGCACAACGACAATGTATTTCATTAAAGAATCTAATACCTTGTATTTACCCAATAACAAAATAAAAAAGCAACCCGAAGTTACCGCTGTGGTCCAAAAAACCAAAGTGCCACTAGCGAATAAAGAAGAGGCAATCCCTGCCGTAACAATTGTAACAGCGGTTTGAATGGTAAACATGGTCGCAAAGGTAATGATGAAATAGGCAACCAAGACCCACTTGCTCATTTTAGCATAGCCTTGTAATAAATTTTCTCCTGTGGCCGAAGCATATCGAGGCCCAAACTGAAAAAAAGGATATTTTATTACATTAATGAGCACCAAGGCCCAAAGCAGTCCTAGTCCAAAATCGGCGCCCGCTCTCGTAGATTGTACTAAATGCGACACCCCAATCGCTGCACCAGCGAACAAGAATCCGGGTCCAAACTTTTTAAGGAATTGTGTCACTTTTTACGATTTTCGGTAATGATTTCGGCGAGCAGTTTTTTTGCACGCAGTAAACGCACTTTAACATTGCTAAGTGGTTCTTCGAGTTGGTCGGAAATTTCATTATAACTCATTTCCTGAAAATAGCGAAGATTGATTATTTCTTGGTAATGAGGCTTCAGTTGTTTGATATAGCGAAGGAGCTCGTTGAGGTTTTGTTCTGTAATCAGTTTGTCTTCCTGAGATGGGCTTTGATCAGGAATTTTCTTTACAATTTCGGCACTGGCATCGGTGGTTTGAGAATAGATAGACGCGTTTTTCTTTCGGGTTTTATCTATCTGAATATTTTTCGAAATGGAAACCAGCCAGGTGCCAAAAGCGTAGTTTTCATCAAAGGTTTCAATCTTATCGAATGCTTTAGAAAAGGCTTCAATAGTGATGTCTTCGGCATCATGTTCGTTATTCACGCGCTTTAACTGAAAGCCATATACCAAATTCCAAAAATGGTCCAACAAAAAATTGAAGGCATTTTGTTTGCCTTCTTTAGCCCGCTTAATTTGCTTTAGAATATCTTCTTCTGTTACTTCCAACGTTTTGGTTTTGATAATGAATTAGAAATAAAGATAGTTAATTGTACCAATACTAAAAACATTTCAAAAAGCGGAAGAAGGGGAAGGAGGTCGTGCTCTTTTAAAAGTTTAGCACCTTTTCCGATAAAAATATATTGAAGGGTGATTCTGAAAATAATAAGAGCCAGAATAATTTTCCAATCTAAAAACACAAATGAAACAATTGCCAAAAGCCAAAACAAAAGGGTGCTCGCATAATAAATCCCTAAAAGTGTTTTATGTTTAGGTTTATAGTGTTTTGCGGTAGTAATATGTCGTCTTTTTTGACGAATCCAGTCTGAAAAAGTTTTCTTAGGAGTAGAGTAGGTAAAACTTTCTTCATTATAACAAAGTGCTGTATTGTTTGCATTTCCTGCCTCATTTACAAACAAATCATCATCTCCCGAAGCGACTCGCATATGACTCATAAACCCACGATTATCGTAAAACAGCTTGCAGGTGTATGCTAGATTTCGACCTACGCCCATATACGGCATTCCCACTTTCGCATAGGCAAAATATTGAATAGCGGTCATAAGTGTTTCAAAACGGATGAGTTTATTTAAAAACCCTCGTTCTTTTCGATAAGCACCATAGCCTAAAATAAGTTGTTTTTCTTCTGAAAAATGAGAAACCATCTGTCGTAACCATTGGTCACTTGCGGGTTGACAGTCCGCATCGGTAAAAAGCATACGCTGGTTAACGGCTCTTTTAATTCCGAGGGTGAGCGAATATTTTTTATTACTCCAAAAGGCTTCGTTATTTTCAATGTTTACGGTATGTACCCTTGAATCTCTTGCAGCAAAGGCTTCAATGACATCTTGGGTGTCGTCTATAGAAGCATCGTTGATTAAAATGACTTCAAAATTGGGATACTCCTGATTTAAAATAGCAGGAATGTTCTTTTTTAAATTTTCGGCTTCGTTTTTAGCACAGATGATGACCGAAACAGGAAAATTTTCCTTGGTGTCAATTTGTGAGGGAATTGACATCGAAAATTTTGAAAAAAGAATAAAATAAGCAGTGTTAACAAGAACTACTGCAATAAAGAGGTAGAGTAGCAGCATAGGCTACGAGAGATTATTTTTCAGAGGTTTCAGAACAAGTACTAAATTGATCTGGGGTCTTCCCACACATTCCGCAAGCTTCCCCTTCTTTGTTTAAAAATGGACTTTGACTTGCACAAGTTCCTGCAAATTTTCCGTCTTTTTTAGCCCATAACTTTATAGCGATACCTGCAACCGCTAGAAGTAATAAAACAAGTGTTAATAGTAAAATTCCCATATTGAAATATTGTTGTGCAAAAATACAATCTTTCTTGTTCTTTTGATAAGAATTTGAGTATTTTTAGGCCATATTTAACGCTAATTTTATGAAGGTTTATAAATTATTTTTGGGATTAAGTCTATTAAGTATTGTACTTGTTTCTTGTAAAAACAATCAAAAGGAAGAAACTCCAAGTGTCGAAACTAATGAAGTGACCACACCACAAAAAGCACAAAAGAAAATCCTTACCGAAGAAGACAGAAAGGTCATCGCTAGTGTTTTGGCTAAGGTAATGAGTACACCCGAGTTAAAATCGTTTGCAAGTGCCATTGTTACTGTTGAGGCAACCGAATTACTTTCAAAAGAAGATGGGCCTTATACCGTTTTAGCACCTACCAATGCTGCGTTCGATGCTATCCCAAAAGAAAAAATGAACCCTTTTCTTAGACCTGAAAATAAAGCCAATTTTGGAAAACTGGTTAAAAATCATATTGTAAAAGGGAGTTTTACATCTTTCGATTTAATACAAAATATGAAGGGCTCTGGGAAAGTAGAACTTGAAACAGTTGGAGGGGCAAAATTAACTGCTACTAGAGAAGGAACCGACATTATCATTACCGATGCTAACGGTAAAAAAGCGAAAATAGGAACCAAGGATATTACGGGAGGTAATGGGATAGTGCATGCAATTGATGCGGTGTTGAATATTAAATAACCGTTACTTCAGGTTCAATATAAATGCCAAAAAGATCCTTTACTTTTTCCTGAATTTTAATTGCCAATTCCCAAATTTCTGCACCTTGTGCATTGCCATAATTTACTAAAACGAGAGCCTGGTTTTTATGTACACCAGCGTCCCCGAAGCGCTGTCCTTTAAAACCTGCTTTTTCAATAAGCCATCCCGCCGGAATTTTAAACTCGGTGGAAGAAACTTCGTAAAAAGGAGCTTCCGGGAATTTGTGTCGAAACTGGTTGAAGTCTGCCAATGAGATGACGGGGTTTTTAAAGAAACTTCCGCTATTTCCTAAAACTTTAGGATTGGGAAGTTTGGATTCTCGTATCGCAATCACTGCTTCAGAAATAGCTTTAATGGTAGGTTTTTTTACATTCCTTTTTTCTAATTCCTGTTGAATCGCCCCATAAGAGGTTTTTAGTTTGTGATTCTTTTTCGTTAATCTGAATTGTACAGAAGTAATAATATAATTTCCCTTTTCAGCATTTTTAAAGATGGAATCTCGGTACCCAAATTGGCATTCCTCTAAGTTGAATGTTTTTTCTTTGAGTGTGGTTCTATGAATTGCTTTACAACTTTCAAAAATATCTTTTAACTCAACCCCATAGGCTCCTATATTCTGAATGGGAGCGGTACCTACATTCCCTGGGATTAAAGAAAGGTTTTCAATACCACCCCAGTTATGGTTGATGCAATACTGAACAAACTCGTGCCAATTCTCACCTCCTTGGGCTTTGATGATAATCTCAGAATCACTTTCAGAAATTACTGAAATTCCTTTCAAATTAATATGAAGCACCATGGCTTCAATATCTTTGGTTAACAGAATATTACTTCCGCCGCCTAGAACAAAAAAGGGTTTGTTTTTTTCTGAAAAAAGGATGCTTTTTAAATCTTCTACTGAATTAACAGAAATGAAATAACTCGCCTGGCAATCAATCCCAAAGGTGTTGAAATTCTTTAACGATTTTTGTTCTTCAATTTGCATTATTCTTTGTATTGTTCTAATGCAACTTTCAGAATTTCAACAGCTCTCACAAGGCTTTCTTTTTTAAGCACATAGGCAATACGTACTTGATTTAATCCCACTCCAGGTGAGGAATAGAATCCTGCTGCAGGGGCTACCATGATAGTTTCACCATTTAGGTCGAAAGATTCTAGCAACCATTGCGCAAAGTCATCACTGTTTTTAACCGGAAGCTCCACAATACAGTAAAATGCTCCTTTTGGAACGCCAACTTTTATACCTGGAATAGCCTGTAAATGCTTAACCAGTGTATCTCGGCGTTCACTATATTCTTTTATAACGTTGTCAAAATAACTTTGAGGGGTACTTAGAGCCGCTTCGCTAGCAATTTGAGCAAATGTAGGGGGACTTAATCTGGCTTGTGCAAATTTTAAGGCGGTGGAAATTACCTTCGGGTTTTTTGAAACCAAGCACCCTATTCTTGCACCACACATGCTGTATCTTTTGGAAACAGAGTCAATTATAATTCCGTAGTCTTCCATTCCTTCTTCTTGTAAAATAGAATAGTGTTGCAATCCGTCATAGGTAAATTCCCGGTAAACTTCATCCGCCACTAAAAATAAATCGTGTTTTTTTACGATGTCGCACAACGTCTTAATTTCTTCTTTTGAATATAAATACCCTGTCGGATTTCCAGGGTTGCAAATTAAAATAGCTTTGGTTTTTGGGGTAATTAATTTTTCAAATTCTGCAATTGGTGGAAGTGCAAAGTTGTCTTCAATTTTTGAAATAACAGGAACAATATTTACTCCAGATGCGGTGGCAAAACCATTGTAATTTGCATAAAAGGGTTCTGGGATGATAATTTCGTCGCCGGCATCGCAAAGAGTACCCATGGCAAATAATAAGGCTTCACTTCCTCCGGTGGTAACGATGATGTCTTGAGCTTCAACGTTTATTTGCTTATTTTTATAGTAATTAGCAATTTTTGCACGATACTCTTCAGAGCCTTCCGAACGGGTATAAGCCAAAATTTCCAAAGAGTGCATCGCCACGGCATCCATAGCTATTTGTGGTGATTTAATATCAGGTTGGCCTATGTTTAAATGGTATACAGTCTTTTTTTGCTTATAGGCTTTTTCGGCAAAGGGAACTAGCTTCCTAATAGGAGATTCCGGCATATGCAGCCCTTTTGTGGATATTGAAGGCATGTTTTATAAAATTAGATAACAAAGTTGCGAAATAAATATTAAAAGTTAAGAAAATGAAATCCCTTTTGTCATAAATTTTATATCTTTTCAAGTAATGTTCAGGCTACAAACTCCATTCAGCTATTTACTTATTCTTGTCCTCCTTTTTTTAGGTGAAAGTATGGGTTTTGGTCAAAACGGATTTCGGTTACCGCATCAACAAAAAAAGGATAACATAAAGTTTGAATTGCTAAATAATTTGGTCGTAGTCCCTGTCGAAGTCAATGGCAAAGAACTTACCTTTATTCTTGATACAGGTGCGCGTAATTCTATGCTTTTTAGCCTTTCTGAAATTGATTCTATTGAGGTTAAAAATGTTACTCCTATTAAAATTAGGGGATTAGGAACGGGTGGTACCATAGATGCATTAAAAAGTTTAAATAATCAAGTTAAGATTGGCGATGCTGTGGATAATGACCATACACTCTTTGTTATTTTTGATGAATCTATCAACTTTTCTCCTCGTATGGGGATTCCAGTTCATGGTATTTTAGGATATGATTTTTTTAAGGATTTTATTGTAAAGACAGATTATAGCAAAGAAGAGTTAACGATTTATAATCCTCGACATTATCAAGAAAAGAAGTGCAGAAGATGTGAGACTATCAATATTTTTTTGAAGGATGATAAACCCTATGTAAGAACTCCAATCGTCCATGATAATGATACGACCAAGGTTACCTTATTAATAGATTCTGGTGCCAGCGATGCCTTGTGGCTTTTTAATGAAGACTGGAGCATTAAAGAAGACCCAAAAAATTATTTTGATGATTTTTTAGGACTGGGTATAAGCGGCGGAATTTATGGTAAACGCTCAAAACTTGATGGGATACTATTTGGGGACTATAGTTTTAATAAGGTAAATGTTTCTTTTCCAGAGCATGAGGCACTAGAGGAAATAGTGTTGTTCGATGAAAGAGATGGTAGTTTGGGAGGTGATTTGTTAAAACGGTTTACCGTTATTATGAATTACCGAGATAAAACCATGACGCTACGTAAGAATCGTTTCTATAAAGCTCCCTTTCATTACAATATGGCAGGTCTGGTTGTAGAACATGATGGGTTGGTTTCTGTGAGTAGTTTTTCAAAAACGGAAGAAATTAGTCTTGAACCAGGTGTCAACTCTGCCAATAATTCTATAGAAATTCGGGTAAATCCAATTCTTAATTTCTTTTTAGCTCCAAAATATGTCATTGCAGAGGTTCGTAAAGACTCTCCCGCTGCCTTGGCTGGAATTGAAAAAGGAGACGAATTGCTTACACTCAATGGAAAGGCAGCTTTTAAATATAAACTTTTTGAGATCACCGAACTCTTCACCTCAAAAAGCAATCGGAAAATTTCCGTGGAAATTAAACGCAATGGTAGGATCTTTAAAAAGAAATTTGTTTTAAAAGATGTGATATAAAAAAACCGCTCTAGAGAGCGGTTTTATAATAATATTTTAAATAGGTTTAATTTTCTAAGACGCTTTTGCCATCTAAAACCTCCCCTTTAATTTTTAAAGCTTTAATAGGTTCGGTAGCATTAGAATATACCGTTACAGTCTTTCTAATAGGCCCCACGCGGTTGGTGTCGTATTTTACTTTTATTTGTCCATTTTTTCCAGGAGCAATTGGGTCTTTAGGCTTTTCTGGAACAGTACAACCACAACTAGACTTTACGTCACTAATGATAAGCGGTTCAGAACCAGTATTTGTAAATTCAAATACGCGAACACCATCACTACCTTTGGCAATTTCACCATAATCAATAGTATCAGATTTGAACTCGATTTTGGCCTGCGCTTGAGCGGCAAAACTTACTAGTGCGACTAGGGCAACAAAGACAATTTTTTTCATGGTTTATTATTTTACGGTTACTAAAGTAGGTAACTTTTACACAAAGTGCAAAATAAGTTATTCACTTTTATAATCTTGAACTTATACCTACTTTTGCAGACTACATTTCAAAAATTAGACCAAAAATGATTTTGGAGTCAAAATATAGTGCAAAAAACGTTGAAGACCAGTGGTATAGCTACTGGATGGAACATAACTATTTTCATAGTGAGGTAAATGAAAAGACGCCATATACTATTGTTATTCCGCCTCCTAATGTTACAGGAGTGCTTCATATGGGTCATATGCTCAATAATACCATTCAAGATGTACTTATAAGACGTGCGCGATTAAAAGGATTTAATGCATGTTGGGTACCTGGTACAGATCACGCTTCTATAGCTACAGAAGCCAAGGTGGTGGCTAAATTGAAAAATGAAGGTATTGAAAAAAATGACCTTACGCGCGATCAATTTTTGGAACATGCTTGGGAATGGACGTACAAACATGGAGGAATCATTCTTGAACAACTTAAAAAACTGGGCGCTTCATGCGATTGGGAACGTACCAAATTTACCATGGACGATGACCTTTCGGCATCGGTGATAAAGGTCTTTGTAGATTTATACAAAAAAGGACATATTTATCGTGGGTACCGTATGGTTAATTGGGATCCCGAAGCTCAAACTACCTTGAGTGATGAAGAAGTTATTTACGAAGAAAAACAAGGGAATCTTTACTATTTAAAATATCAAATTGAAGGCAGTAATGAGTTTGTAACCATTGCCACCACGCGTCCCGAAACCATTTTGGGCGATACCGCTGTGTGTATTAACCCTACCGATGAACGCTACACCCATTTAAAAGGGAAAAAAGTAATTGTTCCAATCTGCAATAGGATAATTCCTATTATTGAAGATGAATACGTAACCGTAGAGTTTGGTACAGGTTGTTTAAAAGTAACGCCTGCACATGATGAAAACGATAAAATGTTGGGCGATAAACACCATCTCGAAATCATTGATATTTTTAACGATAATGCTACCTTAAATAGCTTCGGAATGCATTACGAAGGAAAGGATCGTTTTGTGGTTCGAAAAGAGATCGTAAAAGAATTGGAAGGCTTGGGTGTGATTTCAAAAATTGAACAACACACTAATAAAGTTGGCACTAGCGAACGTACTGGCGCTGTCATTGAACCAAAATTAAGTGACCAATGGTTCCTTAAAATGAAGGAACTGGCACAACCTGCCTTGGACGCTGTTTTGGAGAAAGACGTACAATTAGTGCCCGATAAATTTGTAAACACTTACCGCCACTGGATGGAGAATGTTCGCGATTGGAATATTAGCCGTCAATTGTGGTGGGGACACCAAATTCCAGCCTATTATTACGGCGATGGAAAGGAAGATTTTGTGGTTGCTGAAAGTATAGAAGAAGCAGTACAATTGGCTCAAGAAAAATCTGGAAATAAAAATCTTTCGCAAGCTGATTTAACCCAAGACCCAGATGCATTGGATACTTGGTTTTCTTCGTGGTTATGGCCCATGAGTGTATTCAATGGAATTTTGGAGCCTGATAATGAAGAAATAAATTATTACTACCCTACTAACGATTTGGTAACCGCTCCCGAAATTTTATTCTTTTGGGTGGCACGAATGATTATTGCTGGGTACGAATATAGAGGTGAAAAACCTTTCAATAATGTGTATCTCACAGGGATTGTTCGCGACAAACAACGCCGAAAAATGAGTAAATCGTTAGGAAATTCCCCAGATCCTATCGAATTGATTGAAAAATACGGAGCCGATGGGGTTCGAGTGGGGATGCTGTTGAGTTCGCCTGCCGGAAACGATTTAATGTTCGATGAAGATTTGTGTAAGCAAGGGAGCGCCTTTGTTAATAAAATATGGAATGCCTACCGATTAATCGATGGATGGGAAGTTGCGGATTTAGAGGAGGTAGAAAGTTCAAAAATTGCCATTGAATGGTACCAAAACAAATTTCAGCAGGCGTTAGTAGAAATTGAGGACCACTATAGTAAATACCGAATGAGTGATGCCTTAATGGCGACCTATAAACTAATTTGGGATGATTTCTGCTCGTGGTTATTGGAAATGGTAAAGCCAGAATATGGACAACCCATTGCAGCTAAAACCAAAGCAGCAGTAATAGGTATTTTGGAAGACAACCTTAAAGTGTTACATCCTTTTGTACCATTTATTTCGGAGCATATTTGGCAACACATTACAGAAAGAACCCCAGAAGAAGCCTTAATTATTGCATCGTGGCCAGAGCAAAAAAGTTTTGACCAAGCGCTTATAAAAGGTTTCGATTTTGCTTCGGAAGTAATTTCGGGGATTAGAAACATTAGAAAGGAAAAAAATATTTCGTTTAAGGAAGAAATATCACTTTCGGTGATGAATGCTGAAAAAGCTACTTCAGACTTTGATAGTGTGATATCAAAACTAGGAAATCTTTCAGAAATAAATTATATCGATAGTAAACTGGATGGAGCGTTGACTTTCCGAGTAAAAAGTAACGAGTATTTTATCCCGATAGGAGGAGCAATTGATGTAGAAGCCGAAATTGCCAAACTTATCGAAGAGCTTAAATACACCGAAGGCTTTTTACGTAGTGTACAAGGTAAGCTAAAGAACGAACGTTTTGTAAGTGGTGCTCCACAACAGGTTGTGGCGATGGAAAAACAAAAGGAGGCAGATGCTTTGGCTAAAATTGAAACGCTAAAGGCAAGTTTAAATAGTTTACAATAAAAGTTTATTTTTTCATTCTAATATAAAGTTGCTCAACCTTGGTTCTTGCCCAAGGGGTTTTACGTAAAAAGGTAAGACAAGACTTTATGGAAGGATCTTTTTTAAAGCAGTTTATTTTTACTTTTTTTGCCAAATGCTCCCATCCATAATTGGCTACTAAGGTTTCCAATATAACAGCTAAGGTAATTCCATGTAAAGGATTGTTAGGTTGAGGGTTTTTGGGCGTTTCCATATTGTTTTTTTAGGAAGGATGTAATTAATTCTAATTGCTGTTACCTTAGGTTTTATTTTCAGGTTTAGAAGGGTTTGTTTTGTTGGTTTCAATTCTTTTAATGGTAAGGAAAGGGCTTTTCATTAAATAGAGGAATGTCTGTTTTTTTTCTTCATCAAACTCCTTTAATCCATATTTCATTTGTGCTACGGGCATCTCTTTATACGTTCCAAATAGTCTGTCCCAAATGATAAAAATATCGGCAAAGTTAGAATCTGTATAAAATTGATCTTGTTGGTGATGCACTCTGTGTTGATCTGGCATTACAAAAAGTAAACCTAGGGTAGTATTTAACCATTTTGGATAGGTAAGATTGGCATGTTCAAAAAAGAAGAATAGATATAAAATGAAATAATATAATGCCAACGATAGTACATCTGTTCCAAACAATGCTGCCGTTAAAATATTTCCAATTCCAAATACTAAAAGTATTTCTAAAGGGTGAAATCTAAATACCGTTGAAGCATCCATGGTGGTGTCGCTATGGTGGACCCTATGAAACCTCCATAGCAATGGAATTTTGTGTGTCGCCCTATGAATCCAATAAGCAGTAATATCGTATAATGCCACCGAGAGCCCTAATTTAACCCAAAAGGGGAGTTCTATTACGTATAAAAGCCATATATGGTTAGCATTGAACCATTCAATTGAGAACACTTGAAAGGTCACAAAAAAAATGTTTAGGATGACAAGGGTAATTTGAAATAGTAGGTTTTGAAATAAATGGTTAATGCGTTTTGTAAAGTTGAATGGGGATTTTGATAGTTGTTCTAATGAAAAGAAAAAGGCAATTAATCCTATGACAATATAATTTGGATCAATTCCCAACAAGGTATCAAGAAATTCCATAGTTTAAATAATTAACGGTATTTAAAGTATGAAAGTTAGCGAATAAAAATCGAACCTATCTGCTGATATTAAATCAATTATTCTTACACCGTACGCTGCTTCCTATTTTTTAGATTTATGAATTTTGTATTACGCGTGCCACCATGAACACTATTTCTTCAATGGCAAACGCTAGGTACTTGCTCAATTTGTTCTCGGAGATTAATTTTCGCCTAATTTTTTGAAAGAATTTTATTATGGGTTATGGGTTGCGCAATTGTAATTCAACATAAGTTATAGACTTTCAAGATGGTCTATTTCTTTTCGTAAGTTACCCAAAAGGGGCTCTACTTTTTCTTTTAAAACATTGAGGCGCCAAATGTAACCACTAACAAAATGATTGGCATGTATATGAAGTTGATTTATTGTTAATATATCTGTTTTTAAATATACAATTTGATCATTTGTTAAGGTGTTTTCATAATAAATGAAATTATCATTCAATATTGGATATAGGTTTTGAAAATTCCAATTTTCGTGAGCTTTGTTATGATGCACTGCTCTAGGAATTAAATTTCCATAGACTTGAGATATTTCATTTCTTAATTCGTGATTGGAAATTAAATCTATCCCTAAGGAGTTTAGATTGTCAAACACAACCATATTTATTTCTAATTGCCAAGGGGGTCCAACCCATTTTTTTATTAAAGTATAGATAGAATCTTTAGAAATACTATCTGGATATTTTGAGACTAAAGATTTGTAAAGATTATACATTTTATTTTGTTTATTGGTATAATCAATAGCTCCAATAATTTCGTTTTCCAAATCAAAGGATAGACTTTTCTCAATTTCTTTTAGATAAACAATTTCTTTTTTTAATAAGGTGTCTTGATCACTCATTTTATTTACCTGTAATGCAATTAAAATCCCAATGACCACTAGCACAATCTCACCAAAGGCATACAGTAGATACTTACTCAATTTGTTCTCGGAGAGAAACTTTTGTCTAATTTTTCGAAAGAATTTTATCATTATTTGATATGCAGGCTTTTATTATTTAATCGCAACAACAGTTTTTATCACTCTTTGCTTTTTCAAAACATTCTCTTCCTTCCTTAAAGGCAAAGTATGAAAGACCCAGGGTTCCAATACTGTCTATATATGGAATTCCAAATAGTTCATACATTCCGCTGCTTATAAGTAAAATAATAGACATATAAACGCAAACCATGGTGCAATTGGCGTCGGCTAAAATGGGAGCGGAATTCAATTGATTTCCTACGTTTCTTTTCCAAAGTACTAAAAACCACATAACGAGAATTGAAATAATGGAAATAATAACGCCCCAAAAAGTTGTCTGGGGTTGGTGTGCCTGCCAAATGTTATAAAAACTGGTTATAACTAGCCCAAAAACTAGAATATAAAAGGCGATTCCCGTTATTCTTAACGCTGTTCGTTCAAAATCATCACGTTTGCTATTTGGGTTGTTCTGAATTCTTAAAATCATATGGGCAATACCTAGTCCAGAAATTACTTCAATAAAACTATCAGATCCAAAACCAAAAAGCGCCAAACTTTCATCTTCAAATCCCAGATAGGTGGAAATAAGCCCCTCTGCAATGTTGTAAACAATGGTAAACACTGCAAGTCCAAAAGCAGTTTTATATAGTTTATTCTTATGGGTCATTTTAAACGTATCCATTTATTTTGATTTGGGCTACATCTACGTCTATGTAAAGTTGTTTTTTTAATCTTCTAATGTAGTAATTACATATTAAATAGACGCGAACAAAACGTCTATCAAAACAAATGCGGTTATACGTTGTTGGAATTGGTTTCTACTTTTTTACTTCGCGCAAAATTTTCTCCATTTTTCGGCCTCTTGCCAACTCATCAATGAGCTTTTCCATTTGTCTGCATTGCTTATACAATTCAAATTCATCCTCTATTTCTTCAATGCGATACCCACAAACAACTCCTTTAATTAAGTGCGCGTTGGGATGTATTGTAGCTTTTTGAAAAAATGTTCTAAAGCTTACTTTTTCATCAATAAGGGTTTGTAAAGTGTCTTGATCAAAACCGGTAAACCATTTAATTACTTGATCGAGTTCTTCTTTTGTTCTTCCATTTTTAATCAATCTATCTAGGTAAAGGGGATAAATGGATGCAAATATAAACTTGGCAACTTGTTCATTTTTTTCGGCTGTAACTTTCATAAGGATTAATTTAAATGATGCTAACCTGTTTGTGTACGGCTTGTTGCGGAAAATCATAGCTGATTTTCCGCCGAAACCGAAAGATAACAAATTGCAATGACTTAAGCTCAAAGAGCGAATTGGCGAAGCAATTCAGCCGCAATGAGCTATACAGGTAATTGTGGCAAGATTTGTTACTTTATTCTTTTTTCAGGGGGGAATGATGTTCGCTCACAATTTTCCAGCCGTCATCGGTCTTCACAAATAACAACGAAATTTGGTCGTTTACAATCACAAGATCTTCACCAAACTTGAGATGAAAATCAGAATGGAAAGTTAAATTGGCTACATCACCATATACGGCAACCAACATATCATTTGTGTCGAACTTCACAATTTCGGTTACAGCACCAAATGTATTGCGTTCAAATTCTTCATTTGCCTCACTTCCATTACGTGGTGCACCATTTTTAAATTCGGTAAACTTTGGACTATACGCATGGAAAGCAATTAATTTATCCAAATCTCCGTCCTTAACACTTTGCACAATGCTGTCCCAGGTTTCCAATAGTTCTAGTTTTGCTTCAGGAAATTCATCGTTAATTAAATCTATTTTTACTTCCTCAACTGCTACTTTTTCTTCCTTTTCTTTACAACTGGTAATTACAATTCCCAAAATCATAACTAACGCAAAAATCATTTTTGTTTTCATAATACTATATTTGATTGGTTAATAGCTATTTAGCAAGTTACGAATTATATTATGAAGTGTGATTTTGGTATTGTGTTACAACCTGTATATGTTTGATTAGTGGCGTTGGATTTCTAAGCCAACATCTTTTATTTTAATAGGAGCTATAACGGGCTCCAATGTGTAAAATTATCCAACTCATTACAAATGGAGAGTGAAATTAAAAGACAAAATGTGCCTTTTAGGTATCGCCCAAGGCTATGATTCACGCTGGTATTTTTAGTATTCTTTCGGCTTGTTTAATATGCCTTAAATTATGATAAACAACCACCCGCAAAGTATCGCCCAATCTTAAATTAATCCATTTTGATATTGATATTGACGTTTTTATCCTTGTCAAATCTGAGGTTTTTGATTTTTCTAGCAATTTTAAAATCTGTTCCTGATGATAAATAAATTTGTCCAAAACACTTTTGTTTAATGAGCAATTTAGTGGATTCATGGACTTAAAAGTTTTCATTTTATTCAACTTTTCTTTGGGCAACATACTTTTGGCAAAGTAGTTTCCTAAAATTCCACTGTTAAAAACTTCAGATTTTTTATGGGTAGATTTCTCAAGTTGATTTTTAATTTCTGGAATGTAAAAATCTCCGTACCTATTTAAATGCTCGATACATTCTAAAATGCTCCAGCTTTTAGCATTTGGTTTTTGGTTTAGGAGCTCCATGGGTAGTTCTTTAAACGCTTGAACTTCGTTCAGGTTTTTCTGGGTCAATTGGATGAGTTCTTCAATGAGATCTTGTGCTTTCATAAAAATTGTTTGTATGCAAAAGTCCAAATTTTGAACGTTAGAAAAATTGATTGAAGTCAAGACTTTTTTAATCTGGATAGTGTTTCAGGAGACATTCTTAAATAGGAAGCGATGTACTTGTTTGGGATTTCTTGAAATAGTTGGGGACTTCTTTGCAAAACTCTATTATAGCGCTCTTTCGGTGAAGAAATTAAAATGTCTTTTTCCCGTTCCATTTGCTGTAAAATGAGTTGTTGTAAAATCAAATTCCAAAGTTGCTTCAAATCTGCGTCTTGATTTATAAAGTTGAAATAGTTTTGTTTTGAAATAACTTTTAACTCGGTTTTTTTGATGGCTTGAATATAAAATTCGGAAGGTTTTTCGGTAAAAAAGCTGTCTAATGCAGTAAGGAAGTTATTTTTATAACCAAATCGTATAATGTATTCTTCGCGGTCATCATGCAATGAAATTTTCAAACTTCCCGAAATAATATAGAAGAGATTTGTCTCAATTGTTCCAGCAACTTTTAGGTATTCGTTTCTTTTCAATGAGATTTTTTTATCCCAAAGATTTTGCTCCTCAATACGTTTATGTAGCTCTTCAATTATGTTCATCTATGGGTTCAAGCAACGTGTTTTATTTTCAGACTAAATTAATTCCAGCTTTTGTAAAAATATCTTGCAATTCTTTTTCAATTGGAAATGGTTTTAAAGGGGGAACATTGGCTCCTCCAGGATTACCAACTGGAATTTTCCCAACGAAGGATTTCACACCTCCAAAAATAAGACGTGGAATTTGTCCTATAATTTCTTTTCCGCTTTTGATTTTAATCCCAAATTGCAACATTTTCCAATGCACAAAAGTATGAGCGTAAGGATATTTTTGTCCAATTATGAGCTCTTTCCAGATGATTCCAAGCACTTTTTAAATTTCCTTTTGAGTATTCAGCTCGGTATTTTTCCAATTCAGTTTTATAGTATGGTTTTAGTCTTTCTGGTATCGAAGTGTAAAATTTCATATCCGTCTTTATTTAAGTTTTCTGTTCAGTTTAAAATTCTAACGTTCTTTTTTGCAAATGTTGGGAAACGTGTTTGGCTATGGTTTCACCACAATGAGCTATGAGCCGTGTTGGGCTGCCTGCGGCAGGCTTTCGTTATTATTTTTTATTCAATTCATTTTCAATAACACGGATTAAATTCGCATTTTGTGTTATTAATATTTCTAAAACATCAATGTTATTTACAATTTTTAGAGAGGCCTCAAAAAGTATTTGTTGAAATTCGACTTCTTTTGAAAGTGCGATGAGTTCTGCGTTATTAATAAAATCATAAGATAAATCCCCTAAAGCTGTATTTTTTGTTTTATTTTCAAACCAATTTTTAAGCTTGTACATTTTTTTATTTCCTAAATAAACGCGCATTTTTGTTTTTATAATATCGTTTAGTTCAGAGTAGACATCGTCCATGTCTTTCATGTTCCTGAAATAGGTTAAAACCTCTTTTCTTATGCTATCATTAATGATTTTAGATGCTATGAAGGGGTCGTTTTCTTTGGTTATAGGGTTGTAATAGATTAAATATCGCAGACTATTAGGGTTTTTTAAGACTATAGTTGTATCGTTTTTTACACCGGTTTTGTATAATTGTTCATGTAAAAAATCGATGCCTTTAAGTTCCTTGAGGTTTGTGCTATAGGAAACAGAATCTGCTTTTATATCAAGCAATAAGTTACTGTATAAATCGCGAAGATTGCGGTTTTGTTTTCGTTGTTCATTCCAATTATTAATCTGCAACGCAATCAAAATCCCAATAACCACAAGTATAATTTCGCCAATGGCATAAAGAAGGTATTTACTGAATTTGTTTTCAGTCAATAATCTTTGGCGAATTTTCCGGAAGAATTTAATCACAAGCGGTTGGTTTCTCTAAAGATATTGTTTTTAATTGATTTTTAAGTAGCAATAAAAAACCCATGAGACCCGAGCAAAGTAACTGGCGAAAGCACATGCGGATATGCATTGTTGGCAACAGTTTTTTATTCCACAAACTGCTTGTTTGTCCAGAAAATGTATTCATAATAAAATCCTAGTGTAATTACAAGCTTTATTAGATCATTGTCGAAGTCTTTTGCTCGTAAGCGTTGATGAAGATTGCGTGCGGAAAGATGAATACTAAAACCTGGATTATTGATTTCAAAATTAATGTAATCAATTATCGCTGAATTACGAGTAGCAGCTTTTACACACTTTTGGTAATCCCCATATTTATTAATTATAATAACCTTTTTGTTGTCAGGATCATTTAAAATTGGCTCACCATTTTCATCTTTTAATTCAGAAACAGCTGTGCTTAGTGAAATCCAAATTTTATCGAAGGTTTTGGAGTTTTTTAAATTTTCCAATATGCCTAAAGCCCCTTTATCCATAAAAAAATTGAATCTTTCTTCATCAAAATTTCCATTATAAAAGTCTTCCAGATGAGAGAAATATGCTTCATTAATATTTTTTGGATTGTACATTTTAATGAGTTGTTTCTCAAAATATTTAACAGCTTTTTCCAGTTCAATCAAATCTTGCTTTGACATACAATCATCCAAATTTGGATTGAATTCATTAGTTGTCTGTGAATTACAGTTTACACTGATTAGAATTAAAAATATATAATAAAGTTTCATCATATTGTAGGTAACGTGTTTGTATATGGTTTCGCCACAATGAGCTATGAGCCGTGTTGCGCCTGCCTGCGGTAGGCAGGCAATTACTTATTGCCGTTGTTGTATGCAGTTTTTATTCTACTTTTTTTATTGTCGAATTACATTTATCAAATC
>NZMG01000002.1 GCA_002694465.1 Flavobacteriaceae bacterium | reverse complement strand
TTTTATATTTCTTACAACCTTATTTATAACAAGCGGATTATTGGCACAAACTCCTTGTGTAGCTGGTATGGCTGGAGCATA
Source organism: Flavobacteriaceae bacterium (assembly GCA_002694465.1). Lineage (GTDB taxonomy): Bacteria > Bacteroidota > Bacteroidia > Flavobacteriales > Flavobacteriaceae > Halomarinibacterium. Next base: position 59,146 of record NZMG01000002.1, on the reverse strand, counting down.
TCCCTGTGATGGATACGACTTAGTTTCTCACATTCCTCTTGGAGTTTTTGCTACTTCTGGCGCCAATGATAATTGGGGATGGACAGACCCTTTAAATGGTGATGAGTATGTGTTAATGGGACTTGAAGATGGAACAGCATTTATCGATATTTCGAACCCCATTAACCCTGTTTATTTAGGAAAACTCGCTACTCATACAACAAGCACTACTTGGAGAGACGTAAAAGTGTATAACAATTATGCTTTTATTGTTAGTGAAGCGGGAGGTCATGGAATGCAAGTGTTTGACTTAACTAGGTTAAGAAATGTTGTAAGTCCTCCAGTAACATTTACCGAAGACGCTCACTATGGCAGTGTTGGTGCAGCTCACAATTTGGTTATGAATGAAGACACTGGCTATGCTTATATGGTGGGAGGAGATTCGTTTGGAGCTACTTTTATAGATGTATCCAACCCTCTAAGTCCACAAACAGCTGGGTCTTATACTACAAGTTATATCCATGATGCACAAGTTGTAATTTATAACGGTCCTGACACAGATTATACTGGTCGTGAAATTATGATTAGTAGTAATGGATGGGAACAAACTGTCAAAATTATTGATGTAACTAATAAAACTAACCCAATAGAAATTTCAACCATTTTTTACACAAATCCTTCCTACTCTCATCAAGTGTGGTTTACTGAAAATCAACAACGTATATTAATTGGAGATGAAATAGATGAACAAGATTTTGGATTTGATACCAGAACCATTGTTTACGATTTAACTGACTTAGACAACCCGGTTCACGATTTTGATTTCTTTGGTACCACCGCGGCAACAGATCACAATGGTTATGTGCTTGGAGATTCTTACTATTTGGCTAATTATTCTGCAGGATTAAGAGTTCTCGATATTTCTGGTATTGCATCAAACACTATTTCAGAATCAGGCTATTTTGACACGTATCCATCTGGAAATAATTCAGGTTATGATGGTGTATGGAACGTGTATCCTTATTTTGGAAGTGGTAATATTGCAATTAATGATAGAAGTGGTGGGTTCTTCTTAGTAAAAGCTTCTGGAGTAGACACTACAGACCCAACAGCAGTCTGCCAAGATTTTACTGCAGAATTAGATGAAAACGGAGAAGTAGTTGTTGCTGGAAGTGATGTAGACGGAGGTTCTAGTGACGATAGTGGTTTTGTATCATTTACAGTAACACCTAATACGTTCGATTGCTCAGATATTGGAACTCCAGTAACTGTAACACTAACAGTTTCAGATCCTTCAGGAAATACAGATACTTGTACAGCTATTGTTACAATAGTCGACAACTTAGGTCCAGTATTTGACTGTTATAACGACGAAACAGTTCTTTTTGATGCTGGTCAAAACTTCTTTACTTTGCCCGATTATGTGACAAACGGAAGCGTAACTGCAACCGATAATTGTAGTACAGGACTCACAATATCACAGTCTCCAGCTGCAGGAATTGAACTTACAGAGGGGACACACACCATTTCTTTTGAGTCTACAGATGATGAAGGTAATACTAGTAATTGCTCTTTTGAATTAACGGTAGTTCCAGAATTAGGCATTGAAGACACTCCATTTTCAAAAGGAATTATTTTGTATCCAAACCCTAGTTCAGATAAAATTAATATTGTTTCAAAAAACCAAAATATTACGTCCATTTCTGTGGTAGACATAACTGGAAAAGTACTCATCAATTTGAAGAATATTGACTCATTGCAAACAACAATTGACATATCTTCCTTTTCAAAAGGAATCTATTTTATTAATCTTAACGAAAAAGCATCAAAAAAAATAATCAAACAATAGAATAATATTAAAAGGGCGGTACACTAACCGCCCTTTTAATTCGTTCTAGCTATAAATAATTGAACTATGAAAAAAATTACATTTCTTTTAGGCTTATTAATTACCTCTCCATTCTTTGCTCAAACACCTTGTTCTGGTGGTACAGCAAATGGTTTCCCTTGTGAAGGATATGACCTTCAATCAAAATTTGTTTTAGCTGAAATGGGTGCTTCAGATGGGAATGATTCTTGGGGTTGGACAGATCCAGATGACGGCACAGAATATGCACTTGTTGGATTGGACAACGGTACCGCTTTTATAAATATCTCAGACCCTGTTAACCCTATTTATTTAGGAAAGCTTCCTACACATACAAATCCTAGTATCTGGAGAGATATTAAAGTTTATAATAACCATGCCTTTATTGTAAGTGAAGCTAACGGACATGGATTACAAGTGTTCGATTTAACTCGATTAAGAAACGTTGCTAGTCCACCAGAGACATTTACAGAAGATGCTCATTTAGGAGTTTTTGGAAGCGCACACAATATTGCTATAAACGAGGATAGTGGCTATGCTTATGTAGTTGGAACCGATGAGGCTAATGGTGGCCCTTTATTCATTAATATTCAAAATCCTTTGTCTCCATTTATGATTGGGGATTATGATGGAAGTGGGTATACTCACGACGCCCAAATAATTATATATGATGGTCCGGATAGTGATTATACTGGTAAAGAAATATTTTTTGGTAGTAATGCAAATGAAGTTGTCATTGTAGATGTTACCGATAAATTGAATCCTCAGTTAATTTCAACCATTACCTACGGAAATACATCATATACACACCAAGGTTGGTTAACCGAAGATCGTAATTACCTTCTTGTTGGAGACGAAATAGACGAGCAAGACTTCGGGTTTAACACCAGAACTATAGTATTTGATGTTTCAGATCTAGACAATCCATCTTTTCATTTCGATTACTTTGCAAATATTGCTTCTACAGACCACAACGGTTACGTAGTGGGTAATACTTTTTACTTAGCTAGCTATAGTGGAGGAATGAGAGTGATTAATATTTCAGACATTGCAAATCAAAATATGAATGAAATTGGATATTTCGATACCTATCCTGCCAACAATAATGCTAATTACCGTGGTTCATGGAATGTATATCCATTTTTTGCTAGTGGAAATATTGTGATTAGTGGAGAAGGAGGATTTACTTTGGTAAAGGAATCGAACCTTGGAATTAATGATAATGAAAATTTTAATTTTTCTGTGGCTCCTAATCCTGCCACAGAGTATATCACAATTACATCAAAAGTTGCTCCTATTCAAAGTATAGAAATATATAGTGTTTTAGGGCAAAAAGTACTGGATAAAGTTGTGCCTCAAAATGTAACCCAAACTATTAATATTTCATCGCTAAAAACAGGGATGTATTTAGTAACCATTAATAAAAATACTACCCTAAGATTAGTTGTGAACTAAGTCTTAAAAAAATGCTATTTAAAAAGAAAAGAAGATTTATTCCCATTATCCTATTGATATGTGGTGGGCTATTCTTTGTAAGTTGTTCCAAAAAAGATGAAAACACACCTGTAGATGATACTACCACTACAGATGACGATACCGGAACAACAGACGATAACACTCCAGGTCCGTTTTTAGGAGAAATTGATTGGATAAAAACCTACGGTGGAAGTGACATTGATCAGGCAGTAGCTATCGTAGAAGCCGATGATGGCAACTATATTGTTGCTGGAAGTACTCGAAGTACAGATGGTGAATTAGCATCAAAACCCACTAGCGATAGTGATTATTGGGTGTTAAAAATATCATCTGCAGATGGTTCCATTATGTGGAATAAAGTCTATGGAGGAACTGAAGACGAGGTAGCTTCAAGCATCGCAAAAACAAGTGACGGAGGTTATGTTCTATCAGGGTATAGTCGAAGCCCAAACAATCAGTGTGGCGCACAACCCAATGCCGGTTTTCACGATTATTGGCTGCTGAAAATTGACGGAAATGGTAATGAAATGTGGTGTCAAAATTTTGGGTATTCTGGAAGTGATCAAGCATTCGATGTATTTGAAACTAATGAAGGTGGCTATTTTGCAACTGGATTTTTTGACGTTTCAGCGAGTGGTGGTGAAGGAAATAATGATCGTCAAGGCGCCGGAAACGCACACGGAGTGGGCGAATTCTGGGCTATTAAAATGGATTCAGATGGAGAATTTATTTGGACTCGTTATTTTGGAGGTTATAATAACGACAGAAGTTACGACGCATTACAAACCCCAGACAATGGATTTTTATTAATTGGTTCTTCTGAAAGTATTCCTGAAGAAAATTCAGACATTGAATTGAATCACGGAAGTTATGATTTTTGGGTGGTCAAAGTGAATAGTGCTGGAACTAAAGAATGGACAAAGACGTACGGCGGAATTGAAATTGATGTGGCCTACGCAATAACCCCAACTCCAGATGGAAATTACTTTATTGTGGGAGATTCACGAAGCATAGATCAAGATGTATCTAATAATTATGGAAATGCTGACGTTTGGCTCATAAAAATTTCATCTACAGGTCAATTATTAATGGAGAAAAATTTTGGAGGTAGTCAATTTGATTCTGCTAAAAGTATCCTACCAATATCAGACGGAAATTATCTTATCTCAGGCGCTACTAGAAGTCAAAATAACGATGTGTCAGCAAACAATGGCGAAAACGATGCTTGGGTATTTGTAATTGATGCATCTGGCACCCTTCTATTCGAAAAGGCTATTGGTGGTAGTGCTCTTGACTTTGCAGAGGATGCTATACAATCAAATGGAAAATTAATCGTTGTTGGAAATACCGAAAGTAATGATGGGGATATCCCCTTGAATAAAGGAATAAAGGACCTTTTAATTATAAAAATTAGATAAAAAACTATGAAAAAAATTGCCCTAATACTTACGATGGCTGTTGCCTTTGTAAGTTGTAATGATGACGATGGAAATGCTCCTATTCAAAATGTGACAGTAGATTTTAATTTTACTCACAACTGGGATGGTGATGCCATTGAAAATGCTGATTTTGATGTGATACAATATACCAATGCTCATGGTGAAACCCTTAGTCTTTCAAAGTTAGTATACCTTATTTCTGATGTAACTTTTACAAATGCCAGTGGAGAGGTTTTTGATGCTGGTGACTATACCTTAGTCAATGTGAGAGAAGGTAGCAATTTAACCTTTACTCCACAAATTGAAATCCCAGAAGGAACCTATACAGTCTCATTTACCTTTGGATTTGATAATGAAGATAATGATCAAAATTATCAAGATTTAAACTCGGCTGATGGTGGATGGAACGTGCCAGTAATCCTTGGTGGTGGATATCATTATATGAGAATGGAGGGTAAATATANAGACGCATCGAGCCCTGATGAAACCAATTATCAATATCATACCATTAGAGCTGTTGATTTAGACGATCAAGGAATCATTTCAACATTAACAGATACTTCATTTGAGGTGAATCTTGGACAAGTTACCATAGGAAACACTACCAATATTGAAGTTAAAATGAACGTTGCAGAATGGTTCAAAAACCCAAATACTTGGGATTTAACACAATTATACACCATGTTAATGCCAAATTATAATGCCCAAATCATGATGAGTGGAAATGGCGCTAATGGTGTTTTTAGTTTAGGAAATGTAACTCAGTAAATTTAAATTTATCTAAATGAAATATGGGCTAGCTTTATTCCTACTCCTTTTTACACTAATTTCTTGTAATAAAGATGATGGTGGTGGGGCGTACACAGCTACGCCGTTAAATTTAGAGATTCCCGCTTTTTTTGAAGAGAATATTTTACCTCCAATTATTCCTGACGACAACCCTATGTCTGTAGAAGGAGTTGCATTAGGCAAGAAATTATTTTTCGATCCTATTTTATCGGCAAATAACACCCAATCTTGTGCAGACTGCCATAGTCCCCAAAATGGGTTTAGTGATGCTAGGCAATTCAGTATTGGAATTACAGGAGAAGCCGGAAATAGAAACTCCATGCCACTTCAAAACTTAGCTTGGAATTACAATGGCAAATTCTTTTGGGATGGTCGAGCTGGTTCATTGGAGGATCAAATTTTTGAACCAGTTACTAATCCTATTGAAATGGCTAATACTTGGCCCGATGCGGTTGCTTCGCTTCAAAATTCGACAGAATATCCCGTTTTATTTGATGATGCCTTTGGAACAACAACCATTGATTCTACAATGGTTTCTAAAGCCATTGCACAATTTATGAGAACACTTATTTCGGCTAACTCTCGATTCGATCAGTTTCAAAGAGGAGAAATAGAATTATCTCCTTCCGAAGCAAATGGACTTAATGTGTTTTTAGATGAATCAAGAGGAGATTGTTTTCACTGCCATGGAAATCCTTTAAACCCGCTCTGGACAGATAATATATTTCATAATAATGGGCTTGACGAATTCTTTATAGACAAAGGGTTAAGTAATGTAACTGGTGACCCAAGGGATGACGGTAAGTTTAAAACCCCCTCCTTAAGAAATTTGGCCTTTACAGCACCCTATATGCACGACGGTCGCTTTGAAACACTGGATGAAGTTATTAATCATTATAGTGAAGGCCTGGTCTATTCTGAAACAATAGACCCTCTTATGAAAGCCGTTGGCGAAGGGGGTGTACATCTCTCTGAAGAGGACAAAGCAGATCTAAAAGCCTTTCTTTTATCCCTTTCGGACCCAAGCTTTATAAACAATCCCGATTTTCAGAATTAACAATAATTCTTTTTGTTAATTATTACCTAAATCTATAGTGTTATAGTATTTAATATATAGCTCCTCTATGGTTAAACAAACCAATTGCAGTATATTTGCATACTTAATTTAGAACAAGTCTATATAAATGATTAAGGTAAGTGATACTGCAAAAACCAAAATTGCTCAATTAATGAGTGAGGAGGGCTATAATCCTGAAAAGGATTATGTGCGCGTAGGTGTTAAAAGTGGTGGATGTTCTGGACTGTCTTACGAATTAACTTTCGATAAAGATCAATCTCCAGAGGACAAACTATTTGAAGACAACCTGATTAAAATTGTGGTAAACAAAAAAAGCTTTTTATACTTGGTTGGGACTACCCTTGAATATAGTGGGGGTCTTAATGGAAAGGGGTTTGTTTTTAATAACCCTAATGCCAATAGAACGTGTGGGTGCGGAGAAAGCTTTTCACTTTAAAATGTATTGAAAAAGAATATGGGAAAATTCACTGAAGACGATTTAAAAAAAGAGCTGGAAACAAAGGAATATGAGTACGGCTTTTATACCGATATAGAATCGGATACATTTCCTGTGGGTTTAAATGAAGATATCGTTCGGGCTATCTCACTTAAAAAAGAAGAACCCGAATGGATGACCGAATGGCGATTAGAAGCCTTTAAAGCTTGGAAAGAAATGGTAGAGCCAGAGTGGGCCAATGTAACCTACGAAAAGCCCAACTTTCAAAATATCTCATATTACTCAGCTCCTGGATCAAAGAAAAAATATGAAAGTCTTGAAGATGTAGACCCAGAATTACTGGAAACCTTCAACAAATTAGGTATTTCTCTTGATGAGCAAAAAAAACTAACTGGGGTTGCCGTTGATATTGTTATGGATTCAGTTTCTGTTGCAACAACCTTTAAAAAAACATTATCTGAAAAAGGAATTATCTTTTGTTCCATTTCTGAAGCCATTCAAAAACATCCAGAACTAGTAAAAAAATATATTGGTAGTGTGGTTCCACAAAAAGACAATTTTTATGCAGCGTTAAATAGTGCTGTTTTTAGTGATGGTTCTTTTTGTTATATCCCAAAAGGAGTGCGTTGCCCTATGGAACTTTCCACCTATTTCCGAATTAACCAAGCAGGTACGGGACAATTTGAACGCACCCTTGTTATTGCAGACGAAGGAAGCTATGTAAGCTATTTGGAAGGCTGTACTGCCCCAAGTCGTGATGAAAACCAATTACACGCAGCGGTGGTAGAATTAATTGCTCTTGACGATGCTGAAATAAAATATTCAACAGTTCAAAACTGGTATCCTGGAGGAAAAGATGGAAAGGGAGGAGTATTCAATTTTGTAACCAAAAGGGGCATTTGCGAAAAGAATGCAAAAATATCTTGGACACAGGTAGAAACCGGAAGTGCTGTTACTTGGAAATATCCAAGTTGTGTGCTTAAAGGTGATAATTCTATTGGAGAGTTTTATTCAATTGCAGTGACCAATAATTATCAGCAAGCGGATACCGGGACAAAAATGATTCACTTAGGAAAAAATACCCGAAGTACAATTATTTCAAAAGGAATCTCTGCTGGTAAATCACAAAACAGTTATCGTGGCTTAGTAAAAATAAGTCCTCGTGCAGATAATGCTCGTAATTTCTCTCAATGTGATTCATTATTAATGGGTAATAATTGTGGGGCGCATACCTTTCCTTACATTGAAGCTAACAATAAATCGGCGAAGGTAGAACACGAAGCTACTACCAGTAAAATTGGGGAAGACCAAATATTTTATTGCAATCAAAGAGGTATTGATACCGAGAAGGCCATTGCTCTTATTGTAAATGGATTTAGTAAAGAAGTTTTAAATAAGCTACCCATGGAATTTGCCGTGGAAGCACAAAAATTATTAGAAATTAGTTTAGAAGGTTCCGTAGGATAAAAATTAAATACAATGAAAAAAGTACTACTTACAATGACCGTTTTGCTTTCATTAAGCATAGTTTCTTGTAAAAATTCTGAAAAAAATTCTGAAGCAGTAGAAAGTAGTGAGAGTAATTCAACAAAACTCATGCAAAACACACTTCCATCCTATGCCGGAGAATATTTTTATTCTAATGATGGTGCTGTTTTAAAAGGCACTCATTTTATCTACGCTGTGACCATGGATGATATGGCAAAAGAATTAGGAGATAAAATTGCCCCAATAAAGAAAGAAGAATACGACATGGTTCCTGTAGTTGTAAAAGGAGTAGTTGAGGTGAATCCTGCCTATGAAAGAGGAGAAAAGGTTTGGGAACAAATTATTACAATAAAAGAAATAGTTTCTGTAAGCGATGCGCCAGCAGAAATAGATATTAAAATTGAAGAAAAGAAAAGCTAATTATGCTGAAAATTAAAAACTTACACGCAAGTGTAGAAGATAAAGATATTTTAAAGGGAATTAACCTTACGGTTAATCCAGGGGAAGTACATGCTATTATGGGACCTAATGGTTCTGGGAAAAGTACATTAGCCTCAGTAATTGCTGGAAAAGATGAATTTGAAGTAACCAAAGGTGGTATCGAACTCGAAGGAGAAGATATTAAAGAGCTAGACCCAGAAGAAAGAGCTCATAAAGGAGTGTTTCTCTCTTTTCAATATCCTGTTGAAATTCCAGGTGTTTCGGTGACCAATTTTATTAAAACAGCCATTAACGAAACCCGAAAAGCCAAAGGGCAAGAAGATATGCCAGCTGCCGAAATGCTTAAAAAAATTAAGGAAAAAGCAGATTTACTGGAAATTGACCGTAAGTTTTTATCACGCTCCTTAAATGAGGGATTCTCTGGAGGAGAAAAGAAGCGAAATGAGATATTCCAACTCGCTATGATGGAGCCGAAATTGGCCATCCTTGACGAAACCGATTCTGGTCTTGATATCGATGCCCTTAAAATTGTTGCTAACGGAGTTAACAAGTTGAGAAATGCTGATAATGCAGTAATTGTTATTACACATTACCAACGCCTACTAGACTATATCGTACCCGATTATGTTCACGTATTAATGGACGGAAAAATTGTAAAATCTGGAAGCAAAGAATTGGCTTATCAATTAGAAGAAAAAGGATACGATTGGATTAAAGAAGAAGTGAAAGCATAACAAATGAGTTTAAAAGAAAAAATACTCTCCTCCTACCTAGCTTTTGAAGATTATTTGGAAGACGATTCGCCTATCCACGATCTTCGAAATAAAGCCATTAAAACGTTTGAAAGTCATGGCTTTCCATCAAAAAAAGAGGAGGCTTGGAAATACACATCGCTTAACGCTCTTTTAAAAGAAGACTATAGTATTTTTCCTAAAAAGGAAACAACTATTGAGTTTAAAGAGGTAAGAAAATATTTTTTACACGAAATCGACACTTTTAAAATTGTGTTTGTCGATGGTGTTTACAGTTCATTCTTGTCGTCAACAACTCACGATGGAATGGATATTTGCTTATTATCTGCGGCATTGAGTAAAGATAAGTACAAGCCTGTAATAGAAACTTATTTTAACAAGGTAGCCAAAGAAGATAGTCTTACTTCATTAAATACGGCATTTGCCAAAGAAGGAGCCTATATATATATCCCGAAACATAAAGAGGTTCAAAAACCGGTCGAAATAATTAACTTTTACACAGGTTCCGAAACAGCCTTAATGCTTCAACCGCGTAACTTAATTATTGTTGGTGAGAACGCTCATATTCAAATTATTGAACGTCATCAAAGTCTTTCAGAAAATGCTGTATTAACTAATTCGGTTACTGAAATTTTCACCGAAAAAAGAGCGTTCGTAGATTATTATAAAATACAAAACGACTTGCCTTCGGCTTCGTTAATAGACAACACCTATATAAAGCAAGAACGTGACAGCGTTTGTAGTGTGCATACATTTTCTTTTGGAGGAAAGCTAATTAGAAACAACCTCAACTTCTATCAATATGGAGAGCACTGTAACTCAATTTTAAAAGGAGTTACTATTCTAGAAGAAAAACAGCACGTAGACCACAACACATTAGTACACCATATTGCTCCTAATTGTGAAAGTCACCAAGATTATAAGGGAATTTTTGATGATAACTCTACAGGGGTTTTTAACGGAAAAATCCTCGTTGAAAAAGATGCTCAAAAATTGGATGCTTTTCAGCAAAACAACAACATTCTCATAAGCGATAAAGCTACCATTAACTCAAAACCTCAATTGGAAATTTTTGCCGATGATGTGAGATGTTCTCACGGCTGTACGATTGGCCAATTAGACGATGAGGCTATGTTTTATCTTCGTTCTCGAGGTATTGGTGAAAAAGAAGCTCGTGCCTTGTTAATGTATGCTTTTGCAAACAATGTTTTGGAAAGCGTTAAAATTCCCGAACTAAAAAAGCGAATCAATAAACTTATTGCCAATAAAATTGGTGTGAGTTTAGGATTCAATTTATAAAAAACACCTTAAAATTAGTTGTGTGAGTTTCGATGTCCAAAAAATACGCGAAGATTTTCCTATACTTAAGCGCAAAGTAAATGGACATCCTTTGGTGTATTTGGACAATGCCGCTACTTCACAAAAACCACAAGCAGTTATTGACTGCATGGTAGATTATTATTCAAATTACAATGCTAATATTCATCGTTGGGTACACACACTATCACAAGAAGCTACCGATGCGTATGAGGTTGCGCGAAAAAAAATTCAGAATCACTTTGGTATAATACATCCCGAAGAGGTTATTTTCACTTCTGGAACTACTCATGCTATTAATCTAGTGGCAAACGGATTCTCCTCTATTCTAAAAAAAGGAGATGAAGTACTCGTTTCGGCTATGGAACATCACTCTAATATTGTTCCGTGGCAAATGTTGTGCGAAAGAACAGATGCCACTTTGAAGGTAATACCTATGAATGAAACGGGCGAATTGGTCATGGAGGATTTTGAAAAATTACTTTCAGAAAACACGAAACTCGTTTTTTTAAATCACGTATCCAATGCCTTGGGAACAATCAATCCCATTGAGGAAATTATCAATAAAGCTCATAAAGTTGGGGCAGCCGTGTTAATAGATGGTGCACAATCCTGTGCTCATATAAAACCCAATTTAAAAGCCTTGGATGTTGATTTCTATGTGACCTCTGCACACAAAATGTGTGGTCCAACAGGTGTTGGTATACTCTATGGAAAAAAAGAATGGCTTGAAAAATTACCTCCCTACCAAGGAGGTGGTGAAATGATTAAAGAAGTGACTTTCGAAAAAACCACCTATGCCGGGCTACCCCATAAATTTGAAGCGGGTACACCCAATATTGCTGGTGGAATTGCCTTTGGAGTAGCCATTGATTACTTAAATGAAATTGGTTTTCAAGAAATTGCTACTTACGAAGATGGGCTTTTAAGCTACGCAACCTCAGAGCTATTGAAAATTGAAGGCTTAAAAATTTATGGTACTTCAAAAAATAAAACCTCGGTTATTTCTTTCAATTTGGATGGAATTCATCCCTACGATGTGGGTACTATTGTAGATAAATTAGGCATTGCGGTTAGGACAGGGCACCATTGTGCACAACCTATTATGGATTATTATAAAATTCCTGGAACGGTTCGTGCATCCTTTTCGTTTTATAATACCAAAGAAGAAGTCGATAAACTTGTTGAAGCTGTAAAAAGAGCAAAAATGATGCTTAGTTAACAGATTTTTAAAAGTTTGACGTAAAGAAATATAGTATCTTAGAACAAATGAAACCATCATCGATATGAAAAATATACTCTTAATTTTATTGACTACAATTTTAGTAATGAGTTGTGACGAAACGAAAAAAGTGATAGACACTGCTGGAAACGTACAACTTTCAGGAAACTATAATGTTACCGAAATTAACGGAAATATCATTACTGAAAAAGCTCCAAATATTCGCTTTTATGCCTTGGACAAAACCATACGAGGTAATACAGGCTGTAACTCCTTTTTTGGAAGCTATGCTTTAGATTTATATGCGCTTTCATTTAGTGATATTGGTTCCACCGAAATGGCGTGCGATCAACCCATCATGGATGTAGAAAATGCATTTATAAGCGCACTTAACAATACAGGGTCTTACGACATCCAAAACCGAGTGTTAACATTATACTCCAAAACCGACAGAACAGTATTGCTCAAGGCAAATAAAGAAGTAACTGAAGATTAAATGACAATAACCACCATACAAGAAGAATTAATTGATGAGTTTTCACTCTTCGATGACTGGATGGACAAATATGAACACCTCATTGAACTTGGAAAATCATTACCGTTAATTGATGCTTCTTTAAAAACCGAGGAGAAGCTCATAAAGGGATGCCAGAGTAAAGTGTGGCTTCACGCGGAAATGACAGACGGCAAAGTAGTATTTACGGCAGACAGTGATGCGATTATTACCAAAGGAATTATTGCGGTATTGATTCGTGTTTTTTCAAATCAATTGCCAGAAACCATAATAAACGCAGATACTTCCTTTATCGATGAAATTGGATTAAAAGAACACCTTTCCCCTACTCGTGCTAACGGATTGGTGTCTATGATTAAACAAATGAAATTATACGCGGTGGCCTTTCAAGCCCAGCAAAAAAAATAACCATGAGTACAACAGAAATTGATACAACCGAATTAGGTGAAAAAATAGTAAAAGTGCTTAAAACCATTTTTGACCCGGAAATCCCTGTGGACATTTATGAACTAGGCTTAATTTACGATGTGTTTGTAAATGAAGACAGCAAAGTAAAAATTTTGATGACGCTTACTACACCCAATTGCCCTGTAGCCGAATCTTTACCGCTAGAGGTTGAAGAAAAAGTAAAAAGTATCAAATTGGTGAAAGACGCTGAGGTTGAAATTACTTTCGATCCACCTTGGAGCCAAGATTTAATGAGCGAAGAAGCCAAACTTGAATTGGGAATGCTTTAATGGAAGGAGATATTGTAAATAGAGTGGCCAATAGTGCCTTAGTCACGTTTGATTTGGAAGATTTCTATCCTGAAGGGAAAAGAATCGAACTCGATATATCTCCCTGGTTATTTGAAGGAGTTATCCTTCGTGAAAAAGAATTCCGTAGCCATGTAAAAAACCTACTTCTTTCAGAATTTAAAGATGCATATGTGGCACTTCATTGTACCACCGAAGCCATCATCCCTGGATGGGCGTATATGCTTGTTTCGTTACAATTAGTTGGAACAGCAAAAAAAGTAATTGTTGGGACTTTAAACGATTTAGAAACCCTTCTTTTTTCAGAAATAATTGCGAGGATGGACCTTACTTCATTTAAAGACAAACCCATTATTATTAAGGGTTGTGCGCACAAACCCATTCCTGAAAATGCTTTTGTTTTGTTGGCACAAAAGCTTCAGCCTATTGCCAAAAGTGTGATGTATGGGGAGGCTTGTTCTTCGGTTCCCTTATACAAAAAGTAGTATTTGTTAGGTAAAAAGTTATTTTTCATCGAAAACCATTCTTTCTTTTTCTTATTTAGGATTCAAAATTTGTAGGAAATAGTACTTTTGCGGAAAATTTATAAAAATTAAACAATGAAAAAAATTGCCCTATTCGTATTGTTATTAGGTACTATTCAGTTTTCTTTTGCTCAAGATGATGCAACTACAGAAGAAGGTCCAAAAGATGGATGGACCAAAGAAGGTAATGTCTCATTACTATTTAGCCAATCTGCTTTTAACGCAGAATGGACTGGTGGAGGAACATCTAACTACGCAGCCAATCTTAATCTTTCTTACACTGCAAACTACCGTAGTGGTGATTGGAGCTGGGATAATCGCTTGTTAGTTGATTACGGAATTAGCAAAACCAAAGACCAAGAGTTTACCCGTAAAACGAGTGACCGTTTTGAAATTAATTCTATCCTAGGAAAACAAATAAGTGAAAGCAATTGGTACTATTCGTATTTCTTGAATTTTAAAACACAAATGACTTCTGGTTATGTTTATGGTGAAGACACCAATGGTGACGAAATAAGAACAGAAACTACAAAAGCTTTTTCACCAGCTTATCTTCAAACGGGTCCAGGTATGCTTTGGAAGAAAAATGACAATTTATTTGTGAATGTTTCACCAGCTACAGCAAAACTTATTTTTGTGAATGGTGACTTTACCAATGTTGGAAACGACCAAGCAACTATTGATGCTTTTAACGAAGCGGGTGGATACTTTGGTGTAGAAGCAAACGAATCGATGCGTTTTGAGTTTGGAGCATCGATTAATGCTTATGCTAAGTTTAAGCTAATGGATAATATTTCTTTTGAAAATATTTTAAACCTATACAGCAACTACCTTGACAATCCTCAAAATGTGGATGTAGATTATACCGCAAATTTGGTAATGTCTATTAACAAATGGATAACTGCTAATGTAGCTTTCCAAGCGATTTATGATGATAATGCGGTACAAGCATTCCAAATTCGTGAAGCCTTAGGAATTGGTGTTACTTACGGTTTCTAAGAAAATAATATTGTTAAATAAAAAAAGGCTGCTAACAAATAGCAGCTTTTTTTTATCCTTCTTCTGGATAATATTCGGGATACAAGAAATTGTTATAGGGAAAACGAGTGACGTGGATTTCTCGTACTTTTTCGTAAACTGTTTTCCTAAATTCTTCTAGATTGTCTTTATTTAATGCCGAAATAAATAAGGCATCACCATTGGTTTTCGCCATCCAAGTATCTTTCCATTCTTCAAGTGTGTAATGCGCTTTAGTTTTTTCAGTTACTAAATCATCTGAGTCTATTTCTTCAGGTTCATAAGCATCAATTTTATTAAAAACCATTAAAGTGGGCTTATCTGCACTTTTAATTTCGTCTAAAATGTTATTAACGGAAGCGATATGATCTTCAAACGCATGATGCGAAATATCCACAACGTGCAATAACAAGTCCGCTTCCCTAACCTCATCCAACGTACTTTTAAAAGATTCCACCAATTGCGTGGGCAATTTTCTAATAAATCCAACGGTATCACTTAATAAAAATGGGAGGTTTCCAATCACCACTTTTCGCACAGTAGTATCTAGGGTAGCAAATAATTTATTTTCGGCAAAAACATCGCTTTTGCTTATCACATTCATTAAAGTAGATTTTCCCACATTGGTATATCCTACTAAAGCGACCCGCACCAATGCACCACGGTTTCCTCGCTGTACGGCCATTTGCTTATCGATACTTTCCATCTTTTTCTTCAAAAGCGAAATTCTATCGCGCACAATACGGCGGTCTGTTTCAATTTCGGTTTCTCCTGGACCACGCATTCCAATACCCCCTTTCTGACGCTCCAAGTGAGTCCACATTCCTGCAAGACGCGGTAGTAAATATTCGTATTGCGCTAATTCAACTTGCGTTCGCGCATAACTAGTTTGTGCTCTTTGAGCGAAAATGTCTAAAATAAGATTGGTTCTATCGATTATCTTGCATTGAAGTACTTTCTCGATATTCTTTTGCTGCGCAGGGGAAAGCTCGTCGTCAAAAATAACTATACTTACTTCATTTTCTTCCACAAAGATTCTTATCTCTTCTATCTTTCCCGTCCCAATAAATGTTTTGGGGTTAGGCATTTCCAATTTTTGAGTATATCGCTTAATAACTTCACCTCCGGCAGTATAGGCCAAAAAAGCTAATTCGTCCAGATATTCTTGGGCTTTTTCTTCGTCTTGTAATTTTGTTATAAGCCCAACTAAGACGACCTTTTCATATTCAATTTCCTTGTGTTCTAGCATAAATTTTTAATATTATAGCAAAGGTACAAACTGTTTGGTAGGGTTTTTTGTATTTTTCATTCAAAATAAAAAGAATGCGTCATAATTCTTCCGAAAATACAAGCCACTACAACATTGCCTTCTATAATTTAGAAAATTTATTCGACACAAAAAACGATACACGAACACTAGATGATGACTTTACGGCACATTCTTATAAAAAATGGAATGACAAGCGTTTTCGGAAAAAAATTTCAAACCTTGGTAAAGTAATTTCCAAAATAGGAATTGATAAAATTGGTTTTCCACCTGTATTATTGGGAGTTGCCGAAGTGGAAAACAGCTTTGTGTTAGATGCATTAATACAATCCAAACACCTTAAGAAAAAAGAGTATGGCTATGTTCATTTTGATTCTCCCGATGAACGCGGCATTGACACCGCTCTGCTTTATAGAAAAAAATATGTTGAAATTCTGTCAAAGGAAACACACACACTTTACATAACTAACGAATTGGGTGAAAGAGATTACACCCGAGATATTTTGCACGTGGAGGCAAAACTTGACGAACATCCTATTCATATTTTAGTAAATCATTGGCCTTCACGAAGAAGTGGCACAGAAGAAACCTCTCGTAAACGGGTGGCAGCTGCCTCTAAAAATTTGGAGATTATAAACTCCATTCTCCAAGTAAATTCGAATGCGAGAATTATCATAATGGGCGATTTTAACGACGATCCGCATAGCGAAAGTATTAAGAAACTAACTTCAGATTTTTTATATAATCCCATGGAAGTATTATTTTCTAAATATGAAGGGAGTTTAAGCCATAGAGAAACTTGGCATTTGTTTGACCAAATCATTATTTCTCATAATTTTTTACAGGGTGCGCCCAATTTGTTTCAGTTTAAAAGTGCTCACATTTATAATCCGAGAGAAATAAAAGAAGTTAAGGAACGATTTAAGCACTTACCCTTAAGAACCTTTCTTGGAAAAAAATATTTAGGAGGATTTAGCGATCATTTCCCTGTATATTCAGTTTTTTCAATAATAACCAGAAGAAATAGCAACGATTAATCGTGGTTTTCTTAGTTTTTATCTAAAAGTTAATAAATCGTTAATATTTATATCTTTTTTAGTTATTTTAGACCCTTATAAAAACTAATCTTAATTTGTAATGAATACACTTTTACCTCTGTGTTTAAAAACAATTTCTTCAGCTCACAAAATTTTTATATTAGGTAGTTGTTTTATATTTTTTTTAAGCTTCAATTCTTTTGCTCAAGGCCCCGGCTCTCTTTTTGTAGACGCGGGACCAGATGTTACAGTTGATTGTAATACTGGTACGGGATGTGCTAATATTACAGCAAACTTTCTTGAAACTTTTGAGACTATTAGCTCTAATTATACGGTAGAATCGATTACATATAACCCCCCTTTTCCATTTAATGGATTAGCAAATTCTATTAATATTACTACCGATGATACTTGGTCTCCCGTAGATACACTACCCTATGATTTTTGTTTTTTTGAAAATATTGAAACCCAATTTCAAGTAGGTTCTAATGGCGTAGTGCGATTTGATGTTGATCCAGGAGACACAACAAATGGTTGGTCTTTTTCTGAAAATTTACCCAATAACAGCAATCCTACCCTTGGGGAAGCTAATGTTTTTACACCAGTGCACGATATACATCCTAGTATAAATCCAACCAATGAGATTGGATATGAAGTCCTAGGAACTTTCCCAAATAGAGTATTAGTGGTATCTTATTACGAAGTTGCTATGTTTTCTGGTGCTTGTAATAATATGTTAGCTACACAAATGGTTGTTTTTTATGAATTTTCTAATGTCATTGAAATTTACATGCAAGACAAGCCAGTTTGTACCACTTGGAATAGTGGAAATGCGGCTTTAGGGATTCAAAATAATGATGGAAATATCGCTTTTGTTCCGCCAGGAAGAAACACATCCGATTCCCCTTGGACAGCAAACAATGAAGCATGGCGTTTTACTCCGGCTGGAACCGAAACATATGTCTTCGAATGGCTTGACTCTAGTGGAACTGTGATAAGCACAGACCCAACGGTCGAGGTTTGCCCTAGTGGAACCGAAACATATACCGCAAGAGTAACCTATACAAATTGTAATGGCGATGTCGTAGTCCTAACCGATGATGTAAATGTAACAGCCACTGGCGTAACTTTCACTGCAGATCTTGGTGGAGATCAAATATTGTGTGACACTCCTTCGTATGATATAACCGCAGACCTTACTGGTGTTGACCCTGCAGATGCAACGTTTTTATGGAGTACAGGTGAAACAACGCAAACTATCACCGTTACCACCACAGATGTATATAGTTGTGATATCACGGCAGATGGATGTACCATTACTGAAAGTGTAGAAATTACCTTTTTAACAAGCCCTTGCGTTATTGAACCAGATTGTGCCGGTGTAGATTTTGAAGAAAATTTTGGAACAGGAACGGGTCGTGTTTGTGACTTAAATGGTGCTACCACAACCTTTATTTGTAATACCACAACTCAAGTTGATGGAGGAGAATATACTATTTCTAATACTTCAACGGGGTTAAATACGGGATGGCATATTGGCATGGAAGACCATACGCCAAATGACACAGATGGACGCATGTTATTTATAAACGCGAGTACCTCTGGCGGTGAATTCTACAGAAGAACCATTACCTTAAATCCAAACGAAGATTACATCTTTAACGCTTGGATAACTACGGTATACGATACAGATACAGGAATCTGTACAGGCTCAGGGATCCCATCTAATGTGTTATTCAGAATTGAAGACCCTTCTGGTAATTTAATTGAAGAAACAAATACGGGTGATATCCCCAATGGTCCTGAACCTAACTGGCAAGAATTTTCTATTGCCTTTAATACAGGGGCAAATACAGATATTCAATTAGTCCTTATCGATAATATTGGTGGGGTTTGCGGAAATGATTTAGCAATTGATGATATTACGCTTTCACTTCTTAATCCAGAACCACAAATTGTTGCTCCCACAGACCTTCAAGCCTGCGACGAAACTGGTGGAGGCGTTGCTACATTTGATTTAGATAGTCAAATTCCTACCATTTTAGACGGGCAAGATCCTTCGCTTTTCAATACAAGTTTTCATTTAAGTCAATTAGAAGCAGAAGCGAATCTTAATCCAATTGCAAATACCACAGCATATAATAATTCTGTTAATCCAGAAACTATTTATGTACGTGTTGAAAAAGTAAGTGAGCCAACATGTTTTAGTACTGTAGAATTTGATTTAATCGTTCAGGAATTGGTTGATTTTCAAATTTCCCTTCCTGCTAGCTTCGATTTGTGTGATACTGATGAATTACCCGAACTAGACGCAACACCTCAAAACCCTGCGGTAGACTTAACATTGGTTACGTATGAATGGGTTGATGGTGACGGAAACACGGTATCTACAAATGCAACGTTTACTCCAACAACTGCAGGGACTTACACGGTTACGGTGACGTATCCACCTTGTGATGAAGAAGTACATACAACCGAAATTACAGTTTCAGAAGCTCCAACCTTAGACCTTGGACCAGAGGAATCGATTTGTGATGGAGGTTCTTTCGAAATTGTTCCCACCATAACGGGAGACACCACGGGTATTTCCTACCTATGGAATACAGGGGAAACAACTCCTACCATTACCGTAAGCACTTCCGGTGATTACACATTGGAAATTACGGTTGGCCCTTGTGTTGTTTCAGATACAATAGCTATTAGCATTGCCGAAAACCCAGATATAGAACTAGGTGAAGATTTCCAGTCTTGTTTTAATGAAAACACTATTCTAGATGCATCACCTTCCAATTACGACCCCGCACTTGCTACCTACGAGTGGAGTTTAGACGGTGTGGTTCTAAGTGGTGAAACTACTCCCGAATTAATCGTTACGCAAGGCGGATTGTATAGCGTTGTGGTAACTGTTGATTCTTGTTCAAGTGAGGACAGCGTTTTAGTTTCTCCTAGAGAAGATTTAGTAGTGGTTGTAGATGAGGATTTTAAGACCTGTCCAGACGAAGTACAAACCTTAACGGCAAATACTTCAGAAACCGATGTTACCTACCAATGGTACCTTAATGGAGATATTATTGTGGGAGCAACTGATAATGTTTTAGAAATTTCAGTTCCTTCAAATACAGTAGGAGAACAAATCTATTCTGTAACCATTTCAGTGGGAGATTGTTCAGGATCAGACGATGTAAGTGTAGTGTTATACGATGTTGGAAAATGTACTATTTCGCAAGGATTATCTCCTAACGGAGATGGCATGAACGATTGCCTCGATTTAGAATTTATAAGAGACCGCACTGGGGCATTTACCGTAGAGATATTTAACCGTTACGGCATGAGCCTCTTTGTTCAGGACAATTATGTAAATGAGTTCTGTGGTGTAGATCAAGACGGAAACGAATTACCTACAGGAACCTACTTCTATGTGATGAAATTTGCTACCCCAGACCCTGTCTACGGTGACTTAAAAACAGGTTGGGTATATATCAACAAAGAAGTAAAGTAATTAAAAACTAACAATCAAAATAAACAACTCATTATAATGAAAAAATTCGCACTATTCGTACTCTTAGTTTGTATTATGTGTGTTGAAATTGCACAAGCGCAACAAGATCCACAATACACCCAATATATGTACAATATGAATGTGGTAAACCCTGCCTATGCAGGCTCCAAAGAAACCCTTTCCCTAACAGCATTGTATAGAAAGCAATGGTCTGGGCTTGACGGAGCACCAGAAACCATTACCTTTTCTGGACATAGTCCTGTAACCGATGAAGTGGGATTAGGACTTTCTGTGATAAAAGATGAACTAGGACCCGTAAAAGAAACCAATGCCTATGTAGATTTTTCATATACACTTCAAGTGGGTGAAAATCTAAAATTAGCCTTAGGTTTAAAAGCAGGAGCTACCTTCCACGATGTGGGTTTAGCCGATTTAGAATTACAAGACCCTAACGATCCCTTTTTCTCCCAAGATATAAGCAATACTTATCCTAATATTGGAGCAGGGGCCTTCTTTTATGGAGATAATTTTTATGTTGGACTTTCGGTACCTAACTTCTTAAATTCGGTTCATCTAGATGAAAACGGATTAAAATACGGAAGCGAAACCAATCATTATTTTGCTACTGCGGGATATGTATTCCAAGTATCAGAAAATATGAAGTTAAAACCATCGGTGATGGTAAAATCGGCTTTCGATGCACCCCTTTCTTTTGATGGTAACTTAAATGCCTTATTCTACGAAAAATTCGAATTGGGAGTTTCCTACCGCTTAGAAGATTCGTTTAGTGGCTTAGTTGGATTTCAAGCCACAGATTATTTAAGAATTGGATATGCATACGACCACGTCATAAGTGAACTAGATGCTGTTGCAAGTGCTTCACACGAAGTTATATTAACCTTCGATCTATTCTTTAAGAAAAAATCACTTCGTTCCCCTAGATACTTCTAATACCTAAAATAATTTCATACCCATGAAAAAAATATATACACTCTTTCTAATTTTCACTGTAACCTTTACAGTAGCCCAAAATAAAGACACCAAAAAAGCAGATCAACTCTACCATAGAATGGCGTATGTGGATGCCGCAGAGGCGTATCAAAAACTGCTGAAAAAAGGGAAAGCAGATCGCTACGTTTTTGAACAATTGGCCAATAGTTACTACTTTATTAACGATACCAAAAAAGCCGAAACCTATTACAAGCGTGTTGTAAAAGGTAAAAAGGTAAATCCAGAAACCGTTTACAACTATGCACAATCGCTTAAGGCAAATGGCAAGTACAGTGATTATAACGAAGCCATGAAAACCTTTGCCGAATTAGCACCTACCGATTCCCGTGCCGTGGAGTTTATGAAGAATCCTAATTATGTGCCTCAAATCATGGAAGATTTTGCACGTTTTGAAGCTAAGAATCTAGAAGATATCAATACCGAATATTCCGAATTTGGAGGCATTACCGTAGGCAAAGATTTCTACTTTTCTTCCGCTAGAAATACCACGCGTAAAAAATACCAATGGAACGAACAACCGTTCTTAGACATCTATAAAGCCGAACATGTGGGCAACACCGTAAAAAATGCAACCCTGCTAGAAGGCGATGTAAATACCAAATTCCACGAAGGAAATGTCGCCATCACCCCCGATGGAAAACGCATCTACTTCGACCGTAACGACTATTTTAACGGAAAATACGATAAAGACGACGAAGGCATTAACCAGATTAACTTGTATTACAGCGAGTGGGTAGACGGTGGCTGGAAAGGCGTATTCGAAGTACCATTCAATAGCAGTGAGTACTCTACAGGGCACCCTGCCTTAAACCCTAATGGCAATTGGCTGTATTTTGTAAGCGATATGCCAGGCGGTAAAGGAGGCTCAGACATTTACAGAGTAAATATAGATGCCAATGGTAATTTTAGCAAACCCGAAAGGCTTCCAGACAACATCAATACCGAAGGAAAAGAAAACTTCCCATACCTAGACAGTGTAGGCAATCTATACTTCTCTAGCGATGGGCATCAAGGTCTTGGCGGACTCGATATTTTCTATGTCGAAGCCAATGGAGCACGATTCGAAAATCCTGTAAACCTTGGAAAAGGTGCCAATACCGAGGACGATGACTTTGCCTTTATTTGGAACAGTGAAACCAAAACTGGCTATTTATCTTCTAACAGAAAAGGCGGAAAAGGAAGCGATGATATCTATATGGTAAAAGCCGTTGAGCCACCTTGCGATGTAGATATGGACATCTTGGTAATTAACGAATACACCAAAGAACCTATTTTTGGTGCTAGACTCGATTTATACGATGGTCAAGAAAACAAACTAAGCACCAAAACAACTGCCGAAAACGGAAAAGGAAACATCCTTGCCGCTTGTAATCAAGACCACGTAGTCCAAGCATTTATGACAGGTTTTGAACCTAATTCTGTAAGTGTAGGAGCACAAGGCAAAGGAAAACTTTCCAAAACCATTGCCTTACGCCCTATCGAAATGATTATTGTAGACGATAAAGTAGTCCTTAACCCTATTCTATTCGATTATAACAAATGGAATATTAAGCCCAAAGCTGCTTTTGAACTAGACAAGTTGGTAGAAATCATGAAGAAATACCCTAATATGAAAATTAAGGTAGAAGCCCATACCGATAACCGTGGGAAGGATGATTACAACCGCGATCTCTCCGAAAAACGTGCCCAAAGCACCGTACAATATGTTATCTCGCAAGGGATTGACGCCTCACGCATAAGCGGACAAGGTTTTGGAGAAGACAAACCCGTAGTGGCCTGTGGTACTAACTGTAGCGATGCAGACCACCAAAAGAACCGTAGATCCGAATTTATTATTATAGAACGCTAATAACAGCGCACTAACTAACCATAAAAAACCCTCACTTTATAGTGAGGGTTTTTATTTTATAAATGATTTGGTAAGGCTTCAAATTCTTTTCTTTTTGCATCTAACCAATTTCTCATCGCATTAGAATTCGAAGATTTCATTAAAGCTCTCATTTTATTCATAGCCTCAAGATGTGCTTTGTCATTCTGCTGAAACATCTCCAGTCCATGCTGTTTGCTCATTTCAGAAATTTCTTCAAAAGTATTGGCATGGAATTCTTTTTCACAAGCGCCACCAAGTTGTTTACAGGTCATTGTTTTCATAAGAATTATTTAAGTTGTTCTAATATAATATCTTAATCATGAACTTTGGTTTCCTCAATTATTTTCTAGTTACATTCTACTCCTGTAATATAGTTGGACCCTTTATTATCTTCGCCCACTGTCATTAAAAGTAAATGCTGTTTTTGCATTCCTTTCCCAAAGGTGTTTTGCATGTTTTCTTCCATCCTACTTATTAATTCGGTACAATCACCAAAATATTGCTTTACCAGCACTAATGCCTTTTCACATTTCTTTTTTGTAGTTGAATGTCCTACTTGCTTTTCAATTAAATTACCCTCTTTATCAAATATGTAAAAGTGGTTTATTCCACTAGAAAATAAATTGGCTAAAATATAATTATCATTTTCTGCAATAAGTTGTAGCATTCTCACCATTTTCTTTTTAATCTTCATAGGTTTAAAAGTTACTTTATCTGCACCAATGGAAACCTCAGCAAATTTTGTTTGATACTGATTAGCAACCACGGTTACTTGTAAATTATTATAGGTTTTAGTATCTACTACCACTCTTTTAATTTCGTCAATATCCATTCTTTCAATATCACCCGCTTTTGTGAAATAAATAAAATTATCCCCATCCAATGTGATAAAACCTAAATTTGAATTGGTTGCCGAACGCCCTTTTTTTCGTATTTCTCTTTCAGGTTCCTCAGTATTACTGCCGTCATAGGCAATTTGCTCTTCTCCAGAATTTAGATAAATAGTAGCATATGGATTTTGTGCTATGCTAACACCAGATATTAAAACGGAAACTAAAAAGAATAATTTTTTCATAGTGATAATTAAATTTTTACGTGAATTTTATAACTCGTTTTGAATTACTTCGGATAATAATATTTCCCAATGTACTAAATCATCTATAAATCACTTATAAAATAAGTGCAATTTCTATCACAATTTGCCTTGTGCTATTTCTTCAAAATTTAGTATTTTCGCAACCTTATTGAAGCAGAAGAGAACATGAGCCACAAATTCAAGGAATACAAAGGATTAAACCTCCCTCAACTGGGCGAGGAAGTACTCGATTTTTGGAAAAAAGAAAACATTTTCGAAAAGAGTATTTCCATTCGCGAAGGAGCGCAACCTTTTGTCTTTTTTGAAGGCCCTCCATCCGCCAACGGATTGCCGGGAATTCACCACGTCATGGCACGTGCCATAAAAGATATCTTTTGCCGCTACAAAACCCAAAAAGGCTTTAAGGTAGATAGAAAAGCAGGCTGGGATACCCACGGCTTACCCATAGAGCTGGGGGTTGAAAAAGAACTCGGTATTACCAAAGAGGATATTGGGGTAAAGATTTCAGTAGAAGAATACAACGCTGCCTGCCGTAAAGCCGTGATGCGCTACACCGATGTGTGGAACAAAGTCACCGAAAGCTACGGGTATTGGGTAGATATGGACGACCCTTACATCACCTACGACCCCAAGTATATGGAAAGTGTGTGGTGGCTTCTAAAGCAGATTTACAACAAAGACTTACTATACAAAGGCTACACCATTCAGCCGTATTCGCCCAAAGCGGGAACGGGCTTAAGCTCCCACGAGTTGAATCAGCCAGGCACCTACCAAGATGTCACAGACACCACAGTAGTAGCACAATTCAAAGTAATAGACCCATTAAATACATTAAATATATTCTCCCCCTCTGGGGGAGATGCCGATAGGCAGAGGGGGACCACCTCTGGGGGAGATGCCAGCAATAAGTTAACAGCGGGGGATGTATTCTTCCTCGCCTGGACGACCACCCCATGGACGCTTCCAAGTAATACCGCTTTAACAGTGGGTCCTAAGATTGATTATGTACTGGTAAAGACGTTTAACCAATACACCTTTGAGCCTATCCAAGTAATTTTAGCAAAGAACTTGGTGGGAAAACAATTTACAGGAAAATACGAAGCTGCCGAAAGTGAAGCGGAATTAGAAAACTATTCAAAAGAAGATAAAAAGATACCGTATTGGGTACTTTCAGAATGTAAAGGAGCCGACCTCGTCGACATCCGATACGAACAATTGTTACCTTACACCCTTCCTTTTGAAAATCCTGAAAATGCCTTCCGCGTGATTGCAGGAGATTTCGTTACCACCGAAGACGGTACCGGTATCGTACACACCGCTCCTACCTTTGGAGCAGACGATGCCAAAGTAGCCAAAGAAGCTACCCCAGAGGTGCCGCCTATGCTCGTAAAAGACGAAAACGGAAACCTAGTGCCGCTAGTCGATTTACAAGGACGTTTCCGTCCAGAAATGGGAGAGTTGGCAGGCAAATACGTAAAGATTGAATACTATAACGATGGCGAAGCACCCGAGCGCAGTGTAGATGTGGAAATTGCCATCCGTTTAAAAGAAGAAAACAAGGCCTTTAAGGTAGAAAAGTACGTACACAGTTACCCAAACTGCTGGCGTACCGATAAACCTATTTTATACTATCCGCTAGATTCGTGGTTCATTAAAGTAACCTCGTTCCGCGATAGAATGTTCGAGCTTAACGAAACCATCAACTGGAAGCCTAAAGCAACGGGCGAAGGCCGTTTTGGAAATTGGTTGGCCAACGCCAACGATTGGAACTTGTCACGTTCCCGTTATTGGGGGATTCCATTGCCGCTTTGGCGCACCGAAGACGGAAAAGAAGAAATCTGTATTGGCTCGGTGGAAGAACTAAAAGCCGAAATGCAAAAAGCCGTCCAAGCAGGGGTAATGTCGAAAGACATCTTTGAAGGATTTACCGTAGGTGATTTTTCAGATGAAAACTATGCTTCGGTGGACCTTCATAAAAACATTGTGGATGACATTGTGTTAGTTTCCCCAAGCGGCAAACCCATGAAACGTGAAGCCGATTTGATTGATGTATGGTTCGACAGTGGAAGTATGCCGTATGCCCAATGGCACTACCCTTTTGAAAATAAGGAAAAGGTGGAAGAAACGTGGCGTAAAGCCGATTTCATCGCCGAAGGCGTAGACCAAACCCGTGGATGGTTTTATACCCTGCACGCAATCGCCACCATGATTTTTGACGATGTGGCCTATAAAAATGTAGTGTCCAATGGATTGGTACTCGACAAAAACGGACAAAAAATGTCCAAGCGATTAGGAAATGCAGTAGATCCATTCGATGTTTTAGACCAATACGGTCCGGATGCAACGCGTTGGTATATGATAAGCAATGCTAACCCTTGGGACAACTTAAAATTTGATATTGACGGCATTGGCGAAGTGCGTAACAAGTTCTTCGGAACGCTTTACAACACCTATAGCTTCTTCAGTTTGTATGCCAATTTGGATAACTTTACGTATTCCGAAGCAGACATCGCTTTAGAAAAACGTCCCGAAATTGACCGCTGGATCCTTTCCGAATTAAATACCTTAATTCAGAAAGTGGATGATGCCTACGCAGACTATGAACCTACCAAGGCCACGAGAGCTATTTCAGAATTTGTACAGGAAAACCTTAGTAACTGGTTTGTACGTTTAAGCAGAAGACGTTACTGGAAAGGCAGCTACGCAGAAGATAAAATATCGGCCTATCAAACCTTATACACCTGTTTGGTAACCGTTGCACAATTAGGAGCGCCTGTAGCACCTTTCTTTATGGACCGCTTGTATAAGGATTTAACAGCCGGAACGGAGCAAGGAGGTAAAGAGTCTGTGCACCTAAGTAACTTTCCAAAGGCAAATGCGTCTTACATAGACAAAGTCTTGGAGCGTAAAATGCAGAAGGCACAAACAATATCTTCTTTGGTTTTATCGTTACGACAACGCGAGAAGATTAAAGTACGTCAGCCACTTCAAAAGATTATGATTCCTGTATTGGATGCTTCGGAAAGAGAAGAAATTTTAGCAGTTTCAGACTTAATTAAACACGAAGTAAACGTAAAGGAAATTGAGTTAATTAATGAAGATTCTGGTATTTTAGTGAAGCAAATAAAGCCCGATTTTAAAAAGCTGGGCCCCCGTTTTGGTCAGGAAATGAAAGGGATTGCACAGGTTATTAATGGATTTGACCAAAAAGAAATTGCAACCTTAGAAAAAGATGGGGAAATATCAGTTTTTCATAACGGAAAAAATAGTACATTGACCCTCGATGACGTAATCATAAGTTCTCAAGATATTGAAGGTTGGTTGGTGGCAAATGCCGATGGCGTAACCGTTGCGCTAGACGTAACCATATCTCAGGAACTTAAAAATGAAGGGATTGCAAGAGAGTTGGTAAATAGAATCCAGAACCTTAGAAAAGACTCTGGTTTTGAAGTAACAGACCGAGTAGATGTAACCCTACAAGAAGAAGCAGTATTAAAAACCGCAATTGAGCAAAATATTGAGTATATTAAACAAGAAACGTTAACTGAAGTTTTAGAATTTCAACAAGCAGTGGGAGATGGAACAGAAATTGCTTTTGATGGAATAGAAACAAGGTTACGCATTAAAAAACACTAAAACGATGGCTGAAGATTTAAAAACACGCTATAGCGATAAGGAACTTGAAGAGTTTAAAACACTAATTGTAGAAAAAATTGCCAAAGCAAAAGAGCAATTAGCGCTTATTGAAAGTGCCTATAAAAATGATAGTAATAATGGAACAGACGATACTTCGCCTACATTTAAGGCATTTGACGAAGGAAGTGAAGTAATGAGCAAAGAAACCTCATCGCAGCTTGCCATTAGACAAGAAAAATTTATTAGGGATTTAAAAAATGCCCTTATCCGTATTGAAAACAAGACCTACGGAATTTGCCGTGTGACAGGAAAATTAATTAATCCTGAGCGATTAAAATTAGTGCCACACGCTACCTTAAGCATTGAAGCTAAGAATATGCAAAAATAACAATGCCCTCTTTTGAATAAAAACGGCATATATAGTAAGAATATTAACCCCATCGTTTTAACGTGGGGTTTTTTTATATTACTAAACTTAGGATTTGTAGTTAATGGGTATTCCCAAAAAGTGATTGAAAAGACTTGGGATGCCGATGCTTTTCACAAACTTGAGATTAGCAGTGACGAGGTTTACAAAATTAAAATTATAGCAGAACCAACTTCAGAAATAAAGCTTATTTCCCAAATTGAAGGAGAGAACTATGAGAATTTAAATATTGGTGCTTCTGAAAAAAATAAAACCCTTACATTAAAGCCTACGTACAGACCCTATTTTAAACCCAAAAACGATAAGCTTGCCGCTCATAAAGTCATTTCAACTGAAATGATTCTTACCATTCCCGAATCGATGGAAGTAGCTATTTCTGCAAAAATAGCCTCCTTAGAAATACAAGGTAGCCTACAAAAATTGGATGTTAACTTAAAAGATGGCCACTGTTTTTTAAAAGATTTTGTTGGAAATGCAAGAATAAACACAAGGGAGGGTGATATTACTGTTTATGCACAACATTGGGTTGCAGGGAAGGCCATTTCAAAATATGGAATTATTAAAAATGAATTAGTAAGCAAAGGAAAATACCTAATTAAAGCCGAAAGTGTTAACGGGAATATAAGCTTATTAAAAACTCGAGAATAAATACTTACTTTTGCTACCGAATTTAAACCACTATGTCCTTAAAAAAAGCAATTGTCCTTATAATTTTGGTTTTACTCCTAGACCAGATTTCAAAAATTTATATAAAAACACATTTTACGCTTTATGAAGGTGTCGATGTTTTTAGTTGGTTTAAAATTTATTTTATTGAAAATGAGGGAATGGCGTGGGGTGCAAAAATCCCTGGGCAGTATGGCAAGCTAATTCTAACCTTATTTCGTCTTGTTGCTATTGTAGGAATTGGCTATTGGTTGTGGGACTCGGTACGTAAGAATGCTTCCAAAGTTTTAATTGTTTCTATTGCACTCATTTTTGCTGGTGCCTTTGGTAACATTATCGACTCTGTTTTTTACGGTATTATTTTTAATGATAGTGCAGGGCAAGTAGCGTCTTTTATGCCTGCCGAGGGAGGGTATGGAACCTTATTCCATGGAAAAGTAGTGGACATGTTTTCGTTTTCGTTTTTCGATCCGGTTTTTAACGTTGCCGACTCCTCCATAAGTGTGGGTGTGGCGTTACTTATTTTATTTAATAAACGAGCTTTTCCTAAGAAGAAAGAAGATGAAAAAGCAGAAGAGGAACCCGTAGAAATTGCTTCTTAAAAACGAATTATAAAGGTAGTCCCAAGGTCGACGGTACTTTCTACTTCAATAGTTCCTTGTAACATTTCTACTTGATTTTTTACAATAAACAAACCTATTCCCACAGCATCTTCTCTATCGTGGAAAGTTTGATACATATTGAAGATTTTATTTCCGTATTTTTTAAGATTAATACCCAAACCATTATCCTTTACCATGAGGCAGGGTTTACCACCTTCCATATAGGTATATAAATCTATAACCGGTTTTCTATCTGGATGACGATATTTTATGGCATTGGAAATTAAGTTCATTAAAATGCTTTCCATGTAAAATGGGATGTATTCTATGGAAGGAACTTCAGAAAATTCTGAAAAAACGTCTGCTTCACTTTCTCGAATACGTAAATACAGGGAATTTAAAACCGATTTAAGGATTTCAGAAAAATGAACCTTTTCCTTTTCTTTAAGAGATTTATTTTGAGCAGATACAATTTCATTTAAATGTTCCACCGTATTATTTAGGCTTTCAGAAATTTTAAAAAGATTATCTTTTAAATCGCCTTCATCTTCGGGAGAAGCATCCTTTAGCAACTCCATTGTCAAATTTAGATTACTCGCATGAGAACGTAAATTGTGAGAAATGATATAAGCAAAATTGAACATTCTTGAGTTTTGAGACTCAATTGTGCGCAATGATTTTTCGAGATTTAATTCTTTTAATTTTTCTTCGTTTATATCTTGAAAAACGCCCTGTATTCCAATAATTTCATGAGTTGATGAATAAATTGGGGTCCCTATCGCTTTTGCCCAAAAGGATTGTTTATTATACGTCATCATTTTAATTACGATGGAGAAAGATTTTCCATTCCCACAATCATAAAAAGTCTTAGCCGCTAAATCTTGATGCTCTGGAGCAAAAAACTCCATGGCATTTCGTAGTGACGGAACAAATTCTTTTGGAGTTTTTAAAATTCTCCTTGCTTCAGTATCTAAAAAACTCGTCTTTTCTTTAAAATTAACACGCCAACCACCAGAGGCAGTTAACTTGGCTAACTCTTTATAATAAAAACTGTTGAAAGGCTCTGTTTTAGAAGAACTTGGTTGAGTTTGGTCTAAGAAAATACTTTTCCTCTTATGCGCTAAGAAGTTCATAATCGTAAATTTGGGGGGTGGAAAGATAGTAAATTTTACAAAATGTACAATATTTCCTACAAAAAATTAAAAATTATATATTCTAGAGGGAGTAATACAAAAATGAAGTGGAACATCTTGAAATTCTGTTTTTAAACTGATTTCTGGCTCAAAAAAAGAAAGACCTACAAAGACACAACTGTCACTACACTCTTGTAAAAAACGATCATAAAACCCTTTTCCATAACCTATTCTATTCCCTTTTTTGTCGTAAGCCAACAGTGGGACAAACACCACCTCTATTTTGTTGGGTGGTATTTCAATTCCATCAACTGGTTCGGGAATACCATAAGAAGATTTCTTTAAAACGGTATTTTCTTGTAATAGAAAATGCTTCATTTTACCTGAATCAAATTCAGCTTTAGGAACTACAATGCTCTTGTCACGTCCTTGAAGAATATGCAGTAGATATTCGGTATTAACTTCTTTTTTGTTTGATATAGGTAAAAAAATGTGGAAATACGTTTTATCCCAAATGGGAAGATCAAGTGATTGGTTTGCAATGTCTAAACTGAGAGACTCTATATCCTCTTGAGTAAGTTTATCACGTTTGGCCTTATAAAGAATTCGTAAGGTTGCTTTATCCATTACAACACTTTTGTTGAAATATGAAACAGTGCGTCACCCTGATACACTAAAGGTGCTTCATTTACATTAAAAACATAGCCTTCGTTACTAGCTTTAATCCAAAAGTGAATCTTCCCAAAAGGATCTGTTATATGCCCCATTACCTCTCCACGTTTTACAAACTGTCCCACTTTTATGGAAGACTTAAACATTCCTGAAGCCTGTGCTCTAATCCATTTACTGCTGTCAATAGTAATGGAAGGTTTTGCCGGAGACGAAACCTTAAACTTGTTTTGAAGCATTCCTAAGTGATGTAACACTCTTTTTGAACCATTCACCCCTGTATTACTAACTACACTGTCAATGGAATTTGACTTTCCTCCTTCAAACAATAACATTGGAATTCCTTGCTTTTTACAAGCATTTCTAAAAGACTTCTGCAAATTCTTTGAATATAAAATAAAGGGGGCATTAAAGACTTTTGCCATAGAGGTTAGCTGTTTGTCATTCCTTTCAATTCTTATGTGTGGAGCATTAAATCGGCTCGAACCTCCGGTATGAAAATCGAAACAATAATCTACATGAGGTACAATCTCATTCATTAATTTATAGGCAACTTGCGCTGCCAAAGACCCTTTTTTACTACCAGGAAAAGATCTATTTAAATCTCGCCCGTCGGGAAAATCTCTCACTTTCTGTAAAAATCCAAAAACATTCACAATAGGAATACTAATGGTTGTGCCAATCTTAGGCTTATTAATCCCTTTAGAAACCAATTGCCTCACAATCTCTACCCCATTTACTTCATCCCCATGTATTCCTGCTGTAAATAGAACCACAGGGCCTTCATAAAGTGAATGTTCCACAATAATAGGCACATCTATAGGGGTATTGGTATGTAGTTTGGCGAAGCTAAAATTTAGCTCTCTAGAAGTGCCTGGCAGAATTTCTTCACCAAAAATATGAATAGGTGTTGCCTTTTTTTTCGCCATTATTTATTGTTTCGTTCTATATACGTAATAATACTTTGGGCAATATCAATACCTGTTGTGGTTTCAATACCTTCGAGTCCAGGGGTCGAATTTATTTCTAACACCAATGGGCCTTCTTTACTTTGTAAAATATCAACGCCACAAACTCCTAACCCAAGAGCCTTTGCTGCTTTTAAGGCAATTGCCTCCTCCTCATGGGTTAGCCTTATTTGTTCTGAGGAGCCACCTCTGTGAAGATTGCTCCTAAAATCACCTTCTTTACTTTGCCTTTTCATAGAAGCCACGACTTTACCATCAACTACAATGGCTCTTAAATCGCACCCTTTAGATTCGGCAATAAACTCTTGAACAATAAACCGAACATTAGCTGTTTTTAAGGTTTCAATCGTAGAGAGTGCCGAAGCTTGCGTTTCTGCTAAAATCACACCCTGCCCATGGGTTCCTTGCAGAATTTTTATAATAAGTGGCGCTTTTCCAAATAATGAAAGTAACAGTTCAGCATCATAGGTATTTCCTAAAAATGTTTTGGGTGTAGCAATACCATACTGTGCTAAAATCTGAAAACATGTCCATTTATTTCGGGATTGCAATATGGCCTCTGCCCCAACTACCGAAAATACATTCATACATTCCAAATGCCGCACCAATGAAGACCCCATATAGGTGTTGGAGGCTCCAATCCTTGGAATAATGGCATCTAAATCATCCACTCGTTCATCTGTATAATACAAAACAGGTTGGTTATTTTCAATAGCCACGGTACATAAATTAGGATCTAAAACCTCCATGGTGTGGTTTCTAGCCAATCCAGCTTTTAGTAAGCTTTTGGTAGAGTATAAATTTTCTCCTCGAGAAAGTACAGCGATGTTCATATAGTACAGATGTGGTATGCAATTTACTAAAAAAGAACATTGAAGATGTTTTAACAATTTTTAAAATTGAATTCCTTATTAAAAATAGTAACATCTCTTATCTTTGAAGTATGTCTGCAACTTCGGTAAAGCTTCAAATATCTACACTTCCCAACGCCCCGGGGGTATATCAATACTATGATAAAGATGGAAAGTTGTTGTATGTAGGTAAGGCCAAGGATTTGAAAAAGCGAGTGACCTCCTACTTTACCAAACAACATGACAACGGTAAAACGCGCATACTTGTAAAGAAAATTGCCAACATTAAACACATTGTAGTTGCTACTGAAACCGATGCCTTACTTCTTGAAAACAACCTCATCAAAAAATATCAGCCTCGGTATAATGTCATGCTTAAGGACGATAAATCCTATCCGTGGTTATGTATTAAAAAAGAACGTTTCCCAAGAGTGTTTTCTACAAGAAAAATTATAAAAGATGGCAGTGAGTATTATGGCCCTTATACGAGTGGCAAAACAGTATATACACTTTTAGATTTAATAAAAGGATTATACCCACTCCGTACGTGTAATTATGATTTAGCGGAAGAAAAAATCCAAGCTGGAAAATATAAGGTTTGTCTTGAATACCATTTAGGAAATTGTTTAGGGCCTTGTGAAGGCAAATATTCTGAAGCGGCTTATAACGAAAATATTGATGCTATACGGAATATCTTAAAAGGGAATTTTAAAGAATCTCTCAACGGATTTAAAAAGCAAATGAAATCCTTAGCCGAAGATTTACAGTTTGAAGAAGCACAACGCGTTAAAGAAAAAATAGACATCCTAGAAAACTACCAAGCAAAATCAACGGTGGTGAATCCTAAAATTAATAATGTAGATGTCTTCTCTATTGTTTCAGACGAGAGTTATGCCTATGTTAATTTTCTTCAGATTTCCTTTGGGAATATAGTGCGCTCCCATACTTTGGAAATAAAGAAAAAGTTGGAAGAAACCGATGCAGAACTTATAGAACTTTCCATCGTAGAAATTAGACAACGATTCCATTCACAATCCAAAGAAATTTACGTTCCTTTTGAAATTGAAGTGGAAGAAGGTGTGCGTATTCATATTCCAAAGGCAGGCGATAAGAAAAAGATTTTAGACCTTTCTGAAAGAAATGCAAAATACTATCGTTTAGAAAAACTGAAGCAAGCAAGAATCGTAGATCCAGATCGTCATGAAAAACGCATCATGGCACAAATGAAAAAGGATTTACGTTTAACGGAAGAACCTCGTCATATTGAATGTTTCGACAATAGTAACATTCAAGGAACGCATCCAGTAGCCGCCTGTGTGGTTTTCAAAAATGGAAAACCGAGTAAAAAAGACTATCGTAAATTCAATATAAAAACGGTAGAAGGTCCAGATGATTTTGCCTCGATGGAGGAGGTTGTCTATAGAAGGTATAAAAGATTGTTGGAGGAAGGGCAACCTTTACCACAACTTATCATCATAGATGGAGGGAAGGGTCAACTTTCTTCAGCATTAAAAAGTTTGGATGCGTTAAACCTACGCGGAAAAATTGCTATTATAGGTATTGCCAAACGATTGGAAGAATTATTTTATCCAAATGATCCAATCCCATTATATTTAGATAAAAAATCTGAAACATTAAAGATTATTCAGCAACTAAGAAATGAAGCACATCGTTTTGGAATAACATTCCATAGAGATAAACGAAGTAAAGATGCGCTAAATACAACATTGGAAACCATTCCAGGGATAGGAGAAAAAACAGTGGCAGAACTTTTAAAACAATTTAAAAGTACAAAGCGTATAGGTAAAGCTTCTTTTGACGAATTAGAAGCCGTCGTAGGCGCAAGTAGAGCAAAAAAAATAATTACCCATTTTCAAAATATTACTTGAAACAACTCATCCACATATTCGTTTTTCTTTTTTCGGCAATTATTTTTGCTCAAAATGATACGCTTTCAAAAAAAGACTTGAAAGTGGGCTTGGTATTGAGTGGTGGTGGCGCAAAGGGCCTAGCCCATATTGGCGTTTTAAAGGAAATTGAAAAAGCTGGAGTGAGAGTGGATTATATAGGCGGAACTAGCATGGGAGCCATTATAGGGGCTTTGTACGCTTCAGGATATACGGCACACCAATTGGATTCTATTTTTAATGAATTGGATTTTGAAACTTTAATTAGGGATGATGTCCCACGAAGGGCTAAAACTTTTTACGAAAAGGAGGATGATGAAAAATATGCGTTGACGTTTCCCTTTGATGATTTCCAACTTCGTTTTCCTTCGGCGATATCCAAGGGTCAAAATGTTTACAATTTACTTTCTCGCCTATTAATACACGTAAAAGACGTTGAAGATTTTAATGACTTACCCATCCCCTTTTTATGTATTGCAACAGATGTGGAAAAAGGAAAACAAGTGGTGCTTAATAAGGGTTATCTTCCTAGAATGATTGCCGCAAGTGGAGCGCTACCTTCACTGTTTAGTCCGGTTAACATTGATGACACCATTTATGTTGATGGAGGTGTCGTTAACAATTATCCCATAGACGAAGTAAAAGCCTTGGGTGCCGATATTATTATTGGTGTGGATGTACAAGACACGCTCCGATCCCGAGACAAATTGAAATCTGCCTTAGATATTTTATTACAAATAAATAACTACCGGACCATAGAAGGGATGGCGAAAAAGAGAAAAAAGACGGATGTGTATATTAATCCAAAAATTGATGAATTTTCGGTGGTTTCTTTTGATCAAGGCCGAAAAATAATTGAAGCGGGTGAAAATGCTGCCAATGAAATTTCAAGTCAATTAAACATCATAGCACTTCAGCAAAAGCCTAAACAGAAAAAGCCTATAACATTTGCAGATAATACCTCCATTTTTATTGACAAAGTGTTAGTGACCGGTAATGAAAACTATACGAGCTCCTATATACTAGGAAAACTTAAATTAAAAACCCCTTCACTGGTAAGTTATCAGGATTTTAATGATGGTGTAAATAACCTCTCAACCACGGGTAATTTTAACGGAATTGACTATTCCTTCGTTAACAATCCTGAAAAAGAGGACCACTATGTGCTACATTTTGATGTTAAAGAAAGTAATTTTAAGACAAGCATTCGGCTAGGTGCTCACTACGATAATTTATACAAATCTGCCGCGCTTATAAATATTACGAGAAAGCGGTTAATTACCAATAACGATATCGTTTCATTAGATTTTATAGTGGGTGATAACATTCGGTATAATTTTAATTATTACATAGACAAAGGGTATTATTGGAGTATTGGATTAAATTCTAAGTTTAGCTTTTTTGAAAAGAACATTGGGCTAGATTTTATTGAAGGGGAAATCGAAATTCCTGAAGATTTTCAGCTAAACAAAATAGGCTTAACCTACGAAGATTTAACCAATCAACTTTTTTTACAAACCGTTTTTAGAAGGGTATTTCAGCTTGGATTGGGAGCAGAGCATAAATGGTTAAAATACCTTTCGGAAACCATTGGACTTGATGAAGACAACAACCCAAGAACAATTTTCGAAAACACCAATTACTTTAGTGCCTACGGAATTCTCAAATACGATACATTGGACAACAAATTTTTTCCGTCTTCGGGGATGTTTTTTGATGGAGATTTCCACTGGTATCTATTTGCTGAAGGTTTAAATAATGATTTTGAACCGTTTTCCATTGCGAAAGCAAAGGCAGGGTATGCTCATCGTTTTAATTCTAAAATATCTGGAAATATTAGTACCGAAGGAGGGTTAAAAATTGGAAGTACTACCACTAGTTCATTAGATTTTTTATTAGGAGGATATGGTTATGTTCCAACAACAAACCTCATCCCCATGTTTGGGTATGAAGCTTTAGAACTTCGAGGAGATACCTATTTAAAAACTACCGTGAATCTAGACTATGAGTTTGCCCGTAAAAACCATCTTGTTTTGTCTGGAAATATAGCCAATGTTGGTGATGATTTATTTGGAAACGGAGATTGGATAAAAGAAATTAAATATTCTGGGGTTGCCTTAGGGTATGGGCTTGAGACTTTTTTAGGACCCATGGAATTAAAATATTCCTATTCACCAGATAGTGGAGAAAGCATTTGGTTCGTGAGTGCTGGGTTCCGGTTTTAAAATTAATAATTCTTCTACTAGAGAATTTTTCCGATATTTGTGGTATGGCAAATCTTCCTTGGAAATATTTACTGTGCCTTCTTAAATTTCTAATAAAAAGAAATCCTGAATGAGCTTATATGGCTAAAAACTCTTAATTTAGTAGGAGTTTAATTTTCAGAATTTTATATCAGAAATTAACCTTGTAAATATCAACACATGCCATTTTATCATAAACTAGGGAAAATACCTCCCAAACGTCATACTCAATTTCGCAAACCCGATGGATCCCTCTATCCAGAACAACTTTTTGGCACCATTGGTTTTGACGGAATGTACAGTAATATCTACCACGAAAACAGACCCACTCAAGTAAAGAAAATTAAAAACCAATACAGTGTAGCCCCTAAAGTTGCGAAAGCAAATAATATGAAATCGTATCGCTTTAGAGGATTTCAAGTAAAACCAGAAAACGATTATTTAGAAAGCCGAAAAACTGTTTTAACCAATAGTGACTGTAATATTATTTTAGCTGCTCCCAAGAAATCACTACGTGAGTATTTTTATAAAAATACCGATGCAGATGAATTGATATTTATTCATAAAGGTTCTGGAAAACTTCGAACTTTTCTTGGAAACCTGGACTTTAAATACGGAGATTACTTACTCGTTCCTAGAGGTATTATTTACCAAATAGATTTTGACACGGAAGATAATCGATTGTTTATTGTTGAAAGTTACCATCCCATCTACACTCCTAAACGCTACCGTAACTGGTTTGGGCAATTATTAGAGCATTCCCCATTCTGCGAAAGAGATATCCGAAAACCAGAAGAACTAGAAACATACGATGAAAAAGGCGATTTTTTAATGAAAATTAAAAAACAGGATGAAATCATAGAAATGGTTTATGCTACTCATCCTTTTGATGTAGTAGGATACGATGGATATAATTTCCCATATGCATTTTCCATTCACGATTTTGAACCCATCACAGGAAGAATTCACCAACCACCACCTGTACATCAAACTTTTGAAACCGCTGCCTTTGTAGTATGTAGTTTTGTCCCTAGACTTTACGATTATCACCCAAAAAGTATTCCTGCCCCTTATAATCATAGCAATATTGATAGCGATGAAGTGTTATACTACGTAGACGGAGACTTTATGAGCCGAAATGATGTAGAAGCTGGACATATTTCATTACATCCAGCAGGAATCCCACACGGACCGCATCCAGGTGCAACGGAGAGGAGTATTGGAAAAACAGAAACAGAAGAATTAGCGGTCATGGTAGACACCTTTAAGCCTCTTAAAGTCACGGAAGAAGCTATGAAAATTGCAGACGACACCTATCATCAATCTTGGTTAGATTAAAATTTTGAAACAATGAGTAAAGAAGTAAAATCAGTAAACTACGGTTTAGAAAAAATATTTGAAGGAGCAGAAGATTTCCTTCCCCTTTTAGGAACAGACTATGTCGAGTTTTATGTAGGTAATGCCAAACAATCGGCACATTTTTATAAAACGGCTTTTGGTTTTCAATCCCACGCTTACAAAGGACTAGAAACGGGATCCAAAGATCATGTGAGTTATGTTCTAAAACAGGATAAAATAAGAATTGTCCTTACCACTCCACTTACCAGTAAATCTCCCATTAATGATCATATCGTAAAGCATGGTGATGGGGTAAAAGTGATAGCTTTATGGGTGGATGATGCCCGTAGTGCATATGAAGAAACAACAAAACGAGGGGCGAAATCCTATATGGAGCCAACGGTTGAAAAAGACGAACATGGGGAAGTGGTCCGTGCAGGAATATACACCTACGGCGAAACGGTCCATATGTTTGTAGAACGTAAAAACTATAAAGGAACTTTCTTGCCAGGTTTCCGTGAATGGAAATCCGATTATAACCCAACACCCACTGGATTAAAATACATTGACCACATGGTGGGCAATGTGGGTTGGGGACAAATGAACACTTGGGTAAAATGGTACGAAGATGTCATGGGGTTTGTGAATTTTTTATCTTTTGACGACAAACAAATTCACACCGAATATTCCGCATTGATGAGTAAAGTGATGAGTAACGGTAATGGACGAATAAAGTTTCCTATAAATGAGCCCGCAAAAGGAATTAAAAAATCGCAAATTGAAGAATATTTAGATTTTTATGAAGGTGCCGGAGTACAACATCTTGCCTTGGCAACAGACGATATTATTGAAACTGTTGCGCAATTAAAGGCACGAGGCATAGAGTTTTTACCTCCCCCTCCACAAGCTTATTACGATGATATTCCTCGCCGTTTGGGGACGCACATGGATATGATGAAAGAAGACATTAAAGAACTTCAAAAGTTATCCATTTTGGTAGATGCCGATGAAGAAGGATATTTGCTTCAGATTTTCACTAAACCCCTTGAAGATAGACCCACCTTGTTTTTTGAAATCATTCAACGTATGGGCGCCAAAGGATTTGGAGCTGGAAATTTTAAAGCCCTTTTTGAGTCTATTGAACGTGAACAAGCCGCGCGTGGAACGCTTTAAAAGATGTAACATTAACAACCCTCTGTCGTCCTATTCGGCAGAGGTTTTCAATTTTGGAACAGTAGTTGTAAAACCATAGAAAAGACTTATATATTTTCAAAATGAAAAAACTAATTTTAGTACTTGCTCTGGTTATATCAACGATTTCCGTTTCACAAAACCAAGCCTTTGGGGATGGAGAGTGGTTTAAGTTTCGTGTGCATTATGGATTTGTTACCGCAGGATATGCTACCCTTGAAGTTAATAACGCTGTTCTCAACGGTAAGGAAGTATATCATATAAAGGGTGAAGGCAGAACCATTGGAGTTTCAAAATGGTTTTTTAATGTAGAAGATTATTATCAATCTTATATCGATAAACAAAAAGATGTTCCGTATCGCTTTATCCGAAAAATAGATGAAGGTGGTTATACCAAAGACATTCAAATAGATTTCAATAGAGAAACAGGTAGAGCACTTGTTTTAAATAAAGAAAAAAACACACAAGACTGGGTCACTTTTAACAAAGATGCTCAGGATATGGTTTCGGC
The DNA here is from genome assembly GCA_002694465.1 of Flavobacteriaceae bacterium. GTDB lineage: Bacteria > Bacteroidota > Bacteroidia > Flavobacteriales > Flavobacteriaceae > Halomarinibacterium. The sequence continues at coordinate 18,130 of NZMG01000002.1, read as the reverse complement.
CTTTTATTACCTGCGTAATAAAATAGATGCTTCAAAAATTGAAGTTGGCCATACGGTAGATATGGACATGTTTTTTGATAAAGAAAGTTATAAATTTCGATTGAAGTTTTTAGGAAGAGAAACCTTAAAAACAAAATTCGGAAAAATATCCACCTTAAAATTTCGCCCCTATGTAGAGGCCGGAAGAGTTTTTAAAGAAAAGGAAAGCTTAACGGTTTGGGTAACTGATGATGACAATAAAATTCCCCTACTAATAAAAGCCGATTTAGCAGTTGGTTCTTTAAAAGCCACATTAACCGAGTTTAAAGGCTTAAAAAATTCATTTAAAATAATTGTAGACTAACCCTCCCATGAAAATCACACCAGAAACCGAGAAACTACTTGAGCAATTAGATAAGAAATTCAAAAATATTGGGCAGGATCTTGATACACATCTTGAAGGGCTTTTATACGGTAAACCCATTACCTATTGGGATTATATCCAGACAGACGCCCTTTTAAATCTTCAAATACAAAGAACCAATCTGCCCGACGAGATGGTATTCATTATGTACCATCAAATAAATGAGTTATTGTTTAAAATGATTCTTTGGGAAATTCAGCAAGTATCCCATGCAAAAGAACTTACTGCAACTTTCTTTTCGGAACGATTACTTCGTGTGAGTCGTTATTTTGATATGCTTACTTCCTCTTTCAACATAATGACTACTGGAATGGAAATTGAGCAATATTTAAAATTCAGAAATACACTTACCCCAGCTTCAGGGTTTCAAAGTGCCCAATACCGAAAAATTGAATTTGCTTCAACAGAACTTATCAATTTAATTGATGCCCGTTTTCGTGAAAAGATAGATAGAAACACCCCCTACGAACATGCATTGGAACACCTATATTGGCAAGCCGCAGGAAAGAATTTCAAGACAGGAAAAAAGAGTTATTTATTAAAGGCTTTCGAAGAAAAGTATAAAAATGAGTTTATTGCCTTTACAAAAGAATATAATACTATAAATTTGTACTCGAAATTTAAAAGCCTGCCCCAAGAGGTTAAAGAAAATGAATCTTTATTGAAGGCTATGCGTCATTATGATTATACAGTAAATGTAACTTGGGTAATGGCACATTATAATACCGCGAAAAAATATTTAAATCACGGTAAAGAGCCAGAAGAAGCAACAGGAGGAAGTGATTGGGCAAAATATATGCATCCAAAATATCAAAAACGTATATTTTTCCCTTCTGTTTGGAGTGAAAAAGAAATTAAAGACTGGGGTAAGAATGTATAGTTATAAAAGTTTAAAAAATTGAAACACTTATTTTACGTAATCCCCGCATTTTTAATCCTATTAGCTTGTACTGAAGAAATAAAAGAAGACACCACTCCCGAGCCCGAACCTAAAATTATTGAAGAATACGGGTATATCCTAAATGATTTTAATGTAATACGTGATACCATCCGCCCTGGCGATACTTTTGGCGCCATTTTAAATGAGTATGGGGTTTCACAAAGTAAGATTTACGAAGTGGCCACCACTTTTAAGGACAGTTTTGATGTACGAAGAATTGTAGTTGGAAAGCCTTATGTTTTACTGAATTCGAAAGACACACTCAATCAAACTCAAGTTTTTATTTACGAAAAGAACAAAGTAGACTATGCCATTATTGATTTTAGAGATAGTATTAGTGTGGTTCACGAAAAAAAGCCAGTTACTTTTGTTGAGAAAGAAGCTTCTGGGGTTATAACAAGCTCGTTGTCTCAAACCATGGCAGACAATAACTTGAGTCCCTACATGACAGATAGGCTGGCAAACATCTATGCTTGGACCATTAACTTCTTTCAATTACAGCCGGGAGACAATTTTAAAGTAATTTATACCGAAAAATTTATTTCAGATTCCATATCTGGTGGATTAGGAGAAATTAAAGCAGCCTATTTTGAACATAAGGGAAAGCCCATTTATGCTTTTAACTTTAAACCAGATGGGGTTCATAATATGGCTGCGGACTTCTACGATTTAGAGGCAAATAATTTAAAAAGAGCCTTTTTAAAATCTCCCATTAAATTTAATTACCGAATTTCTTCAAAATATAATTTAAACAGAAGAATTGCATACTATGGCTATAAAGTGCGCCCTCATAGAGGAACTGATTTTGCTGCTGGAATAGGAACCCCAATTTTAGCAACCTCAGATGGAACAGTGACCAAAGCAGAGCGCCGTGGAGGCAATGGAATTTATGTAAAAATAAGACATAATGAAACCTACGAAACCCAATATCTACATATGAAAAAGTACAATGTAAGAGTGGGTCAATTTGTTCGTCAAGGTGATGTAATAGGTTGGGTTGGAATGACTGGAAATACCGGCGGTCCACACGTATGTTATCGTTTTTGGAAAAATGGTAAAGAAGTAGATCCATTTAAGGAAGATTTACCGAACTCAAAGCCACTAGAAAGTGTCTATCACGAAGAATATTTTTCTACCATGTGGCCCTTAAAAGAGCGTTTAGATTGTATTAAAAATTGATTTTTTTTCAATTTTTCAATTGTTAATAACATTGTTCCTATCTATTTTGCTTATAATCAAATACTTGCTCGTATTTTTAGTAATTTCACAATTATAGCAATTTCTTAACATAAAGTTGCTAATATTTTTAATAACTAACTTAAATTTGCACCCAACAAACAAATTCCAAACATTTATGAAAAAACTATTACTTTTTACTATGTTATTAGGCTATTTCGCAGCCTATTCACAAGGAACTGTTACTGGTAATGTTGCTGACTCTGATTTAGGAGGGCCACTACCAGGAGCCAACGTACTAGAATCTGGAACCAGCAATGGTACCGTTACAGATTTTGACGGAAATTTCACCCTTAACGTTAGTTCTAACTCTGGAGCTGTCGTAGTTTCTTATTTAGGGTTTATCAAGAAAACAGTTAAATTTACTTTAAGTGGAGGCACCGCTAACCTAGGAACTGTTGTTCTTGAAGCAGATGCCAATACACTTGCTGAAGTTGTGATTGTTGGAACTGGAGTAATCGATTTAGCCGAAGACCGTAAAACTCCCGTTGCTGTATCAACTATTACAGAGCAAGAAATTCAAGAAAAAGTTGCTGGTAACGTTGAACTTACTCAAGCACTAAAAGCTACCCCTTCTATTAACATTTCTGGAGATAGTGGTTTTGGAGATTCTCAAATGTATTTAAGAGGTTTTGAACAAAACAATACTGCTGTACTTTTAAATGGTCAACCAGTTAATGGTATGGAAGATGGAAATGTATACTGGTCTAACTGGGCTGGTATTGCAGATATTGCAAGCGCCATTCAGGTTCAAAGAGGTCTTGGTGCTTCAAAATTGGCCATTTCTTCTGTAGGGGGTACTGTAAATATTGTAATGAAAGCTGCCGACAGAAAAGAAGGTGGTTTTGCTCGTTTTTTAGGAGCTAATGACAGTTACTTTAAAGGAACTGCTGCCTATAATACTGGTGTTAGTGAAAGTGGATGGGCATTTTCTATCCTTTTAGATCACTGGCAGGCACATAGAAAATGGTCTAACGGTACTTATGGTCAAGGACAAAATTATTTCCTTGCTGTAGGATATAAGCCAAATGAATCTCACTCACTTAACTTTTTAATTACTGGAGCACCACAAATGCACGGTCAAAAGTGGTCACAGTCTAAAGATGTTATCAATGCAGATCCAAAATTTAACCAACACTGGGGATACAATGATGTAGATGGTGACTACGACAATATTTCTTCTGAAAGACAAAACTTTTACCACAAGCCTGTTGCTAACCTTAACTGGGATTGGACAATGAGTGAAAAATCTGAATTATCAACTGTGCTTTATGCTTCTGTTGGTCGTGGTGGTGGAACTGGAGATAGAGGAAATGGAAGAATTAGAACCGAAGATCCAGATGGTGACGGTCCTTTATCTGGTCAACTAGACTATCCTGCTATTTATGAAGCAAATACTGCTATTGGAATAGGAAACGATTTTGACAATCCTGATGGAAGAGGATACATTAGAAGATCTTCAGTAAACAATCACCAATGGTTTGGAGCGGTTTCTAACTTTAACCATGATTTTTCTGATAATTTCACAATGAACTTAGGTGTAGATGCTAGAATGTACACCGGAGATCACTTTAGACAAGTGGCTAATTTTTATGGTCTTACAGGATGGTCCAATGACCGCCCTGATGGTGCTGTAGTAACAACAGCTTATGAGGCAGATCCTTGGAAAGCACTTTCCAACTTTGCTGGAGAAGAAGATAGAATTAACTATGATTACTCTGAAGATATTAATTACGTAGGTGGTTTTGGACAGTTTGAATATGCTACGGATAAATTCTCAATCTTTGCACAAGGTTCTTACTCTACCCAATCATACCAAAGAGAAGATCGTTTTACAACTGATACTGCTGGAAATCAAACAACAACTACATCAGATAAAGTAAATAAAACTGGATATAATGTTAAAGGAGGATTCTCTTATACTATCGCAAATGAGAGCACCATTTACTTTAATGGAGGATATTATTCTAGACAACCTTATTTAGATAACGTATTTTCATTCAGAACTTCGAATGCTGATATTTTAACCCCAGAGGTAGAAAATGAAATTATCCGTTCTGTAGAAGGAGGTTACCATTTTTCAACAAGTGATTTTAGAGCAAATTTCAACGCTTATATTACCGATTGGGATAATAGAACTATTTCTTATATAGATGATATTATCGATGCAGACACAAAAGAAGAAATCGAAGTTTCTGTTTTACAAAGAGGAATTCGTCAATACCACACTGGTGCTGAGTTTGATTTTAACTGGAGAGCATCATCTTGGTTAACAGTAAAAGGATATATTTCTGGTGGTAGCTGGATTTTTAAAGGAACTTCAAGCAGTTCAATATACAACCTTGACTCTCAAGAATTAATTTCAGAAGATGAAGGTGTAAATAGACAAGGTGTAAGAGTATCTACTGCACCACAATTTACCACTGGCCTTGGAGCTAAAGCAAAAATTGTTTCTGGTTTAAGTGTAGATGGAGGTATTAATTATCGTGCAAACCATTATGAGTTTACCGATGCTGGAACTTCTGTATCAAATTATGAGCCTGCTCAATTACAGCCTTATTCAATTACAGACTTAGGGTTAACTTATAAGTTTAACCTTGGTGGAAGTAACGATCTTACTTTTAGAGCCAACGTATTTAATGTGTTTGATTATATAGGTCTATCTAATTCAGATGCATTTGGATTCTATACAGAAAATGGTAGAACTTATAACGGATCATTACGTTATTCCTTCTAATTCCATTTTTTAGTTTATAAAAGATAAAGAGGTTGGCAATGCCAACCTCTTTTTTTTTACCTTTATCTCAACCAAAAACTAAACAATTCCAAAATATGTACACGACATTTCAATTTATACATTCGTATTGGGCATACCTTGTGCTATTTATTGTCTTAATTGCCACTTTAAATGCATTAGCTGGTTTACTAGGAAATAAAGAGTATCAACCTAAAGATTTCAGAATTTCACTGTTTGCATTAATTGTTTCACACATTCAATTATTACTTGGTTTAGTTCTTTATGTAATTTCACCATTAGGACTAAAATCAATTTCAAGTAATGGGATGGCAACCGTAATGAAAGATTCCATGCTTCGTTTGTATGCTGTAGAACATATTACAGTTATGATTTTAGCTGTGGTTTTAATTACCATTGGCTATTCTAAACACAAGAAGAAATTGGTTTCAAAACCAAAATTTAAAACACTGTCTATATTCTATACTTTGGCACTTATTTTAATGCTAAGTAGAATTCCTTGGCAACAATGGTTTGCATAAAAAAAGCGCTCTAAGAGAGCGCTTTTTTTATTTTTCTTTGATAAGGTATAGGTACACTGGAAAGTGATCGCTATACCCTCCCGTATAACCGCCATCGGCATAGCTACGGTAAGGATATCCTTTATACCTGCCTCGTGGATTTGCTAAATACGATTTATTATAAATTCCTGCTTTGTAAAAACGATAAGAGGAATAATCGGTTTTGGTTAATTCTGCTGAAACAATCATTTGGTCAAATAAATTCCAGCTGTCTCGGTAAGCCAAGGTACCTAGCCCTTTTTTAAACATATCCTCCATGGGGTTATACAATTCTTTTAACCCAACTTCTTCTTTATCTTTTTTGGGCTTTAAAACTTCTGAAAGACTAGGACTTGTTGGATCGTCATTTAAATCTCCCATGGTAATAATTTTTGCATAGGGGTCTTCACTAAACAACGAATCGATAATTTGTTTGTTTAATTTAGCTGCTTTTACTCTTTTAAAGCGGCTTCTCGCTTCACCTCCACTTCTTGACGGCCAGTGATTTACTATAAGGTGTATTTTTTCGCCGTCAAGCATCCCGCTTACTAATAATTGGTCACGCGTATAAATTCGTTTGGTAACATCATTATCATCATAAATCTTTAACTCATGCGCTTCATAATTAGTTGGGGTAAATATTTTTTTCTGATATAAAAGTGCTACATCAATCCCACGTCTATCTGGCGAATCGAAATGCACAATGCCATAGTCTTTATTAGATAGTGCGTCTTGATTGATTAAATCTTCTAGCACTCTTCTGTTTTCCACCTCACAAACTCCAATAAGGACTGGCGAAGTACCAGTAACATCCGCACCAATTTCAGAAATTACTTGCGCCATGTTTTTTAGCTTGTCTTGATATATTTCTTCGGTCCAATGGTCTTTTCCATCGGGGGTTCTATCGTCGTCAAAAGTAATGGGGTCATCTTCAAAATCGAACAGATTTTCAAGGTTATAGAAAGCAACCGTATTTACTTTATAGGTTTTCTTTTCTTGTGCTTTTCCTGGGAGTGTAATTAAAAAAGTGAAAGTAAAAAGCCAGAGTAATAATCTCATTATAATGTAATATTAAGTTTGCGTAAAATCCTTTGCAAAGGATGCGCCAAAATTACTTATTTCATTTAAAAAATGTAGTTTTGCACGCGAATTATAACGTTTATTTAAAATTAAAAACAAGAAAACAGGATGAAACAATTCATTTTAACCTTTTTCCTAGGCACAGTGGGGGTATTTTCCATGCTTGCTCAAGATGCTACGGTAAAAGGGAAAGTGGTAGATGCTAATTCTAACGAAGCTGTTCCCGGTGTGGAAATACGTATTTTAAGTAGTGTATTTAATACCGAAACAGATAGCGAAGGATCATTTTCTATTACTAGTAACAATCTGCCACAGGGAGAGCAGGTGTTAATTGTGAATAAAGCTGATTATATACTGCAGCGTATTCCCATTACCATTCAAAATGGAAAAACAGTCGATTTGGACCTTATTTTACTTCAGCTAGATTTATCGGAAGTAGAAGCCCAAATTGGTATTATTAGTCTTTCAGACAACGAATTAAATGAAGACGAAGGCACTTCGTATAATGTATCGGGTTTATTACAAGCCTCAAACGATACCTTTTTAGATGCGGCCGCATTCGATTTTAGTGCGACGTTTTTTAGACCCAGAGGACTTGACAGTGAACATGGAAAAGTGCTTATTAATGGTATTGAAATGAACAAGCAGTTTAACGGTCGCCCGCAATGGAGTAACTGGGGAGGCTTAAATGACGCACAACGAAATAGAGAGTTCTCTATGGGCTTGAAGGCTAACGATTACACTTTTGGTGGCCTTGCAGGGACAACCAATATTGTTATGAGAGCTTCTCAATACCGCAAAGGAGGCCGCGTGTCTTATGCTGCTGCCAACCGAAGCTATACAGGACGTATTATGGGTTCATATAACAGCGGCATGACCCAAAATGGTTGGGCATATGCAGTGTTAGCTTCAAGACGATTTGGAGAAGAAGGCTTTCAAGATGGAACCTTATACGATGCTAATTCCTTTTTTGCTTCCGTAGAGAAAAAACTGAATGACGACCATAGCCTTAACCTTACCGCTTTTTACACACCAAACCGCAGAGGACGTTCTACTGCCATTACACAAGAAGCAAAAGATTTAAAAGGCATTAAGTACAACCCAAATTGGGGATACCAAGACGGTGAAATACGTAACAGTAGAGAACGAGATATCGAAGAACCTGTTATTATGCTTAACCATTATTGGAATATTAGCGACAAAACTAGATTGAATACCAACATTGGGTATCAATTTGGAAAAATTGGGAATTCTCGTATAGACAATGGAGACAACAGAAATCCTTTTGGAAACTATTACCAAAGAATGCCAAGTTATTTCTTACGTTTCCCATCGCCAACCTCTTACGATTACCAACAAGCCTATTTAGCCGAACAAGAATTTATTAATGATGGACAAATAGATTGGAACAATATCTATCAAACCAATCTAAACAGTGCTACTGGATATTCAAGTTATGTGCTACAGGATGATCGAGTAGATGACACGCAATTAACATTTAACTCAATAATATCTTCTGCGATTACTGAAAACATCACCCTAAACGGAACTTTAAATTATAGAAGTCTAAAAAGTGAAAACTTTGCAGAAATAACCGATTTATTAGGAGGAACTGGCTTTGAAGATTTCGATAGATTCTATTCTGGGCCAACACCATCCTTTGCACAAAGTGATGTTCAAAATCCAAATAGGATTGCACAAGTAGGAGATGCTTACAAATACAATTATGAATTAGGTGCAACGGTCCTTTCGGGATTTGCACAAGCGCAGTTTAAATACAGCGAAGTAGATTTCTACTTAGGATTAAATGCTTCCAACACATCCTACCAAAGAACAGGTATTTTTCAAAATGGATATTTTGCCGAGGGGAATCGTTCTTTAGGAGATAGTGAGGAAGTAACCTTTACCAACTTTGGTGCAAAAGGAGGATTAACCTATAAAGTAACAGGGCGTCACCTTATCGATTTTAATGGAGGATATTATACAATTGCGCCCACCTTACGTAATTCTTTTGCAAACGCAAGACAAAATAACGACATAGTAGATAACTTAACGGAAGAAAAAATACAAAGCGCAGACTTAAGTTATATCTATCGTTCCCCAATAGTAAAAGCGAGAGTTACAGGATTCTATGCAGGCTTTCAAGATGCTACCGAAATAGGATTCTTCTTTACTCAAAATGCCTTCGGAACAGAAGACAACAGTGCCTTTGTACAGGAGATTGTACAAGGAATTGAAAAGAGAAATGTAGGAGTTGAAATGGGAATTGAAGCCCAAGTAACACCCACATTTTTAGTGAAAGCTGCTGCTTCCGTAGGGCAAAACATCTATACAGACAACGCCACTATTTATCTTTCTGGAGACGATTACGACTTTGACCCTAACGATGGTTTTGTTGAAGGAAACGATCTAGAAGCTAGAGGAAAGAGAACCGTTTACTTAGAAAACTATCACGTAGCGGGAGGCCCCGAAAGAGCCTACCAAATTGGTTTTGAATACCGCGATCCAGATTTCTGGTGGGTAGGAGCTACTACCAACTACTTCTCAAATGCGTATGTAGACGTTAGTTCCTTACGCAGAAGTGAAGACTTTGCGTTGGATACAGACCTACAAGTATTTGCAGATTATGACCCAGAAGTAGCCAACCAATTATTACAACAAGAACAACTAGACGATTACTTTTTAGTAAACATTGTAGGTGGAAAATCTTGGAAGATTAAAGACTACTATGTTGGTTTCTTTGCTACTATTAATAACGTATTAGACCAAGAGTACAAAACAGGTGGTTTTGAAGATTCCCGTAGATCCAATTACCAACAACAGTTGGAAGAACAATCTAATACAGGCGGTCCATTGTTTGGCAACCGTTATTTCTTCGGAAATGGAACCACTTACTATCTTAACCTTTACGTTCGATTCTAAAAAATTTGATAAAAATAAAATTCAGTAAAATGAAAAACTTAAAAATAAATACTTTAATTCTACTACTAGCCGTAGTAAGCTTTGTATCCTGTGTTCAGGATGATGAATTTGGTATCCCCAATGGCGATGCCACAGAACTAAATATCCCTACTACCGATATTGTAACTATAAATTCCCTAAGAAGTGCTTGGGAACAAGAACTAGCTACCAATGGAAATGCAACCCTTACCTTTAATGAAGATTTCGCTGGAAAATTCTTAGAAGGGTATGTGATCTCTACCGATGAAACTGGAAACTTTTTTGAAGAAGTAATCCTTCAAGATAAAGCTTCTAACCCTACTACAGGGGTAAAATTGGTGATAGACTCTAACCCTTTATTTGGTCGTTATGACTTCGGAAGAAGAGTCTACGTAGAGCTTAATGGTCTTAGTGTTGGTATAGAAAACGGTGTGCTTACCTTAGGTATTGAAAGCGCTGGAAGTATCGAGCCTATTGCCGAATCTCAAATGGATACCTTTATAAAAAGAGATGCTTTGGTGGCCGAAATTGTTCCGTTACCTATGAGCTTCGCCGATTTTTCTGAAGACAAAACCAACTTGTTTGTACGTTTAACCGATGTGCAATTTGTACGTAGCCAAGCACTAGGAAGTAACCCATTAACTTATGCTGGAGAAGCAAGCGATGAGTTTGATGGAGAGCGTATTCTTGAAAGCTGTGCAACAGGAGCTACCACTATTTTTAGCACCAGTACCTTTGCCAGTTTCAAATCGCAAGAATTGGCTACCGGAAGAGGAACCATAGATGCTATTTTAACCCGCGATTTCTTTGACGATTACTTTATTCTAACCGTAAATGGGTTAAGTGATGTAAACCTTGACGACACCAACCGTTGTGATCCAGATACCTTTAGTTGTGATGGTCCAAGTGGTGGTGGAAATGTATTTTGGAGTGAAAATTTTGAGCAATTCAATGCTATTGAAGACTATGTAAATGCAGGGTGGACCAACGTAAATGTAAATGGAGGGGGAACACTTTGGGTTATTGGTAATTTTGATGGTACCAACTATGCCCAAATTTCTGGATTTAACAGTGGCGAAAGCACTATTGAAACTTGGTTAGTAACACCAAGTATTGATATGGATGCCACCACTGAAGAAGAATTGTTTATGGATATCCAAACCAATTTCGATAACGGAACCATTTTAAGTGTGGTATTCTCTACCAACTTTACGGGCGATGTTACTACAGCAACATGGCAAGAACTTGATGTCGATATCCCGAGTGGTCCAGCTGGTGGATTTGGAAGTTTCCAATCGGTAGGTCCAGTAAACATTTCATGTCTTGAAGGAACTGTAAACATTGCCTTTTTATACGAAGGTAGCGACCCTAATGCTACCACACGTTACCACATAGACAATATCGAAATCACAGGAAACTAAGATTTTCTACAAAATAAAATTATTTAAAGGACGCTTTCGAGCGTCCTTTTTTATTTCGAGGCAAGCCAAAGAATTCACTATATTTAAAAGGTAATCTGTTAAGAGTCTATTTACTATGAAACATCTTCCGGTATATATAATGATAGTGCTTTGCATCCTTTTAGGAAATAAAACACATTCGCAAAACGCAGCTACTATGTTGGACTGCGAAAGCACTTCCGTAAAACAAGACAAAAATGCGCTTTGGGCATGCTATATCTCAACCCATCAAATGGATTCGTTGGCAACGCTCTACACCAACAACGCCATTAAAGTAAGGAGCACAGGAGAAGTTTTTGAAATTGCCGATGCCATTGAACACTATTATTCAAAAAAAGAACTGGGCATCACCTCCATACAAACCCTCTATAAAACGCAAGCCAATAGTGTGTACGATTATGAAATAGGCACATTTACTTTAGAAAATGGCGACACCTATAAACATGTGGTTATACGGAACACCCAAGCTTCCAATAAACGTGAATTTGAGAGTATTGCAAAAGCCGAAAACAACATTCCCATAGACCCTCAAATTGAAGTACGAAGAAACCAATGGATTGCGTTGTGTAATGCACACGATGCCTTGGGGTTGGTTTCAGAATTATATGCCCCCAACACAGTGTATTACAATCATAAGCCTGTGGTGGTGGGTGTGGATGCTGTGGCAAAAGAATATGGGTATATGAACAACCCACAATACACCCTCTCCCTTACCCCACTTCATCTAGAAATGGTCACCCCCACCCTCGCTTTTGAGATAGGGCAATGCAGTGGCAGCTACAACGGCAAATACATCATTATCTGGCAAAAAGATTCTCAAGGCACTTGGAAGGTGTTGGTAGATTCTAATATATAAAGGAGGCATTACATAACCTATTTGTATCCTTCACATGAAAGGAGGAAATTCAGTATCTTTGGGTTGCTAGCTCACTGAAAATAACCCTAACATCCTTCCTTTACGGTATTCTTAGTTTATGTTTAGACATCAAGGCAAAAGCAGAACGCTACAGCACAATCTTCGTATTGCCACCGTCTTATCTTTTGTAGCAGGAATTGTAAACGTAGCAGGGTTTTTGGCCATACACCAACTTACCACCAACGTCACAGGCCACTTTGCCCTTTTTATTAATGACGTTTCTAATGTAAAAGTGTGGGAGGGCACCGTGTTTCTTGTCTATATTCTTTCCTTCTTATTAGGTTCCTTTACCTCCAGTTTTTTAATAGAAAACTATAACAGCACCAAAAAACTCAATGTTTTTGTACTCCCTACCTTACTAGAAGTAGTGCTTTTGGTTTTTGTAGCCTTAGCCAGCAATTTCTTTTTACAATATTACCCTAATGTTATTGCATGTGTATTGCTCTTTGCTATGGGGTTACAAAACTCGTTTGTTACCAAAATTTCGGGCGCCATTGTGCGTACCACCCACCTTACAGGACTCTTTACAGATTTGGGGATAGAACTCTCACAACTCTTTTTTCCTAAAAACCACCCAGACAAAAAACACCTTATAGCCACCATAAAATTACGAAGCTATATTATTTGTTTTTTCTTTTTGGGAGGCTTGGTGGGCGGATTTCTCTTTACCAAACTAGAACTAAAGCTCAACACCCTACTACTTGCCGCCTTAGTATTACTAGGTAGTTTATTTTACGACGACCTCCGTTTTAGAATGATTAAAACCCGAAGAAAATACCAACAACATAAAAATAGGTAAGAAATTTTACCCTACCCGCAGGAAAAATCCTGATAAAAATCATGGAAGTAAGTAGGACGATCTCCCCACTTAAAAAAGCAACTTTTTTTACGGACACACCCTTGTCCGTTTTTTTTGTGACTCCCCAAAACCTAAAAATTAGGTTCTCACTTAATAAAGTTAAATAACAGCCTAATACTATTAAATGATAACCTAATACCCGTAAGGCTAATTGTTAATACTATTAAATACAAGCCTAATTTATTTTAGGTTTATGATGAATATAATTAAATATAAGACTAATAAACTTAATTGCTAACCTAATAGCTATTAGGTTAACTATTAATAAAATTAACAACCAACCTAATAAAAATGATTACGCTATGCTAAACAAAAAAAATACCTACGGGAAGAAAACAAATTACTTAACGCACAGCTAGCAACGCTTAAAGAGGTGATGCGCAAGGGGTAAAATTGTTATCTTTGGGAGAAGATGCAGGATAACGGTAACAAAAAAGTTATGATAACCTGACTTAGTTACGGTATATCAGTAATAAATGTAACGATATAACAAGTTGCCAACAATATGAAAAAACCTAATAAATATCTGATTTTAATAATCTTACCTATGATATTTTTATCCTGTAAAAAGGATGAAACTGCTGAATTAAAAAACCAAATTAAAATACTTGAAAATAAGTATTCGTTGTTAAAAGATTCAATTTCGAAATCAAAAAAAGACAAAGTTTCTAAGTCTAATATAATTATTCAAACATTTAAAGAAATACATCAAGTTAATGAACTGGCTAAAGTTAAGTTTCTTTTTAATTATCCCGAGGATTTACCGAATTATAATGTTTACAAAATTAATGAAGATGAAACCCGTGAATTGATTTTTGAGGGTCTTTCAAAAAATGAATTTGACTTTGAGCACACTCCGTCCAAAGAAGGGTGGAATGAAATTAAGTTAATGACAGTGTTTGATTTTGGAGATGAAAAAATAGAAGTACCTGTTTACTCTTCAATTAAAGCTGAATAATAAAATACTGTTGGCAACAACGTGTATAATTCATTGCTTCTGATTTTCCTTCGGAAAATCCTCGCGCTGAATTATTGCCAGTTTTATTTACTAACTTAGTGCCAAACCCACGCAACAAATCATACACAAACCGTTGTGGGTAATTTTACAAAATCTAGATGAAAACGTATCCAATTGATTTAACTCAAGTTGAAATTTCCGAATTAGAATCTGACTTTGATAATTTACGGTTTCACAATATTGAAGAATTCAATAGTTATTTAAAACATATCGAGAGTTATTTTCCATACCCTCCAATCAATAAAAATTTAAAAGAGTACTCGATTGAACAAATGTATTCATACATAATAGATACAGTAGATTTATATTTTTGTTGGTACTATCATGCTCTTGAAAATAATAATCCCATTATCTTCTTAAATAGCTTATATACCAGAAATCATTTAGAATCAACTTACTATCTAAGTTCAGGATATGACCATTGTGATAGGATTTTTAAAATATTTTATTGCTTTGCAGGAAATAATTATGCATTGATTGACAAGTATTTACCCGAGGATATCGGCTTGAGTAAAAATGGACATAGCTTTAATATTACCGCAATAAATTTAATTTACTCTTTAAAATATGATAAGTACAAGAATGAAGTATTAGAAAACACAAATAATTATTTAAAAAAGAATATTACTATTTGGGAGAGAGCAATGATTCTGTTCTTAAAATCAATTATGGAAGAAAAACTAGACTTAGCTTACGAGAACCTTAATGTTATCATTGATTTTCATAAGAAAACCAAATTTTTACATCAAAGCACTATTCATACAAAAATGAGTAAATTACTACTAATAATACCTTACTCTCTTGTTTCAATAATGAATAAATTTTTAGATTACGGGATTGACAAATTAGCAATAAGAAAAAAGAAATTATGGTGGAATGAATTATTTGAATTAAATACTAAGGATGGATTTAAAGAAGGAAAAAATATATCTGATTTTCAAGGTAGTTTTAAATTCATAAATGATATTCATTTACAACCAAAAGTTTTTGAATGGCATCAACAAAATATATAAACTACCCACAACAACGGCTATAGTTCATTGGGGCGAAATCATAGCCGAGACTGTTATGCAAAATGTAACAGAGTTTAACGACAAATGGAAGAACAAAAACCAAAATCAATTAAAACAATCGGACTTTTAGTAGCGATTTTTTCTGGTTTTATAATTTTTAGTAATGGAATGGGTGCTCTAGCTTGGTCTGCTATTGGAATGGGAGATGGTTTTGACACAGAGGACTCTGACATTACAGATCCAATTTCTTTTTTGCTTTCCAACTATTTAGAATTATGCCTAACAATGATGTTTATTGGTGTTGCTTATCTAATTGGTGGAATATATATTAGAAAATATAAAATGTGGGCAAATAATCTAGTTAGTGGATTATCTGTACTTCTTTTTTTGATTATTTGGGTACTTATGATAGCAATGTCCTTTAAAGTCGGACTAGAGGACGGAATGGCAATATTTAGTATTGGAGCCATATTTACTGCAGCTTTCTGGTCAACACCAATTTTACTTTTGATTAGATTTCTAAATAGGGAGAAAATAAAAAAACACTTTGCATAACAACGGCTATAAGCAATTGCTACTTCAAATCAATTAATATCCTATCTTTAGGCAAACCAACCGCTTGTGATAAAATTCTTTAGAAAAATTCGCCAAAATTTACTTTCAGAAGGAAAAACTGTAAAGTATTTGAAATATGCAATCGGAGAAATAGTTTTGGTTGTAATTGGAATTTTGATTGCCCTTGCAATTAATAATTGGAATGATGAAAAACAGCGAAAAAATGGACTGTTGGATACTTTTGAAAGTATTTTGGGAGAAATAGCGATAACACGTTCTATGATTATCCAAGATTCAATACAATTGGATGCTGTAATTCTAACAAATCAGAAATCACTATATATACTCAAGACCAAGAATGTGGATTCTGCGTACCAATTGGTAAGCACATTAGGAGGTCTTGTAGATTTACAATCATTAAAATTTGAACTTCCTAATACTATGCGATTTATAGAAGATGAGAATCTAAAAAAAGTAGAGAACTCAGCACTTAAACAACTTGCTTTAAAATTAAAATCCGAAATATCATTTTTAGACTTTTATACAGATTATACTACCACTCAATATCAATCCATAATAGAACCCTATGTTGCAAAAAATCTGAACTACGCTGAAATTCAAAATAGCACCACTATGATAAACACTGGTCAAAAGATAGATTACGTAGAATTATTTGAGGATATTGAGTTATCAAATATTTTGAACCTAAAATTAGAGGCGGATATTGCAGCTTTGAGATATGTAAAACGATTTAACCTGACTTTAGAAAAAGTGGAAAAAGAAATCCGACAAGAATTAAGAAAAAAATAAGGAAAGCACAACAACGTGTATAATTAATTGCTTGCCAGTCGCTACGCTCGTATCTCGCGGGTTTTTTATGGCTACTTCAAATCAATTAATATCCTATCTTTAGACAAACCAACCGCTTGTGATAAAATTCTTTAGAAAAATTAGACAAAAACTGCTCTCTGAAAACAAGTTTAGTAAATATCTTCTTTATGCCATTGGAGAAATAATTTTAGTAGTGATAGGGATTTTGATTGCATTGCAAGTAAACAACTTGAATGAAAACCGAAAAGACATCAAAAAGGAGCAAATTATTTTAATTCAATTGAAAGAAGTTTACCAAGCCAATCTTCATCAATTAGAACAGAAAATGCAAATGAGAGAAAATATTGTTAAATCTGCTCTAAATATTCTTAAAGCTATAGATAGTCCCGACGAAATTTCTCGCGCTAGTTTGGTAAAATCTATTGCTGAAATAGACATTGACCCAACGTTTAATCCAGTACAAAATGATTTGACCAATTCTGAAAATCTACGTTTGATTACAAATCAACAATTAAAACAATTATTATCAAATTGGTCTTCTGATATAGTTACACTTCAAGAACTCGAATTAATATGGACTAATCAAATGTACCAGCAGCTTGAGCCGTTTATTAGAGAGTTGGGTATTTCAAGAGAAATTGCCAACGAATTTGTCAATAATACAGAACATATTTGGTTATTGGATGACAATAAAAAAAGGTTAGAAATACCCAACGGTAATTCACAAAATACCGTGTCGAAAAAGGATATTATCGGGCATAGAGAATTGGAAGGTATGGCTTCATCTGCAATTATATATAATCATTCCGCTAATGCTCAATCAGAAGCATTAAGTATAAGAATTAAGCAAATTATTGAATTGATTGAAAAAGAAATTGATAAAAAATAACGAAAGCCAGCTTGCGGCAGGCAGGCGCAACAACGGCTATAGGCAATTGCTACTTCAAATCAATTAATATCCTATCTTTAGACAAACCAACCGCTTTTATGACAAAAGAAGACATATTTAAGATTTATGTTGAAAATATTAAAGAGGTGTTACCACATTTACAGACCCACGAATTTGCACTTACAGATAGCCTTAAAAATTTGGGAGCCAACTCTATAGATAGGGCAGAAATTCTCATGATGACTTTAGAATCCTTAGATGATTTTAATGCCCCCTTGGTAGAATTTGCAGAAGCCCAAACTATAGGTGACTTGGTAAATAAACTGTACGCCAAAGTATAGATTTGTGTGTATTATTTTTTTAAATTACCAATGTATTAACTCAAAAAGCGAGATATCTTGATAAATGGGTGGATGAGTTGGCAAAAGGCAAAAAAATGGATAAAATGTTACATTCCTAAAAAAACACAATGATCATAGACGTACACACCCATATTAATAACTACCACGAAGACCGTGTGGTATCACTCAAGGACAGTCTTGACCTCCTTACCAATACAATGCAAGAAAACAAAGTAAATTATGCTTTGGTGCTTTCGTCTTATAAAGTGAATGAACACCGCCCCAGTACGCGGCAGGTAGTTGAAGCGATTAAAGGGCGAGATAACTTGGGGGTGGTTTCTGGCATAAGTTATTT
>NZMG01000001.1 GCA_002694465.1 Flavobacteriaceae bacterium | reverse complement strand
AGTAACATCGGTTACATCTACCGCAGTAATGGTAATACCACAAGCATCAAATGAGTTGGCTGTGTCGATGAACAAGTCTGGAGTTACCTCTGCCATACCATTCTCATCCAATTCTACCGTTGCATCCATACATACCAAGATAGGATCTGTATTGTCAATAACATTTACCGTTGCTGTACAGGTAGAAGTGTTTCCACTGTCATCGGTTACCGTAACATCTACTTGGTTTAAACCTAACTGTGAACAATCAAATTCTATCGTAGAAGTTGCTAATGGTACAAAATTGATACAGTAGCTGTCTAAGGTACCTACATCACCACCAAAGTTATCAGTCACTCTAAGTACCCATCCACCGTTTACGTCTTCACCGTCAAAGGTAGCAGCAAATGTACCGCCTTGTGGCTCGAAAGTTCCTGTAAATGGAGGTGTACCTAATGTGATATCTGCACCACCATCTTGGAACACAGTGCCTGTATAATTGTCACCACCACCACCGTTTTGGTCGGATAGCATCAATACAGTTCCTGCTGGAGAGATCAATTCAATATCTAAATCTCCATCGAAGGTATGGGTAATATCTAACGTTACAGTATCAATGGCATAATCGGTTCCTAATATACCAGACTCTGCTACGGTTGAAGTAGATTCTGTTGGTGGTAGGTTCTCGTCAATAGCAGCTGGTAATCCATCGCCACATTCGTTGATGGGTGAACCTCCAGCTCCAAAAGATACAGTATAACCACACGCTTCATCTACGTTTAATAGTAAATCGGATGCGTTTACGGTTACCGTTCCTGTTGTTCCATCAAGGATAGCATCGTAAGGCGATGAAGGAATGTCGTAGTTTAACACAAAGTTATCTACACCAGCTCCCCAAGCCCAATCATTTTCATCATCATAGGTGAAACGAACCTGGAATGCAGCGTTCATAAATGGTGTCATATCAATTACCCCACTATTGGTAGGAGCTGTATCAACATCAACAAATAATATTTGTTGCCAAGCTGATCCATCCCAAACATCAACGGATAGAGTTCCTGAATCTACAAATGCTTGCATGGAATAATCAAAAGATAAATCAGCAGTCGCTGAAGTTGATAAATCAACTACAGGAGATAATAATTGAACTTCATTATTTAACTCTCCAGATCCAGCAGCATCATCATCAAATATGGCAGCATTGGATGCAAAGGCAGGACCTCCTGGCATAACACCACTTCCAAATGTCCAATCCCAACCTCCTGAAACTATTATTGTAGACCATCCTGCAGGAATACTTGCTCCTTCAAAATCTTCAGTTATGGTTACACCTCCAGGCGCTCCAATACATTGTAATACAGGTGCTATGTTATCCTCCACAGTTACTTCTGTTTCACAAGTAGAAGTGTTTCCATTCACATCGGTCACCACTACCGTAAAGGTATTCGTACCAACATTAGCACAAGTTAAATCGATACTTGGTACTGTTGGCGGTGCCAACGAAGCAAACGTAATACAGTAGTTATTTAAAACACCACTATCACCACCAAAGTTGTCCAATATATTTAACGTCCAGTTTCCATCAACTGGCTCCCCGTCAAAGAATACATTCATTGGACCTCCTTCTGGCTGGAAGGTTCCTGTAAATGGTGCAGTTCCCGTAGTAATACTTGGGAAGCCATCCATAAACACCGTATTGGTATAATTATCTCCACTACCTCCATTTCCACTCGATAGGTCTAATACAAGACCATTAGGTGAAGTTAAGGATATATTTAAGTCACCATCAAAGGTGTGGTTTAAATCTAAATCTACTCTGTCAATAGCATAGTCAACACCTACAGTTCCTACGGTAGTTACTACAGCTGGAGAAGGATCCATGGGGCCAGAAGTTCCAGTAGCTGGAATTGGAAGTCCATTAGGTCCACATTCAGTAACATCTCCAGTATTTGGATCTTCAAATTCTATAGATGCAATTCCACAGTTGTCACTTGAACTCGCAAGGGCTTCCCCTGGGGTTAAGTTATAATCTCCATTGGCATCCAGTTCTACCGTAATGTCTTGACAAGCAATTACCGGATCTTCGTTGTCTTCAATAGTAACATCAAAATCACAAGAAACAGTATTACCATCGCTATCAGTTACTTCCATCGTTACTGTTGTAGTACCCACGTTAAAGAAACTTCCACTTGGAGGCGTTGAAATAATATCTCCAGAAATGTTACCATCTTCCACATCTATGGCCGTACCTGCAAAGTTAACTACAGCACCACACTGCCCTGCAGCATTGGATGCAGTAATATCTGCTGGACAAGAAATAACAGGTGGGTTACCAATAACCAGAATAGGATCGAAATTAATACAGTAACTTAATAGGGTACCTGAGTCACCTCCAACATCATCAGTAATGTTTAAGGTCCAATCCCCGTTAACAGGTTCGCCTGCAAAAAATGGATTCATCGGTCCACCTTCAGGTTCAAATGTTCCTGTAAATGGTGGTGAACCAGTTGTAATACTTGGGAAACCATCTGCAAATACTGTATTAGTATAATTATCTCCAGCTCCACCATTATCAGTTGATAATTCTAGAGTAAGACCATTAGGAGACACAAGATAAATATCCAAATCCGCATCAAAAGTGTGAGTTAAATTAATTTCCACACTTGCAATAGTGTAATTAGTTCCTATTGTACCTGCTCCAGTAGTTACAGTTGCTATTGAAGGATCCATGTCACCTACAGTCCCAGAAGCAGGGATAGGTAGCGGAGCATTTCCACACTCTGTAATAGGAGCTGGACCTAACGAGTTAAAGGTCAACTCCCAAGCATTCATAAATCCAGAGTCACCTCCAAAATTATCTTCGATGTTTAGAATCCATACACCGTTAACTGTGGCACCGTTAAAAACAGTGGCAAACTCGTAATTGGTTGTACAGTCACCTTCCGCATTGGTCGTTAATCCTCCTTCAGGCTCCCAAGTACCAGTGAAAGGTGCTACCCCACTTTCTACACAAGGATTGGCATTGTTATTAAAAACAGTCCCAATGTAGTTGTCTCCAGAACCTCCATTACCTCCTGCAAGCAGCATAATCTCACCACTAGGAGCAATCAAGGAAATATCAAGATCCCCGTCAAAGGTATGAGTCATGTTGGTAATGGTAAGATTATCTATTTCATAATCTGTCCCTATCGTACCCGTTTCAGTTACATTAACGGTAAATTGAGCATTACCGGATGTACCTGTTGTAGGCACAGGCCCTGTGGTACCCGAATAGGTTTGGGCATTTATCTGCCACATGCATGTGGAAGCAATAAATGCCATTAGAATTAAAGTAATTTTTTTCATAAATGTAATTTTGATTAATCAGTTATTGTTAACAGGGTGTTAAAATACGAAAAAATTAATTACTAGAAAAAAAACTTGCTGTAAGATTTAAAACAAAAAATACCGACCCTTACTACCAAAATCCTCTAATTTGAACACCAAAGTTTATTATATTTGTTTCATTCAAATTAAAAAACAATGAAAACCAATTTATTACCATTTAAAATTGCGGTTTTTGTATCGCTAATTTTTATCTCTTGCAACACGAATAATTCTTCAGAATCTGATAAAAAAGGTGGCTACACCGATGGCGCCACTACCTTATTTACCAAAGTAACCTCAGAAACTTCAAAAATCACATTTAAAAATATGATACGGGAAGATTTAGAATTTAATTTTCTTAATTACCCTTACTTATATACAGGCGCTGGAGTTGCTACTGGCGATATTGATAATGATGGCTTAGTGGATGTCTATCTAACGGCTAATTTTGGACCAAATAAACTATATAAAAACAAAGGTAATTTTGTATTTGAAGACATTACGGTTTCTTCTAAAACGGAAGATTATCAAGGTTTTGCTACCGGGGCTACCATGCTTGATATAAACAATGACGGATGGCTTGATATTTATGTGTCGAAAGCAGGTTCTATGGATAGTGATGAAGGCAGACGAAACTTACTATTTGTAAACCAAAAAGACGGTACTTTTAAGGAAGAGGCAAAAAAATGGGGTATTGATGACCCTGGCTATACCACTCAGGTATTTCAACTAGACTATGACAAAGATGGGGATTTAGATTTATACGTATTGAATTATCGTTACGACTTTAAAAATAACACCAAAATTAGTGGAGACCTTCAAAGCCAAATCGAAGAAACCACAAGTGACCAATTGTATAGAAATGATGGTACTATATTCACCAAAGTTACGGGCGAAGCTGGCATCTACAATAAAGCTTGGGGGCTTTCGGGAGCTATAGGTGATTTTAATAATGACGGCTGGGACGATATTTATGTGTCTAATGATTATCTAGAACCAGATATCATGTATATCAACCAGAAAAATGGCACTTTTAAAGATGAAATTAAAGAGCGAATGAATCATATCTCCTTTAATAGTATGGGAAGTGATTATGCCGATTTAAACAATGACCTTTTACCCGATTTAATTACGGTAGACATGCTTGCTGAAAATTATGCCAGAAGTAAAGAAAACATGGCATCAATGAGCACTTCAAATTTCATGACTTTGGTAGAAATTGGATATCACCATGCTTATATGGCCAATATGCTTCATTATAATGTAGGAAATGGAAAATTTCAAGAAACAGCGCAGTTAAGTGGTGTTGTTAAAACAGACTGGAGTTGGGCTCCCTTGCTTGCCGATTTTAATAATGATGGGTTAAAGGATATTTTTATAACCAATGGTGTTTATAAAGATTACAACAATCAAGATTTTAGAACCGAGCTTAGAGCCCGAAATGCTCGAGGGGAACAAATGACGCTTCAACAGGTATTGGATTTAATGCCTTCCGAAAAATTAGATAATTACATTTACAAGAATAATGGCGACTTTACATTTACCAAAGTAATTGAAGAATGGGGATTAAACGATCCTAATTTTGCTAATGGTGCAGCTTACGCAGACTTTGACAATGATGGGGATTTAGACCTCATCGTGAATAACACTAATGATGAAATTGGATTATATAGAAACAATGCCAATGAAAATTATTTGCAAATAGCCCTTAAAGGCACTGCAACCAATAGTCTTGGTATTGGTGCAGATGTATATGTTAAAACCAATAAAGAAACCCAGTTTCAGGAGATGTATATTTCTAGAGGGTTTGAGTCTTCTGTCTCCCCTGTATTAAATTTTGGACTAGGTGATGCTTCTCAAATTGAAGAAGTCATCGTTTCATGGCCCGATGGTAAAATATCAAAAGTTACTTCTCCTAAAAGCAATCAAGTTTTAAAAATTGATTATGCTCAAGCTGTAAATGACCCTTTTGCCTTAACTCCATACAAATCCAAAAAACAAAGCTTAAATCCTTCAGAAATAGGAATAGACTATCAACAAAAAGAGAATTACTTTAACGATTTTTCGCTTCAATTATTAATCCCTCAAAAACAATCTACAAAGGGTACTGGTATTGTAAAAGCTGATATAAATAATGACGGATTTGAGGATTTCTTTGTTGGAAATGCCGCAGGTGCGCCAGCAGCTTCCTATTTACAAAATCAAGACGGAACATTTACGAAAAATAACGTTTCCCTTTGGAATACTGAAGCCAAATACGAAGATGCAAACGCCCTCTTTTTTGATGCCGATGGTGACGGTGATCAAGATTTATATGTGGTAAGTGCTGGTTATGAAATTGCGGAAGACAGCCCATTACTGCAAGACCGCCTATATTTTAATGACGGAAAGGGAAATTTCACCAAAAATGCTAATGCGCTTCCTAAAATGCTAGCGTCAGGAAAAGCAGTTGCCGCAGCAGACTTTGATGGCGATGGTGATTTAGATTTGTTTGTAGGCGGGAATCTTGTTCCAAAAAAATATCCACTTCCTGGAAAATCCTATCTTTTAAAAAATGAAGGCGGGAAGTTTATGGATGTTACCTCAGAAAACAATTCACTTTCCGATGTGGGAATGGTTTCTGAAGCAGTTTTTACAGATTATGATAATGACAAAGACTTAGACCTTATGGTCGTTGGAGAATGGATGGCCCCAACCCTTTTCAATAACAATAATGGAGTCTTTGTTAAGGCTTCCACTATTTCTGGTTTAGAGAAAACTGAAGGATGGTGGTTTAGCATTACTGCGGCAGATTTTGATGGCGATGGTGATGATGATTATGTTTTGGGTAACATTGGAAATAATAATAAGTTTCAACCAAAAAAGGAAAAACCCATTTACATTTATGCAAAAGATTTTGATGAAAACGGAAGTTTCGACGTAGCCCTTAGTAAAATAAGCGATGGCAAATTGGTTCCTGTTAGAGGAAAAGAGTGTAGTAGTGAGCAAAATCCATTTTTACTTGATAAAATTAAAACCTACAAGCAGTTTGCTAGCTTAGAGTTTAAAGATATTTATGGAGAAGACAAACTTAAAGATGCTTTTAAACTTACTTCTCATATGTTTGAATCTGTTTATGTGGAAAATCTTGGAGGCGGAAAATTTGAGGTAAAAAAATTACCTAAAATTGCGCAAATGGGTCCAACCCTATCCACTTTAGCAAAAGACATAAATGGAGATGGTAATCTCGATATTATTGGAATTGGTAATATTTATGATGCCGAAGTTGAAACTATAAGATACGATAGTAATTATGGATATGTATTTTTAGGGGATGGAAAAGGAAACTTTGAATATAACAAGGAACGTGATCCTTTTGTGGATAAAGACGCTAAGGATATAACAGATATTACCATAAATGGTAAATCATATTTCATTGTAGTTAGTAATAATGCGCCCTTAGAAATATTTACTTTTAATCCGTAAAAGTTTAAACTATACTATTTTAAACTTCATTAAGAATTTTTAATTTCCTTTAATATGAAGCCAGTATTAGCATTGTTTTGTGGCTTATTATTACTTCTTTCTTGTAATGATTCCAAAAAAGATACCCACAGCGCTACTGATGAAGCAATGCCGCTATTCAAAAAACTGGATAGTGACAAATCTGGTATTGCATTTAGAAATTCAATGATCCAAACGGCAGATTTCAATTTCATGAATTATATGTATATCTATACGGGTGCTGGTGTTGCTGCAGGAGATATAGATAATGATGGCTTGATTGACCTTTATTTTGTTTCAAATGCTGGCCCTAATAAACTTTATAAAAATAAGGGTGACTTAAAATTTGAAGACATTACCACTGCCTCACAAACTGAAGATTTTACGGGCTTTTCAACGGGGGTTAGTATGTGGGACGCAAATGGGGATGGTTGGCTAGATATCTATGTTTGTAAAGCTGGTTCTTTAGGAGACGATAACGGCAGAAGAAACCTTTTATTTATAAATAATAAAAATGGCACTTTTACTGAATCTGCAAAAAAAATTGGACTTGACAGTCCAGGATATTCAACTCAAGCCTATCCTATAGATTATGACCGCGATGGAGATTTGGATCTTTACTTAGTGAATCACCGATACGATTTCCAAAATAACGGTCGAATTAATAGTAAAATTCAGGCGCAAATAGAAGAAAACACTAGTGATCAGTTATTCAGAAATGATGGAAGTTCCTTTACCAATGTTACACGAGACGCTGGGTTGGTAAATAAAGCATGGGGATTAAGCGGCGTAATTTCAGATTTTAACAATGATGGCTGGGACGACATTTATGTAGCAAATGACTTTATGGAGCCCGACTTTCTCTACATGAATCAGAAAAATGGCACCTTCAAAAATGAGATCAATGAACGGATGAAGCATATCTCAAATTTCTCTATGGGATCTGACTTTGCTGACCTCAACAACGATTTGCATAACGACTTGGTAACTTTGGATATGGTTTCGGAAAGCCATGTAAAAAGCAAAGAAAACATGGCATCCATGAGTACTCCCAATTTTTTAACCATGGTTAAAATTGGGTATCATCATCAATATATGACTAATACCTTACAATGGGGCGATAGCCAAGGTAATTTTAGGGAGTCTGCCCTAATGAGTGGTATTGCAAAAACAGATTGGAGTTGGGCACCTCTTTTAGCCGATTTTGATAATGACGGCTACAAGGATATTTTTATAGCCAATGGGGTCGACAGAGATTATACCAATCAAGATGCGAGGAACAAATTAAAAGAGGTCATGATTCGTGGTGAATCGATGACGCTGGATTCTGTTTTAAATTCTTTCCCTTCGCAACCTGTAGAAAATTATATTTATCAAAATAATGGTGATCTCACCTTTACAAAAAAATCCAACGAATGGGGATTAGAAATACCTACCTATTCCTATGGGGCTTCGTATGCAGATTTAGATAACGATGGTGATTTAGATTTAATCGTAAACAATTTAAATGCAGAGTGTGGCATTTTTGAAAACCAAAGCCAAAATAAATACCTTCAAATTAAACTACAAGGCCCTAATAAAAACACATTTGGCATTGGTTCAAAAGTGTTTATTGAAACTGAAAAAGGACAGCAAAAACAAGAACTTTTCCTTAATCGCGGTTATGAGTCTTCTGTTACACCTATTTTAAACTTCGGTATTGGAAATTCTGAAGAAGTAAAACGAATTGGCGTTATATGGCCTGACGGAAAAATTTCTGAAATTGGCAATACAAAGTCTAATCAACTGGTCACAATAGATTATAATAAAGCCAAAACAGGAAACTTAAGCTTTGAAACCACTCGGTTGAAGAAAAAAGCCATAAACCCAATTGATTTAGGAATAAACTACAAACACGTTGAAAATACTTTTGACGATTATGCGCTTCAATTACTCATCCCACAAAAGCAATCTAGCAAAGGAACTAAAATGACCGTGGGAGATGTCAATGGCGATGGCTTGGAAGATTTTTTTGTAGGGAATGCTGGCGGAAGTGCCTCTGCTTTATATATCCAGAAAGCTGATGGTAGTTTTTTAACTACCAATGAAAATTTATGGCAGTCCGAAAAACAATACGAAGATGCCAATGCACTATTCTTTGATGCCGATAACGACGGAGATTTAGATTTATACGTAGTAAGTGCTGGCTACGAATTAAAAGAAAATAGCCCCTTACTACAGGATAGACTCTACAAAAATGACGGGAAGGGTAATTTTAAAAAAGACGCTACTGCACTACCTAAAATGTTGGTTTCAGGGAAGGCCATCGCTGTTTCAGATATTGACGGTGATAATGATTTAGATATTTTTGTGGGAGGAAATGTGGTTCCGGGTAAGTATCCATTAACACCCCAATCGTTTTTACTAAAAAATGAAGGTGGAACCTTTGTCGATATTACTCCAAAAAATCCTGATCTATCGAACATGGGTATGGTTTCCGAAGTTCTTTTCACAGATTATGATGGCGACAACGATAAAGACCTGATGCTCGTGGGAGAATGGATGACTCCTACCCTCTTTAAAAACAATCAAGGTTCGTTCTCAAAAGATAAGGCAGTAAAAGGCTTAGAAAACCTAGAGGGCTGGTGGTTTAGTGCTACCCAAGCAGATCTTGACGGTGATGGCGATGTAGATTATATCCTTGGAAATCTAGGTGCTAATAATAAGTTCCATCCCTCCAAAGAAAAACCGCTTTTTATATCGGCTAAAGACTTTGATAATAATGGAACTTTTGATGTGGCGATGAGCAAAATAAGCAACGGCAAGGTGGTGCCTGTAAGAGGGAAAGAATGTAGCTCGCAACAAAACCCATTTTTATTGGATAAAATAAAAACCTACAAAGAATTTGCGCATCTAGAATTTAAGGATATTTATGGTGAAGACGAGCTTAAAGATGCTTTTAAACTACAAGCCTACGAATTTGAAAGTGTCCTAGTATTTAATGAAGGCAATGGAAATTTCAAAGTAGTGCATCTTCCTAATGACGCGCAAATGGGCCCCACGATGGCAACCCTTGTAAAAGACATAAACGGAGACGGAAACTTAGATATTTTGGGTGTGGGCGGACTATATGACGCCGAAGTAGAAACGGTGCGTTACGATAGTAATTTTGGGTACGTATTACTTGGTGATGGAAAAGGAAACTATGACCCAGAAAAACAATACGAACCTTATATTCCATTTGATGCTAAAGATATAAAACAAGTAACCATAGGCGGAGTTTCTCATTATGTTGTTGTAAGCAACAATGCGCCTTTAGAAATATTCACCTACTAATAAAAATTAAAAAAATCTTTTATACTGAAGCACTCTGAAATCGACAGTATTCATTTCGGGGTGTTTTACTTTTAGGTCTTTGTATTCCTGTAAGCTTCCTACCGCCCTATTTGCAGCACCAGAAGGTGCAATAAGCGAAACTGTTTTAATGAGTTGTTGCGTTTTGGGATGCGTAAACTGATGCATTCTAGGCACTACATTTGAAATTATTTTGAATTTTACATCATATTCCTTTAGTAACTTTCTGAAGTGATATTCGGGACCGTTTTTACTATTGCCTCCAGTGAAAAGAAGCGTATCTATTTTTGGAAAATCTTCTAGTATTTGTATCAAATCCCGAAGCTCTAAATCCTGCATCCCCAAATCACTAGCATCTATTTTTTCGCGCTTTGCCGATTGTACAATATCACAAATCCCAATCCCTCTATTTTTAAGAAATTCTTTTCGTTGAAGAATGGCTTCCTCAGTAGTTTCAAATTTTAAATCAAGCTGAAAGATTTCATTTAAGATGGGCCATAGCTGGCCATCCCGACTTCCATAGCAAAAATTAACATCGCCTTCTTTTAAATCACCTGTAGTAAAACGTGGTGGTGGTAAAGTACCTACAATAAGTTTAGTAGCATTTTTTGGAATAAACGGCGGATATGGATGGGTGTGGTGGAACAAAAATTAATTTAAATCATTCAAAAAATCTAATACGCTTTCAAAATAATCTTCGAGATTATTATACTCCTCTTCACCAGGAATCCAACTCGCAAATTTCCAATATTTCCAATCTTCATTTTTATCTTTCGGTGGAATTAAGAGAAATTTTTGTTCTTCATTGATTCCACCAATCAAAATACTTCTTGATAAGAATTCACCAATTTCATTAATCTCTTGTTTCCAAATATCTACCAATTCTTTATCTAAATTTTTTAAATAACCTATATTATGAATTGGAGAAAATGATACTTCAACATCATTTGGAGAAGAAAACCCATTGGTTAACTTTATAAACTCGATATAATCTTTTGGGAGTTTAACGCCCAAATCTTTCTCCTTTAAGTTTATTTCAAAATCAGTAGCTCCAACTTTATTTCCTAACCAAATAGATTGAATCTGCTCACTTGAAAAGTTTAAATCTCCTATTTCAATAGCAGTTTTTGATATTTGATAAAGTAATTCTTTCATATGAAAACTACCTAATAAAAACCAACTCCCCATCTTTACTCATAGGCTCACTATAATGATAGCCTTCATAATCAAAGCCCTTTAAATCGTCCAGCGTTTTTGCTTTGGTATCTAGGATATAACGCGTCATATACCCACGCGCTAACTTGGCAAAAGTCATAATGGTTTTGTATTCACCATTTTTTAAATCTTTAAAAACGGGCGTGATGACAGGTACTTTGAGTTGTTTGGTGTCGATCGCTTTAAAATATTCATTACTAGCAAGATTCACAAAGAGTTCACCGTCCTCTAATTCTTCATTTAGTTTTTGGGTAATTTTCTTTTTCCAGAATTCATACAGGTTTTTGTTTTTACCCAAAGATATTCGAGTCCCCATTTCCAATCGGTAGGGCTGCATTAAATCCAATGGTTTTAAGATTCCGTAGAGACCAGAAATAATTCGAAGACTCTCTTGCATAAATTCAATTCTATCTTTTGGAAGGGTGTACACATCCAATCCGCGGTACACATCGCCACTAAAAGCATACACCGCAGGGCGTGCATTATCCGAGGTAAAGGGCAGATTCCATTCTTGGTTACGCTCATAGTTAAGTTGCCCCAACGCATCCGAAATGCTCATGAGTTTGGACAAACTTTTAGCCGACTTCTTTTTCAGTAACTTATTTAAACGCTCGGCCTCTAGAAGAAAAGGAGCTTCGGTGTGTTGTGATATGGGTAATTTTGATTCAAAATCGAGTGACTTTGCAGGTGAGAGTACAATTTTCATTTTTTAATCTTTTCAGTAAAAATACAAAGATTTATTCCCAATAAAATCGAATGTAATTTTTTGAACCAATTTTAGGATAAATAAAGTCTATTCTATGACGTGCTGTGAATAATTACGCCATTTTTCTAGACAAGCCACCATATCTTCTGGGATAGGCGTTTCAAAACGCATCATTTCACCTGTGGTGGGATGTTCAAATCCTAAGGTGCGTGCATGCAATGCTTGGCGCGGTAATATTTTAAAACAATTTTCTACAAACTGTTTGTATTTGGTGAAATGCGTGCCTTTTAAGATGCTATCACCTCCATAACGTTCATCATTGAATAAGGTATGACCAATGTGTTTTAAATGCACTCTAATTTGGTGGGTACGCCCCGTTTCCAGTCGGCAAGACAGCAGTGTCACATAACCCAATTTTTCAATGACTTTATAATGGGTAACGGCTGGTTTTCCTTTTTCATCGGCATCTTCCCCTAAAAACACGGTGTTTTGCAAACGGTTTTTTGGGTGACGCCCAATATGCCCTTCGATAGTACCCTCTTCTTCATCAAAATTTCCCCAGACTAGTGCCACATACTCCCTTTCGGTGGTTTTATTGAAGAACTGTTTTGCCAAATGCGTCATTGCTTCTTCGGTCTTGGCCACCACTAGAAGTCCGCTGGTGTCTTTATCAATTCGGTGAATTAAACCCGGGCGGTTACTAGAGTTATTGGGTAAATTTTCAAAATGAAAAGTAAGTGCATTTATGAGTGTACCACTGTAATTTCCGTGACCCGGATGAACCACCATCCCAGCAGGTTTGTTCACGACAACCACAGCATCATCTTCATACACGATGTCTAACGGAATGTCTTCTGGGGTAAGTAAAAACTCATAGGGTGGATGCTCAAACATCACGGTCACCACATCGCCCGCCTTTACTTTGTAATTAGATTTTACCGTGTTATTATTAACGTAGATATTTCCGTCTGTGGCAGCCTTTTGTATTTTATTTCGAGTGACATTTTCAATTTTATTCATTAAATATTTGTCCACTCGCAAGGGTTGTTGCCCTTTGTCGGCTACAAACCGAAAATGCTCATAGAGATCATCATTACCTTCTT
Source organism: Flavobacteriaceae bacterium (assembly GCA_002694465.1). Lineage (GTDB taxonomy): Bacteria > Bacteroidota > Bacteroidia > Flavobacteriales > Flavobacteriaceae > Halomarinibacterium. Next base: position 13,018 of record NZMG01000001.1, on the reverse strand, counting down.
CTTCCACTTCTAGCCCATTAATTTTCTCCATTTTCTTCCGTTGTATTGCTATTTACGTCAAGCTCCTCTTGAACTTCTTGTACTTCCTCTCTATTTAACCCGCCATTTCCATCACCCAACACCAAATCAATCACCGATGTCTTTTGAATTTTATCCCCCGGATTAATTTTCTTTCCTTCGAAAGATATCTCTAAAACTTCGTCTTTAGCGATATATCGTCTGTAATTAATTTTCCCAATTTCAAACCCTACTGCTTTCAAGGTGGGTTCTGCTTGACGCATAGTTTTCCCAACTACAGGTGGCACCTCTATCATTGGATATCCTGAACGATTAATAGATAGGTAGATTTTTCGATTTTCTTTTACATATTTACCAGCTTTTGGTATTTGTTCAATTACTGTTTTATACGGAAAATTTGGATTATAATTAGTAGTATCCATTACTTCCAATTTTAAATCTAAATCGTCGAGTGCTTCTTCTGCTTGCTCCAATGTCATTTTTGCTAAGTCTGGAACTTCAATTTGTTGTCCGTGATTTGTGCTAAACCGAAGCCACCACAAAATAATGAGCGACAATCCAAATAACACCAAAACGGCATATCCTAATTGTTTCAGAAAGGTTTTGGTAAAAAGAAATTTTAAAAAAGACATACGTTGTAGTTAGAAAGCAAAAATAGTAAATCGAATTTTAGTAAGTTTATAGGTAATAGTGATATTTTTGTTAACGAAGTTAATCTAGTTTTGGTATGGCAAAAAAACATGTAGCCGTTGCGATGGGCGGATATTCTAGCGAATATGTAATATCGCTTCAAAGTGGAGGGGTTGTTTGTGAATCCTTAGATTCAGAAAAGTATCACATTTATCCTATACATATCTTGAAGGACGGATGGTTTCACGTTGATTCCAATGGTAAAAAATATCCTGTCGAAAAGGGTAATTTTAGTTTTAGCAATGGTGAATCTACTATTATTCCCGATGTTATTTTTAATACCATCCACGGCACACCTGGCGAAGATGGATTTTTAGCCGCCTATTGGGAGTTATTGGGAATCCCCCAAACCAGTACAGGATTTTATCAAGCAGCGTTGAGTTTTAATAAAAGAGATTGTCTTTCGGTGTTAAAAAACTTCGGGGTGAAATGTGCCAACTCCTATTATGTTAACAAAGGAGATACGATTGCCATTGAAGAAATATTAAAAATAGTGGGGCTTCCTTGCTTTGTAAAGCCCAGTCGAGCTGGTTCCAGTTTTGGCGTAAGTAAGGTGCATTCTTTTGAAGAAATGACTCCCGCCCTCGAAAAAGCTTTTAAAGAAGATAGCGAGATTATAATCGAAACTGCTTTGGTAGGTACCGAAGTTTCCGTAGGGGTTTATACAGATAAAGGTGAATTAGTCGTGCTCCCCCCTACCGAAATAGTTTCAGAAAATGATTTCTTCGATTACGAAGCCAAGTACCTTGGAAAATCACAAGAAATTACACCCGCTCGAATAAGTGAAGAAGAAACTCTTGCCGTACAAACCGAAGCAAAAAAAATATATCATCTGCTCAATATGAAAGGAATTACCCGAAGTGATTTTATTATTCAAGACGGTGTTCCTCATTTTATAGAGACTAATACAACCCCTGGAATTTCAAAAGAAAGCATTGTACCAAAACAGGTGCGTGAAGCAGGAATGACGTTAACTCAGTTCTTCGGTATTCTAATTGAAAATGCTTTTCAAAAATAGTAGTATCTTTATTTTATGAATCGCGCAGTTTTTCCAGGCTCCTTCGACCCTATTACCTTAGGTCATATAGATATTATAGAAAGAGGACTTTTACTTTTTGATGAAATAATTGTGGCTATTGGCAGTAATGCTGATAAAAAATATATGTGGACTTTGGAAGAACGTATAAGTTATATCGAAAAGGCCTTTGAAGGAAATCCAAAAATTAAAGTAGCAAGTTATAAAGGCTTAACGGTCGATTTTTGCCATTCGGTAGATGCCAAATTTCTATTAAGGGGATTACGCAACTCTCTCGATTTCTCTTATGAAAAATCCATTGCTCAAAACAATGCGAAATTAGCTGGTGTTGAAAGCGTATTTTTAGTTTGTTCACCAGAGGTTTCACATATTTCTTCTACGATTGTTCGGGATATAGCTCGTAATAATGGAGATTATAGCAATTTAGTTCCCTTTTAATTTAAAGAATGAATGAATTTAAAAGAATCCTTTCTCCTATTAGCGCTAGTTGCTGAAATAATAGGAACGATTGGCGGGTTTGGTTCTTCAGTTTTTTTTGTTCCCATAGGCAATTTTTACTTCGATTTTTATACGGTATTGGGACTTACGGCAGTTTTTCATTTATCGAGTAACCTTAGTAAGATTTTTTTATTCAAAAAAGGACTCAATAAGTTTCTGTTACTGTATATAGGCGCTCCTTCTGTAGTCTTTGTAATTTTGGGAGGATATCTTTCAAAAATTGTTAAAAGTGATTATCTCGAAGTTATTTTGGGTGTGTTTTTAATTGCATTAGCCCTATTATTTCTCATAAAGAAAAACCTTGTTATCAAAGCCGAAAAAAAGGAATCGATTATAGGCGGAAGCCTTTCTGGACTTACTGCTGGTCTTTTGGGCACCGGTGGAGCTATTCGAGGACTTACCATGGCTGCTTTTAATTTGGAGAAAAGCGTATTTATCGCCACATCTGCCTTTATCGATTTTATGATTGACTTTTCCAGGACTATTGTCTATTACCAAAATGGATACATTGGTAGCGAAGAAATAAAATATGTTCCCTTCCTATTTGTTATTGGGCTTGTGGGTACCTTTATAGGAAAAAAAATCCTGAATTATATTCCGCAAAGTAAATTCAAAAGGATATCATTAGTACTTATCCTAGTGATAGGAGTCTTTACTCTTGTAAACTATTATGTGCTACAATAAAAAAACTCCCTCATTTCTGAAGGAGTTTCCAATTTAATGTAAAGCCAAAATTTTCTTAGATAGCAGCTACGTGCTTGGCTAGGCTAGACTTTAAGTTTGCAGCTTTATTAGCGTGAATAATGTTCTTCTTTGCTAGTCTGTCTAACATAGAAACCACTTCAGGAAACAATTTTTCTGCTTCTTTCTTATCAGTCATTTCTCTTAGCTTCTTCATCGCATTACGAGTAGTTTTATGTTGGTAACGGTTAACGATACGCTTAGACTCGTTTCTTCTGATTCTTTTTAAAGCTGATTTATGATTAGCCATATTCTCTATCTTAATTATTTGTAGTCCGTAGGGGAATCGAACCCCTGTTACCAGGATGAAAACCTGGCGTCCTAACCCCTAGACGAACGGACCATTGGTTTTTTATTGCGGATGCAAAAATACAACAATTTTTAAATGCTACAAGTACTCGATAATTTTTTTTGAAAATTTTAGTATGCTTTCGCAAAAATTACCTTTCTGGCTGATGGTTTTCCAGTAACCATGCAACTTCCAGATGCCTCATCAGCATCAATAGGAATACAACGAATGGTTGCTTTTGTTTCATTCTTAATTTGTTCTTCTGTTTCGGGTGTTCCATCCCAGTGTGCTAAAATAAAGCCTCCTTTACTTTCAAGCACTTCTTTAAATTCAGCATACGAAGAAACTTCGGTAGTGTTTTCCTTTCTGAAATCTATCGCTTTTGTAAATAAATTTTTCTGAATTTCATCTAGCAACTCTTTAATAGCTGAAGCCGCTTCAGATTTTTTCATCATTTCTTTCGAAAGGGTGTCCCGACGCGCTACCTCTACAGTTCCATTTTCAACATCTTTGGGTCCAATAGCAATCCTTACAGGCACTCCTTTCAATTCATATTCATTAAACTTCCATCCTGGCTTATGTGTATCTCTATTGTCAAACTTCACTCTAATTCCTAAAGACCTAAGTTCTGCCATAAGCTCTTTTGCCACATTACTAGTAGCTTCAAACTGCTCCTCATCTCTATAAATTGGTACAATAACAACTTGGTCGGGAGCTAAATTAGGAGGCAACACCAATCCATTATCGTCACTATGAGTCATAATTAACGCACCTATTAAACGCGTAGAAACACCCCAAGAGGTTGCCCAAACATAATCCTGTTTCCCTTCTTTATTGGCGAACTTTACATCGAAAGCTTTTGCGAAATTTTGTCCAAGAAAATGCGAGGTTCCAGCTTGTAATGCCTTACCATCTTGCATTAACGCTTCAATACAATAGGTTTCTAATGCGCCAGCAAAACGCTCACTTTCTGTTTTTAAACCCTTAATTACCGGAATTGCCATAAAGTTTTCTACAAATTCTGCATAGATATTCATCATTTGCTCAGCTTCGGCAATAGCCTCATCTTTTGTAGCATGGGCCGTATGCCCTTCCTGCCATAAAAATTCCGCAGTTCTTAAAAACAATCGTGTCCGAAGCTCCCAACGTACCACATTAGCCCATTGATTTATTAAAAGAGGTAGGTCCCTATAAGATTGTATCCATTTTCGGTATGTGTCCCAAATAATGGTTTCGGAAGTAGGCCTAACAATAAGTTCCTCTTCTAATTTTGCTTCAGGATCAACGATGATACCGTTTCCATCAGGATCGTTTTTTAAGCGATAGTGAGTAACTACAGCACACTCTTTGGCAAACCCATCTACATGACTTGCTTCCTTACTAAAATAAGATTTTGGAATAAACAAAGGAAAATAGGCATTTTGATGTCCTGTTTCTTTAAACATTCTATCCAATTCTGCTTGCATACGCTCCCAAATGGCAAAGCCGTATGGTTTTATCACCATACACCCTCTAACTCCCGAATTTTCAGCTAAATCCGCCTTTATTACCAACTCATTATACCATTTTGAGTAGTCTTCTGCACGTGTGGTCAAGTTTTTTCCCATGTTCCTTTATTTGGCACAAATATTGTGCATATGTTAAAAGTTATTTTGTCTCGGCAAAACTACTTATTTTTATGATGTCCAACAATATTAAATTCAGTGTTATGCAAACCATTATATTTTCCCTCAAAAAGTCTATTCCATTTTTATTCTTAGGAATAGTTTCTCTATTTATAGTTAGCTGTAGTTCTTCACAGAGAGTGGCAGATAATGATGGCATATACACTTCTAATACTGAAACAAATACCGAATACGCAACAGAATCTGAAGCAGATAGTAAGAATAACTACTACAAACAATATTTTAAATCAAAATCAAGCCTTTACGAAGAACTTCCAGAGGAAGATGTAATTTTCACGGACATTGAAGCCTACTCTACTACCGAAAGCTTGGACAACGAAGGTTATATAGTTACAGAAGAAAATGAATATGAAGAAGGCTATGGAAGCTGGGGAAGTAACACGAGTGATGTTACCATAAATGTTTATAATACTGGCTGGGCAGGCGCTGGATGGGGTTATAATAGCTGGTATGGAGGCTGGTATGGTCATGGATGGGGTTATGGTGGTTGGTATCGTCCTTGGGGATATTATAGCTATTGGGGAAATCCCTATTGGGGCTGGAATGTTGGCTACTGGGGTGGATTTTACAACCCTTGGTACTGTCCCCCTTATTACTACAACCCCTACATTTATAATGGATATTACGGCCATGGAGGATATTATGCCGCAAATTATAATAGAGGTAGAAGAAATAGTGATTATATAGCAGGTAGATCTGCCTACAATAGAGGTCGATCTAATGCCACTTCTTCAAGAAGAGGATATAGTAATTCTGAAAGTTCAAGAAGATATTCTCGAGGCAACTCGACCTACAGAGGAAGGCCAAACACAAGTTCTTCCAGACCTAATTCTGGTTATACTAGGCCTAGCAACTCTAGACCAAAAGTAGATTATAATCGTCCTAGCACAAATACTCGTCCTAGTTATAACACGAGACCGAGTTCAAACACAAGACCTAATGTATCAAGACCCTCTACAAGTCGCCCAAGTTCTGGATCTATTAACAGAGGTGGTGGTGGATCTTCAAGAAGCAGTGGCGGAAGAAGAGGCGGCGGTCGAGGAGGCGAATAAACATTGTTTCATATTCAATTTTAACTAAATGAAAAGAAAAATTTTCTTACTCATAGGGATAGTTTCATTCTCTATTTTAAATGCTCAAAACACCGTTGACGCCTTACGTTACAGTACCGAAAATATTCAAGGTACAGCAAGATTCAATTCATTAAGTGGTGCTTTTGGAGCCTTAGGAGGTGATCTTTCTGCTATAGACATTAATCCCGCAGGAAGTTCTGTATTTCTTGAAAATACTATGGCATTAACCTTTTCTGTTTTTAATAAATCAAATAGCAATTCTTATTTCAACTCAACAGTAAAAAATGAGTATTCAGATTTTGATATTGCCAATTTAGGTGCTGTTTTCGTGTTCGATAATAGAGATGAAAGTTCCAATTGGAAGAAATTTAGCTTAGGAATTAATTTCAATACCCACAGTAACTACGACAATGAACTTTTTGTATATGGAAATAGCCCTAGGAGTGTTGGTAATTTCTTTTTGGACCAGGCTCAGGGAATTCCGTTAGATTTGTTAGAATTAAGAAGTGGGGAATCTATTTCAGACCTTTATGCCTTCTTAGGAGAAACCGAAGGGACTGAAGCTCAAAATGCATTTCTAGGATACCAAGCTTATATCTTTGACCCAGTTGAAAATGACCCATCAAATACGACCTATACGTCTAATTTTGGATCAGGAGTTTACAGTCAGGATTATGCACTTCTCACTCGAGGATATGCTGGAAAATATTCATTTAACATTAGTACACAGTATAAAGATGATTATTATTTTGGAATTAACTTCAATGCACATACCATAGATTATAGACAAAGTACTTATTTGTTTGAAGGAAATAATAATAGCAATAGTTTTATTAAGACTATTGATTTTGAAAACAACCTTTCTGTACTAGGAAATGGATTTTCAATGCAAGCTGGAGCCATTGCAAAAATTAATGAAAATATTAGGGTTGGATTCACTTATGACACCCCTACATGGTTTACTATTTCTGAAGAGACAACTCAATTTATTGAAACATCATTTGAAGATGATGACAATTCTTTTACAACTACTTTAAGTCCCAATATCATTAACGTATTTAATGACTATAAGCTAAGTAGTCCAGGTAAAGTTTCGGCAAGTGCTGCCTATATTTTTGGGAAGAAGGGATTACTAAGCTTAGACTATTCTTACAAAGATTATTCTTCTATTAAATTTAAGCCTACCTCAGATGTCCACTTTCAAACATTAAATAATGTTATAAATAACACCTTAAAAGGAGCATCAACGGTAAAATTAGGAGGGGAATATAGAATTCAATGGGTAAGTTTACGTGGAGGGTTACAATTTTCTGAAAGCCCATATCAGGATAAGGATATTCTGGGTGATAGGAAAGGATATTCGCTAGGTCTAGGATTTAATTTCGGAAATTATAATTTGGATTTTGCTTTTGTTAGAACCGAACAAAAATCTGAAGAGCAACTATTTAATTCTGGCCTATCTACCCCTTATTCTTCAAATTCGAATGAAAATAACTTCATATTTACATTAGGTATCGATTTATAAAATTTAAGGAAACACCTAAACAGTATACAAAAACAGCCCCCAGATCGGGGGCTATTTGTTGTTAATGTTATCTTATAATCTTTACCTCTTTAGGGTAAAATGCCCTGTAAAGGTTTTGTTAGTTTCGTCCTCTTTGTACTCTACCCTAAACCAGTAATCGCTCGATGGTAGTGGTGACCCATTATAGGTACCATCCCATCCTGCTCCACTAGGACTTATCTGCTTGAGCAGTTTCCCATACCTGTCAAAGATATAAATCTTTGCCATAGGATCGTACTGTGCAATGCCAATTATGTTCCACGTGTCGTGATATCCATCGCCATTGGGGGTCATAAACTGTGGATAGTCCACTACCCCTACCTCTAGGGTCACACTACCGCATCCATGAGCATCGCTTATGGTGATGATATGCGTCCCGGGATCCACTCCCGTAAAGGTGTCACTATCCTGATAAGGTCCACCATCCAATTGGTATATCCACTGGCCACTACCCGATTCTACACTCACCACAATGGTATGCTCATCGGCAAAGGCCCCACTGGTCACCTCGGCACTGTATACCAAAGGTGGGGATGAGATCACCACCGTAGTTACCGCCTCCGCCTGACAGCCCGTCGATAACTCCGTCACCAAAACACTATAGCTCCCTCCGCTTAGCGCTAACAACGAAGGACCTATCTCATTGGGTAAAATCTGCCCGTCAAATGACCACACAAAAGTGTAGAACTGAGGGTCTAGACCCGTATCCAATAACGGCGGAGAGGCTGCACCAGATTCCTCCTCTATTGGATTCCCATTGGCATCCACACAAAGCCTGTAGCTCTCCTCCAATAAGAAAGGTGGCAGTTGCTCTACCTTCAATATCACTGGGGTCACAGCATAACAAGCACGCTCATCCTCTGGGTCTATCGTATTGGTCACCCTAGCGTAAATCTCCTGAGGGTTCACAATATTCGTATATATATTTGGAAGCGGATTAATGCCCAACTCAGCATCTGCCTCACTACCGTGATAGGTAAGGATAAACTGACTTGGATCCTGCCCATTCAATATCTCCTCTGCCAAGGCCGCTGCCTGGCCGTCCAACTCTGTTGGATTGTTGGCATCTACTATAAGGGTGAAGTCCCCATAGCCATCACTAGGGGCCCGATTGTCACAAATAACATACGCCTGGGCTGGCTCAGTGGCCGTAGCGCCTTCCTTCACTATTAAATCAAAACTTAAACTTACTTCCTCTGTATCGGGATCTTCCATACTAGCCACATAACACTGGGTCTCTTGATTCAATATCCCTACATAAACGGTCGTCGCAACTGTATTATAAGGATACGGCGTGTCTGATGCTATCGTGTTGATATTACCCTGCGCATCGGCTAAGGTCTCATAGTACGTCACTTCATAGGTATGGTTGGGATCCTGGAATGAAAGTATCTCTGCATCCTTGGTATTCAATATTATAAACGCCTGGCCCGTAAAAGGTACCTGACAGTTCTCAACATCTGCTATCTCAAAGGTATCCTCCGGAAGAGGATCTACAATAAGCTCCAAAGGAACTATCGTATAACAAGGCAACTCCCCTGGGGGAACGTCCTTGGTCACACGCGCATAGACCACCTGGCTATTAGGCACCGTGTTAATGTATGGACTTATAAGCTCAGTACCCACAACACCCGCCTCGGCAGCATCCAATGTGTCGTAATAGAATATATTGATGTTGGGCTCACCATCACGAATCTCGTTATCCTTCAAGGTTAAATCAAAAATACTAATGCCATCCCTGTAATCTTCATCATCGGGAGCACCACCACTACCATCACATACACGAAGCGCCGTTGGCTCTGCAGGACTAGGATTGGGAAGTACACGAAGGGTCACATTGGTACGAGACTCACAATCTGCCTGAGTAAAAACACTTACATAAATATCCTGTGGATTGACCGTATTCTGATACGCCGTAGGATCCACTATGGGAACATTGTTGTTCTGATCATCCAAACTCGCATAATAAAACACAGACCAACTGCCATTGCCCTGGGTAATGGCATCATCGTTCAACGTTAAATCAAAAGTGCTTATCTGGTCATTAAACGTACTACCATTTTCCTGGTCATCACACGCCACCATCTCAAAAGGACCTGTACCTAATAACGGTAATGGATCTACCCGTAAGGTAAACTCCGTCACTCGTCCACAACCCGTAGATAAATCTTCTACACGAACCCAAACATCTTGCTCGGGAGTCACTATGTTTACATAGGTGCTAGGATTGGCTATAGCATTAATACCTGCCTGAGCATCCGATAAACTCTCGTGATAACTCACACCGTAAAGCGTAGGATCATTGCCCGCCAAAGCTGGTGCCGTATTGGCCTCTAAGTTAAACTCCGCAAAACCATCTCCATCATCGTCACACCTAAACATGGGATTGATAAAAGTCGAGGCATCCGGCACAGAGGGTAACAACTCCACCCGCAATTCTAACGCTACAATGGTATAACAGGCATTGACTCCCGGAGGAACATCATTGGTCACTCGTGCATAAATAATCTGGGAAAATGGAACAATATTGGTATAGGGACTCAACAATTGATCCCCAGGATCTGCCGTCTGTGCATCCAACAAAGAACCGTAGTAAACAACACTCACAGGCTCCCCATTGGCAATCTCAGCATCCTTGTCTGTAAGCATAAAATTATCGTAAAACCCATCGTTGTCCTCATCACACGCTACCAAAGGGGTAGGCTCCGGAGCACTAGGATTGGACTCTACATTAATGAAAAAACTCGTATATGCTGGACAACTCTCTCCACTTACTACCGTCACAAATATCTCTTGCTGTGGTGTTATGATATTTTGATACGCCGAAGGAGTGGCAATAGGAATATCATTGGCCTGGTCACTAGCAGTGGCATAATAGGTCACCGTTAAATCGGGATTGCCCATATCGATCACCGAGGTGTTCTGCGTTAAATCAAAGGTCGATAAACCGTCCGTAGTGGTACTGCCCCCTATCTCATCATCACACAAATACAAATCATCTCCCGTACCTATGGAAGGGAAAGCCCCGACCTCAAGCTCAAAAGAACTAATCCTTGCACAACCCGTAACCAAACTCTCCAAACGTACCCATATGGTCTGACCACCACTTAAAAAGGAATCGGCCGGAGCAATCGCATTGATAGGCGCCTGTGCATCGGCCAATGAAGTATAATACGTGATAGGCAGAACATAATCATTTGGGTCCTGAACACCCAACACATAAGGATCGTTCTGTGTTAAATCAAACAACGCCTGACCATCTCCATCATCATCACACTCAAACATAGGATCAATAAATTCTTCCGTTGGCGCATCGGGTAAGGCTATCACTATTAACTCCAACTCCACTACCGTATAACAAGGCAAAATCGCAGGAGGAGCATCACGCGTCACACGTGCGTACACAATCTGGTTCCCCGGAACAATGTTTGTATAAGGACTTAGAAGCTCTGTCCCTGGTAATCCCGCCTGGGCTTCTGCCAAGGTCTCATAATATAATACCGATACATTGGGATCACCATCGATAATCTCTGTATCGCGCTGGGTCAAATCAAATCCACTCGATATACCATTGTCAAAATCACCCGTAGTGTCCTCATTGTCACAAAGCTCAAGAGGGTCCGGTGACATATTGGGAGAAGGGTTGGGAAGTACCGTAATGGTCATCGTTACCACGGTGCGACAGCCATACTGGCTCTCTATCCTTGCAACAACCGTCTCGGGGGTCATCACATTCTGGTACATCGTAGGGTCAGCAATAGGATTGTCCGCTACCTCGTCACCAGGGGTCGCATACCACGTCACTACCAAATCTGGATCGCCACCCGTAAGAACAATATCCTGTGAAGTTAAATCAAAGGTGCTTATCTCATCGGTAGGTGTGCTACCGTTTAATTCATCATCACACAAATACATCTCAAAAGGACCTAAATTAGGAGGTAAAGGATCCACAATAAGCTCCAAGGGAACAATATCGTAACAACCATTGGCACCATTGTTTGGGTCTATACTATTGCCGTTACCCACCACCAAAATATAAATCGTCTGGGGGTTCGACGTATTGATGTAATCTGTAGGGTCTGGTATCGCCTGCGAAAAATCCGGAGCTGTCAAGGCAACATCCCCAGCAGCTATCGCATCCAACTCGTCTTCATAATAGTACAGATCAAACTCCAAGGGATCCAAACTACCCAATACTTCCGCGGCTACTACCGTTAAATCAAAACTCGTAAATCCATCGGCTACTGCATCATCACACAATCGCAAAGGGCCCGAAGGCTCCGTAGCTACAGGACTAAACCTAACCTCCAACAACAGCTCTACTACCGAATAACAACTGCTGCTTAAACTCTCTATCCTAGCCCATACATTGTCGTTCCAAGGATTATCATTCGTATACAAAGGACCTATGGGCAATATCCCATTCTCGGCATCTAACATCGTACCGTGGTAGGTCACTACCAAATCAGGATCACCACCCGTTAAATCATCATCAGCCATACTTAAATCAAACTCCATAAACCCATCATTGTCGTCGTCGCATAAAATTAAGGGAGGTGGCGGTGGCACATTTGGAGGGGAATATAAAAATATGGTGAAGTTTTGAGTGGTATCAAAACAAGTGGGATCTGTATTATTTTCAAACCGTATAAAAATTTGAACCGAAGGAGGTAAAACTGTATAGGGTGTAGGCAATGGATTTATATCCGCATCTGCATCTGCTTGGCTAATATGATAGGTGATTGTAAAATTGGATGGAGATTGACCATTTAAAACAGAGGCATTAAAAGTAAAAGGCAAATCAATATCTTCATCACCAGAATTATCTTGATCACAAAAGCCATAGTCTGCTACAGATCCCGCGATCGCTTGGGAGAAAGTAATTTCAAAAGTAGCTTCAGCAAAACAAGTTCCGGTTAAATCTTCAAGCCTAATAGTTATTATTTCATTTGATCCTACTATGGGGTATGCCCCAGCCATTGCCGTAATATCAACTCCAGTGCCATTAAAATAAAATATATTAAAATCAGCTGGATTTTGTGGTCCTAGGACCACAGGCTCATTTACTGTGAGATCAAAAATTCCTGGATTGGCTCCATCATCACAAATAAATAAGTCGTTTGGAGGACTATCAATATAAGGTTGTAAGTAAAAATTAATATTAACTTCATCATTAACTATACATGTTGGATCTGTGGGATCAATAACTTCAACACCATATAAAGCAGAATTAGGTGCTGTTACCAAAAAAGTATTCTGTGTGGTTGATGGAGGACCCTGAGATATTCCATTAATAAACCATTCATAAGTAACACCCGGCGTTGATGGTGTTGGACTAGCATCTAATACAATAGGTGAGTTGTCACAAGTATCAATATCTGGCCCTAAATCGACTGTAAAAGGCGCATTTTGTGTAACCACAAC